>CAMTWK010000008.1:0-55877 GCA_947085425.1 uncultured Burkholderiales bacterium | reverse complement strand
TGATGCATTCGCTGCCGAAGGTGCAGTGCGCTCATACACTTCTCGTTGATAAGCGAGCCTGCCAACCATGCAAATCTGGCGTGTAGTTTGCAATGGGCAAAACTTCAACTGGAGGGCGCATTTGGATGTCCGCTTTTGGCCTATTTGAGAACCATTTCCTGAATCAGCTCGCCACCGAGTATGTCGCGCATGGTAGCGCGTTCAGCGGCAGCCTTGGCGCGTGCTTCGCTGCTGCCGCCGATCTTGGCCGAGATTGCGTCCATTTCGTCGACCTTGTCGAGCGTGGCGAAGTTCGGCCTAGTCACCGCCAGAATCAAATTTGCTTCATTCGGGTTTCGCGGCTGCGTCGTATAAATCCCGTAACGGACCACCAGTCCCCCCTTGATGTTCGCCTCCATGAGCTTTTTATAGTCGCCGGCGAGAAATTTCATGTAGTCGTTGAACTTGCCCGGTTTGGTTTTGATGTACGTCAGTTGTGTAACGGCACCCTCCTTATAAGGCTTCGCATCCTGAGCGCCTGCAGTCGCGACAAACCCTGACATTGCCAATGCCACCAACAACAATTTGATGATTTGCATGTGGTTCTCCCTGTGTTACCGACGAATGTCGGTGCGGAGATGTTGCGCGCGGGAGCTCAATTTGTCAAAACGGTACCGCCATTCAATGTGTGCGCGCTGGCCTAGAACTGGCTCAACACTAGGCGTCGGAATCACATTGTTTCCCACTTGATTCACCGGATCAATGTATGAAATCAGACCGGGCTGGCGAACCGCCGGTATTGGCCGAATTGTACCGTTTTTCAATTGTTTTAAAACCCCAATATTTGCGGGGCGTTTGAGGCAAAAAATGGCTACACTCAGGCGTATGTCGAATCATGGTCTTTGGGCAGCGCCAGAAAACGCATGTATTCGCCTTCTCGCAACACCACGGCACGTTTGGACTGCGTGAGCCGAATACTATAGAGCGCGCGGGTTTTGTCATCGAGCAAATGCCGCTGAAGCAAAAGCGGGATTGGATGAATTTTTTCCCATTTCAACCCCGGGTCGCGTTGTACGTCGGCCCAGGTCAGCTTGCTGATTTTTTCAAGCTGTTTAATGAGCTGGATTTTGTCGTTCTTTTCCAACGCAAACAGGCTGTCCAGAAACGGCGGGTAATTCAGGTCGAGCAGTACTAAATTATTTGCGACGGCCACTTGTGCCACTCAGTTTCTTCGCCAGGGCGTCGATCGTTGTTCTTTTGGGTGACGTCTTTGTCGCCCAATCGAGGGCGCGATCAAGTTCGGCCTGTGTGGCCTTTGTATGCACCCACGCCTGGCTTTTGGGAATGGTGATTGCCGTTTGAATACGCCATTCACCCGGCTCGATCTCCTCGATAATCACTTGCTGACCGGCGTACTGCTTGCCGATGGAAATTTGCCCGCTGGTGCCAACAATTTTTGTCTGGACAGCCATGTTTATGCTCCTTCATAAATTCATGCCGCATGATAGCATGAACGTCATTGCGTTTCCATTGGCCGGCAACACATCGATTCCGCAGGCCAAATAAAAAACCCGCCATCAGGCGGGTTTTTTATTGCAAGAAACGGCAAATCATGCCGATCAATATTTCATTTTCAGGTTTGATTTTTCTTTCGAAAAATATGCCGCCAAATCACGAATGTCCTGAGCCGACAACGGCGCGGCAAACCCTTTCATGATGGCGTTTTGGCGTTTGCCGGATTTATATTGCGACATTGCCGCAACCAAATAATCTTCATGTTGACCGGCCAAAACCGGGTAATCCGGCTGAATGGGGCGGGCACCACTTTGACCATGGCAGGCAACACAGGATTCGGCTTTTTTCTTGCCAGCTTCAACGTTGCCGGCGGCATGCGCCAACATGGGTAACGAGGCAACGATGGCGGCGGCGAATAATTTTGCGGTGAATTTCATCGGGTCAATCCTTATTTAACAGACTCAATACCGGCGTAGTACGCGGCGATGTCCATTACGTCTTTTTCTGTCAATGCGGAGGCCAGACCCTTCATGGTGGCGTTATAACGCTCACCGGCACGATAGGCGTTTAATGCCGCCACCAAATAGGCTTCGTTCTGGCCGCCAATACGCGGCACGTGGAAAACTTCCGGGTAGGCTACTTTAGTTCCGGCGATGCCATGGCAGCCCGAGCAAATCGCATTTGCTTTTTGTTTTCCAGCCTTGGCGTCACCTTTGGACGGTGAAGCCGAAGCAGCCGGGACTTGGGCAGCAACGTCACCGGCGCTCATGGCGGTAGTGGCAGCTAATACCAGCGCCAATACAAAAATGGAAGAGATAGTTTTCATGTTTGGGGGTCTTGAGGGTCGGTCTTGAGGGTCGGTCTAGTGGGGCACTCTTGAGGGTCCTACTCATTTACTCACGCGAGAATCACGTTAGAAAAGCAACGTTTGCACTCACAAAACCGCGCAGAAGCGCGGTTTTGCGGGTCGACAGCTGATCAGAAAACCTGAAAGAGGTGAAATTATAACCGACCACGCCGTATTGGCGCAAAACACACCTGCAACATGGCGTGCATGCAGCTTATTTTTGCGCTTATTGATCGGAATCGAGCAGCGCCCAAACCGCTTTGCCGCCGGATGCCTTTTGTAGCCGTTCAACCATTTCGGCATGTTTGGCCAATTCATCGGCATCGGCACGCAAAATTCTCAACTTTTCAGGTCGGGCGGTCGGCTCGATGGCACGGCCATCAACTGTTTTGGCATTCACATTCAGGCCAATATCGAGGCTGTCCTGACCGCGCGTTAATGCAAGGTAAACCTCGGCGAGCAACTCAGCGTCGAGCAAGGCACCGTGCATGGTGCGGGCGCTGTTGTCGATTTCAAATCGTTCACACAACGCGTCGAGCGAATTTTTGCGGCCGGGGTATTGTTCACGCGCCATTTTCCAGGTGTCGATGATAGAGCGCCTGGTACTGCCAACGCCATCTAAAAGGTCGATGCTGTTTTTTTTGACGCGTTTCAGTTCGGCGTTTAAAAAGCCGACGTCAAAAGCAGCGTTGTGGATGACCAGCTCCGCGTCACCCAAATAATTCAGGAATTCAACCACCACATCGGCAAATTTTGGTTTGTCCGCCAGAAAATCAAGCGAGATGCCGTGTACTTGTTGGGCGCCGTGGTCAATTTCCCGCTCGGGGTTGAAATAACAATGGAAGTTATTTTTGGTCAGGCGGCGGCTGATCATTTCCACACACGCCACCTCAATAATGCGATGGCCCTGCGCCGCTTCCAAACCGGTGGTCTCGGTATCCAGAAATACCTGCCGCGTCATGCCATCACCTTTGGGACGGCGTTGCGCAACGATTCGACGCCCATATTGGCGAGTGCATCGGCACGTTCATTGCCGGGGTGTCCCGAGTGCCCTTTCACCCAGCGCCAATCGACCCGATGCTGTTGCGCCAACACATCGAGCGCGCGCCACAGGTCTTCGTTTTTGACCGGTTTTTTGTCGGACGTCCGCCAACCGTTGCGTTTCCAGCCGTGAATCCATTCGCTGATGCCTTTTTGCACATACGACGAATCGGTATAAACGATCACGTCACAATCCCGTTTTAAGGTTGCCAACGCTTCAATCACCGCACGCAATTCCATGCGATTGTTGGTGGTATTGGCTTCTCCACCGAAAATCTCGCGTTCGACCTCGCCCGCCTGCAACCACGCCCCCCAACCACCGGCACCGGGATTACCTTTACAGGCACCATCGGCGTAAATCGTGACAACTTTCATTATTTAACGACTTTCAAATGTGGAACAATATTTTTACTGCTGCCATGGCGGTTGTGACAGGTGTTTTGTGCCACTGCGGCAAACTTAGGCTTTTTATTACCTGCCTGGGTCCAGGCCGGGCCCATCAGGCGCACGCCCTGCACGCGTTTGATCGCTTCAAACATATATACACCACCGGCCACGCCCCACCAACGGTCGCCAGTACGCTCCATAAAACGCCAGCGACGCTGCCACTTGTTACTTTGCACCGGCGGAATATAACAGCACAGGTGTCCCTGGCTGGCCTCAAAGCCCAATAATTGCAGCCAGTCTTTCATGCGCACCAAGGAAATAAATTGGCCGCACCATGGCATTGTGTTGGACGACCAAAATCGTTTGATGCCAAACAGGCTCCACGGATTAAAACCAATAATAATGACGCGCCCCTCGGGCCGAAGGATGCGATCAACCTCACGCAAAATATCATGCGGATTGTCGGCAAATTCAAGGGTATGCGGCAACAAACAAAGATCAACCGAATTGGTTTCGAATGGCAACTCATGAAACTGCGCCGCAACGGTGGCGTGCGCCACCATCGTCGGTGAAACCACCACCCGATGAGTCATACGTGACTCGCGCAACAAATCAAATTCTGCCAGACCAAATTGCACTGCGTGATAACCAAAAATGTCCGGCACGACCTTGTCCAACCAGGCCCGCTCCTGTGCCAGCGTATACGCACCCAGCGGCGTGGCCAGCCAGTCGGCTAAACTGACGGGACTTTGCTGTTTATCGGTGGTTGGCTGACCTAATTTATTATCCATCTGAAAATTTTAACTGGAATGTTGACTGTCTTCCCTGTTCCGGCATTTGCCGATAATTATTTGTGGGTGATTCACAACGGCAAAAATGCCGTGGTGGTTGATCCGGGTGACGCCGTGCCGGTCATTGACTATCTGGCGAAACACCATTTACAGCTGTCGGCAATATTGGTCACCCATCACCACGCCGATCATGTTGGGGGTGTTGGTGATTTGCTCGACTGGTGTGGCCAGGCGATGCCGGTTTGGGGACCACCCACTGAAAAAATCCCGCACCGCACTGCGCCTGCCGTTTCGGGAAAAACTGTCTCAATTGCCGCTCTGGGATTGGGGTTTGAAATTTTAGAAGTGCCCGGCCATACCTTGGGACATATTGTTTATTACGAAAAAAATCACGGCTGGTTATTCTGCGGCGACACCTTATTTGCCGGCGGATGCGGTCGATTGTTTGAGGGCACGCCATTACAAATGCAGAACTCGCTGGCAAAATTGCGCACCCTGCCGGCCGCCACCGAATTTTTTTGTGCACACGAATACACGCTCAGCAATTTACGCTTTGCGCTGGCGGTAGAGCCCAACAACATCGATTTGCAACAGCGTATCGCTGCGGATAGCGCAAAACGTGCGCGTGGGGAACCGACCCTGCCGTCGACCATCGGTTTGGAACGCGCCACCAATCCGTTTATGCGCTGGGATGCGCCCGACGTGATTGCCGCGGCCGTAAAAAAATCCGGCGGACAACTCAGCGGGCAGGCGGCACCCGCACAAATTTTCGGTGCGATTCGCGTCTGGAAAGACCACTTTTAATTTCGTTGTTTCACTTTCAATTTAAACAATAAGAGTTCGTCCTATGTTGACCATTCGTCCCGCCACCCCGTCAGACGTGGACACCATTCACGATTTGATCCACCAACTCGCCGTATATGAAAAACTGGAAAACATGCTGACTGGAACGCCGGCCATGTTGCATCAATCGCTGTTTGGCGCGCGGCCCGCGTGTGAATGTGTGATGGCAACGGAAAATAATTTGCCCATTGGTTTTGCGCTGTTTTTCACCACCTACTCGACCTTCCTCGCCAAGCCCGGTCTCTATCTTGAAGATTTATTCGTCATTCCGACCGCGCGTGGCAACGGCCACGGCAAGGCGCTGATTGTGCATCTGGCCGAATTGGCTGCCGCCCGTAACTGCGGTCGCTTCGAATGGCGGGTGCTCGACTGGAATACGCCGTCGATTGATTTTTATAAGTCGCTCGGTGCCAGCGTCATGCCGGAGTGGTATCTGGTGCGCTTAACCGAGCCGGAAATCGCCGCGCTGATTACCAATCATAAAACCCCGGCCGGCGCTTAGCGTACTGTCGCCGCTGCGGTTGCCACAGTTGCCGCCAACTTACAACTACTCTTCGATCAAGTCACGCACCTTGGTAAAGGTCGCCGTCACTGCGGATGCCGCATTTAACGTCACGCTACAGGTTCCCGTTCCGGTACAACTCGCACTGCCGCTGGCACCACTCCATCCGGCAAACACCCAGCCTGGTGTGGGCCGTACATTCAGCGTCAGCACCGTGCCGGTGTCAAAGTCATAAGTCTTGGACCCAGTGGAGCAGTTGTTACACGATACCGTCCCGGTCGAACTACTGTTGCCAATGACGTAGGTGCCGCGACCAACTTGATTAAACGTCAGTGACCGGGGCGGCTCGGTACTAAAAGCCGCCACTGCCACGCGCAAAATATTAGCCGTACCTGCTGCGGTAAAGCCCGCGCCAATCATGATGCGACTGTTACCGAATGGCTCCGCAGCGGCGTTAAAGGCATCCGCTTGGTTGGTCAATTCAAAAGTCGGCGACCAAGCCGTATCGCGTGTGCCATTCTGCAAAATCTTCCAAACAAAAGGCCGTGTTTGCGTGCCGATAAATTCGCTCCCCGTCAGGTAGATTGCCGCGGGTGTGGTGCGAATCCAAGTTGCATTATTCGGCAGACCGGTCAAAGGCTGTACAAAGGTTGTGTCAATGGCGCCGGTTGCGCCGGAGATTTTCGCCAACCGGGTGCTGACTCCACCAATGGTATTAAATCCGCCGCTGAGGAAAATGTTACTGCCATCCGATTCCATCGACTGCACGGTACCATTTGGATTCGGATCAAAGCTATTGTCAATCACCCCGGTGGTCGCATCGATTCTCGCCAAGGTACGGTTTTGCCCATTCACCACCAGCCGCGGCACGCCCAGAAAACCCGCATTGTTCGGCATGCCAACATAAATAAAATTACCCATTCTGGCAATTGCCCGCTGACACAACGAGCCCAGGGTAATCCCTGTCATGGCCGGTTGCCAGCCAAGATCCGGCACACCGGTGGTGGCCGACAACTTACTGATACATCCAGTCACCGAACCATTGACAGTATAAAAACCGCCGACCATATAAATGGTTGTGGCATCGCCGGTGATTGCCCGCGCATGACCATCCAGCACCGGACTCCAGGTGGTATCAAGCGCACCGCTCAAGGCATCATAACGGGCGATATAACTTCTAGGTGTAGTGCCAGAAAACCGAAACGGTCCACTGGCGTAAATCTTACCTGCGATGTGTTTGACATTCATGACAAACCCACTCGGGCCATTGGTAAAGGTCGGGTCAAAAGTTCCGTCGGCATTAAAACGGATGAGGTTATTGACCGCGACCCCATTCACTTCATTAAAGCCACCGCCCATCACCACCCGGCCATCGTCGAGTTTGGTCGAAGTCGATATAAATCCGGCCTCTTTGATATTCACTGCAAAACTCGCCACCGGCGCCCCGGTGGTGGCGTCCAGCTTGGCGACCGATCCAGTACGCACCCCGCCGTTGTAGCCGGGCCCGGACACATACACGCCGTCTACGGTTGCCAAAATAAACAAACCACCGGCATTGATTCCGGCGATATCGCGTTCGGCAAAACCAGGGATCGGCAATCCGGTGTTGCCGTCATATTTAATATGAAATACCGGCTGAGCATCGCCCAGCAAACGGCTGGCGACGGCGAACAGATTGCCTGCACTATCAATTGACAACCGATGGTGTCCGCGAATTGAATAGGTCAATGCGTGCGCGAGGGTGGGTGGGCCGCTCAATCCACCCAGCCACGATGCTGGCACCTGACCAGTCGATCCACTCAATTTGGCCAAAGTATATGGAGACGTAAAATTCTGCCCAATGGTCGCGATACCCGCGACCTGTCCACCGACATATACGTCGCCGCCAACGGCCACGACGATGTCATTGATGGCCATATCAATCACCTGCAAATCGGCATTCCAACTGGTATCTTGCACACCGCTAATCGGATTGATTTTATAGATGCGCGACTTTTGTGTCGGCGGGACATTGACCTTTCGACCGGCAACATAAACCGCTCCATTTACAGTCGGCTCGGCATAAATGCCGACGTCCGCAACAATATCGTCGGCCAAATTGACAGTGACAAAGCGACCGTCAAAGTTTGCATCGGCCTGCCCGGTTGTGGAAGTGGCGGGAATTTTCGCCATGCGCACATTTAATTTGCCACCAATATCGTACAGGCTGCCAAAGGTATACAAATTGCCGCCGCCATCCAGCGCCATCGAACCGACTGCAGTTTGATTGGCAATGCGCCGCTGTGGATTCGGGTTCCAATTGGCATCAACGGTATTGGTGGTCAGGTTGATACGTGCCAAACCCGCGCGGGCGACGCCGCCAATAATGGAGAAGTCCCCCAACACATAGGCGAAATTACCAAAAATCTTGACGTCCCATACACTGCCGCTACCAATGCCCGTATTGTTGTCATTCGGCAAATCAACCGTAAACGATGCGTCGCGACTGCCGTCGGCATTCACCCGCATCAAACCATTTATGAACGTGCCGCCGATGCCCACTGGATTACCTGCCGCATCAAAACCAAGCGGCGTGCCCAAATAACGCGCATCAGCAACGCCGTCAACCGCCAACAACAACTTGCCATCTGCCTGTCGCGCAACCGCTCTAACCTCGGTATTACGAAGGATCAATAAATTGGGATCGGCCAACGGTTGCTGCGCGTCGGCGATGGTTGCAGACAACATTGACACAAAAACAACGCCCGCAAGGGTCAATCCTCGCTTTGATGCTTTTGCCACATTCGCAAAAATGCTTCTGGCGGAAAAAAAATCAACTCTGCCACAAACTCTGCCACAAACTCTGCCACAAAAAGTCAGATCCATTGCGCCCCCTGGCTGGTTTTCTTTTTTGAATTTTTGCGCTTGGTCACTAAAACGCTCGATTTACCGTCGCGCAATTGTTAAAAGACCTTACACCAGCTTGACCATAAATTCAATGATCGGGGCCAATTGGTGCCTAAGTTTGCCGTGAATACGGGCTGGTCGCCCTGTCGGGCAATAAAACGCAAGCCCAGAGGGCAGACGATCTCCCGTATGCATGGTTCGGTCAATTGTTACAATGTGGTCCTTTCCAGTTGGATTTTGACCCTCATGACCGCCTCTTTCGAAGCCATTTTTAAGCGCATCGCCCCAGCCTGTGACTTTTGCTCGTTTCGTTTGGTGGAAGAAACGTCCGAACGACTGACGGTCCAGCAGAATGTGGTCGAACCGCCGTCCATCAGCACCGATCGCGGTGTGATGGTGACGGTAATAGACAAAGGCGGCTTGGGTTACGCCGCCACCAGCGATTTAACCGAAAGCGGCCTGCGCGAAGCCGCCCGGCGGGCGTTGCAGTGGGCGCACCTGACCGCGTCACGTTCCGTGACCGACTATTCGGCGATTATTCGCGCGCAGGAAAAAATGACCAGCGGCCACTACCGCAGTAGCGTCAAACAAGCCCCGTCCACGGTATCGTTGGCCGACAAAATCACTCTTTTACAAACTGAAAGCGCAGCCTGCAAGATCGACGATCGAATTGTCGATTGGTCGGCAAGTTTTTGGACCACCCACACCAAGCAGCTGTTTGTGACCGCAGACGGCAGCATGATTGACCAAGAGTGGGACTTCATGGTGCCGTCGTTGATGGTGACGGCGTTTGCCGATGGCGAATCACAAACCCGCTCATTTGGCGGACGTTACAACGGTTTTTGCCAACAGGGTGGTATGGAAATCATCGCCCGTTCCGGCTTTTATGGTGCCGGCAAACAAACCGCCGACGAAGCCTTACAGTTATTAACTGCCGCCAATTGCCCGACCGGCAAAATGGATGTGATTTTGATGCCGGATCAAATGATGCTGCAAATTCATGAATCGATCGGCCACCCACTGGAATTGGATCGCATTCTGGGCGACGAACGCAATTACGCCGGCACCAGCTTTGTCAGCCTCGATATGTTTGGTCACTACCAATACGGGTCATCGTTGCTTAATGTCAGCTACGACCCAAACATGAGTCAGCAATTCGCGAGTTTCGCGTTTGACGACGACGGCACTGCAGCACACAAACAACTGGTCATTCAGAACGGCATCCTGCAACGGCCGCTGGGCGGCGCCATTTCGCAAGCGCGCGCCAATATGCCGGGGGTGGCCACTGCACGCGCCTGCGCATGGAATCGTCCGCCGATCGATCGTATGTCGAATTTGAATATTGAGAACGGCAGCACTTCATTGAACGACATGATTGCGTCGATTGACAATGGTGTATTGATGCGCACCAACGTGTCCTGGTCGATCGATGATTCGCGCAACAAGTTTCAATTCGGCTGTGAAACCGGCCAGCGCATTACCAATGGCAAACTGGGCGAAGTGGTGAAAAATCCAAACTATCGGGGTGTTTCCGCAACATTTTGGCGCGACCTGACCGCCGTTGGTGATGCCGACACCCAGGAGATCATGGGCACGCCGTATTGCGGCAAAGGCGAGCCCAATCAGGTGATTCGAGTCGGACATGCCAGCCCGGCGTGCAAATTTTCCAACATCGACGTGTTTGGTGGCGAGCAGTAAAGCGTTTGCCCGATCCATTTTCGCTGCCAGCCGCCACCATCCCACCAGCCTGTTGTTTTGCGACCGCGCGTAAAAACTGATGCGCGGCACCAATAATCTTTTATAAAAAATCACATGCAAACCTACTTTTATCAGCTCGCCGACCACTTGCATACCCGGACACAGTCGGGGGAAACGTACTTGGCATATTTGTCTGCCGAAGATTCCAACTTTGTCCGCTTCAATAAGAATGCCGTGCGGCAGGCGGGCTCAGTCAAACAGATGTATCTGAGCATCTCACTCGTCGCCAAACAACGGCGGGCCGAAATCACCCTCTCCTTAAGTGGCGAAGCCGGTCAAGACCATTCCATGTGTGATGCTGCGCTGGCACAATTACGATCGACCCTGCTGTCGTTACCCGTCGACCCCTACCTGCTCTACAACATCGAACCGGCATCGTCCGAACATATCGGCGCAGGCAGTCTGCCAACAGACGAGGCCATGCTGACGCAAATTATCAGTGCCGGCAACCAGCGGGATTTGGTTGGCATTTATGCGTCTGGCACAATCTACAAGGGCTTCGCCAATTCGCTCGGTCAGCGCAATTGGCATCGGGTGGATAACTTCAATTTTGATTGGTGCCTGTACCACGCCACCGACAAAGCTGTCAAAAACAGCTATGCCGGCACACATTGGGATGCGGCCGCCTTCAGACAAAAAATGCAATCGTCGATCGAGCAACTGGAAGTTTTACAACGTCCCGCCAAGACCCTGGCTCCCGGACAATATCGCGCCTACCTGAGCCCTTCGGCGATGGCGGAAGTCGTTGGATTGCTCAGTTGGGGTGGTTTTGGCGAAAAATCACAACGCAATAAACAAAGCCCGCTGCTGAAACTCGAGGATGGCAGCGCCAGACTGAATGCGGCGGTAACATTGACCGAGGCGTCTCAACTGGGCGCGGCAGCCATGTTTAACTGCGACGGCTTCATCAAGCACGCGTCGGTTGAACTCATTACCAACGGCAAACATGCGGGCGCTCTCATCAGTCCGCGTACCGCCAAGGAGTTCAACATTGCCACCAACGGCGCCAATGGCGCTGAAACACCCGAATCGTTGTCGATGGCGCCGGGGACATTGGCTCGCGAGGATATCCTGCCAACCCTCGACACCGGCTTGTTGATCGGCAATCTTTGGTATCTAAACTACTCGGATCGCGGCAATTGTCGTATGACCGGCATGACCCGGTTTGCGACCTTTTGGGTCGAAAACGGCAAGATTCAGGCACCGCTCAACGTCATGCGATTTGACGACTCCGCCTATCGAATGCTCGGTGATAATTTACTTGCCCTCACCAGCGATTGTGACTGGCTGATGGACGCCGGCAGTTATGGTGAAAGATCTACCGACTCGGCACGATTGCCGGGTGCGGTGGTGCAGGATTTTTCACTGACACTGTAATTTTTCATCCAGCCTGCGTTTATGTGAGAAAAGTTAAACCAATAAATTCAATCGGTTACAGGATGTTTTGAAAGACGGTTACCAATAGCGTTGGTTTCTAGGATAATGGCGAAATGAAATTTTCAAATGTATCCGCGGTAATACCCGCCCGCCCGATCCCCGCTCTGTTGCCCACGCCAACCTTCCCCTTGACTCGCCGCTTGAGCCGACGTTTTAGCGCTCTTGTTGCTGCATTGCTCGTCGTCAGCGGCTGTAGCACGCTCGAATCGCCGGTCGTTGTCCCATCCAACGAGATGCCAATTAATCCGGCGCGCGCCGAATTACTCGCCATGAAGCCGATTGCCAAACTGCCGTTCACCGAGGGGCGTAATGATTTTGTGACCTTTACGCCGTGGGTCGACACCGATTTATGGCAACGGGTACGGCGCGGATTTATCATGGCCGACATGTCGTCCGCCCAGGTTCAGGCACAAGAACTTTGGTACGCCAACCGGCCGGATTACATCAAACGCTTTGTCGAACGCGGCGCGCGATACATGTATCACATCATCGAAGAAGTCGAACGCCGTGGTTTGCCGACTGAAGTGGTGTTGCTGCCTATTATCGAAAGTGCTTTTAATCCACAAGCCTATTCACACGCCCACGCATCCGGCATGTGGCAATTTATTCCGTCCACCGGCAAACACTTTGGACTGAAACAAGACTGGCTTACCGACAATCGTCGCGACGTGTTGTTATCGACCAATGCCGCACTCGACTACCTGACCAAACTCCATGGCATGTTTAATTCCTGGGAACTGGCGTTTGCCGCTTACAACTGCGGCGAAGGCTGTGTGGGCCGCGCGATCGCCGCCAACCAGCGCCGCGGCAAGCCGACTGACTTTGCCAGCCTGAATTTGCCAAATGAGACGCGCGCTTATGTGCCGAAATTAATCGCGGTAAAAAATATCATCCTGTCGCCGCAAAGTTATGGCATTGATTTGCCCGCCGTCGAAAACCGGCCGTTTTTTGTGCAGGTCGATGCCCCGGAAAAAATCGACGTGAAGCTTGCAGCGCGTTTGGCGGAAATGCCAGAGGAAGAATTTGCACAGCTCAACCCGTCGTTTAATAGACCGGTCGCCGCCACCGGCACCGGATATTTTTTGGTGCCAACCGAAAAAGCCGATGTTTTCACCTCCAATCTCGACTTATATCGTTCACTCAATGCACCGATGGTTTCCTGGATCACCGTCAAAGCCAATCGTGGTCAATCGGTGGATGCCGTTGCCCGCAGCCACGGTATGACCGCCTCCTACCTGCGTGCGACCAACGGACCATTAAAGGAACGCAAGGGGAAATTGACGCAACCGATTACGTTCATGGCGCCCAATCAAAAGGAGGCGTTGGCGATCGGTGAAGCGTTCGACAAAAAAGTCAGCATGAAACGAGAGTTGCTTGATTCCGCCGCCGCTGGTGTTGATCAATCAACCCGGCTCGGTATCGTCAACCGGGAAATCCTGCGGCTGGCACCGGTTGCATCCATTGCCTCCGTTGTGTCTGGTATGTCCGCTGCGCCTGCCAGTCAAACAGCGCCCGGCGCCGACCATGTCACTTATACCGTCCAAGGGGGCGATTCGCTCTTTTCAATTGCCAAACGCGCCGGTATGGCGCTGGATGATCTAAAAACGCTGAATAAACTTTCCGGCAACGTTGTCAAAATCGGCCAGTCGCTGCAGTTGCCGCCAAGTACCCAATTGGCGCAAGTGGAGACGCCGTCCCAAGTGGCTGCAAATTCTTCCGGTAAGTCGGCGAAAAATTCCGCGCCAACGCGGATTGTGAGTATTGGCAGCACCAGCCGGTTTCACATGGTGCGATCCGGCGACACGCTGTTTGCGATTGCCAAACAATTTAATACCAGCGTCGCCAACCTGCTCGCCTGGAACAAGTTGTCCGCCAAATCGGCGCTCAAAACCGGTGTGCGCTTAAAAGTATCGCCGTAGTCGGGTGGCACGTCAGCCGACTATTGAGCCGCTATTGATGCGTGTGTCGTCCTGATCAGTCAACAGCCTCGGGCGACGGCGTGATCAACAACCGCGCAGCGGATCACGCAGCGGATCACGCAGCGGATCACGCAGTGGATCACGCTGTGGATCACGCTGTGGATCATTATCGCCGCCCCATTGGCGCGCCCACACTGCGATTCAAAAACAAACACCAATACCGGCGCGGTCTTTAAAGCAAAAACATCTGGAAACGGTTGGCTGTCATGGGGTTTCCAAAACAGAAAACCGTCCAGCGTGAAATTGCCTAAGCGGCCGCCGCAGCTGTGCGTTTGCCATCCCAGCCCTTCGGAATCGAGCCCAATAGATTCTTGGTGTATTCCTCCTGCGGATTGCGGTAAATCTCGTCCGAATTGGCCACCTCGATTACGTCGCCTTCGGACATGACCATGACTTGGTCAGATATGTATTTCACCACCGCCAGGTCGTGGGAAATAAAGATGTAACTCATGTTGTATTCGTCTTGCAGGTCTTGCAGCAGATTGAGCACCTGCGCCTGCACCGATACGTCCAGCGCCGACACCGACTCGTCACAAATCAACACGTCCGGCTTCATCGTCAAACAGCGGGCGATGGCAATCCGCTGACGTTGCCCGCCGGAAAATTCATGCGGGTATTTGTAAAACGACACTTCCGGCATGCCAACGCGTTTGAGCAACGCCATGGCCAATTGCACACGTTCCTGTTCGTTGGCACCGATGTTATGAATCAACATCGGCTCGAGCAGGATTTGTCCGACCGTGAATCGCGGATTTAATGATGCATACGGATTTTGAAAAACAATCTGAATGCGCCGTTTGTATTTCATCATTTCCGACTCGGACAATTTCAGCAAATCGACGCCGTCAAACAAGACCTCGCCGCCGGAAGCATCATGCAATCGCATGAGTGTCAGACCAACGGTGGTTTTGCCGGAACCGGACTCGCCCACCAAGCCGAGGGTTTTGCCACGCGCCAGCTTGAACGAAGCGCCCTTGACCGCAACCACATCCTTGGTTTTAAAAAAGCCATCTTTGAGTTTAAAAACCTTCGACAGGTTTTTCACTTCCAACACAAACTCGTCGGTGCCGACATAACCCCGCGGCCGCTGTTCGAGATTTTCCGGACGCAGGCCTTCCGGACGCATAAAGTCGTCGATCACCGGCAAACGCTTTGGCCGGGAATTCACGTTTGGCCGGCAGGACAACAGGGCCTTGGTATAAGGGTGTTGTGGTGCCTCAAAAATTGCCTTGGCCGTGCCCTTCTCTTTAATTTCGCCCTGCTGCATCACCACCACGTGATCGGCAATATCGCCCACCACCGCCAAATCGTGGGTAATGAACAACACCGACATGTGGTGACTCTTTTGCAACTTGGCGATCAAATCCAAAATTTGTTTTTGAATGGTCACATCAAGCGCCGTGGTCGGCTCATCGGCAATCAGCAGTTTCGGCTCACACGCAATCGCCATGGCGATCATGACCCGCTGCTGTTGCCCCCCTGACATTTCGTGCGGGAAGGAATGCATGCGTAAACGCGGCTCGGGGATGCCGACCTCGTTCATCAATTCTTCGGCACGGTTCCATGCCTGTTTGCGTGACAAGTTGGTGTGCAAACGCAGCGTTTCGGCGATCTGATCACCACAGGTGAATACCGGATTGAGGGACGTCATCGGCTCCTGGAAAATCACCGATATATCCTTGCCGCGAATATTGCGGATCTGCCGGTCGGGCAACGCCAACAGATTGGTGCCGTTAAACAGAATCTGGCTGTCTTTCGAGACAATGGCCTGCTCCGGCGGCAGCAACCGAATAATCGACATCGCCGACACCGATTTGCCGGAGCCGGATTCTCCGACCAGGGCAACCGTCGAGTTGCGCGGAATATCAAACGACACACCGTTGACGGCGTCAAAAATGCTGCCCCCGTCCAAGCGGAATTTGACGTTTAGATTTTTAACTTCGAGTAAGTTGTCCATATCCCGCCCTTATTTAATCTTGGGATCAAGTGCATCACGCAGTGAATCCGTGAGCATTGAAAATGCCGTCACCAACACCGCCATCGACGCCGAGGCGGCCACCAGCTGCCACCATTTGCCAATGACCAACTCGGATTGCGCTTCGGCGAGCATGGTGCCCCACGACACGGAATCGACCGGCACGCCCAAACCCAGAAACGACAGGATGACTTCGGCTTTGATGAACTGCACCACGTGCTGCGACAACTGCACCAGACAGACGTGTGAAATGTTGGGCAGAATATGCACAAACATGCGCCGCGAATGTGAAGCACCAATCGCCTGCGCCGCCATCACATACTCGCGTGAGGCGTGTTTGATGTATTCAGCACGAACCAAACGGTAGATACCGGTCCAACCAGTCAGGGCGAGAATAAAAATGATGGTATCGATGCCGCGCTTAAATACCGCGGCAAAGGCGAGGATCAGCAGAATGTAGGGGATGGATGTAAAGACGTTATAAAACCATTCCAAGAAGTCACCGGTTCTGCCACCTTTGTAACCGGATATCGCCCCCAGCACGGTGCCGATAATGGTCGCCAGCAGGGCCGCCACCAGACCGACAAAAATCGAAGTCTCTGCACCCTTGACAGCTTTCTGGATCACGTCCCGTCCCCATTTGTCACCCCCAAACAACAGCGTGTCGGCGCGTGGTGTTTCGGTAATTTTTATTTCTGCGGTGCGTTTGGCCCACTCGGCGTATTTCGGTGCCAGCGGGTCAATATCCGACAGGTCGACAAACGGAATGTCTTTGGATGAATCTTTGGCGCCCTGTTGTTTGGCTTCAAGATTTTCCGCTCCCGCCATGAAGGTCGGGTTGGCATAAGAGACGCCAACTTCCTTGGACCAGTTTTTGGCGATCAATCCAAAGTAGGAACCAAACACCATCAACAGGAAAAAGATCACCACCACCAGCGAGACCATGCCGATCTTGTCGCGTTTGAGGCGGCGCCAAGCCAACGTCCATAAACCTGGCGATGGCTGGTGAACGATGGCGGCGACCGGGGGTTGATTAAGAACGGCACTCATGTTGACTCTCCTGAGGGAAATTCATTCTGTGCAAATCCTGCGCGACACAGCCGAATGGAATTCAAGGAATAAATGCTCAAAACGGCTTGAAGTATATTTTTCATATTCATACTCACTTGAACGAAACACGCGGGTCAACGGCTTTGTACATGACGTCAACCGCAAGGTTGATCAACATGGTCAACATCGCCAAATAAACCGTTGCCGCTTTGATCACAGGGAAGTCGGAACGATTCACCGCCACCAAAATTTCACGACCGAGACCAGGAATCGAAAAAAAGGATTCCAACAGGAACGAGCCGACGAATATTCCCGGCAAGGCGATACCAATATTGGTCAGGATCGGGATCAGTGCGTTACGCATCACGTGTTTGAGCATCACCACATTTTCCGAGACACCCTTGGCACGTGCGGTGCGCACATAGTCGTTGTTGATCTCGTCCAGAAAGAAACTGCGATACAGGCGCAGCGCCGGTGCCAAACCGACAAATATCGCCAGCATCACCGGCAGCGGCGCGTAAGTCATGACGTTTTTGGCAAAGTTGTCACTCCAACCCTGCACCGGGAAAATGCCCCACTTAAAGCCGAAGTAATACTGCGCAACAATGATGTAAACCAAAAACGAAATCGACATGGCCACCGTGCACAACATCATGATCATGCGATCCGTCAGGGTGCCGCGCATATACGCCACCGCAATGGCCAGCAACAAGGCAATCACGGTTTCCAATACCAGCACCGGAATCATGATGGTGAGGGTGGGCCCGATGCGGGTGGCGAGAATCTTTGGCACTTCTTCATTGGTTGACCAGGAGCGAACCGCCTGACAACCACTTTTGGCCTCCACCTTGGGCGCATCCGCCTTGGTCGGCGCGTTGGGGTCAACCTTCACCGGTGTCGGCCCATCCCTATAACTGCGCCAGGTGCAGGTAAAGCCGGTCGCCACCTCAAAGGCGAAATAACCGAGCTGCACATGCATGGGCTGATCCACACCAAGCTGTTTGCGAATGTTCTCGATCTGTTCTTTGTTGGTGATCTTGCCGGCGAGTTGCAATGCCGGATCGCCACCAACGGCGTTAAACAGCACAAAGATGAGCAACATCACGCCCGCAAGCGTCGGAATCATCTGGCCGATTCTTCTTAATACATAGGCACCCATGGGTTCTCCAGTTTTTCCAGGTAACTGCGAAGTTACGATTCTGCGAATGACAAATTATTAGTGAAAAATAACAAATTTAAAGATTTTGCTGCGGTGATATGGTGACGAATGAATGACAACAATTATTATTTATTCATGGCCGCCTGCTGCATGGCGACATCAATATCCAAATATTTAAAACTTGTATAAAGAATGGGATGTTTTTTATAACCCTTCACCCATGGGTTGATAAAGTGGTTAAACGAACGATGCACCCCCAACCGCCACGGCGCATAGGCGGCGACAAGGCGATTCATTTCACGGTATAAACGATTACGCTCGACACCATCCGGAACTTTCAGTGAAGCGGTATAAAGGCGGTCGTATTCAGGTAATTTAAAACGGGCATCATTGGAAATGCCGGTATTGGGTCCGTATAACAATTGCAGGAAATTTTGCGCGTCCGGGTAGTCGGCAATCCAGGCGATACCGGACATTTGGAATTTTCCAACCTTGCGGTCTTTTAATAAATCAGCAAATTGCACCGCGGTGGATGTCATGCGCAAGCCCACATCTGCCATGTTTTTGGCCCACAGTTCCGCGCGCTGGCGTTGTTCCTGCTCGTTCGACTGATATTTGTATTCCAGAAGAATGGACCGGCCATCCGGCATATCGCGCCAACCATCACCGTCGCGGTCAAGATAACCATACACATCCAGCAAGGCTCGCGCTCGTGGCAAATTGTATTCTTGCTCTGCGCTGCGAAAGGTCGGATCAAACCCCACCACTCCCGGACCCACCGGGGTCATCGCCGGACTGGCCTGGCCACGGCGGACAATATTGATTTCCTGCATCCGATCATGCGCATGCACAATCGCCCGGCGCAAGGCAATATTTTCCGGCTTGTAACCACCGACGATCGGATCTTCCATGTTAAATGCGTCGTAAGTGATCTCCGGTTGCTCCTCATGAAATACCTGTACGTTTCGCTTGATCAACACCGGTGCCAATTTTCCGTTTGGTCCGTTCGGAATCAGTTGCCGCACAAACGACAAGGGCGTTTCTTCAATGTAGTCGTGCTCGAAATTCATAAACGCCAGGTAACGCGGCTGCTCTTCCTCGATGGGCGAAATAATCACGCGGTCAATCAACGGCAGGGTTTTGCCACCTAACGCGGCGATGGCCCCCTGATCCCATTTGTCTTTTGGATCGGCGAATTCGCTGCTGAGTGTATGGCCGCGATAATTCGGGTTGCGCTCCAACACAATTTTAGATCGACGCACCCATTCCTTGAGAATGAATGGGCCAGTGCCGACGGGGTGCGCCATTGTGTCGGCACGATAGGTTTCAATCACCTCGCGCGCCACCGGCACCACATTCGGCATGGCAAAGAAATAAATGAAGTTGAAGTCCGGCTCGCGCAGTTTGAATGAAATGGTGTATTTATCCCGCACCGTGATGCCTTCAATGCGGGCATCGTAATCAAACTTGCTGTCGGTTTTTTTGATCTGCTCGACATATTCATCAAGGCCGACGATTTTTTCTTCAAACAACCAGGAATACGGACTGCGCACGGCGGGATCGCGAAATCGTTTGATCGCGTATTCCATGTCAGCCGCCACCAGTTCGCGTTTTTTGCCTTTAAACGCCGGATCATCCGCAAACAAAATACCGGGTTTGATGCGGAACGTGAAGCGGGTTCCGCCCTCTTCGCCTTCCGGCACTTTCTCAACCACCTGTGGTGCCAAACGTACCGGACGCGCCAACCAGTCATAGGTTAGAAACGATTCAAAAATATTTTCGGCAATGCCGACCGAATAACGATCTTCAATTTTTTGTGGATCAAAGCCGGTCTCGGCGGCACGAAACGCCAAACGTACTGTTTTGAATTCTTTTGCAACGGCCGGCGTTGGCGGCAAAAACAACAAGATCGCGAATATCACCAACAGCAACGATGCCATTGATCCTGCAGTCAACGTGCGTATGCCTAAACCGGTCGGGGAACAGGATTGTTGATGATGATTGACTCTGTATAAAACCACGCTTGTTTGTTCCTTCAATCCGTCACTGGGCAGCAGCGTCGATTATAACTTGCCAAGCGGTTTTTCCGAGGGAAACACACCGAAAACACGCCCCATGACAAGGTCAAAAACGCCGATTTTTTGTTGATGCTCACGGTCGCTTCGCTTGATCAATATCCAGATACATCCAGACCTGGTTGTAGATCGGATGTTTACGATAACCAACCAGCCAGGGCTGCCAGACTTCATTGCGATAACGATGCGTTTGCGGTAGCCACGGCATATAGGCCGCCGCGATGCGGTTCATTTCTGCATAAACCTTGTTGCGTGCCGCCGACACCGGCATGCGCCGCGCCTGCTCATACAGTTTGTCAAATTGTGGATGGCGAAAATTGGCGTAATTGGATTGACCGGCATTCGGTCCGTACAGGTTTTGAAGGAAATTTTCCGCATCCGGATAATCGGCGCCCCAGGCGAGTTGCCACATCATGTTTTTGCCCGCCTTGGCCTCTTTATTCAGGTCCGGCCACTTGGCGATCTTGAATTTGACCCGCAGGCCAATTGCGTTCATATTTTTTTGCCAGAGCATATTGAATTGTTTGGTCAATTGATCCGGCTCCGAGGCGATGTCCAACGTCAGCGGTTTGTGATCCGGCGTTTCCCGAAATCCATCGCCGTCCCGGTCGATGTATCCATAGGTGTCGAGTAACGCGCGTGCACGCGGCGCATCATATTCATTCACGTCTGTCCGGTAATTGGCGTCATATCCTTCCACACCGGGCGGAATGCCGGATCGTGCGCGCGCCGCGCCACCATTGCGAATGACGTTGATTTCCTCGTTGATGTTGTAGCCAAGTGCGATGGCGCGACGCAACGCCACTTTGTCGGCCGCAAATGGCGTTTTGCCGCCCATCAATGGATCGTCCAAATTAAAGTACATATAAACCAAATCGGTTTCGATAAACCGCTCGCCATGAATTCCCTGCTTAATCAGATTGGGTGCCAACTTGCCACCGGGGAAGGCGCTGTTTATGTAGTCGGACGGCACATTCGCATAATCGGTTTCGCCGCCTAAAAACGCCAGCCAACGCGGCTGTGACTCTTCGATTATCGTCACCTCGACACGATCCACTATTGGCAGTCTCTTGCCATTGAGATGTGCGGCAATGGCGACAGACTGCACGTCACCAGTCGGTTCGGAATGAAAAATCACCTCACGAAATTGCGGATTTTTTTCCAGCACAATTTTGTGTGAACGATTCCATTCGATCAATTTGAATGGACCGGTACCTACCGGATGCGCACCGGGATCATTTTTATATCGCTCCAACACTTCTCTGGCCAGAGCTGCGGTTTGTGCCGTGGCAAAAATGTACGAAAAATTGGTGTCGGCTTCTTTGATGCGAATTTGCAGCGTGTACTTGTCCGGTGTGGTGATGCCCTCTATCGGCGCATCGTAATTAAACTTACCGGCCAGCTTGGCCGCCTGATGGGCTTCGTCCCCGCCGAGAATTTTTCCCTCGACGTACCACATCCACGGCGAGCGTAATGCCGGATCATAAATACGCTTGATGGCGAAAGCATAATCGGCTGACGTCAATTCCCGCGGCTTGCCGGCAAACGCCGCATCGTCGGCAAACAAGATGCCCGGTTTAATTTTGAAGGTATAGGTGCGTCCATCATCAGTCACCACCGGCAAATCCACCGCGGTGTTGGCAATCAATTTCACCGGGCGCGCCAAATAGTCGTACTTTAATAACGGGTCAAAAATCGCGTCGTTGATCGTATTGGAGTAAAGATCGGATGTGACTTGTGGATCAAAGCTGGTTTCGGCAATCAAAAAAGAAAACCGAATAATTTTTTTCTGTTCCACCGGCGTGGACTTTGCGGCGCTCGCTGCAAACACTGAATGCGCCGTGAAGGTGGCAAATGCGATGGCAAACGCGACGGCAACCGCGACGGCGATCAAAACGGCGCGGAGCAAAACCATCATTTATCGCAGCGCCTGTTGCTTGAGCTCCGAATCAATATCAACCATGCTCCAGACCCCTCGCAACACCGGATGGCGTTGATAACCAATGACCCATTTATGGGTCAGATCGGTGTCAATGCGACTCACGCCCAGACGCCACGGGGCAATGGTCAGGAAAATTCGATTCATTTGCCGATAAATGGCAATGCGTTCGTCGTTCGGCGGCATGGTGCGCGCCTTTTCGTACAAGCGATCAAATTCCGCATTCTTGAATCGCGAATGATTTGCCTGTCCGGCATTGGGGCCATAAAGCATCACAAAAAATCCATCGGCGTCAGGATAGGCTGCGGCCCACGCCAACCGCCAACTCATCAACTTGCCGGCACGCGACTCCTTCAACAGGTCCGGCCACTGCGCCTTGGGAAAATTAATCTTGATACCGATCGCGGTCATGCTTTTTTTCCAGCTTTCATCGAGTTGCCGGTCGCGATGGGTGGGCGTCGACGACATTTCGATCACCAACTGGCTGCCATCGGGGAGCTCACGAAAACCATCGCCATTTCGATCCACATAACCATACATATCCAGCAAGGCGCGCGCGCGTGCCGGATCATACTGATTGGCCTCGGTGCGAAAACTGGCTTCGTACCCAAATGCACCCGGACCAATCGGTGACTCGGCGGGTACCGCTTGATTTTTGCGCAATATTTGAATTTCCTCGGCGGTGTTGTAACCGAGCATCATGGCGCGACGAAGTGCAATTTTTTCCGTGGTATAACCGCCCACCAACGGATGTTCCATCGCGAAGTACGCGTAGGTGACTTCCATCGACGGCGTACGGCTCATTTGCACGCCCATCTTCGCCAAGTCCTTTGCAAGCAGTCCACCGGGGGCGGCAATATTGGCAAACTCATTGGGAACGCGGTCAATATAGTCATGTTGCATATTGCGGAACGATAACCAGCGCGGCTGGGTTTCTTCAACCACATAAAACTCGATACGACCAATCATGGGTAAACGCCGACCCTTGAGTTTTTTATAGGTCTCCTGACCACGGGCATCGTCTGCCGGCGGCTCGGCGTGCCAATATTCCTCGCGAAAATTTGGATTGGCCACCAACACGGTGCGGGATGAACGTTTCCACTGATCAAGCTTGAACGGACCGGTGCCAACCGGATGCGCCATGATGTCATTGGCATATTTTTCAACCACCTCTCGCGCCATCAAGGCGGTGGCGGAGTTGAAAGCCAACATGTACAAAAAATTGTAATCCGGTGCCGCCAAGGTGATGCGCAAGGTATACCGGTCCAACAACTGAAAACCCTCGATCGGCATGTCGTAGTCAAACTTGCCGATATCACGCTGACGTTGTTTCAATATTTCCATGCCGGCAATTTTGCCGTCCAGATATTGCAAATTAGGCGATCTGGTTTTGGCATCAAACACCCGCTTCATGCTGTAAACCAAATCCTCCGCCACCATTTCACGTTTTTTGCCACCAAACGCCGGGTCGTCGGCAAAATAAATGCCTTTGCGGAATTTCAAGGTGTACACCAGCCCGTCCGGCGAGACCTCGGGCATTTCTTCAAGAATATTTGGTTTGAGTTTTAACGGCCGCGCCAAATAATCGTAGGTCAGGGGCGTGTCAAAAATGTTCGAGATGACATAACTCGAATACCAATCCGACGTTTGCGCCGGGTCAAATCCGGTCTCGGCAATCTCAAAAGCCCAACGCAAAACCTTGTTTGAATCAGCGTGGATGGGTGCCGTCGGCGACGGCGACACTTGCGCAAAGGCACCACTGGTGGCAAAGACCGCGGCAAAAATGGCGACAACAAACGATACAGGTGCCAATCGCGAAAGAACACGCATCATCGTTTCGCCTCAAATTGTTTTAACAACGGCACATCGACATCGACAAACCGCCACCACGATTGGGATTGCACCAACGGGCGGCGAAAGCCGATCACATAGGGATACCACAGGTCGGTGAGGATGCGGTGGGTGTTGATTTTCCAAGGCGCATACGCCACCATGATGCGCGCCATCTGCTGATACAGCAGGGTGCGTTCAGGACTGTGCGGCAGCAGTTCGGATTGCTCAAACAAGGCGTCGTATTCTTTTGACTTGAAACGCGCGCGGTTGCCCTTGAAACCTTCATTGGGGCCATACAGGGTCTGCAACCAGGTGTCGGCGCTCGGTGAGGTTGCCGAACCACCAAGTTGCCACATCATCAACTTGCCGGCGTTGGATTCCTTCAGAAAATCCGGCCACTTGCCTTTGCGCACCTCGATGCGCAAACCTACCGCGTCCATGGAGCGTTTCCACAATTCATCAAATTGTTTGTCGCGATCGGTCGGGGTGGAATTGTGTTTGAGCACCAAGGGGCTGCCGTCTGGCATGCTGCGGTAGCAGATTTTTCCAGATGGATCACAGTCTTTTGGATTGATTTTGTAGCCGTACAAATCGAGCAGCGCCTTGGCCTTGGCCGGGTCAAACTCATTGGCCGAGGTGCGAAATTCCGGAACCCAACCCTGCGCACCCGGTGCATAGGGTGTATGCGCGGGAATCGCCTGGCCCTTGCGAATGATGTTGATTTCATCGTCGGTTTTATAGGCTAGCGAAATGGCCCGGCGCAAGGCAACCTTGTCGGGCGTATAACCGCCAACGGTGGCATCTTCCATATTGAAATATATGTAGGTCAAATCCAGCGCCGCCACCTGCTGCATTTGTATGCCGGCTTTTTTTAAGTTTGGTGCGAGTTGATTGCCGGGGATGGAAATGTTGGCAAAGTCCTCGGGCAATAACCACAACAAATCAAATTCATTATTGAGGAAGGAAAGGTAGCGCGGCTGGCGCTCTTCAATCACGGCGATCTCAACCCTAAACACCTGTGGCAGCCGTTTACCCTTCATCAATTGCAATATGCGCTGACCATCCTCGTCATCGGCGGCCGGCTCACCTTCAAAATACGCCTCACGAAAATTCGGGTTGTATTCAAACACCATGCGTGACGAACGTTTCCATTCCTTCAATCGGTAGGCACCGGTACCGACCGGGTGTGAACCAATATCACTGCCGTATTTTTCAACCACTTCGCGCGCCACCGCGCAGGCGGCGCGGCAATCGGTCAAGACATAATAAAAATCCGGTTTGGTTTCACGCAACTTGATCTGAAAGGTGTAACGATCCAGCGCACGCAGTCCTTCAAGTGGTGTGTCGTAGTCCATTTTATTGGCGGCGCGAACCTTTTTCAGCATCGCGTCCGCACCTAAAATGGTGTCTTCTACTTCGGCAAGTAATGGGGCGGACATGGTTGGATCAAACAGGCGTTTGATTGAATAAACATAATCTTCCGCCACCAACTCGCGTTTTTTTCCGCCAAAAACCGGATGATCGGCGAAATAAATTCCCGGCTTCACCCGCAAGGTATAGGTTTTGTAGTCAGCGGATATTTCCGGGAACGACTCCAAGGTATTCGGCACCGCTTTGAGTGGCCGCGCCAAATAGTCGTAACGCAGTGGGGCGTCAAAAATAGCGTTATGAACGATGGTCGAGTAGACATCGGACACTTTGTGAGGATCCATGCTGGTCTCGGCGACTTCGAAGGCGTAACGGATGACCTTGTTTTTGTCCGGGGTGTGCGGCTTGGCGGATTGGGCACCCGCAATATTTACAAACGTAAAACACAACGACATAAAAATTATCGCAAAACCAACTGCATGACGGCCATGGATCAAGCGTGAATACAAACGCATTTTTACCTCTCAAAACCCAAATGGACAGGACGCTGCAATTTGCCGCGTCCTATGAAAATGACGGGCAACTATACCCGAAACGCAGTCTGTTGGTTTTCAATGACGGATTGGGCGGCCGGACAAAAAATAACCAGGGTTTCATTTGGCCGCCAATTGGGCAATCAGTTCATCAACAGCGGCAAGCACTTCGATCGGCGACAGATCGATCACCGTCTTGGATGGTTTTTGCAAGGCCCGAAACGGCACACCCCAGGGATGCCATCGCTTCACTTCAGAATCGCCAAATAATGAAACGATCGGTTTGCCCAGACCAGCGGCCACGTGTAATGCACCGCCATCTGAACACACCAATAAATCAACCGTGGCCATCGCGTCAATCAATGTCCGCAACGTGCTGGTCGGCACCGGCAGCAGGTCGATGTCAGCGCCAACGCCGGCCACAATCGCCGCAGCTTTTGCGTCATCGCCCGGATGCAGCAGATCATCGTCCTTGCCTGGCGACCAGAAAAGTCGGATCTGGGTGTGGTGGCGTTGGTGCAGCAAACTGACAAGCGCAATAAATGCAGCCGCCGGCCAGCGCTGTGATGGTTTACGGGCGCTGATATGCAGTCCAATAATTGGACGGGTGCCAGTTGCGCTGTTGGCCGCAATCGATACCGGCGCATCCACATATTGCGGCACCACTTGCGGCACAACTACACACGGCGGAGTATGGCGTGGGTCGGCGTCGATGCCAAAAGCCGCCGCCGCCAAATACATGTACTGCGCTTGGTGCCATTGGTCGGTATTGGCCTTTGAAATCACCACGTCCAAACCGGCTCGTTGGCCGTTCTCGCTTTCCTCGAAGCCGATCGTGCGGGTATTCGCGCGACCGCCTAGGATGAATTTCGCCATGCGAATATTGCGGGCGCTGTAACTCGGGTCCGGTAACAAAACATCGTCAAATTTTTGCGCGCGTAGTTGCCAAAGCTGCACCGCCTGGGCCAATCTGGCACGTACCCACCCCGGCCATGAATCGGCATGTTTACCTTTTTGGTAAACGTAAATTTCGTCGATATCCAAATTCCCCGCCAGTACCGGCGCATTGTAGGAATTAACCAATGCCGCGATCAACGCATCCGGCATGGCTGTACGCAGCGCGCGAATCAGCGGCGTGGTCAATATCAAATCACCAATATTTTCGCGGCGTACGATCAAAATCCGGCGTGACATCGATACCCAGGCTTTCAGAAAGAGGTGATGGCGGGTTTGCCGGGCGATTCAGCTAAACTGAAGTTTCATTTTACGTCTTGCAGGAGCACTGCCGTGGGTTTTCTCGCCAATAAAAAAATTCTCGTTACCGGTTTGTTGTCCAACCGCTCGATCGCCTATGGCATCGCCAAAGCCATGCACCGTGAAGGCGCCGAATTGGCCTTCACTTATGCGGGTGAAGGCATTCGTGAGCGTGTCCACAAATTGGCTCCCGATTTTGACGGCAAAATAATCCTGCCCTGCGACGTCACCAGTGATGACGAAATTGCCGCCTGTTTTGAGTCGGTCAAAACAGAATGGGGCAGCTTTGACGGCTTTGTGCACGCCATTGCCTACGCACCGCGTGAAGCGATCACCGGCGATTTTCTCGACGGTCTGTCTCGTGAGAGTTTTCGTATGGCACACGACATCTCCAGTTATAGCTATGCAGCGATGGCCAAAGCCGCCCTGCCAATCATGAACCCCAACGCCGCCGTGCTAACGCTGTCTTATTTGGGTGCCGAGAAGGTGGTACCCAACTACAACACCATGGGCACCGCCAAGGCCAGCCTCGAGGCCGTCACCCGCTACCTGGCGTCTAGTCTTGGCCCGCGTGGCATACGCGCCAATGCCATTTCGGCGGGACCAATCAAGACACTCGCCGCGGCCGGTATCGCCGGATTTCGCGAAATGCTGAGTTTTTTTGAAGAGCACGCGCCACTTCGGCGCGGTGTCACCCAGGAAGAAGTCGGCAATGTTGCCGCCTTTTTGATGAGTGATCTGGCCAGCGCGGTCACCGGCGAAATCACCTATGTGGATTGCGGCTTCAACACTGTTGTTGCCGGCATGCCGCACTAAGCCATCAGCGCCACCCTGAAAATTGATAGAAACATCAACCTCCATTGCCAACGGCCGTTTCCAGACATAAGTATTTGGAAATTACCGTATTTATTAGCCTTTATAGATAACTCATGAAAAATTTCAACGGCAAAGTTGCTGTCATTACCGGTGCCGGCTCGGGCTTCGGCCGCGAATTTGCGCTGCGCGGCTCGGCACTGGGGATGAAGCTGGTATTGGCCGATGTACTGGAAGCACCGCTCAATGAAACGGTGGCGATGTTACAAGCCAGCGGTGCCGCCGTCGTTGGCAAACAATGTGACGTCAGTAATGCCGATGACATGGATGCCCTGGCAGCGTTTGCCATGGAATCATTTGGCGGCGTGAATTTGCTGTTTAACAACGCCGGCGTCGGTGCGGGTGGTTTGTTGTGGGAAAACACCGTCAAGGATTGGCAGTGGGTGTTGGGTGTCAATTTATGGGGCGTGATTCATGGTGTGCGGGTGTTTACGCCACTCATGCTTGAACAAGCCAAAAACGATGCCGAATACGAGGGCCACATCGTCAACACCTCGTCAATGGCGGGTTTATTGTCGCCGCAATTAATGGGCGCCTACAACGTTTCCAAACACGCGGTGGTGGCATTGTCGGAAACCTTGTTTCATGACCTTCAGGCGGTCCAGGCGGCCCCGGCCTCGCAAGCCGGGGGTGCCCCCCGGCAAATCAATTGCAGCGTCTTGTGTCCGGCCTTTGTGCCGACCGGTATCAGTCAGTCGCATCGGGCGCGACCCGAGACCCTCAAAAACAGCCAGGCCGCCACTGCGTCGATGAAACTCGCGCAATTGATGACCAATAAAGCGGTCGGCTCCGGCAAACTTTCTGCCGCGGATGTCGCCCGCTTAACGTTTGAGGCAATTGTTGAAAAGCGTTTTTATATTATTACCCATCCAAAAATCATGCCAACCGTGCAGATGCGCCTGGATGATATTGCCAATCAGAGTAACCCGCGCGATCCGTTTGCGATGAAAACAGACGCCCGCCCGGATCTTTCGAATATGCCCGACTGAATGAAACGGACGGGTTTGCAGAAATAAAAAAAGCCCGCAACGCGGGCTTTTTTTAATGCAGCTGATCAGCAATCAACCCGCACAAAAATTCTTATTTGTCAGTTGGTTTGTCAATTGCGCCTTTAACGATCGACACATCGTACTCTTTGCGCAAATCAACCAACATGGACACCAGTTCATTTTGACCAACCGTTTGCTGCAATCGCGATTGTGTGGCCGCAAGTTTGGCATCATCGGCTGCGGTTGCATCAATAACTTTTGCGATTTGGATCAATACATAGCTCCCGGAAGGGTCGGCATAACCAACATAAGTTGGCAATGATTTGGGATTGGCGCGCATGGCCGCATCAATCACCGCAGCTGGCAGACCACCCGCCGAAGCACGGCTGACGGCCAGCAGCGCCGGGAATTTGACCTCGCCTTTGCCAGCCCGCAGAGCCGCCAATTTCGCCTCGCCATCTTTCTTCGCCAACGCCACCGCCTGGTCACGCGCCAACTTTTGAATCAGCCCTACCTGCACCTCGGCAAATGGACGCACCACGGCCGGTTTGACTTCAACCACCCGCGCCACCACCAGGGAACTGGAGCCGATTTCGACCGCCTCGGTGTTACGTTTATTTTTTAATACGTCGTCCGTGAACAACGCCGCCGATAATTTTGGATTATTAAACGGCGGCTGAAACGCCTGACCCTTGGCAAAAAAGCCCGATTGTTTAATCGCCAAATTGGCCACTTCCGCTGCTGCTTTTAAACTGGCGGACTGCTCAAAGGCGGCATTCGAAAACTTTTCGGCCAATTCAGCATACTTGCGGGAAGCCTTTTGTTTTTTGAGTTCACCTTCAATCTCGGGTGTGGCATCAGCCAATGACTTGCCCTTCTCCGGCTTGATATCGGTGATGCGGATGATGTGATAACCAAAGTCGGTCAGGATCGGCCCCAACAATTCATCCTTGTTGCCACCAAAAACCGCCTTGTCAAACGCCGGCACCATCATGCCACGACTGAAAAAACCCAGATCACCGCCATTGGCACCGGATCCCGGATCTTGAGAATGTTTTTTTGCCAGATCGGCAAATTCTTTTGGATTTTTCTTAATCTGTGCAAACAATGTGCCGGCCTTTTCCTCGGCCGCTTTTTTCACTTCATCCTTGGCGTCTTTGGCGACGGTGATCAGGATGTGTGATGCCTTGCGCTCTTCCTTGGTGACATAACGCGACTTGTTATCGGCGTAATACTTGGCAACCTCATCCGCAGTCACCGCGATCGATGGTGCCAATGCATCCAGCGACAATTCCACGTACTCGGCGCGAACCTGCTCCGGAATGGTGAAATCTTTCTGGTTTTTATCGTAAAAGGCCTTGGCCTCTTCCGGCGTCACTTTAATTTTTGCGACAAATGAATCTGGCGAAATCATCACAAGCGCAATTTCACGCGATTGTTCGTTTGCTTGAATGTAGCCCAGCACACTGGTCTTGGCAACAATGGCGGTATTGGCCACGCTGTCCAAAAATTGTTGGCGCGCTGAATCCTGGCGCATCAGCGCTTCAAATGACGCCGCACTATAACCCTGCGCTTTGATCACCCGCTCATAAAGGGCGGGCGAAAATTTACCGTCCTCCTGAAAATTGGTGTTGGTGACAATGAGGTCACGCAAACGTGCGTCACTTACGGTCAGCCCGTTGTTGCGCGAAGCCTGATCCAGCAGGCGCTGGTCGATCAATTGATCGAGTACGCCCTTACGCATCTCCGGGTTATCCATCACCGATGCATCGATTTGATTGCCAAACTGTTGCCGTAAGCGAGTCAACTGGTTTTGCACCGCGTTGTCGAACTCCTGACCGATAATTTTTTCCCCCGCCACTTTGGCGACCGTATTGGTGCCGGGCGCATTGCGCACATAGGATTCAACACCCCACAACGCGAACGGGATGGTAATAAGGACCAGGATAACCTTGGCAACCCAGGTTTTTGCGGCGCTACGGATGGCTTCTAACATAGGGGGGAACGGCTCACGGTGAATTCTGAAAAGGAACAATGCTGCAGCGAAGTTGAGCTGGTAAAACGATCATCATGCGGACGCTGAAGCGGTCAATTTTACTATGAGATTGGCGCATGCGACATTGCAAATGATTGCGTCGGCGAATTGTCGGTAACGGATTTTTCATATCGAAAAAATCAGCAATAAAAAAGCGACCCTACGGTCGCTTTTTCTTTTATTGGCGGAGTGGACGGGACTCGAACCCGCGACCCCCGGCGTGACAGGCCGGTATTCTAACCAACTGAACTACCACTCCAAAGCTGCAACTACTCTAACAAATTTTTCCAAAACGCCAAGACGACTGGTGGGTGCTGAGGGGCTCGAACCCCCGACATTCGCCTTGTAAGGGCGACGCTCTACCAGCTGAGCTAAGCACCCGGAAAAGTCTGCTAGTTTAACGCATCTTTGAGCGCTTTACCAGCCCGAAACTTAGGAACTTTTGCCGCCTTAATCTTGATCGCCGCGCCGGTACGCGGATTTCGGCCTGCGCGTGCGGCGCGTTTGCCAACATAAAACGTACCAAAACCAACCATGGTGACCATCTGGCCCTTTTTCAACGATCCACGCACAGCAGCAATCACTGCTTCAACAGCACGGCCTGCTGCCGCTTTGGAAATATCGGCAGATTTTGATACCGCTTCGATCATCTCAGTCTTATTCAATGGAAACCCCTCTGTATTTAATTTTCCATTCGACTGTATGCGCAGCACGAATGGTTGTTGCTAAAAAATGGTGGCGACAATTTTAGGCAGACTGTCGTCTGCGTCTTTCGATAATTGGAAACACTCGATTGCCAATGGACGAAGCTTATTTTATAGCGTTTCGCAGTAGTTTGTGTCAAGAAAAATACCGGAAACGACAAATGTGCAGCCCGCGATGTACCGAAATTCAAGTATTTTTACGCGGACGATGTGGATGCGGAAATAATTATCACAAATTAATCCCGCTGATTATGATCCGTGAAACATGGATCAATGTTTGGTCACAATCGGTTTCTCGTCCTTTTTGGATTCGTTTTTCGCAACCACTTCGCTGCCCGCAACAGGTAAATCGGCGTCAACCAACGGCACGGGCTTTCGCTCCAATGCCAGTTCCAATACCTTGTCGATCCACCGGACCGGAAGAATTTTTAGATCGCGGGTAATCTCAATCGGAATTTCGACGAGGTCCTTTTCGTTTTCCTCAGGAATCAAAACGGTCTTGATGCCACCACGCGCGGCGGCAAGCAATTTTTCCTTTAATCCACCGATCGGCAATACTTCGCCCCGCAAGGTGATTTCACCGGTCATGGCAACATCACAGCGCACTGGAATCCCCGTCAACACCGATGCCAGCGCGGTGGCAATGGCAATACCCGCAGACGGCCCGTCCTTGGGTGTCGCACCTTCCGGCAAATGCACATGCAAATCATTTTTTTCGTAAAAGTCATGGGCAATGCCGAGTGACTTGGCGCGCGCGCGAACAACAGAAATAGCGGCTTCAATCGACTCTTGCATCACGTCACCGAGTTTGCCGGTGCGCTTGATCACACCTTTACCTGGCAACACTGCAGTTTCCACGGTCAGCAACTCACCACCGACTTCTGTCCATGCCAATCCGGTCACCTGGCCGATTTGATTGGTCTTCTCGGCAATACCGTACGAATAACGGCGCACACCGAGATACTTGTCGAGATTTTTCACTGTGACCAGAGACTTGCCCTGCTTGGGTTTGGTGAGGTGGGTTTTAACGACCTTGCGGCAAATTTTTGCGATCTCACGATCCATGCCGCGCACACCCGCCTCACGGGTGAAGTAGCGGGCAATGTCGCGCAACGCATGATCGGCAATGCCCAGTTCATTTTCCTTGACGCCGTTGGCCTTCATTTGTTTTGGCAATAAATATTGACGGGCAATGTGTACTTTTTCGTCCTCGGTATAACCGGACAAACGGATGACTTCCATCCGGTCCAACAGGGCCGGAGGAATATTGTAGGAGTTTGACGTCGCCACAAACATCACGTCCGACAAGTCAAAATCAACCTCGATGTAATGATCCTGAAAGGTGTGATTTTGCTCGGGATCCAACACCTCCAGCAAGGCGCTGGCTGGATCGCCGCGAAAATCCATGCCCATTTTGTCGACCTCATCCAGCAGGAATAGCGGATTGCGTACGCCCACCTTGGTCATGTTCTGCAGGATTTTCCCCGGCATCGAACCAATATAGGTGCGGCGATGTCCGCGAATTTCGGATTCGTCACGCACGCCGCCGAGCGACATCCGCACAAATTTGCGGTTGGTCGCTTTGGCGATTGATTGCCCCAAGCTCGTTTTGCCGACCCCCGGCGGACCCACCAAACACAAAATAGGCGCCTTCAGCTTGTCGACTCGTGCTTGCACGGCAAGATATTCAACAATTCGTTCCTTGATTTTTTCCAGACCATAATGGTCGGCATCCAACACCTTTTCGGCATTGGCCAAATCGGACGAGACCTTGGATTTTTTCTTCCACGGCAAATTCACCACGGTGTCGATGTAATTTCTGACCACTGTTGCTTCCGCCGACATCGGCGACATCAACTTCAACTTCTTCAGCTCGGCCTCACACTTGACGCGCGCCTCTTTGGGCATATGCGCACCTTTGATTTTTTTCTCCAGCTCGTCAACGTCCGCGCCCTCTTCGGTCTCACCCAACTCTTTTTGAATCGCTTTAACCTGCTCATTGAGGTAGTACTCGCGTTGCGATTTTTCCATCTGCCGCTTAACGCGTCCACGAATGCGCTTCTCGACCTGCAAAATATCAATTTCCGTCTCAAGCAAGCCAAGCAATTGCTCAAGACGCAGAGGCACATCAAAATTCTCCAGAATTTGCTGCTTTTGTTCGAGCTTTAGCGGCAAATGCGCGGCGATCGTGTCAGACAATCGGCTGGCGCTTTCAATACCCGACAATGAGGTCAACACCTCCGCCGGAATTTTCTTATTGAGTTTGACGTATTGATCAAACTGACCAAACAAACTGCGGCGCATCGCCTCGATTTCGTTGTTGTCGGCTTCCGCCTGCAATATCGGCGTGATATCCGCTTCGTAGTTTTCTTTGACGGCCAACACATGATTGATGCGCGCCCGATGGATTCCCTCAACCAACACCTTGACGGTGCCGTCCGGAAGTTTCAACATCTGCAGAATGGAGGCGACCGAACCGACATCGTACAAATCCTTGGGGTTTGGATCGTCGTTGGCAGCTGATTTTTGAGCCACCAAAACAACGTTCTTCCCTTCCTCCATGGCCGCCTCCAATGCTTTGATCGAACGCGGGCGTCCGACAAACAAGGGAATGACCATATGCGGAAATACCACCACATCGCGCAACGGCAATAGCGGGAGAATTTGCGGTTCGTTATCAGTGGATGTCATAGTCTATTCAGCAATGGGAATGGCATAAAATCGGGCGATGGTGACTTGTCGGGGAACAGCATAATAGATGCGACCGCTTTACCAAGAATTCAAGTCCGGCGAAAAACGTCTTATAAGTCGGCACCAACCACCTTGGGTTGTTCAGAGTACATCAACAGTGGCTTATGGTCGCCAGTGATGGTACCTTCGTCAACAATAACTTTTTCGACGTTGGCCATAGATGGCAGGTCAAACATGACGTCGAGCAATGCCTGTTCAATGATGGACCGTAATCCGCGCGCACCAGTCTTGCGCTCCAGGGCGCGCTTGGAAATCGCCGCCAAAGCGGTTTCACGAAACTCCAGCGTCACTCCTTCCATGGCAAACAACTTTTCGTACTGCTTGGTCAGTGCATTTTTTGGTTCGGTGAGAATGCGCACCAATGCCTTGATATCCAACTCTTCAAGTGTTGCCAGCACCGGTAAACGACCGACAAATTCCGGAATCAAACCATATTTGATTAAATCTTCCGGCTCAACTTCACGCAACAATTCATTGGTCGCATTGCGATCTTCTTCGCTGCGCACATCCGCACCAAAACCAATACCCACTTTGTCGGTGCGGTTCTGAACAACTTTTTCCAGCCCGCTAAATGCGCCACCGCAAATAAACAAAATATTGGTGGTATCCAACTGCACAAACTCCTGATTCGGATGTTTGCGGCCACCCTGCGGTGGCACAGACGCGATGGTGCCTTCAATTAACTTCAACAGCGCCTGCTGCACGCCTTCGCCCGATACATCGCGGGTAATCGATGGGTTGTCGGACTTCCTGGAAATTTTGTCAATTTCGTCGATATAAACGATGCCACGCTGCGCCTTTTCAACATCGTAGTCACACTTCTGCAGCAACTTTTGAATGATGTTTTCGACATCTTCACCAACGTAACCGGCTTCGGTCAGCGTGGTGGCATCGGCGATCACAAACGGCACATTGAGTAGCCGCGCGAGCGTTTGCGCCAACAATGTTTTACCGGAACCGGTTGGCCCGATCAGTAGAATATTGGATTTGGCGAGCTCAACTTCCGAGTCTTTTGGGCTGTTCTTTAACCGTTTGTAATGGTTATATACCGCCACCGAGAGTATTTTCTTGGCCTGCAACTGGTCGATGACATATTCATCGAGAATATTGCAGATTTCATGTGGTGTCGGCAGCTCGTGTTTGGCGGTCTTGGCGTTTGGATCGGCCTGCGCCTCTTCACGGATGATGTCGTTGCACAGGTCGATGCATTCATCGCAAATAAATACCGACGGCCCGGCGATAAGTTTTCTCACCTCATGCTGGCTTTTGCCGCAAAAGGAACAATACAATAATTTCTCGCCGGTTTTTTCTGACATGCCGCGCCCTTACTTGTCACTCGACAAAAATTTTAAGCAACAGTGCCGCCACACAGCAACTGCCGACGTTGCCGCCAGTTTTAAACCCGCATTCGAACCCAACATCATGCCTGCGGGCGGTTTTCCAATATGCGGTCGATGATACCGTATTTTTGCGCTTCTTCAGCCGACAGAAAATTGTCGCGGTCCGTGTCGCGCTCCACGTTCTCAATTGGCTGACCGGTGTGTTTGGCCATGATTTCATTCAAGCGCTGTTTCAGAAACAGGGTCTCTTTGGCATGAATGGCAATATCGGATGCCTGGCCGCGGAAACCACCGGACACCTGATGAATCATCACGCGCGAATTGGGCAGACACAGGCGCTTTTCTTTGGCACCCGCAGCGAGTAAAAACGCGCCCATGCTGGCGGCAAATCCGGTGCACATGGTTGACACGTCCGGTCGAATGAATTGCATGGTGTCGTAAATAGCCAATCCCGCCGTGACTGACCCGCCCGGCGAGTTGATGTACAAAGAAATATCCTTGTCTGGATTTTCACTTTCCAGAAACAACATTTGCGCGACAATCACGTTCGCGGTCGCGTCGTTGACTTCACCGACCAGGAAAATAACCCGCTCTTTGAGCAGTCGCGAATAAATATCGTACGCCCGCTCGCCACGGCCGGATTGTTCAATCACCATCGGGATATAACCTAGGCCCTGATTTTCGTACTGCGCGCCGCTACCCGCGGCCATGCCGGTGATATCAAAAGCGCGCGATTGGAAATCGTTAAAACTTTTCATCGTTACTCCAAATGTTGGCGCTACCCTTGTCCAAAACTGCCGACAAATCGCGGACTAGCAGTTTGTTGAAATTCTGCCGCACTCGGTGATGCGGCGTTGGCAAGCGGCTCAAAATCCCCATGTATACCGCATACATTCCGGTTTTTCGCCGCTTTCCGCCTTGCCTGACCTTCGCTCGCGACGAACTTCAACAAACTGCTAGCGCTTGATTTCCATAACTTCGTCAAACGACTGGGCTGGCGTTGCTACCGCCATTTGTTTGGCAGCCCACTCCACTACATTATCTTCCAGCACCATCGCTTCAACTTCAGCCAATCGTTGTGGGTCGCTGTAATACCAACGAACCATTTGGCTTGGATCTTCAAAACTCTCCGCATGTTCGTCAACCATCGCCCGAATTTGTTCGGGTCTGGCACGAAGTTCATTTTTCTTAACAACTTCACTCAGTATCAAACCCAGCTTGACGCGTTTTTCTGCGCGCTCCACAAATAACTCGGTCGGCAACTGCATATCCTTGGTGGTCATGCCGCGCGCTTCCAAATCCTTTGCCGCCTGCTCCTGCAACCGGCCGATTTCGTTTTCGACCAGCGAGCGCGGCAAGGTCAACTCACTGACTTCAGCCAACGCTTCCATGACCTGATCTTTTACTTTGGACTGCAAACGTTTTTTCAACTCACGGCCAAGATTTGCCTTAATTTCGGCACGCATGGTCTCGACACTACCTTCCGCCACACCGAGCGTTTTGGCAAACTCTTCACCAATTTCAGGTAATTTTGGCGCATTCACGACCTTAACAGTCGCAGTAAATTGCACGGTTTTTCCCGCCAATTCAGGCTGGTAGTCGCTTGGGAAGGTCAAATCAAATACTTTTTCCTCGTCGCCCTTCATGCCGATCAAGGCCGCTTCAAAATCAGGCAGCATGCGGCCTTCGCCAAGCACTACGCCAAAATTTTGTGCATCTCCACCCTTGAATGGCACGCCGTCCAACTTGCCGATGAAATCAACCACCAAAAAGTCGCCGGTGGCGGCAGCACGGTCGGTCTTGTCGTACGTGGCGCGCTGTTTTTGCAGCGTGAGCAGGGTGTTATCGACGTCTTTCTCACCGACCGATACGTCCGGACGGGTAAGTGGCTTTCCGGCCAACGAGCCAATTTTGACTTCCGGATAAACCTCAAATGTCGCTGTAAATTCAAATTTGTCAGCAGATTCACCTGAATTTGCCGGCGCAAATCTCGGGAAACCGGCAATCCGCAGTTGCTGCTTCTGTAATTCAACCGCAAACGATTTTTGCACCACATCAGACATGACTTCCTGGCGAACCTGAAAACCATATTGGTTGGCAACAATATTAAACGGCACCTTGCCGGGTCGGAATCCAGGCATTTTTACCGTACGCGCGATCCGCTTCAAGCGGGAGTTAATTTCCGACTCGATGTCGGTCGCCGGTAATGACAAATGAATGTTGCGTTCCAGATTGTTCGCAATTTGAGCGGTGTCGGCTTGCATAATACGTCCCTGAGTTCCTGAAAGATTGCACACAAACATGGTGGCAAAATTCGCAAACGCGAAAAGTACCACCAATATGAAAAAAATGGTGCGAGTGGAGGGACTCGAACCCACACACCTTACGGCGCTGGAACCTAAATCCAGTGCGTCTACCAATTCCGCCACACTCGCACGTGTTAACTGTTGCAGGTAGCCCGAAATTATAACCGATTCAACCCGTCTTTCATCGAAGCGCAACTCATTTATGCCGAATCCGCGCCTATAATCCGCAGCGTTAGGGAACACGCATTAAACCCGCATTTTTGCCGCCGGCCTGCCTAGGCTCCACCCGACCCTCCTGCCCATCAATCATCCGTGCCAGTCGAACACTACGAGAATTTCCCAGTCGCCTCGCTGCTGTTACCGCAGCGTTTGCGGCATCCTGTCGAAGTGATTTATGCCTTCGCGCGCAGCGCCGATGACTTTGCCGACGAAGGTGATTTTTCAGCTGCGGAACGCCTTGCCAAACTCAACGCCTATTCAACGCAATTGGACAAAATTGATCAGGCCAACCCAACCGACTCACCATTATTTCAATCATTGGCCGAAGTCATTCGACTGCATCAGCTGCCTATTTCCCTGTTTCGCGATTTGTTGGACGCATTTAAGCAAGACGTGACCCAGACCGAATACGCCAATTTTGCAGAACTAATGGACTACTGCCGGCGCTCGGCAGACCCGATTGGCCGCCTGCTCTTGCATTTGTATCAGGCGGCGACGCCGGAAAATTTACGACTCAGCGACCAGATTTGTTCATCCCTGCAACTCATCAATCACTGGCAGGACGTCGCCATTGATTGGCAAAAAAACAACATCGGACGCGTCTATTTGCCGCAGAATGATTTGGCCAGATTCGGCCTCGACCACTCCCATATCGCCAACGCCACCAATAATATTGCATGGCAACAAATGATGCGGTTTCAAACCGACCGGGCGCGTGCAATGATGCTGGCGGGTGCGCCGCTTGCCCACAAAATGTCGGGCCGGTTTGGTGCCGAACTGCGCCTGATTGTCGCCGGCGGATTGGCGATTGTCGATAAAATTGACGCCGTCAAAGGCGATGTGTTTCGTTACCGACCTAAACTTTCCAAATGGGACTGGCTCAAAATCGGCCCGCCCGCATTGTTTAATTTCAAATGACACCTGACGAATATTGCGCCCAAAAGGCTGCGGCCAGTGGCTCGAGCTTTTATTACAGCTTTCGGTTTCTACCGCCGGATCGACGCCGCGCCATCACGGCGTTATACGCGTTTTGCCGCGAGGTCGATGACATCGCCGATGAGGTTGCCGACCCCGACGTGGCAAGGGCCAAATTAGGCTGGTGGCGGTCTGAAATCGCCAATTTATTTGCCGGTCACCCGACCCATCCGGTCAGCAAAGCGCTGGCACCCGCTACCGTCCATTTCAAAATCGACGCGGCGCGTTTGAATGAAATCATTGACGGCATGGAAATGGACTTGACCAAAAAACGCTATCGGGACTGGGGCGAACTGCAACTGTATTGTCACCGTGTGGCGGGGGTAGTCGGCCAGCTGTCGGCCAGCATTTTTGGATTTTCCAATCCCAAAACGCTCGAGTACGCCGAGAATCTCGGTTTAGCATTCCAAATGACCAATATCATTCGCGACGTTGGCGAAGACGCGCGCCGTAACCGGGTATATCTGCCGCAAGCAGAACTCGATCAGTTTGACGTTGCCCTGTCCGATGTGCTGTCGGCAACCCATAGCCCACAATTTGTCGCCTTAATGACCTTTCAAGCCGAGCGGGCAAAGTCCTTATACAGCAAGGCGATTGCAGCACTTCCGGCTGAAGACCGCCGTCCACAAAGGCCCGGACTCATCATGTCTGCCATTTATCGTACCTTGCTGGATGAAATTGAACGCGATGGTTTTAAGGTGCTGAACCAACGAATCTCGTTAACCCCGATCCGCAAACTTTGGCTGGCGTGGAAAACATGGGTCAGCAATTAATCCCGCCCGGCAAGACCCTGCCGTGAAGAATCCACGTATTGCCATTATTGGCGGCGGCTATTCCGGCATGGCGGCAGCGGTGCGCATAACGGAATGCGGCGGCTCCGCCAGTGTTTATGAGGCTGGGCGCATTCTCGGTGGCCGCGCCCGCCGCATTGATTACCAGGGCCGTGCGCTCGACAACGGACAGCATATTTTGTCCGGTGCCTATACTGAATTGCTGCGCCTGATCCAACTAATCGGCCTCGCCGACACGGTTTTTAAGCGCATTCCACTGCGCTTGGCCATGCCGCCACATTTTCTGTTAACCGCACCACGCTTACCGGCACCTTGGCATATGGCAGTGGCATTGTTGACGGCAAAGGGGCTCACCTGGTCCGACCGGTTCAAGGCCATACGCATGATGGGACGATTGCGTCGATGCAACTTTAAAGTCGATGCGGCGATGACGGTGTTGGCAATGCTGCGTCAATTCGACCAATCCACCAATTTAATTCGCTATATTTGGCAGCCATTAACCGTGTCCGCGCTCAACACCCCCATCGGGACTGCGTCGGCACAGGTCTTCGCCAACGTGCTGCGCGACGCGCTGGCCGGCAAACGCGCGGCCAGCGATTTATTGTTGCCAACCGTCGACCTGACCGCGCTATTTCCGGCACCGGCGGCAGATTGGATCTCGCAGCGTGGCGGCCAAGTGTTTCTTGGCCAACGGGTGGGTTCGATCACGGAGGATCAACAGCAGGTTATTTTGCAGGTTGGCAATACCCAACATTCGTTTGACGCGGTGATCATTGCGGTGGGGCCGCATCAGCGCGGCGACCTGCTGCCTGTGCAATTATTAGCTGATCAAGCCACGCCTGCGGCAAACCCCCTGCGCTACGAACCCATTACGACGATTTACCTGGGTTTCGAGTCCACCACCGCCCTGCCTGGCGCCATGATTGGCCAAACCCAAGGTCTTGTTCACTGGTTTTTTGACCGCCGCCAACTGTTCGACGGCGCAGCCACCACCGAGTTGGTTGTATCCGCAGTCATTTCCGCATCCGGGCCACACGATTTAATGGACGCCGAGACCTTGGCCGCGCAGACCTTGGCCGAGCTGCGTCAATTCGCCCCAACGCTGCCGCCGCCAAGTTGGCAAAAGGTGATTCGCGAGAAATTCGCCACTTTTGCCTGCACGCCGGACGCACCAAGACCCTCCCATCTCACCGCTTCGCCGCGAATTTTCCTGGCCGGTGATGACGTGGCGAACCCACATCGAAGCTATCCCGCGACCATCGAAGGCACAGTACGCAATGGTCTTGCTGCCGCTGATGCCGCGTTAAAAATCATCCACTCCGAACCAGGCAGGCACGATGTTTAACACTCCATTTATTGGCGCCTTTGGCACGCTTGCCGCCGATTACCAACCGGCGGAAGGCTGCCTGAAAGACCGCGTCATTTTGGTCACGGGTGCCTCCGGCAGTATTGGCCGCGTCGCCGCCATGACTTTTGCGAAATACGGTGCCACGGTGATCTTGCACGGCAGAAAACAGTCCCGTCTCAATAACATTTACGACGCCATCGAGACCGCCGGTTTTCCGCAGCCCGCCAATATCGTCTTGGACTTTTTGACGGCTACGGAAGCTGACTACAAAGGCATGGCGGAAACTATTTTTGCCGGTTTTAAACGGCTCGATGGAATTTTCCATGCTGCCAGTCATATGGAACCACTGACCCCGCTGGCCCTGCAAAACGTCACCTCATGGAATGCACATTTTGCAGTTAATGTGCTGGCACCGGTGTCGGTCACCCGGGTTTGTTTACCCATGCTCAAACGCGCACCGGAAAAAAATGGCAACGTGGTCTTTTTGTCGGAAACACACGCCATCGAACCAACAGCTTATTGGGGTGCATTTGCCACCACCAAAGCGATGTTAAGCAGTATGACCACCATATGGAACGATGAATTTCAACACGATTCATCATTGCGACTGCGTGTATTGGTGCCCGGACCTATTGCGTCACATATGCGCGCAATGAGTCACCCCGGTGAATTACCGTCCGAGGTGGCACCTATTGACTCGTTGATTCCACACATGATGTATCTCATCAGTGGTGACGCCCCGCTCGATGCGCCGCTGATCTACAAAAAATAATCCCCCTCCCTTGAATCGGGGATTGGCAACGATTCAAAATTCGAAATCAATTTGCCCGCCCGTTATTTGCTGCCGCAAATTGGCAATAACGAATCATTCTGCAAAAGTCGGCCAATCCTTGTATTGCCTTATGTGTTTGCCGGATTATTGGGTAAACTAACAACAACGCTGGATCGCGCCTGTCTGACCTGACTGGAAAATGTTTCCCCCGTACAGAATGCGACCACTCAACGCCTTACGCACTCGGTAACCAAATATGTTCGAATTGTTGGTCGCAACATTTCTATCGGGCAAAATTGCCGCCCCCATTACCCAATTGGCGAGTGATGGTGAGATCATGAGCGGCAATTCAAATTCACCGAAGAGGAATGCATGAGTGCGTCGATGGATCAGGGTAACCGCACGTTTATTGGCAGTGTGGTGTTTGTTGATATTGTCGGCTACTCAAAAAAATCCGTCTCTGCGCAGATCACAATGAAGGACCGGTTTACGTCCCTGCTGTCGGATGCGCTGACCGACGTTGCCATGGAACAACGCATAATTCTCGACACCGGTGACGGTGCGGCCCTGAGTTTTATTGGTGACCCGGAGGACGCGTTGTTTGTCGGCATGAACATTCGCGACCTGCTCAAGCGGCAATCTCCGGATGCTGCTGAACCGACCGATGAATCAACGTCGTCGGGCACCGATCTATTTTTGCGCATCGGCATTAACCTCGGCCCCATCAAATTGGTTCGCGACATCAACGGCCATCCAAATATTGTTGGTGATGGCATCAACGTCGCACAACGGATCATGAGTTTTGCGCGCCCCGGTCAGGTGGTGGTATCGCGTTCATTTTATGACGTGGTGTCGGTCATCTCGGATGAGTATGCGCAATTGTTCAAATACGAGGGCTCACGCACGGACAAACATGTTCGCGAGCATGAAATCTATGTTGTCGGTGATTCTGCCGCCGCCTTTAATCATGCCCGCTCCGGCATGGTCGACCGCGCCGCGGCCACCAATCCACGCAGTAAACCTGCAGCTGCTGGCGGCAACAAAATTGAAAAACCGAAAAAGGCAACCACAACTGATTCCGTGCAGACGGAAGATGCCGGTGACGCGTTGCCGTTTTTGCAAGACAAGAAGAAACTGACCATTGTCGGCGGGGCATTGGGTGCCGTGGTGCTGGCACTGGCATTGACGTTGGCGATGAAAAAACCGACACCCGCCGATCCAGCCGATCCACTGACCACCGCTGCAACCGCCGCGACCACATTAACAGACACGCCCGCCGCGAATCCTGCGGCGGGCGGCGGATCGATACCGGCTGCAACCAAACCAGCGGATGCGGCAGACACCGCCGACAAGCCGGTCGCTTTGCCCGCCGCCGCGACACCGGTCACGCCGGCTCCACTGGTGCCGGTGAAAGCCGCCGCCAAAACTGACGCAAATCAAGACACAGCAAAGATCGATCCACCCAAGGTGCCGATTGTACAAACCACCATAAATTTTGCCATCCAGCCGTGGGGTGAAGTGTTGGTGAATGGCAAGTCGATCGGCACCTCGCCGCCCATCAAGCAATACAAACTTTCTCCTGGCAAACATAAGATTGAAGTACGCAATTCAACCTTTACGCCATTGGTGACCACCATCGAGGTGAAACCAAAAGAAGAGCAAACGATTCGCCACCAATTTAAATAATTGAGGCCGATATGAAGAATGCATCCCCACCCACTTCGTTTTCCTTGCGGCTTTTTAAGCTGCCATTGTTGCTGGCCGTTGCCACCGCAATGATTTTGGCGGGCTGCGCCGTGCCGCCGCCAGCTTCAACCGGCCCCACACCGGACGAAATCGCCAAACAACAACGGCTGGAACGCGCCAACAATAATATTAACGACGGTTTGAAGTCATACGACGCTGGAAATTATGACGACGCCATCAAGAATTTTTTGTTGGCGCTCGACAGCAGGGTATTGACCCCGCCGCAACAGCTCAATGCACGCAAACACATGGCGTTCATTTATTGCGTATCGAATCGTGAAGCAAATTGCCGCGAGGAATTTGAAAAATTGCTTGGCATCGATGCAAAATTTGAATTGTCACCGGCAGAAACCGGCCACCCGGTATGGGGCCCGGTGTTTCGCAATGTCAAAAATGAAATCGAGGCACGACGCAGTGGTCGCGCATTTTTCTCACCGGCGGCAAAAGTACCCACAACCGGTGAAAAATTGATGACCGACGCCATGATCGCGTACGATGCCGCCGACTACATCAAGTCTGTAAAAATTTTTCAGGACGCGTTAAAAGAAACCCTGTCCACCGACAACCAACTCAAGGCACACAAGTTCACCGCCTTCAGTTATTGTTTAAGCAATCGCATGACACTTTGCCAGCAGGAGTTTGAAAAGATTTTGCAGTCACAGCCCGATTTCGAACTCTCCGCCGCCGAGGTGGGCCATCCCTCGTGGGGACCATCGTTTCGCCGCGCCAAGGCCCGCATCAAATCAATCGCCGCCAAGCCGGTCGCTCCCGTAAAAAAATAGAACTCTAAAATTTCATTTGCATAATGATTGAAACGCTCGGACGCTACAAGATATTGTCGGTCATCGGCCAGGGTGCCATGGGCGTCGTTTATAAGGCCATCGACCCGGCCATCGACCGGACGGTCGCCATCAAAACCGTCAACCTGACTCTTAATAGTGATGATCTGGCCGAATACGAGGCGCGATTTCAACAAGAGATCAAAGCAGCCGGCCGCCTCAACCATCCGAACATTGTGACGATTTTTGACGTTGGTAAAAATGAATCCGTCGCCTACATGGCCATGGAATTGTTGGATGGCAAAGAGCTCAAGGATATCTTGCAGGACACCGGGCGGCCGAAGGTTATTGATACCGTCGACTGGATCGGGCAGATCGCCAGCGGGCTGGCAATGGCGCATGAGCACGACATTATTCATCGTGACGTCAAGCCGTCCAACATCATGATTGTCAAAGGCGGCTACGCCAAGATCACCGACTTCGGCATCGCGCGTATGACAGCCTCGGCGGTCAAAACCATGACCGGCTTGATTCTCGGCTCACCACGCTATATGTCACCCGAGCAGGTGATCGGCAAGAACCTGGATCATCGCACCGATATTTTTTCACTCGGCGTGGTGCTGTACGAAGCATTAACCTTGCTGCCGGCGTTTGATGGCGACAACGTCAACGCCATCATGTACGCGACCGTCAACCATACGCCCAATCCACCATCGGCTTTAAATACCGATGTGCCGACCATGCTCGACCTGATTGTTGCCAAGGCGCTGGCAAAAGCGGTGGACGAACGTTACCAGTCGATGCGTGAGTTCGCACAAGATCTGGGCGAAGTCAAACGTATGATTGCTTCCGCCAAACCCGCCAGTCGGGTGATCGCCAACGACATCCCGACCCAGACAAAATTAACCGCCGCAGATGCGCTGGGCGCGGGTGTCGGCCGCTTTAAAAAAACCGAGGACGAAACCCCGGTCGCACCGCTGACCTTGGCCAAAAAATTTGATTCGTTTGATGCCACCATGAAGCTTGCGGCGATGACCAATCAAACAGAAATGTTTTCGAAGTACATTTCTGAAACAAAAAAAATGCGCGCTTATTCGGGTGATGTTCCCGCCTCACTGTCCGGCAAACCCGGCATGAAACCAAGCCTTACTCCGGGCCGCCCGATCGACACCGCAACCGTGCCCATCGCCCAGCTAGAAGAAATGGAACTCGCTGCACACGCTTACGCGGCCAAGCAGGCAAACGACGCGGCTGCAGCGACCAAAGGTAAGCCCGACCTCGACCTGACGGATGAAATTGATCGCAGCAAATTAAAAAAAACTGCGCATGCCGCGGTTCCTGACGCCGGCTTTAGAACGCCCTCAGAAATGCCACCGCCGCCGCCCAACCCGCTGCTGCTGTTGGTGGTGGTCGGCACGCTGGCTGTGGCCGCCGTTGGCTTGCTGATCACCATCTTGGTCCGATAACCGGCCAAACCCTGGTGCTATGCTGCGTTTTCCTGATGTTTTCCGCCGATCCACCAGCAGATAACCTATGAATTTTTCGCCAAGACGTATCGCCACCGTTTTACTCTATCTGGGCACAGTGCCGTTTTTCGTTTGTGTGTTTTTTTTGCTGTTTGGCAAAATGCTCGGGCTGGGTTTATATCGCCCACTCGCCGCGCAAGCCATCATCAGTTACGCCGCCATCGTTGTGTCATTTTTAGGCGGCATCCAATGGGGCATAGGCATTTCCACCATGGAGCAGCAGCCGCATACTGCACGGTCATTGTTTTTGTTGTCGATTGTGCCGAGCTTGCTGGCGTGGGCCATGTTGTTTCTGCCCGTTTCGACCGCGCGCATTATCGTCGCCATTTTTCTGGTGGGGTTCGTCTGGATCATTGATTCTCTGCTGCATTTGCAACAGGTCATCCCGGATTGGTTCTACCGGCTGCGTTCGATCATTTCGTGTGTGATTCTCGGCGCATTGATCGCGGCACTCGTTGCAGGCTGATTCATCCGCATTCCCACCCGCCGCGCGCCACGCTCTGATCGACGCGCTGCGCGGCTTTGCGCTGTTCGGCATTGTGCTGGTCAACATCCAGGGTTTCAGTTGGGGCATCGGCGCACCGAGCCTGGGTATGTTGTGGGACGATGCCGGCACACTGGATGAAGTGACGCTGACCCTCACCTCCTTGCTGCTTGTGCACAAGTTCTATCCCATTTTTTGTTTTTGCTTTGGCTACGGTTTTGCCGTCATGGCAAAACGCTGGCGGCGCGCCGGGCTGGACACCACCGGGATGGCGGCACGTTACCAGCGGCGGCTGCAATTTCTGCTGGCAATCGGACTGCTCCACGGCAGTGTCATTTGGTTTGGCGACATCCTGGCGGGTTATGCGCTGGCCGGCTTCCTGCTGACGATTCACCTTGGCCTCGGCCCGCGATCCCTGCTGAAACCGTTGCGTTTCTGGGGCGCGGTGCTGTTGGTTTTAGGGCTGATCAACGTGTTCACAACGTTGACCATCACCCCGCGCCCGGTCACCGACGCCGAGGTGGGCGCCATGCTCGACCGGTTCATGATTTACAGCAGCGGCGGCTATCTCGACACCATCACCAGCCGGCTTGGTGATGTTGCGCAATTGTTGGTGGCCTGGCTGTTTGTGTTTCCACACGTGGTGTTTATTTTTTTGCTGGGTGCCCTCGTGGCCCAACTCGGTTGGTTACAGGCACCGGAGCGCCATATCCAAACATGGCGGCGCATATTTTTCTGCTCCCTGGCGCTCGGGCTGCCGTTTTCCATTGGCATGGCGGCACACAGCGTGGAGTCGGCGAGTGATCCAACCCTGCTGCCCAATACCTGGACGGTGATCTGCCTGATGTTTGCACCGCTGCTGGCTCCCGCCTATATCGCTGCGCTGGCACTTGGCTCGCTCACTCCGTTGGGCGGCAAACTCGTCACACTGCTCGCCCCGATGGGCCGCATGGCACTGACCAACTACCTCATGCAATCGGTGTTGATGTCGCTGCTGTTGAACGGTTATGGTTTTGGCCTCGCTGATCGCGGCCAGTTTGTGATTGCGCTGCTGGCGATTGGCATTTTTGTCGCGCAGCTCATTTTTAGCCATGTGTATTTGCGTTATCGGGCGCAAGGGCCGATGGAGGCGTGGTGGCGGCGGCACACATATAATGACAAAGTGCAATAAAGACAGGCGTTTCCGGGCAATACAGGCTGAGAAGCCGCATCTATCAATGAGTTTTTATTTTATTAACCGCTTCGCTCCCGCCCCCACATACTTCTTCAACCACGCAAAATATTCTTTAAACCACAGCCGCGAATTTTGCGGCTTCAAAATCCAGTGGTTCTCATCGGGGAAAAACACCAGCCTGGCCGGCACCTTGAGTGATTTCAGTGTCGAGTAATAGGCCAGCCCCTGCTGATCCGGCACCCGGTAGTCGAGCGCGCCATGAATCACCAACGTCGGGGTTTTGGCGTGCACCACATCGGTGATGGGATTTTGCGCGGCGAATTTTTGCGGGTCGTTCCAGTAGGTGGCTTCAAGCGAATAATCAAACCAATAACCTGCGTCGCCGCCATACATGGCGCGCCAGTCAAAACAGCCGGCGTGGCAGATATAGGCTTTATAGCGGTCGCCGCCTTTTTTCTTGCCGCGTTTTCCATTCCGGCCATTCATCAGCGCCACCATTTTGCCGCCGTAGCTGCCGCCAGAGGCAGCCAAGCGATTTTTGTCGATATAACCCTGCTTTAACATCAAGTCGGTGCCGGCTTCGATGTCGGCGTGTTCTTTCATCCCAAACGTGCCGGTGTTGGATTCAAGAAATTTATTTCCCCAGCCGCTGGAGCCATGGTAATTCACACACACCACCACGTAGCCCTCGGCGGCAAACACATGATTGTTCCAGCGGAAATGGAAATTGTCGCCCCAGTTGGAATGGGGGCCGCCGTGGATCGAATGCAGCAGCGGCCATTTTTTCCTGGCATCAAAATCCGGCGGATACACCGCCCACATTTGCACCGCTTCGTTGTTCCAGCCCTTCACGTTAAATTCGCGCACCTCACCCAACTTGAATTTGTCCATCAATTGATCGTTAAACGATTCGATGGCCGATTCAACGCCATTGATGCGGGCAAACACCTTGGGCGGGCAGGACATGTTGTTGCGCACAAAAACCAAATTGTCGTTTTCGATTCCGGCCGCCACGTCAAAATCAGACACGGTGCCGCCTTGTGCCACCACCGACGGTGATTTAGCCGACAATACCCATTGCCACAACGACACCCGCGAGTGCTGATCCGCCGTGAAATACACCGACTTGCCATCCACCGCCCATTTCAGCGGATGGTTCACCAGACGGTCCCAGCTGTTTTTAATCGTCAACCTGCCCTTGGCCCGGTCCCAAATCGCCAGTTTGTTGTCATCATCCATTGATCGCGCAATGTTATTCACCAACAACGCAATCTGATCGCCGCGAGCGTTATAACGCGGATGATGATGGGTGTATTTACCGCCAACCAAGATTGTTTTTGCCTTGCCACTCTTCAACTCCATTTCAACAATGTCATAGGCCTGATCGCCGCGTCGGTCTAAATTCGGATTGAAATTAAACACAATCGTTTTGCCATTTGGCGCAATATCAAAATCGTGCTGATCGGGGTCGAATACCGGCAGTTCATATTTGCTGCCTGCAAACAAATCACGACACTTGCCATCGGCAATATTTATCACATGAATATGCGGCACACGACCATCTGACAACCAGTGATCCCAATAACGAAAAGCACTGTGTTCAACCACATGCGCTTTTACCTTGTCGTCTTGTTTTTGTTTGCGGCGTTTGGCTTGATCTTTTTCAGTTTTTAAATCCGGCCACACCCAGGAAATACACGCCACTTTTTTTGAGTCCGGGAACCATTTTATTGCCGCCACGCCGGTACTCAATTTGGTGACACTCTGCGCTTCACCGCCATCGGGCGCAATCACATAAAGCTGTGGTTCTTCGTCATCCTTACGTTTGGCAACGAAGGCAATCCACTTGCCATCCGGCGACCAGGCCGCCTGCCCGTCCTTTTCCCCGCAACTGGTGAGCTGTCGCGGCGCACCGCCGAACGTCGACAGCAACCATAGTGACGCACTGCTTTTGTTTTCGTCCATATCGTAACGGGTCAGGCTGCAGACTGCCTGGCTGCCATCGGCAGTCACTGATAATCCGCCGGGACGAGAAATCTTCCAGAGGTCGTCAACGGTGATGAGAGATTTTTTTGGATTGGCCATAGTGGATTTGCAATTGAAATGACAGGAGAACAGGCGGAAACAAACTGTATTTTGCCTTGCATTGCAATTTTTAGCAGTCCCGTAATTTGCCAAAATTTGAACTTGCCGGCGATTCTGCTATCCTACCCGGGTGAAAAAGCAAATTTTTATTCGCTGCGTGATTGCGTGGATGGTGGCGTGGCTCCCCATTTCAGGCGCGCTTGCGTCAACCATGTTGATGCCAAATCTGGCTGATGCGACATCGATCACTTCGCATCATCTGGCACCATCTGATTATTCGGATTCGTCTGCCGCGTCACCTGCCCCAACACTTGAGGCGTCCCAGATGATGGACTCTTCCATCATGCCGTGCCATCAATCAGACACGGACCAATCATCGCCCGACAACTGCAACCACTGTGTGCTTTGTCATATCGCCGGTGCGGTGGTGATGTCGACGTTGCCCGTGTTGACCGCCCCCTCTCACCATGCTCCGTTGTGGTCGATTGACTCGATATCCTTTCGCAGTTTTATCCCGGAACTGCCACCCCGTCCCCCTTCTCTGACCGGCATCTAAGCTGCCGGGAAATCGATTGGTGCCGCTTGTAAAGCACAAATAGATTGGGCATCAAGCCCGTACGTTGTTACAACGTACTCTTGGCAATAATTCAATTTTGCCGGAGTTCATCATGCCTCGAACACTTGTTTCCTGTTTTCTATTTTTCGCTGCGATCGCCACATTGCTGGGCACGGCCAATTCAGTCTATGGCCAACATGCCCATCATGCCGCGCCCAAGGTCGCACCGCCCGCCACCCACGCGAAAACCATGCCCGCTCCGACCGCGTCAACCTTGATCGGAGCCGCGGAAAAGTCTTCCGATTCATACCGGCCGTTTAACCCCGCCGAGCCGCTGATCAACTGGTCTGCGGCCAATGACAAAGTCCACGAAATCGGCGGCTGGCGGGCCTATGCAAAAGAAGCCGCCCGTGCCGCAATTGCGCGCGCCGAGGCGAGTGATAAGGCGCGTGACATGCCAGGCAAAGCCGCATCACCCGCGGTCAACGCGGTGTCGGGGGGATCAAAATGAAACAATGGCCAAAACTTGCGCCGCTCATGTTGGTAACGGCATCGGCACTACTAGCCGGTTGTGCGTCGACCGCGATTGACCAGAATCGTCAATTTACCGATGCGTACGCGACCAAAAATGTTGGTGCGCCGGCAAAATGGCACACCAACAATCAAGATCAAACCGACGCACGCGCACGCGCCGCGACCATGCTGGAGTCGCCTCTTTCCGCGGACGATGCGGTGCGTTTGGCGCTCGATTTAAGTCCGGCCTTTCAAGCCCTGCAGTCTGACGCGGCGGCACGATCGGCCGCGGCCACCCAGTCGGGTCGGCTCGCCAATCCGCTGTTTACCTTTGAGCGCTTGATGCGGCGTGAGCATGGTGGTGTCGATATTGACATCGGTCGGGTTTTATCAATATCGTTAATCGAACTTTTCTATCTGCCAAACAGACTCAACACCGCTGAGATGATGCAAACGCAGGCGCGCTTGCAGTCCGCAACCAGCGTGGTCGAAACCGCCGCCAACGTGCGACATGCCTGGGTGCGCGCAGTTGCGGCGCAACAATCAGTTATTTACACAACACAAGTCATGGAAGCCGCCGACGCCAGCGCCGAGTTGGCGCGCCGAATGTTTACGGTCGGCAATTTCAGCAAATTGCAGCATGCCCGCCAACAGGCGTTTTATGCCGATGCATTCAGTCAACTCACCCGTGCCAAACAAATTCAAGTCGCCACGCGTGAAGCGCTGATTCGTCAGCTTGGATTGGATGCAACGCTGGCACAAAAACTAACCCTGCCCGCACGTTTACCTGATTTACCCGCCAAGCCAAAGTCGGAAATGATGATTGCGCAAACAAGCATGGATCAACGCCTCGATGTACAAATGGCCAAGGCGGAACTGGATTTGATTGCCGGCAAAAATGGACTGACGCGCGTGACCAGTTACGTGAACGCCTTCCATGCTGCCCGCGTCAACAACAGCGAAACCGGTAAACCACCACAACGCGGTTATGAACTTGAACTGGCAATCCCGATTTTCGATTGGGGCGACGCGCAACGCAGCCGTGCCCATGCTGAATATTTGGTCGCCGCGCAAAGACTTACCCAAACCGGCATCGACGCCGAATCGGCCATTCGAGTCCACTACGCCGAATGGCGGGCTGCATACGAGCTGTCCAATCACTACCGCACAGAAATCGTGCCGCTTCGCAAAGTGATTGCTGAGGAAATGTTATTGAAATACAACGGCATGTTAATTGGTGTATTCGATTTGCTTGCTGAAACACGCGCGCAAATCGGCAGTGTCATCTTGTCGATCGACGCGCAACGGGATTTTTGGCTGGCCGACGCCACCTTACAAGCGACCATGCTGGGTAAACCTATTGGTGGTGGCGGTGGGGGGGGCGAAAGTGCGATGGCCGAACGTAAAGGTGAATCCGCCGCCGCCGGCCCGGGTCACTAAAAAAATACACAGCAAACTATTTATGAAAGTTTTCCAATGACCAATCGCAGACAATTTTTATCCGGTGCCGGTGTGCTCGCCAGCGCCGCAGTCGTCAGCAAAGCCGCCATGGGCGCGGTACCGGAAGCGGTTTTGCAAACCAACGCCGCCATGGCGGCACCGCTTTATCCCAGCGCCGGCCGTCCCTACAACCCGGTGGTGACCCTCAACGGCTGGACATTACCGTTTCGCATGAAAAACGGCTGGAAAGAATTTCATCTGGTGGCAGAACCGGTGATTCGTGAAATCGCCCCCGGCATGAAGGCGCGATTGTGGGGCTACAACGGCCAGTCGCCCGGACCGACCATTGAAGTCGTCGAAGGCGACAAAGTGCGCATGTTTGTCACCAATAAATTGCCGGAGCACACCACCATTCATTGGCACGGACAGCGCCTGCCCAATGGCATGGACGGGGTCGGCGGCCTCAATCAACCACAAATCAAGCCCGGCAAAACCTACGTGTATGAATTTGAAGCACGTCGGCCCGGCACGTTTATGTATCACCCACATGCCGATGAAATGACGCAAATGGCCATGGGCATGATGGGCTTTTGGGTCACACATCCGAAACATCCCAAGTCGTTGCCCGGTTATCAGGACTGTGATCGTGACTTTTGCTTTTTGCTCAACGCCTACGACGTCGAACCGGGCAGCGCGGTGCCCAAAGTCAACACCATGCTGGATTTCAATTTGTGGACCTTTAACTCACGCGCCTTTCCCGGCATCGATCCGATCGTCTGTCGTCAGGGGGATCGGGTGCGAATCCGCGTCGGCAATTTGACCATGACCAATCATCCGATTCATTTGCATGGTCACGAATTTGTCGTCACCCAAACCGACGGTGGCATCGTGCCACCGACCGCCCGTTGGCCGGAAGTCACCACTGATATTGCTGTTGGCCAGATGCGCGCATTTGAGTTTGTTGCCAGTGAGCCGGGCGACTGGGCGTTTCATTGTCACAAATCACACCACACCATGAATGCCATGGGACACGATGTGCCAACCATGATTGGTGTTGATCACCGCGAGGTGGTCAGCAAAATCACCAAGTTGATCCCGGAATACATGGTGATGGGCGAACGTGGCATGGCCGATATGGGTGAAATGGAAATGCCACTGCCTGACAATACATTGCCAATGATGACCGGCACCGGACAATTTGGGCCGATTGAAATGGGCGGTATGTTCACCACGGTCAAAGTGCGCGCCAATCAACCCAAGGACAACTATAAAGATCCGGGCGACTATGCCTTTCCAAAAAACTCGGTCGCATACGAATGGAAGGGTGAATCAATGAACCCCGTCAGCGCCCCCACCTCGCGCGGCGGCGAAATCGACCCTGCCACCGGCAATGTCAAACACATTCGGGAGACGACGGTCACCATTCGTAAACCAAACAGCCATGCCGGCCATTAATATTTAATATCCGCCCAAAGGACAATCGCATGCAAACTCAAATACTCTTCCAGCCCGTTCCGCACACGATTCAAGACCGACAAAACAAACGATTCGGCCTCGTCGCCACCATCAGCTTGACCATGTTTTCTGCATTGGTCATGCTTGCCAGCCCCGTTTTTGCCCATGCCGAAAAGCCGCACGCAAAAGTGGAGAAGAAAGCCATCTCCAAGGATATCCATGCCTGGGGTCAGGAAGGCGATATCAAGAAAGTGACCCGCACCATCACCATCAACATGACGGACAATATGCGTTTTACCCCGGACGTGATTGAGATTAAACAGGGCGAGACCATCAAGTTTGTGGTTCAAAATGCCGGTAAAGTTCTGCACGAAATGGTCATCGGCACCAAAGAAGAACTGGCCAAACACGCTGAACAGATGAAAAAACATCCCAATATGGAACACGACGAACCCTTTATGGCGCACGTCGATCCGGCCAAAAATGCGGATATGATTTGGAATTTTTCCAAGGCAGGCACCTTCATGTTTGCCTGCCTGATTCCGGGTCATTTTGAAGCCGGCATGAAAGGCAAAATTAACGTCATTGCAGCACCGGCCGCAAAAAAATCCTGATTAATATTTTTCCATCCAACAAAAAGGACACCCCATGAATAAGATCATCGTCACCCTGTTGACTGCCGGCGCATTCATCAGCGCGGTCGCATCATTCAACGCCACAGCTTCAGGCAGCCACGCCGATCACCATCCCGCCAAAGCCGTCAGTGCCGCCGGCGCCGATAAAAAACCGGAAATGGTCAGCGCCGAAGTCAAAAAGATTGATGTTGATGCCAAAAAAATCACCCTCAAACACGCTGAAATAAAAAGCCTTGATATGCCCGGCATGACCATGGTGTTTCAAGTCAAGGATGCAAAAATGCTGGACACTGTCAAAGCCGGTGACATGGTGAAATTTAGTGTTGAACAAACCAAAAGTGGATTTTTGGTCACCAGCATCGAAGCCGCAAAATGAGCCGGATAATTCTGAACCATATCGCCACGGCGGCAATGATTGCCGGCGTGAGCGCGGTCACCACATCATCTGTTGCCAATGAAAAGGCGGTCGCCACCACGCCTGCGGTATCGAATACAGCGGCGAACCCCGCCGCCGAGAAAGTGATGGCGGTGGTCGGCCAATTACGCGAAGCAATCAAAACCGGTGACAGCAATCTGGCAGAACGCAGCATGGCGGAAAACATCACCATTTTTGAGCAGGGCCACGCAGAAAAGTCACGCGCCGAATATATGGGTCATCATTTCAAGGAAGATGTCATTTTCGCCAAAGCCGTGCCCTCCAAAGTGCAGTCATCACAGGTGCAAGTGAATGGCGCCATGGCGCTGGTGACTGCGTATAGCACCACCGACGGCACTTTTAAAGATCGACTCATCAAAAATGCCGGTGTCGAAACGTACGTGCTGCGCTTGCGTGGTGACACCTGGTTGATCGAACACATTCATTGGTCGTCTAGCAAACGACCCTAACAAGCAACCCGCCTCCACACCATCATGCCGCGTGCCAGACACATTCCCTTGCTGCTGATTCTGGCACCGGCAATTTGTTGTTTTCCCTGTGATCACACTTGGTTATGTGTGATGGTGGCGACGTTCACGGCGGCTATTCTGTATGTGGTCGCCAGCATTATTGGCGAGCTTCGCACCTTGGGCAGCTCACGTGGCGAGATTCTCTAGCAGTTTGTTGAAATTCTGCTGCGCTCGGTGATGCGGCGTTGGCAAGCGGCTCAAAATCCTCATGTATACCGCATACATTCCGGTTTTTCGCCGCTTTCCGCCTTGCCTGACCTTCGCTCGCGACGAATTTCAACAAAC
>CAMTWK010000007.1:0-4293 GCA_947085425.1 uncultured Burkholderiales bacterium | reverse complement strand
CCGTTTCGCCCACACCCAAAACGAGATTGGTGGTGAGAATGTCCGCCAATATTTGTTCCGTGTCGGTGCCGGCATAGCTGATGACGATCTCGCTGCCGTTGGTGTAGGCGCGGGATTCGAAGCCGGTGGCAGGGTCTCTTACAAAAGTCGGCATTCCTGGACGAACATACTCAATCCAGCCGCGTGGAATCCCAACCAGATTTTTTTCATGTGTTGAACTGCGATAAACGTTTGCAGATAACTGAGCATATTCAGGTTTTGTGGCCATGATTTTTCCTTAAAATTAGATAAATTTCATTCGGTGTTTTTTGGAAGGCGCTCTCGCATCTGGCGCTTAAAATCTTCTAAGTTCATCATCCCACCAGGCATACCGGGAATATTGCATAGATAATCAATCTTTCCCCCGCTCGGCCTAGGTATTGAATCTGCGGATGTTTCTGCATACTTACCGACAACACGCTTTCCGATGGTTTTATTCCACTCATTAACTTGCAGTGCGGTTGCTGTTTTGCCAGCCTTTGCGTTGTCCATCGCAGGATTTGAAAACAGCGCAAGATTCATTTCAGTTAGCGTTGCGGGTAATGCCTTCAACTCCGCACGCTTCCATTTGCCGTTGTCGTAACGGTGAATGATCATCGGAGGTTCCGGGCAGTCATAAAAATATTTTGCGTCACTTTGCGAAACTTCCCCCACCACAAACGGCACCCCGCCCACAAACGCAATCGCCGCCGGTGCCAAGCCGCCGATACTGCGATATTCGTATTTGGTCTTCGCATCAGTCGGTGAGGCAAAGCGCAAGATATATTCGCTCTGCAATCGCTCACGCTCCCATGGCAGGCGCGCGCCGCCGAAGGTGACTTCCCGATCCACCATGATTGTTTTGCCGTCATCGAGCTTCGCCTCCTCTTGCCATTTCCATACTTCCGGACCGCAGCCTGAAAGCAGGATGGCGGTTGCACACAGCACCACCATTGCAAGTGTTCGATCAGACAAGTTGACAGACGATGGGTGATGCCTCATGCCGCCCTCGCGTGGTGAATGTCATTGGCCGCTGTGCGCGCTCCAACGTGTTGCAACGCCCCGACATGAATTCGCAAAGTGCAATCCCTGCCTGCCGTTTCGGCCGCTTTTGCCTGAAGCGGCGCGTGGATGGGCAAGTTTGTGGTTTTGTTTTTGCTGTCATTGCCCTGCTGCGCGCTGCTGAAATTCAGCGTGCTGTCATCGCCGTCAATCTGATCGTCGCCCGCGCCACCCAGGATGGTGTCATCGTTGTGGCCGCCAAACAAAAAATCGTCCCCGTCTTCGCCATACAGGGTGTCGTTGCCACCATCGCCCGCCACCCAATCATTGCCGCCGCCTGCCCGGATGGTGTCGTTGCCGCCCAGGGTAAAGTCAGGGTTGAACTCTTCGCCGACGGTCAGAATGTTGTTGTGGCGAACAATCAGCTCGGACCACTGGCTGCCGTCGCTGTTGTCGTTGGTTTCTGTGCCATATTCAAATACCTTCTCGCCCATCTTGACCTTGACGTTGTCGCCGACCATGACGTCATCCCCGCCACCACCATTGAGCCGGTCATTGCCGCTGCCACCGTGAATGAAGTCCTGGTGGCTGCCGCCCACCACCAGGTCGTTGCCACTCCCTCCATAAAGGAGGGCGCCAATGTCGGTGGTGCCCCGGTCGGTGGCGTCGTCGATTATCTGTTGGCGGAGCTGACCGCTGGTGAGTTTGTCGTTCACATAGAGGCGATCGTTGCCGGCTCCGCCACTGCCCATGGCCATGTTGCTTGCGTTGGGGACGGCAGTGTCTTTGCCGTTGCCAATCCGAAATAACAAGTCATCGCCACCGCCACCAGAGAGGAAGTTGGCACCAGTGGCACCGTCTACGCTTTCGTTTTCAGCAGTGCCGCCCAGGGTGTCGTCAATATTCTGTCTGCCTTCGACAATCTGGTCGCCAACGAGAGTGCTGGTGTAGGTGACCTGCGCGTCTTCAATCGCGGCGGTGACGTTGACATCGAGCGTTGAGGTGATTTCGGCGCCATCATCATTCGTCGCGATTTTGCCGCTGTCGTCAAGCAGGGCCACCTTCAAGCCGCCCGTCAGATTGGCGTCAATGTCGCCAATACTAATAAACTGAAAATACTTCTGCGCCTGTCCGGCGGGGATTTCAATATCCACGTAGCCGTTGGCAAACTTGATCTCCTCGGCACCATTGACAAGCATGAAGGCGGCTTCACTATTGACGCCTTGGGTGTTGAGGCCTTCGGTGAGGAACACACGAAACTTGCTGACCACATCTTTTACAAAGTTGGCGGCGATGTTGATGACACTGCCGGCCCGTTCAGGCAGGTTGAGGATATTGTTGACAATTGCTTCAGTCGCCGCACGGGGGGCGCTGAAGGGGTTGGCCGGGTCGCTGCTGGCGCTGGTGGCGATACCACTGTTGATATTGACACGCTGGTCGTTGTTGAGCTTGATGCCGAGTGCATTGCCACTGGTGTCGTCGTCGCCCAGTTTGCGCGATTGGTCGTAGTCAAAGTTCTTGATGGTGATTTGGTCGTCTTTGCCAAATAGGTCGGGGTTGGTGTAGGCGTTGCCGCCGATGTTGGCGCTGTCGGTGGTGTCGTAGCGGGTGAGGGTGAGTTCGCCCTTGGTCGCGCCTTCACTGATCGGCTTGAAGCTGAATTTGATGCCGGCGGTTTTATCGACAAAGATAAAACTGCTGCGATCTTTGTTTTCGTTGATGCGGGTGGCGTTGTATTTATTGAGGCCGCCAATCTGTATCTTGCCTTTGCCGTCACGATCCAGGATGGTGTCCTGGCCGTCGCCTTTGGCGAAGTTGTAAGTGTCGAGGCCGTCGCCGCCTTCGAGGTAGTCGTCGCCTTTGTTGCCGCGGAGGGTGTCGTCGCCAGCCATGCCGTAGAGGCTGTCGTCTTTGAGGCCGCCCACTAGGGTTGGATCATCTTCGCTTGTGCCAAACCAGACTTGCCGACGTAACGGTTCGTCACCACTGCCAACACCAATTCTGACCTTGGTGGCGGAGGCGTCATCGCGGAACTGAACATAGTTGCCGCCATCGGTATTGATGGATTGCACGCTTGTCAGGCCGCTGTCATCGGCGACGTTTGTGCGATTGCGCGTAATCAGTACGTTGAGCATTTTGGCGCGATCACTAAGCCATTCATTGGAGAATGTGGCTTGTCCGGCTTCACGTTCGGCGGGCGTGAGGTCTTGGTCTGCGAGCCATTTGTCGACCAACGCGGCTTCGCCTGGCACGAGACGCCAACAATCATTGACCGTTGGCTGCGCGCCTACATTGGCCTGCAACATAAAGGGTGACAATGCTTTTAGGGCGGCGATGGCGCCGTAGTCAAATTGTGCGCGTGCAAGCGCCTTTTCTGATGAGACAATCTTGACGTTGCCTTTGAGAAAGGTAAAGGTTGTGTCGTTTTGTATGTTGGCGATGGCTTCATGCAGCTTTAGTCGGTCATTGGTGTTGGCCCATTCGCCACCCTCATTGTTGCCCACGAGCTTGTTACTGTCGTTAATGGTGCCAAACATGCGGCCTAAAGAATTAACAACGTTCTCCAAGACATCGCCTTCAGCTTTGCCTTGTTGGCCCGCCGTCGATTCGGCGAATTTGTTGGAGGATTGAAGCAAGATGCGGTTGAGTGCGGCGACATCGAGCTGTGAATCGAGCTGCGCCAACGTGTGTTGCACGAGCAGGCTATCGACTAGTAATACGAGTGAGTGGGTGTCGCCAAAGTCGTTAGTAGAGAATTCATTGACGAGCAACTTGATCTCGCCTGCTTTGAGCGTTTCCTTACCCGCCTCTGTCCGAGACGTTCCACGAAATAGCGGCTGATCCTCAATAAAAATAGGCGTAGCTTCGCCATAGTGATACTGTGAGTTGGCCACGGCAGAGGGGAAATTCGCACCATAGATATCAAAAAAGGAGGGCGAGATGATGGGGTTGCTCGCGATATTGCGACCTTTCAGGGCAGGCAGTAGCGTGGGGCCAGCGTTGGTATCACGTTCTGCGACGACTACACCGATTTGATAATCGAGTCGGGCGGCGTCAATGTTGCTTGTTGATATTTGGGCGGGGGCACCTGTACTATTGGTCACGCCTGCGACCCGTGTGGCTTCGTCGGTAATGCGTTTGACGCGGGTGATGGCGTCGATCACGGACTGCGCTTCTTTTACATTCTTTGCACGTGCATGGATGGCGGCGGATTGGTCGAGCAGGCTGTTGGCGAGTTCAATATCGCTGCTGCTGGGGGCGCTGCCTGTGTTG
>CAMTWK010000006.1:0-42641 GCA_947085425.1 uncultured Burkholderiales bacterium | reverse complement strand
GTTATTGCTGTGTAAATCTATGCCACAATATTTCATGTCGTCCTCCGTGGTTAAAGTTGGTTCGCACCTTTACTTTAACCACTCCGGCTTGCGCCGGAGGGAGGGCGGCTAGATGATTATCAGGTCTTTCATCGAAGCACGAAGGGGTCAGGTCTTTCATTATCATATGATAATGAAAGACCTGACCCCTTTACTTCTGACCCCTTTACTTCTTTACTTCTCGGGAATGTCCGCTTTTGGCCGCTAGGCGGCGATCAATACGTCAGCTGAAATACCAAAATCATTGTGCAGTTTGCGAATCATCGCTAACGATAACGGGCGCTTGCGGCTTAGAACCTCATAAGCGCGGTTTGGCCGACCAAAAACCGGCGTCAAGTCGTGAATTGTCAGGCCGCGTTGTTCCATCACGAATTTGATTGACTCAACAGGATCCGGCGGCATCATCGGGTAGTGCTTCGTTTCGTAGGCCTGAATCAAAGTAACCAACACGTCGAGCGTATCACCATCAGCCGTGCCGACTTTGGCACCCATTAGACCTTCGACTGTCTTGAGCGCTTCGTTATAGTCGCGTTTTGAGCGAATTGGCTTGATAATCATGGCGTCTCCTTTATATCGTTTGTGCATCAATTTGGTCATATTGCTTGTGCGTGCCAATGAACCGAACATACACGACACGAAACGGATAGTTAATCCATACGACAAGACGATATTTGTTGCCAGCTAAATTAAACACCACACGGCCGTCTTTCAGAATGCTAGCCGTCCCGAGATCGGATTTTACGCCCGCTGGACTTTTCCAGTCTGCAGAAGACGCATGCTGAAACCACGCACGCGCAGGTTCCACAACATCCCGGTAGGCAGGGCTTGATTCTCCGAAATCTCTCAGCGTTCGATAGGCGATGACTCGCATATCTCAGTATAGTCCCGTAATGGGACTAAATACAAGGGTCAATGTTAAAGGGTTCGGACTGAAATTAAGGCGGTTAGGCTCGATATATTCCCGTCGCCGACCAGAAGGAAGTTGAAATGGATCTCATGATTCAGCGGGTTTACATTCGTAATTGGACGCTCAAGGGGAAGGACCGATTGTGGCCGGATTGTGTAGATTTTCAACCTACGTAAAACCCCACTATTTGCCCCGTGTTTGAGGCAAAAATGCCTGAAAAGAGCCGTCAATAGGCGAGCCCTTTCAACGTTTGCTAACGCGTCACATGCTCGATAAACGCTTTGACCGCGTCCGCATTGGCGGGCATCACCTCAACCCGCTGCGGCAGGCTTTCAATGCCGACAAACTGCGGCGGCCGCTGTGGCGGGCGACCGAGCGCCTCGATCATGCTGGCTTCGAATTTAGCCGGCAAGGCGGTTTCAAGGCAGACCATGGGCACGCCGGGCTGGCGATGTTCGAGCGCAACCTTTACGCCATCGGCGGTGTGTGTATCGATTTCGATTTGATATTTTTCCCAAACAGCGCGAATGGTGGCGATACGATCGGCATGGTTGCTGCGCCCCGAGACAAAGCCGAAACCCGGCAGACGCTTCCAGACGTCTTCACAACTCGCCAGATCAAAACCGCCTTCGTTGTCCACCTTCCACATCAATTCACGCACCATCGCCGGGTCGCGCCAAACCAGATCGTACAAAAAGCGTTCGAAATTTGATGCCTTCGAAATATCCATCGACGGGCTGGATGTTTGCAGGGTTTCTGCGGATTTGCGCGGGCGATAACGGCCACTGGTGAAAAACTCATCAAGCACATCATTTTCGTTGGTGGCAACGATCAGTTGGGCAATTGGCAAACCCATCATGCGCGCAACGTGCCCGGCAAGCACATTGCCAAAATTTCCGGAGGGCACGGCGAACGACACTTTTTCGTCATTCATGCGGGTGACAGCGAAGTAGGCCTTGAAGTAATAAACCACCTGCGCGACGATTCGACCCCAGTTGATCGAGTTAACCGCCCCGATATTGTGGCGCGCCTTGAATTCCAAATCATTCGACACCGCCTTGACAACGTCCTGACAGTCGTCAAATACGCCATCAACGGCAATGTTGTGGATATTGGCATCCTGCAACGAGAACATTTGCGCGGTCTGGAACGGCGACATCTTGCCGCGCGGCGACAACATGAAAACATTCACGCCGGCTTTGCCGCGCATTGCATATTCGGCCGCCGAGCCGGTGTCACCTGACGTCGCGCCGAGAATGTTGAGGGTACGGTGCTCGCGTGCCAACACATACTCAAACAGGTGTCCGAGAAACTGCATGGCAATATCTTTAAACGCCAGCGTCGGGCCGTTGGAACATTTCAGCAAATGCAGACCGGGCTCGAGTGTGACGACGGGCGTGATGGCGGCCTCGCCAAATACCTCTGCGGTATAGGTCTTGTCGAGCATCGCCTTCAAATCGGCCGCCGGCATATCGTCGGCATATCGCGAAATGATTGCGTAGGCGAGTTGTGCATACGACATGCCGCGCATCGCCTGCAAATCGTCACCGCTGAGTGACGGATACGACTGCGGCAAATACAAACCGCCGTCGGGTGCCAACCCTTCAAGCAACACCTCACAAAATGTCAGCGACGTGTCATCCGCACCACCCGCCGTCGTACCCCGGCTGCTTACGTAACGCATGGTCATGTCATCGACTCCGGCAAGCGCCATGGCGGGTTGAGTCGATTTTCGCCGGCATGGTACAAACAGATCGGGTTACCACTCGGGTCGCGCAATCTGGCTTCACGCCACAACCAACGCTCATCGGTCGGGTTTGTGTCAAACACAAGGCCGTCGCGTTTGAGGCGCGCCACAGTTTCATCGAGTGTGTCGGTTTCAAAATAGACAACGGTACTGGCCGTTGTGGCTCGATCGCCCAAATGGACCGAGAACGTGCCATCCCCATCCGGACAAACGAAACGCGCGTAGTGATCAGATCGCACAATTTGTTTCAGGCCCAGACGCGCATAAAAGGCGGAAGCAGCAACAATGTTATCCACAACAACAGTGACTTGATTCAGACGCATGTCAGTTCAACTCTTCCAATCGAATGCGTACCACCTTGTTGGCGATGGTCGCCAGTTTTTCAATTTTGGCAATTGCGGTATTGGCGTTTTCCTCGATGCAACGGTGGGTCAGGATGATCACGTCAACCACATCCTCGCCCTCCTCGGCTTCCTTTTGCAGCATCGCATCAATCGAAATATTACTGTCTGCAAGGATGCGTGTCACGTCCGCCATCACGCCCGGCTTGTCGTAAACCGACAGGCGCAGGTAGTACGCTGTCTCAACTTTGCCCATCGGCAAAATTGGCGTGTCGTGTAATTGGTCGGGCTGGAATGCCAGGTGCGGAACCCGCTGCTCGGGGTCGGAGGTCAACATGCGGGTGACATCAACCAGATCGGCCACCACCGCGCTGGCGGTGGCTTCTGCGCCGGCACCACGGCCGTAATACAGCGTCGCGCCGACCGCATCACCCTTGACCAGGATGGCGTTCATCACGCCTTCAACATTGGCGATCAGGCGTTTTTCGGGAATCAGGGTCGGGTGTACACGCAATTCAATACCGTCTTTGGCGAACTTGGTAATGCCCAACAACTTGATGCGGTAGCCCAATTGTTCGGCGTACTTGATGTCCTTATCGGTCAGCTTGGTAATGCCCTCGGTATAGGCTTTGTCAAACTGGATCGGCACACCAAACGCGATCGCCGACAAAATCGTCAATTTGTGCGCAGCGTCGATGCCCTCAATATCAAACGTCGGGTCGGCTTCGGCATAACCCTTGGCCTGCGCATCTTTTAACGCGACCTCAAAGCTGGTGCCCTTTGAGCGCATTTCCGACAAAATAAAATTCGACGTGCCGTTGATAATGCCTGCAATCCACTCGATGCGATTGGCCGTGAGTCCTTCGCGCAGCGCTTTGATGATTGGCACACCTCCGGCAACAGCGGCTTCAAACGCCACCATCACCTTGTGTTTTTGCGCCGCTGCAAATATCTCATTACCGTGTTTGGCCAGCAGGGCCTTGTTGGCCGTGACCACGTGTTTGCCGTGTGTTATCGCCGTCAACACCAGATCTTTGGTGCTGGTGTCGCCGCCGATCAATTCACAGACAATATCAATATCCGGGTTGGTCACCAGTTCGAACGGATCGGCCACCAGCGTAATGCCGGCAAGCGGGACATTACGTGGTTTGGTCAGATCGCGCGCGGTGGCGTGGGTGACACGAATCTCGCGGCCGGCGCGACGCGCAATCACGTCGCGATTGCGCATCAAGACATCGATGGTGCCGGCACCCACAGTGCCCAAGCCCAACAATCCAACACAAATAGGTTTCATAGCAATGATTTTGAAAAATGAAATGAGGGTATGGTTAATCCCTCACGAAAATAAAATTGGTGTGCCTGCAAGCGCTGCGTGCCGGAATCGAGTGTTAATGCGCTGCAACCGCGCTGACGCCCGACGCTGTCCATGTGCGCCATCAGCATGTGGCCAATGCCGGTGGAACGTTTTGATTCATCGCTGACCAAATCGTCACAATATATGTCGCGCCCGGTGAAACTTCGCACCAGCAAGCGAAACACCGCAACCCCCACCACGGCATCGTCCATCACAACAACAACCATTTCCGCCCCGCCGGCAAAAATTTCCTGCATTTGCGCGACATAATCGGCGCGCAACTGCGGCCGCAGTTGACGATGCACCGTTTCCGCTCGCGCCAGCAATGCCGGCTCGACGACTTTTCCCGCGCGATCGGTTACGGCGACAACATTCATTTGATCAGCCCGTCTTTGCGGAACATTTCCTTGATGCCGCGCACCGCCTGACGAATCCGTTCGGCATTTTCGATCAACGCAAAACGCACGTGGTCATCCCCATAATCACCGAAGCCGATCCCGGGTGAGACCGATACCTTTGCCTCCAATAACAACTTCTTGGCAAATTCAAGCGAGCCCATTTTGGCGTAGGCCGCGGGGATTTTTGCCCAGATGTACATCGATGCTTTTGGCTTGGTGGTTTCCCAGCCCGCCTCCGCCAACCCTTTGTGCAAAACGTCGCGACGCACTTGATACTCGGCCACCACCTCTGCCACACATTCCTGGGGACCGTCGAGCGCTGCAATCGATGCGACCTGGATCGGTGTGAAGGTACCGTAGTCGTGATAGCCCTTGATGCGCGCCAACGCCGACACCAGCTCTTTGTTGCCGACCATGAAGCCAACCCGCCAGCCGGCCATGTTGTACGACTTCGACATGGTAAAAAATTCGACCGCAACATCGCGTGCACCGGGCACCTGCATGATCGACGGCGCCTTCCAACCATCGAAGGTGATGTCGGCATACGCCAGATCGTGCACCACCAACACATTGTTTGCCTTGGCCAGCGCGACAATGCGTTCAAAAAAGTCCAGTTCGACACACATGGCCGTCGGATTCGACGGAAAACCCAGAATCAGCATCTTGGGCTTTGGATAACTTTCGCGAATGGCTTTTTCGGCTTCGTCGAAAAAGTCGACACCTTCGGTCATGCGCACATGTTTGATTTGCGCGCCGGCAATCACCGCGCCATAAATGTGGATCGGATAACTGGGATTTGGCACCAGCACCGTGTCACCGCTATCGAGCGTTGCCAGCATCAAATGCGCCAACCCTTCTTTCGAGCCGATGGTGACAATCGCCTCGGTGTCAGGGTCAAGCTCGACATCGTAGCGCCGCTTGTACCAGTCACAAATGGCTTTTCGCAAGCGCGGAATGCCTTTGGAAACCGAGTAGCCGTGTGTGTTGGGCCGTTTGGAGGCCTCGACCAGCTTGTCAACGATATGCTGCGGCGTTGAGCCATCCGGATTACCCATCGACATATCGACGATATCTTCGCCGCGATGGCGCGCGGCCATCTTCAGCTCGGCGGTAATATTAAAAACGTATGGCGGCAGGCGTTTGATGCGGGAAAATTCGTGGTTCATGGGGGACCGGAAGAGCAGGATTTATAATATTGTGCAGTGCAAAACTAATTGTAGCTGAGCCACGGCTAAATTTTCAGCTGCAATGACTGCTAATCGACTATTTATGACTCTTCCATGAAGCTCCATCTAAACACCACCGCCGGCCAAAACACCATTTTTGGGCATGGTCCGGGCTATATCGATATCAATGGCAGCCGCCTCGCACATCCGGTTATTGTCACGCCAGACGCGCTGATTTCGCCTTGGAATGTGATCGACCTCGCCACCCTGACCTTTGCTGACTTCGATGAGGTAATCCGGCTCAAGCCGGCCCTTGTCCTTTTTGGCGCCGGTAGTGTGTTTCGTTTCCCCGATCCGCGCATCATGGCGGGATTTTCACAGGCGCGAATCGGTTTTGACGTGATGGACACCGCCGCGGCGTGCCGCACCTATAACGTCTTAATGAGCGAAGGCCGCAACGTGGCGGCGGCATTGTTGATTGGATGATGAAACCGTTTGTTTTTTTTGCGACGCTGTTGCTGACCGGCAATTTTGCCAACGCACAGAATAGCCTGCATATTTCACGGGTCGGCCATCCGTTCGCACCTGTCAGCCAAGGGATATGACGCGCCCAAGCTGCAGATCACTCCGCAGACGTTAGCGATTCCTTAACTACCGATCACACCGCCGTCATTTTTGCGAATGACCAATGTGGCGGTGCGTGGTTTGCCGTCCAATTTTGTATTGGGCCACCCCTTCATCGGGTGTTGTACATTGACCCAGGCAGTGCGCATATCCGGTGCAAATGTCAGCCCGGCAATCTCCGCGCCATCTGGTCCCGCGAGAAACCGCCTGGCTTCGCCGGTGCGGTGATCAATCGCGATGATCGCATCATTGCCGCGAAATTTTTGCTGCTCTTCGGTTGCCTCGGCAGTATCGGTACACGCCCACAGGCGCCCGGCGTAATCAAAGGTCAACGTGTCCGGATTGGTGAATAAATCACCCATGACGTTGCCACGCAAGTTTTCATCGGTTGACGACGGATCACCACAACTGATAAACACATCCCATTCAAATGTTTCAGCCGCCGCATCATTTCCGGCTTCACGCCAGCGGACGATGTGCCCGAACAAGTTATTGACCCGTGGATTCACGGGCGTGGCGCCTTCCTTGTCCGGTTTGCCGCGATCACGATTGCCGGTGAAGGATGCATACACTTCGCGCGTTTGCGGATGCACCACAATCCATTCCGGCCGGTCACATTTGGTGGCACCCACCGTATCCGCTGCGGCACGTGCAAATGTGACCACGTCGGCCTGCGCGGCAAAGCCCTTGTCGGCAGTCAGTCCGTTTTTGCCGTGCTCGAGCGCAATCCAGCGACCCGTCCTGTTGTTATCGCGACCCGCATCAAAACGCGCCACATATAACGTGCCGTGATCCAGCAAATCGCGGTTTGCCGCGCGATTGTCAGCATGCCATTTGTCACGCGAGACAAATTTATAGACGTACTCAAAACGCGCATCGTCGCCGGTGTAAATCACCACGCGGCCGTCCCTGGCGATTGAATGATGTGCCGATTCGTGAAAACAGCGGCCAATGGCGGTGCGCTTGGCGGGCACCCAGGTTGGATCGTATGGATCCAGTTCGACCACCCAGCCAACTTTGTGAAATTCATTCGGGTGTTTGCTGCTGTCGTGACGCACATCAAAATTCGGATGCGGATAAAGAACGGTTGCACGCAACTGGTAGCGTTTTTGCATCGGCGACAGCGCCCCCCCCCTGGTGGAGAAATAGTCGTGCACGTTCTCTTCACACGTCAAATACGTTCCCCACGGTGTGGTGCCCATGCCGCAATTTGCCATCGTGCCCATCGCCACGCGGCCGGTTGCGTCTATCGCCGATTGCATCAGCGGTTTACCTGCCGCCGGACCACCGATACGGGCGGGCGACAGCCCATGAATACGACGTGCGTATTTTGACGGTCGAACAATATTCCATTGCCCGGCTTCGCGCTTGACCTCCAGCACCGACATTCCGACCGTTGCCTGCATTTTCCGCACTTTTTCGGCGGACATGTTTTCCGCCCCGTCCGGAAACAACTGCGCGGCACGCGGGTATTCATGATTCATGACCAGCAAGCCGTGATCGGAATTGGTTGACCCCTGCGGCAACGGGAAAAAATGCATCCCGTCGTGCATTTGGCCGCCCTGTGTCATCGCTTCATCGGACGAATTGGCGGCGTTAAATTTCCAGCCAACTTCGCCGGTTACCGGATCACCATGCAGGAAAAAAGGCGTTGCCGAATAACCTTCGGCAACCACCACCGTATCCGCCAGCGAAGGCGGCACCGACTTGAAGGTAAATGGTGCGGATGCTGCGCCGGTATTCGCCATACCGTCGGCCGTATTTGCGCAACCCCCAACCAGCCCACTCGCCGCCATGGCGGTTGTCGCTTGTAAAAACTGACGGCGCGATATTGCACCGGCCACCAGTGTGTTAAGACGATTAGGACGATTGGTTCGACGCATGTTGGACATCCCTGACAATACTCGGCAACGCAACAGGCGGTTGTACTACCAGCATTCAGTTAACAGTTTGCCATGCATTGAAGACAGCGGCGTGAACGGCTATTTCCAACCCGCCCGGTCGAAAATCTGTGCCGCCGCAGCGTAATTTTTGCCGACCATTTCCATCTTGAGCGGATCGCGCTTGAACGATCCCAACGCGATAAGTTGCGGGCTTTTTATAGTTCCTGAAATGGGATATTCATTGTTGCCGTTTGCAAAATACTCTTGCGCTTCAGGGCTGGCGAGATATTCGAGAAATTTGACTGCGTTGTCTTTATTGGGGGCGTATTTTGCCACGCCCGCCCCGGAAATATTGATATGTGTGCCCCTGGCATTTGGACCGGTCTGATTTGGAAAAATCACGCCAACTTTATCGACAATTGCCACGTCGTCTGGTTTGTCTGACTTCATTAAACGAACGTAGTAATAGGTATTGCCAATAGCAATATCACATTCACCAGCAGCAACCGCTTTGATTTGGTCGGTGTCGCCGCCTTTGGGTGCTCGCGCCATATTTCCCACCACTTCACGCGCCCACTGTTCTGCTTTGGTCACACCGTGTGCCGCAATCAGTGCACTCATCATCGAAATGTTGTACGGGTGCCCGCCGGAGCGGGTACAAATTTTACCCTTCCACTTTGGGTCAGCCAGGCTTTCATAGTCCGGGAGTTGTTTTGGATCGACCTTCGATCTGGCGTAAAAAATTGGCCGGGCGCGCACTGAAAAACCATACCAAGAGCCATCTGCCGCGCGTAATTCAGCCGGAACCGCCGCCGCTAGAATCGTTGATTTAATGGGTTGAAAAAGCCCGAGCTCCTGTGCCTTTAATAATCGCCCCATATCAACGGTAATCAGCACATCCGCCGGACTCCGTTCACCTTCAGTTTTGAGACGATCCAGCAATGGATCTTCCGGTGCTTCAATGCGATTAATTTTGATGCCGGTCGCTTTTTCGAAATTACGATACAGCGCCTCGTCGGTTTGGTAATGACGCGAGGAATAAAGATTAACGACCCGCTGTTGGGCGACGGCCGTTCCGGCAGCTGAAAGCGTGGCAACCAAGCCGGCGGCAATCAGCAAATGGATGGTAGATTTTAAAATGTTTGTCATAGGATCAACCTTCGTGTTTGTACAGGTTATTGTTTGCGCAATCCGACAATCCGGGCGTGCGACTGTGTCTTTAAATCAATCTCATCGGTTGCGGTGGCAGTAAATTGGATTCGACCCGCAAATAATAATACGAATGATTCTCATTTGTCAAATATGACCATTTCCAGCGTTATAATCAGCCATGTCCAAAAATACGCCAATACTGTCAATTCAACAGGTTAGCTTCTCTTATCCTGACGGTGCAGACATTTGTCAGCACCTCGATTTCAATATCGATAAAGGTGCAATTGGCTGCTTGCTGGGCCCTAGTGGCTGCGGAAAAACCACCATCCTGCGCCTTGTTGCCGGCTTCGAACGCCCCTCTACTGGCACCATTACCGTCGACGGCACGGACTTTGTCAGCAACACAACTTTTGTCACCGCGGAAGAACGCCAATTGGGCTATGTTTTCCAGGACTTTGCGCTGTTCCCGCATCTAAATGTCACAGAGAATATTGCTTTCGGTTTACGGTTGTTGGGTAAAACCGCTTCTACCCTTCGCGTTTCGGAAATGCTCGATTTGGTCGGGCTGAACGACTACGCCATTCGTTATCCACACGAACTTTCCGGCGGGCAACGGCAACGTGTGGCACTCGCCCGCGCCCTGGCACCCAGTCCAAAATTATTATTATTAGACGAGCCGTTCTCCAGCCTGGATGTGGAGCTGCGTGAAAAACTCGGGTTGGAAGTGCGTGCATTACTAAAGCAACTGAACACCACGGCGTTGTTCGTCACCCACGATCAACACGAGGCATTTTCGATTGCCGACAAAATCAGCGTGATGAATCGCGGCGTCATTGAACAGGCCGACAGCGCCTACAATTTGTATCATCGGCCAGCCACACGGTTTGTTGCCGATTTTATCGGCCAGGGCGTACTCATCCGCGGGCGTGGCACCGCAGAAGGTCTGGTCAATACCGAACTGGGGCTGATGCATCCAACGAACCTGCGTGCCAGCGAGGTCGTGAACAATGCCAACTATGACGTGTTGTTACGTCCTGACGATATTCAACACGACGACGCAAGCCCTGCAACTGCCAAAGTCGTACATAAGGCGTTTCGTGGTGCCGACATTCTTTATACGTTAAAACTCGACAGCGGAACCCAGGTGTTTTCCCTGGTGCCGTCGCACCATAACCACGAGCTTGGCCAAAAAATCGGCATTCAACTTGAAATAGACCACGTGGTGGCGTTCGCTGCGTAGCTCGAACCGCATGAGCGGATCCGGCTGTGCCGTGTGTCGTTACCGCCTGCTGCTGCGACGAACGATTATTTTTTATTCGACACCGGTTCGGACGGCGCAGTCTTTTGGCTGTTCACAAATTTTTCAGAATTTTCGAGGCGCATCTTCATTTCGTTACGTCGCGCATCCAGTCGAGCTTCGACATTTTTTTGCACAAAGTCGTACTTGCCGTCAATTTGCTTTTCATTTTTAGTGGCATTTAACATCCAGGATTGATCCACAAGCAGTGTGGGCATATTGCTCTCTCGATCAACAAATCCGATCTGGGTGGCAGCGACTTTCTGCACTCCTTTTGGCGAAATCATCTGTCCGCCACCAACAATTGCGCGGTAGTAAGTTCCTGCATTTAGTCTGCCTGAATCTTCCACTTTAGGCACGACGCGAATTTCGTGGTCTCCAGCGTGAATTTGAATGGTCGAACTTGGGGTCATAAATTGGCTCTTGGTCGACGCTTGTTTTCCAATCCAGCCGTTAACAACACGTATTCCCCCATAGGCAAGCGTGATGGTACTCGCATCACGCGTATCGCCTTTCGCTAAAAAGGTCCCAATTTGAACTCTGGTGCCGGGACGGACCGCGACAAATCCACTGTCCTCCATCTCCAGGTGAATTTCCCCTACTTTTCCCGTGACCAGACTGTCCCCTTCGAAAATGGTCTCGCCGACACTCGCTTTCCGGGACTTTTTGTTGGTCCCAACAATGGTGGCATCCCCCTCCAAAAACGATACCCGTGCCGCACTATTGATTTCTATCAATTTGACTGGCTGAGGCGGAGATTTTTTCGTCGGCGCGGTAGATAAGTTTGATGGTTGGGCAACGACAGTGCACGCAAACAATGCAATGGCAACGGCGCTGCAGAATTCTTGCCGGAACATATTTTTTCCTTTTTTAAAATAATACAAAAAACATCAACGATTCGTGATGCTTTGCAAAAACGACCCTGCGGTGGGGCAAAGCGTTATTTCCACGCGTCATTAAATTTTCGCCAGTGTTCAATACTTTGGTTGGACCGCAGAAATTCACGCACCACACTAATTTCTGCGCTATAGGATGTGTCGGTCAGCGCGCCGCGCATGAGCTGAAAACGCAAAAAAACCAAATAAGTATTCATGACATCGGTTTCACAATAATCACGAATCGCCGTAATTCCGCCATTCTGATAGGCGTTCCACACCTGGCTGCCGTCCATGCCGAGTTTGCCTGGAAAACCACATAACTGTGCCATCGCGTCGAGCGGCGCATTGGCGCGCGGCTGATAGAGCGCCATTAAATCCATCAGGTCAAGATGCCGCAAATGGTACCGGCTGATGTAATTGTTCCATTTAAATTCGCGATTATCTTCACCCATGTCCCAGTAGGCCGGGGCACTGACACCGTGCACCATGGCGCGATAATTGAGGACGGGCAAATCAAAGCCACCACCGTTCCAAGACACAAGCTGCGGCGTATATTTTTCGATTCCCTTAAAAAATTGCTGGATGAGATATTTTTCGTCATCCTCCGCTTTGCCAATTGTCCACGCATGAATTCCGTCGCTTGTGCGCAACACACAGGAAATCGCGCAGACGCGTTGCACATAATGTGGCAAAAAATCGTTGCCACTTGACTGGCGCCGCCGTTGAAATGCAAATTCCGCAACGGCTTCATCACTTAAATCGGCATCGAGGCCGTGCAGAGTGCGCAGTCCAGCGACATCCGGAATGGTTTCAATATCAAATACAAGTATGGGCGTCATGGCGGCCGTCGAACGATAAAAAACCTATTCTCGCATCATATGTTGGCAGGCTACTTTTGCACCCATTCACCCTTGGCATTTTTGACCATCCACCCGCTGGGGGCACGGCTGATCCAGCGTTCACCGAAGGTTTTTCGCAGCTCACTTTCCCAATCGGGTCGGCCGTTGGCACGGGCAATTTCCCGATATAACGTGGCGCGATCCATATTTTCATCCTTCAAGAGCTGGTCAATTCTGAGGCGGTCAGCTTGATTGATTTTTGTGTTATTACTCACCGCGACCATACCATCTCGGGTCAGGCCGATGACACCAGACGCAAACAACGGATTCAATGTTGCAAAACGACCGGACAGACTCTTTTTGATGATTGCAATGGATGCAGAATCCACATCCAAATTCGCCTCACCGACCGCATAACCATGGAATGGAATAACCAGTACAAAAGCGAAAGCCAGCAAACGGGTCAAGGTGTTTTTCATTATTTTCCAGCGTCAGATCTAGCGGGGGGCGTCGGCACAACCAGCGGTGGATTTGATGGCATAACCGACCGCAACATAATTTCATCAATGACGTTGTCTGCGGCCTTGGTGGCGCGTTCGGTTGGGTAAAAAATTGTATTGGTTGTGCCACAACCTGTCAGGATTGCCATAAAAACCAACGAGGCTGTCCCGGCCGATAATTTAAATGGTTTTAAAGGGTCTCCCAAATTGGTCATACTGAAATACTCCTAATGCGGATGTACATAGTTAACGCCTGTCTGTCCCATCAGTTTACGTGATCACTGCGTTCGATCCAGATTAGCGCTGTCAGCTTGGAAACACACCGGTTGACAGGTATCGATCACCACGATCACAAACGACATGCACCACCACCGCGTTTTGCAAGCCCGCTGCCACCGTGAGCGCGGCAACCAGCCCGCCACCAGACGACACGCCTGCGAATATTCCCTCTTCCATCGCCAGACGGCGTGTCATATCTTCGCTTTCGTTTTGCGTGACCTCCAGGATCAGGTCGACTTTTGTACAATCAAATATCTTCGGCAGATACGCTGCCGGCCATTTACGAATGCCAGGCACATTGGCGCCGTCTGCCGGTTGCACACCTACTATTTTAATCAGCGGATTCATCTCTTTTAAATACCGACCCACCCCCATAATCGTGCCGGTGGTGCCCATGGTGGCGACAAAATGGGTGATTTCTCCATCTGTTTGCCGCCAAATTTCCGGACCGGTGCCGGTGTAATGGGCAAGTGGATTGTCGGGATTGGAAAACTGATTCAGCATCATCCCGCCCCGCTCCCGCTGAATGGCATCGGCGGTGTCACGCGCACCTTCCATTCCGATCGCCTTCGGGGTCAATACCAGCTCGGCACCAAACGCCCGCATGGTCTGGCGGCGTTCCAATGATAAATGTTCTGGCATGACCAGCACCATTTTGTAGCCGCGGATTGCCGCCGCCATGGCCAAGGCAATGCCGGTATTGCCCGAGGTCGCTTCGATCAGCGTATCCCCGGGCTTAATTTCGCCACGCGCCTCGGCGCGGACAATCATTGACATTGCCGGCCGATCCTTGACCGAGCCGGCAGGATTATTGCCCTCGAGTTTTGCCAATAGTGTGGTGGTCGGCACAATGCCGCTGCGCAGTGGGATGCGCTGCAGCCTCACCAGTGGAGTATTACCAATACTGGCTTCCACAGTGGTCATTGGCGTTGGTTATTTTGTAAAAGGTGAGTCGACAAACTGGTCATAAAATCGCGGACAAAACCGCGCAGGTATGCGTCTTTTCGATAGGCCAATTTTGTCACTCTTTCAGGAAATAATTTCGACCCATCCAGCGACACCAGATCATGATCGCCACCGTCTACTGCAATACCGGCAATGATTCCCACCCCCAACCCTTCCCGCACATAGGTTTTGATGACATCAGTATCGATCGCGGTCAACACCACGTCAATTTTCAAACCGGCCTCTTCAAAAGTCGTATCCAATGCCGATCGCCCCGCAAATGCGGCATCGTAGGTAATAAGCGGGTATTGGGCGATTTTAGCCAGGGTCAATTTTTTCTCGCTCGCCAGCGGATGATTATTAGGTACGATCACGCAGTGGTGCCAACGATACAACGGTATTGTCGCCAGCGCGGGATAACGATCAAGTGTCTCGGTGGCAATGGCGATATCCGCCTGTCCGGAAACAACCATATCCGCTAGGTCACGCGGCGCCCCTTGACGCAAACTTAAACGCACATGAGGGTATTTTTTCACAAAAGCCTTGATCGCTTTCGGCAACGCATAACGCGCCTGCATATGGGTGGCGGCGATGACCAATTCGCCATGATTGGCATTTGAAAACTCCTTGCCGACTCGTTTCAGGTTATCTACCTCACCAAGCAGACGTTCACAGATCGCCACCACAGCCAGCCCGGCGGGCGTGAGTGCAGTCAGCCGTTTCCCCTGACGTACAAACACATCCACACCCAATTCATCTTCCAATTCTCGCACCTGTCTCGATACGCCGGGTTGTGAGGTGTGCAGCGCTTCCGCCGCGTGGGTGAGATTGAGATCTTGCCTGGCGATTTCGCGCACATAGCGAATTTGTTGGAGGTTCATGGTGATCAGGGCGTGAAGTGTAAAGGGGCACGAAAAGTCGCGGTGGTCACAGGAGTGCGCTGTAGTAAACGAAACAAAACAAGCAAGTCAAAACCAGCAGGTCAACCGTGATCAGTCATTATACGTATTTCGCATATTTAATAGTTATTAATTCGTTTTGATTATATGCGATTCATTTTAATATTCATGCCATCCCTGTTTCCACCTCAATCCCACCTGATCGGCAACCCATGAATATGCCCCACATCAAACGTTCGCACATATTGGCCACGGCGATTTTGACGTTTTTGATCGTGCCAACTTTGTTTCTGCGTGCAGCGAACGCAGAGCCAGGACCAGCCGAGGTACGGCTCGATTATGCGTTTTACTCGCCTCCCAGTCTGGTCATCCGTAAATTTGGCTGGGCGGAGCAGGAATTTGCCAAATCAAATACAAAGGTTCGCTGGATTCAATCGGCCGGCAGCAATCGTGCGCTTGAATTTCTAGCCGCCGATGCGGTCGACTTTGGTTCCACCGCCGGATTGGCAGCGGTACTTTCGCGCGCCAATGGCAATCCGATCAAAACCGTTTTTGTGTACTCACGCCCGGAATGGACCGCCCTGGCCGTTCCACATGACTCACCAATCCGCTCGCTGGCTGATTTAAAAGGAAAAAAAATCGCTGCCACCAAAGGCACCGACCCGTATTTATTCACCCTGCGCGCGTTGCAGGTTGCCGGTCTCAATAAGAGTGACGTCGAATTGGTGCATTTGCAGCATGCCGACGGCCGTGTCGCGCTGGAACAAAAACGCGTGGACGCCTGGGCCGGACTCGACCCGTTGTTGGCGGCCAGTGAATTGCAGGCGGGTACCCGCATCATTTATCGTAATATAAATTTCAATACCTTTGGTTTTTTGAACACCACTGAAAAATTTGCAAAAAATCACCCTGACGCAGTCGAACGCACCATTCGCTTATATGAGCGTGCGCGTTTGTGGATTCAAAAAAATCCGGCCGATGCGGCGGCATTACTTGCTGCTGAAGCAAAAATCAGCTTGGATGTGGCCAAGCGCCAACTCGACCGCACTGGCTTTGACGAATCCATTCCATCCCATTCCCACCGTTTTTCGTTGAAGGCGGCCGCGTCGATCCTCTTGGATGAGGGTCTGGTCAGACCAGGTACGGACGTCGCAAAGGTCATAGACGAGTTGATCGATGCCAAACCTGCGCTGAAGGTTGCCGTACTATTTCCAAACGGCACCACCCGCTAAATCAAACACAATCGGTATGTTAAAAAAATGAATGCCATTGCCCGTTCCCAAGCGCTACCCGCACTGTCCCGGCGCAACAGCGTTCGCCAGTTGCATGGCTTCCGAATGGGATTGCGTCTGCCACTGGCATTGCTGTTACCCATTGTGAGTCTGCTTGTTTGGGAAATCACCTCCAGACTCGGCTGGGTGGCCGCGCACTTGTTGCCACCACCGTCAACTGTGGCGGTGACCGCGCTTGTCTTGGTCAACGATGGAAGCTTACTCAGCCATACAATGGCCAGCAGCAGTCGGGTTGCCGCGGGCTTCGGCATCGGCGCTTTTGCCGGGTTGCTGGTTGGCACAATGGTCGCACTCGATCGACGAATTGAAAACCTGCTTGACCCTAGCCTGCAGGCATTCAGAGCGATTCCCTCGTTGGCCTGGGTGCCGTTGTTATTGCTGTGGCTCGGTATTGATATGGCATCGAAGTTGACTTTGATCGCCATCGGTACTTTTTTTCCCATGTATCTGGCGACCCTATCTGCATTAAAGAATGTCGACCGCAAGTTGGTTGAAGTAGGTGTTCAACTAGGCTTGTCACGTTTGACGTTACTGCGAAAGATCTATTTCCCGGCATCACTGCCCGGCCTGATGACCGGCCTGCGCGCCAGCCTCGGGCTAGGCTGGATGTTTTTGGTTGCAGCAGAATTGATCGCATCAACATCCGGCCTGGGCTATTTGTTGACGGACGGACGCGAGACCGGTCGCGCTGACTTGGTATTGGTTGCCATCATTTCGCTCGCACTGCTCGGCAAATTGACGGATGGAATATTGGTGGCGATTGAACACCGGCTATTGGCATGGCGTGATGTGGCGCTGTTACAAACGGAAGCAAAATGAGCATCCGCTTAACAGTCGATGTGCGTCTCAAGTCGTTTCATCATCGGGTGGTGATTCGAAATGTTGCCTTCGACGTGGCCGCGGGTGAAATTGTGGCAGTCTTGGGTGCATCCGGGTGCGGCAAAAGCAGCCTGCTCCGCATCATCGCCGGACTCGACCAAGACTACTTCGGCAGTATTGCCATTCACGGCCGGTCAAGCAATCTCGTTGGCGTGGTTTATCAGGAGCCGCGTCTGATGCCGTGGCTCACAGTTGAGCAAAATGTGTGTTTTGGGATGGGCAATAGTCATCAAAAGTCCAGCATTGACGCCATTTTTCAGGAAGTTATGCTTGAAAACGCCCGCCAAACTTTGCCCAAACAATTGTCCGGCGGCATGGCGCAACGAGTCGCGATTGCCCGCGCACTGGCGCGTGAGCCGGACGTCTTGTTGATGGACGAACCGTTCTCGTCGCTCGACGTGCTTACCCGCCGCAGTTTGCATACGCTGACAAAATTGGTGACCGCCAAACACCAGACCGCGACAGTCATTGTCACTCACGATCCAGAGGAGGCAGTGACGCTGGCGGATCGGGTGTTGGTGTTGGCACATCGTTCTCCTCACGACGGCGCCACCATTCAATACGACGTTCGTCCCGCGTCATCGGCGGTGTCCAAACACGAGCAAGTCGCGACAATTATTTCAACGCTCGACAATTTGTCATTACCAACACAAACCAAAAGACCGCATGATGCAAACTCCACTGCAATCACAGCAGGCGCAAGCCGATAAACTTGCCGCTGCGCAGGCGCCGCTCAAGGCTAAATATCGAGATTTTCCTGAATCTGCGCAGTGGATATTGCATGCTGAGGGACATGTTGATCAAACGGCTGTGGCGTGCGATGTAATAGGAGTGAATGGTGTGACGCGCGCCGGCTTGCATCCGGCAACTGGTGGCGACGGCACGTTTGCCTGCTCGGGTGACATGTTGCTGCAAGCGTTGATCGGCTGTGCCGGAACGACGTTGGCAGCGGTCGCGACGGCGATTGGTGTGACCATCAAAGACAGCAATATTTCCGCTGACGGCGAACTGGATTTTCGCGGCACACTTGGCGTTGATAAAACCACACCGGTTGGTTTCACCACTATCCGACTGATATTTACGCTCGACACCGATGCAAATGACACGCAATTTGCAACACTAAAACGACTGACCGAACGATATTGCGTCGTTTATCAGACGCTGGTTAAGGGCGTGGCGATCGATAGTGAGTTTGTAAAAGTGGAATCACAGCAACGCGTGCAAGTTTAACGATTCTTTCCATCCTGATTCTTTTGTGGTTTGTCGGTGCGCACCGGCTTGGTGGGTATCCCAGCCGCTGGCATGGGTGTAATTGTTGTTTTGTTGATACTTGCCGTTACTTGATTGTCGACATTTTTTTCTGCAGCCGCTGGCATCGTGACATTTTTAACGATGGGCTTTGTCGACAATGCTACCGGTGCCGAACCCGACCCACTGTTGCCGGTCAAGGTCGCGCCCTTAGAAATTTTCTTAATGGTGCCTTCGCCAATTCCCGGTACCCGTCCCAGATCCGCCAGCGATTTGAAGGCACCGTGTTTTAACCGGTAGTCTACAATTGCTCGAGCTTTGACCTCACCTATGCCGTTTAACGTGGCCAGCTCCGCCTGGCTGGCGGTGTTAATGTTCACCGCCGCAAGTCCGGTCGTTGTGATCGTCAGCAAGATGACCGCAACAATAAAAATACTTTTCATGAGGTTTCAGCCATGGTCAAGAAGGTGGGGAATTTCACCCGCATGCCGCCAATGCAACACGACCTGCGCGCCAATAAAAACGCCGCAGCATCAACATGGTTGACCACACATAGCCGACAAACAGATTAACCTGCATATTTCACGGGTCGGCTCGCTTTACTGTGGCTCGTCGCTCTTGCCAACCGACTATTCCGATTGATCCAATTTGTACTTGGTGAGAGTGATGGCATGCGCGCGCGATAGTTGGCGCTTGAGCGTTTCATTCCCACGCTCTTTCTTCACCATTTCTGGATATGGCTCGGTCAGTCGCCTGAAAAATCACCCGCCCAACGACCCACTCTCGAACGCAACCCCGTGAAATGTGCAGGCTATTTTGTGTTGGCCGCCAACCACGGAATGTAATTGGCCACGCCTTGTTCCACTGACAAAAATTCCCCGGCGTATCCAGATTGCCGCAGGTTTTCCAAGTCCGCCTGGGTGTAGCTCTGATATTTTCCCTTCAACGCGTCCGGGAAGGGAATGTATTCAATCGTGCCGGCCTGTTGCATTTGCGAAAGCGTTTGAGCAGCCTCACCGACCATGGCGCGACAGGCATTCACCGTCGCCACGGCGGCGTCGTTAAAGGTCTGACAGCGTCCGGTGCCGAGATTAAATATTCCGGACTGCTCAGGGTGATCCAGAAAATGTAAGTTGACCTTGACCACATCCTCGATCGAAACAAAATCCCGTCGTTGCTCGCCGCTGTCGTAACCATCACTACCCGCAAACACCCGCACCTTGCCGGTTGTGCGGTATTGATTAAAGAAGTGATAAGCAACCGACGCCATACGCCCTTTGTGTGATTCACGGGCGCCATAAACGTTGAAATATCGAAAGCCGACAATTTGTGACGGCACATCCTGAAAGTCGTTGCCCACCCGCGCGCGCACCGCCTGATCAAACAGGAATTTTGAGTAACCGTAGACGTTCAGCGGCGCTTCGAATTCGCGCGCCTCCTTGAATGTCGTGCCGCTACCGTACACTGACGCGGACGAGGCATAAATAAACGGCACCCCTTCTTCCAGCGCCCATTCAAACAATGACAGCGAATAGCGGTAATTATTTTCCATCATGTAGCGGCCGTCGGTTTCCATCGTGTCTGAACAGGCACCTTGATGAATCAACGCATCAATATCACCGGGCAATTCGCCGGACTCCACTACCGATAGAAAATCCTGCTTATCGACGTATTCGGCAATCTCACAATCGACCAAATTCTTAAATTTGTCGGCACGTTTCAGGTTGTCCACGGCAACAATATTGCTGATGCCGCGGGCGTTGAGGGCCTTGACGATGTTGCTGCCGATAAATCCGGCTGCGCCGGTGACGATGATGGTCATGATATTCTTCGCTTCACAAAATTTTATAAGGCCGCTGCCAATTCCGCGCGCGACACCGTTGCCGTGCCCAGTTTGCCCACCACCACCCCCGCCGCACGATTAGCGATTTTTACGGCATCCGCGACCGACAACCCGGCCGCCAACATCAAGCCAATGGTGGCAATGACGGTGTCACCGGCACCAGATACATCAAACACTTCGCGCGCCTGGGTCGGTTCATGCATCACTGTCCCTGCGGTAAACAATGACATGCCCTCTTCGGAACGGGTAACCAGTAACGCCTCAAGCGTCAAATCATCGCGCAATTTTTCGGCACGCCTTGCCAAGTCAGCCTCATCACGCCACTTACCCATGACCTCACGGAACTCGGCCAGGTTTGGGGTGAGCAAGGTTGCACCGCGATATTTTGAGTAGTCGTCACCCTTTGGGTCGATCATGATGGCTTTGCCGGATCGTTTGGCCGCATCAATCATTTTGGTGACGTGGGTCAGCCCACCTTTTCCATAATCCGACAAGATGACCACGTCGTGGTTTTCAATCATCGATTCAAAATCACCCAACTTGTCTTCAAGAACCTCCCGTGACGGCGGCGTTTCAAAATCAATACGCATCAATTGCTGTTGCCGGCCGATCACGCGCAGCTTGACGGTCGTGGGCAAACTCGCGTCCTTGTGAAAATGAGTGGCCACATTTTCCCCGGCCAGTAAATCAGTTAACGTCCGACCGGCCTCGTCATCCCCCACAACCGACAGCAACGTTGCCTTGCCGCCAAGTGAGGCAATATTGCGGGCAACGTTGGCCGCCCCACCCGGGCGTTCCTCGCAACGCGTGATGTGGACGATGGGAACGGGGGCTTCCGGTGAAATGCGTGAAACATCACCAAACCAATAACGGTCAAGCATGACATCACCGACCACCAGTACACGTGCATTTTCGCAGCTGGGTAGAAGTAGCGCCATGATTACACCGCTTGTTTGCGGCCGATTGGAAAATAGCGGAAGCCATTTTCCGCCATTACTTCCGGCTCATACAAATTGCGGCCGTCAAAAATAACCGCCGATTTTAGCGCCGTCTTCATCGCCGCAAAGTCGGGCGCACGAAAGGCCTTCCATTCGGTGACAATGGCCAGTGCGTCGGCACCGGCCAACACCGCCATGGCGTCAGCGGCAAAACTAACCTTGATATTGTTTTTGAGAATGCGGGCGGCCTCAGTCATGGCAACCGGATCAAACGCCACCACCCTGGCACCACGCAGCGTGAGGTCATCAATAAGCACCAGCGCCGGTGCCTCACGCATATCATCGGTATTGGGCTTGAATGCCAGTCCCCACAGTGCAATGGTTTTGCCGGTCAGGTCTTCACCAAGCTGTTTGATGATTTTTTGTGTCAACACATGCTTTTGGGCGAAGTTAACGCGCTCGACGGCGTCGAGCAATTTCATTTCAATGCCGGCGGCCGTGCCGGTACGTTGTAAGGCCTGCACGTCTTTCGGAAAACACGATCCGCCATAACCGATGCCCGGATATAAAAAGTGATAACCGATGCGCGGGTCGGAACCCATGCCTTTGCGCACCGACTCAATATCCGCGCCGAGTTTTTCGGCGAGCAATGCCAGTTCATTCATAAATGAAATACGCGTCGCCAGCATGGCATTGGCGGCGTATTTGGTTAACTCCGCGGAGCGCACATCCATAATCATCAATCGATCGTGGCTGCGTTGAAACGGCGCATACAATATACGCAGCGTTTCGACGGTCGCAATGTTGGCGCTGCTGTTGCTTTGACCACTATGTCCAACACCAATCACGATTCGATCCGGGCGCATAAAATCCTCAATCGCGGCACCTTCTTTCAGAAATTCCGGATTGGATACCACCGAAAATTTCATATCCAGGTTGCGTGTCGCCAACTCGCCGGCGATGGCCTCTTGCACCAAATCTGCGGTTCCAACCGGAACCGTCGATTTATCAATGACAATTTTTGCAGCGGTCATGTGCCGACCAATGTTGCGCGCGGCCGCAACCACATATTGCAAGTCGGCCGAACCGTCCTCGCCCGGTGGTGTACCCACGGCGATCATTTGAATGTCACCAAAGGCGACACTCTCCTCGATGCTGGTGGTAAACGTCAGGCGCCCGGCCGCAACATTATTGGCAACAATTTGTTTTAATCCCGGTTCATAGATTGGGATTTCGCCGCTTGTCAGGGTCGCAATTTTTTTTGCATCCAGATCAAAACAGAGCACCTGGTTGCCGACGTCGGCCAAACATGCGCCAGAAACCAAGCCGACATAACCGGTGCCAATCACAGTAATTTTCATATTAGTTTTTTATTCACCTGACTGAGCGTCTTACTCAGCCGTTAAGGGATGCAGCAATGTTTTGTAGCGCAAGAATCGGATCCTTTGCGGCGGTGATCGAGCGACCAATCACCAAATAGTCACTGCCCATTTTAATCGCATCAACCGGCGTGACCACGCGCGATTGATCGCCTTTGGAATCATCCGCCAGGCGAATTCCCGGCGTGACCAAATTAAATTTGGCGCCAAATTTTACTCTCAGCATCGACGCTTCTTGTGCCGAACACACCACCCCATCCAGTCCGGCCGCAAATGCCAGCTGCGCGTAGCGCGATACCACCTGCTGAATATCCGTGCCCAACCCGATGGCCGACAAATCTTCCGCCGCCAAACTCGTCAAAACCGTGACTGCAATCAACAACGGCCGCCTAGCCTCGGATTGCAGCGCATTGGCGGCGGCAGCCAACATCTTTTCGCCGCCCGCCGCGTGAACATTAACCATCCAAACGCCCTGGCCTGCGGCAACCCGGCAGGCTGCGGCTACGGTATTGGGAATATCGTGAAACTTCATATCCAAAAACACCTCGAATCCCAATTGCATGAGTTGCTCAACAACCTGCGGACCACCGGCTGTAAACAATTCCTTGCCGACTTTTACCCGACAAAGAGCCGGGTCCAGTCGGGCGGCAAGCGCCATCGCTGCGTTCGATGTTGAGTAATCCAATGCGACAATAATCGGTTTGTTGTTGTTCAAACGATCTCCACGATTCATTTTTTTGATTTAGCGATTATTGATGTGGTCAGCCTGCAATTGGGCCAAATGTCGCTCGGCAGTATCGTATTCGGCGGTGCGACGCGGCGGAAATGTATCCCAGCCGCCACAAGCTGGGCAATGCCAATAAAATTGTTTGGCCTTGAATCCGCATCCCTTGCAAAGATAGACTGCCAAACGACTGGCGTGGGCATGTACCAATGCACTCAACATTGCCAATTCAGGCTTTTCATTTTCTGGTGCCGCCAGCACTTGCGCCTCCAGCAGGCGATCCAGTCCGACCAACGTAGGGTGATGGCGCAGGTCGTCTTTCACCAATTGATACGCCGCCTGCGGGCCGGAACTGGCCAGTGTGGCCTTGAACAGTGCATTGAGCAAATCAAGGCCCGGATGTTGCTGCTGCAATTGCCGCAACTCAGCAAGTCCTTGTTGGCTTTGTCCTTGTGCATCAAACGACGCCAATAGTGAATCCGCCGCCAGCCCGAGGTAGGTCGGATCCTGCTCGGTAATTTTGGTCCAGGTGACAATCGCATCCTGATGTTTTCCATCCTTGGCCTGCCATTCACCGCGCAACAAATTGGCGCGAACACAGCCCGGATTTTCCACCAGCGCCCGTTCCAGCAGTTGCCACGCTTCTAGCGGCTGATTGGCCGCGCGTGTTTCGATGGCGGACTCACAAAGAAAATTTGCAATCTTGGATCCATATTGCCGCTTGAGTTGGGGCACGTCCGAATCCAACATACGGGCGATATCGATCGCACGGCGCCAATTTCGCTCCTGCTCATAGAGGTTGAGCAGCAGTTTAAGAACCTGCATTTGCAGATGTTCGCTGCCCGCATGTTTGTCCAGCAGATCACACAGAATCTTTTCAGCATGGTCGAGCAGTCCGGAACGGTGGTAATCCAACGCGGTTTCATAAAGCGCAGTCGCATGTTGTTGACCCGTTAAGCCACTGCGCTCCGACAATTCCTTGTGCACCCGCAGTGCACGATCGACTTCGCCACGTCGACGAAACAAACTTCCCAGTGCAAATTGCAGCTCGATTGCCTCTGGATGCTGCTTGCCCGCCTCGATCAACGCCTCCAGCGCTTGATCCGGCTGTTCGTTGAGTAAAAAATTCAGCCCTTTAAAGTAGGATTGCGGCAGCACACGCGACTCGGACAACAGGCGCTTGGTGTCGTAACGCGCCCCCAGCCAACCAAGAGCAAAAATTCCCACCGCTGCCAAAAATAACCAAGGCAACCAACCAATGATCCCGTCCATCTCAGCGGAAGTCCCTGCCCGGTGCCGTTGTTTGACCGGCTATAGCCGGACTGGGTGGCGGCAACGCCGAGTCGGCTTGCGGGCGTTGCTGCAACGCACGATTTAACGAGCGAATTTCACGTTTCAACTTGAATATGGCGAGCAGACCCGACACCAACCCTAACATCAGGCCGGCACCAAAAAAACCCAATAAAATGAGCGCCAGCGGCGCACTGATCGAGCTTCCCATGCCATGCAACGTGACAACATCCACATTCTTTGCCGCAAACCAAACCAGAAAAAGTACAACAATAACGCGAACGATCCAGACAAGAATATTCATGGGTTCACTCTTTACGTGAAAGTTGCGGTCGATGCGGCAAATGAATCAAGATTCGGCCGCGCTCACGACCGATCAAAAAAATAGCCAGGCACCTCGCGATACCCGGCCATTCTGGTTTCAATCAACATCTCAATCGTTCTCGGTACCGGTACGCAAAATCGGCTTGGGTTGCAATTCGCTGTTGGCATCAATGCCTTTGGCCGCTTCCGCTCTCTCCGCGGCCTCCAATGCCTCGTCCACCCGTTCACGCAGCTCTTTACCCGCCTTGAAATGCGGCACGTACTTTTTCGGTACAAGCACCTTTTCACCGGTCTTTGGATTGCGTCCCGTGCGTGGCGGCCGAAAATTTAAACCGAAACTGCCAAAGCCGCGAATTTCTATGCGGTCGCCATGCGAAAGCGTATGCGCCATCGCATCAAGCATGGTTTTAACGGCCAGTTCGGCGTCTTTTGGTGCAAGCTGATTATGCCGTGTTGCCAGGATCTCAATCAGTTCTGATTTTGTCATGGATTTCAAGAGGCGGATCGACTCAAGTGAGATTACGAAACGAGAAATTCAAGTGGTGACAACAAACTGAATGCGCGAGCCTTGCCTAAAAACTCTCAGATCGGCACGACTCGCGCAAAAAACGACTATTACCTGATAGCAAATGCAATTACTGATCAGCGCCTTGTTTCAACTTGGCTTTTAATAACGCGCCAAGGTTGGTGGTACCGGCGTTGGAAGGAGAGTCGTCAACAATACGCTTCATTGCATCTTTCTCTTCAACTGCATCTTTTTGTTTGATGGACAGGTTGATGCTGCGAACCTTGCGATCAACGTTGATAATGACCGCTTCGATTTCGTCGCCTTCTTTCATGTGTGCACGCATGTCTTCAACTCGTTCGCGGGACACTTCAGAGGCACGTAAATAGGCTTCGACCTCTTCTGACAGGGCAATAGTGGCACCCTTGGCATCGATGGCTTTAACGATTCCTTTGACAACCGCACCTTTGTCGTTGATCGACGTGTAATTGGTAAACGGGTCAGAATCCATTTGCTTGATGCCAAGCGAAATCCGCTCGCGCTCCATGTCGATTGCCAACACCACAGCTTCAAGGTCGTCGCCCTTTTTGTACGCCTTAACGGCTTCTTCGCCCGGAACATTCCAGGAAATATCCGATAGGTGTACGAGGCCGTCGATATTGCCAGGCAAACCGATAAACACACCAAAGTCGGTGATCGATTTAATGGTGCCTTTGACTTTTTCGCCCTTTTTATGGGACATCGAAAACTCTTCCCACGGGTTCTGCATACACTGCTTCATGCCGAGTGAAATACGACGACGTTCTTCGTCGATTTCAAGGATCATAACTTCAACTTCGTCACCGAGTGAGACCACTTTGGCCGGGTGCACATTCTTGTTGGTCCAATCCATTTCGGAAACGTGGACCAGACCTTCGATGCCGGCTTCGATCTCAATAAATGAGCCGTAGTCGGTGAGGTTGGTGACTTTGCCAAACAGACGGGTGCCCTGCGGGTAACGACGTGACAAACCGGTCCATGGATCATCGCCCAATTGTTTCATGCCGAGCGATACACGGTTCTTTTCCTGGTCAAACTTGAGAATTTTTGCGGTGACTTCATCTCCAACCGTCAACACTTCGGACGGATGCTTGACACGACGCCATGCCAGATCGGTGATGTGCAACAAGCCGTCGATGCCACCCAGGTCAACAAACGCGCCGTAGTCCGTGATGTTCTTGACGATGCCCTTGACAACGGAGCCTTCTTTCAACTGCTCCATCATGGCTGCACGATCCGCACCCTGTGAGGCTTCCATCACCGCGCGGCGGGAAACCACCACGTTGTTGCGCTTTTTGTCGAGCTTGATGACTTTGAATTCGAGTTCTTTGCCTTCGAACGGAGTGGTATCTTTTACCGGGCGGGTATCAACCAGTGAACCCGGCAAAAACGCACGAATGCCGTTGATCATAACGGTCAAGCCGCCTTTGACCTTACCGGAAACCATACCGGTGATGATGGTGCCCTTGTCGAGCGCCACATCCAGGTCATGCCAAGCGGAAAGTTTCTTGGCGCGGTCACGGGAAAGTTTGGTGGCACCAAAGCCGTCTTCAAACTTTTCGATCGCTACCGTAACAAAGTCGCCGACTTTAACTTCCAGCTCACCTTTGTCATTCTTGAATTCTTCAATTGGGATCACGCTTTCGGACTTGAGTCCGGCATTGACAACCACAATATTTTGATCAACCAGTACCACTTCGGCGGTGATCATTTCGCCTTCACGCATTTCTTGGCGCGTGAGGCTTTCTTCGAACAGCGCAGCGAAACTATCAGGTGCGTGTACGGGTTTTACGGCTTTGGCTTTTGCAACGGGTTGGACAGATGCGGACATGAAAACGGGTCTTTCGGGTTAGCTCCCCATCGGGCGATGGTGAGGGTTAATCAAATCAGCACCTTTTGGAAAGCACCAATACGAAGTGACTACAATGAAGTTGCAACAAAAAACAATTATAAAACAAACGGTTACAGAAATTTAGCCACTAAAACGGGATTTGCTGAACCATTTCAACACTTGGTCAACTGCCTCTTCTGCAGAAATTTCTGTTGTATCAAGAAGATAGGCGTCCTGTTCTTTTTTGAGCGGCGCCACCGGACGATTTGAATCTCGCTCGTCGCGGCTGTGTAAATCCTTCACAACGTCGGCGATTATGGCAGAGATTCCTTTTTGTTTCAACTGCTTAGTGCGTCTTTCCGCTCTCGCCTCGGCGCTGGCGGTCAGGAAAATTTTGAGGGTTGCCTGAGGGAATATCACCGACCCCATATCCCGCCCGTCCGCAACCAGCCCGGGTGGTTGGGAAAATGCCCGTTGACGCTCGGTCAGGGCGGTGCGAACGGCTGGAATCGCTGCGACCTTGGACGCATTTTGGCTGGCGACCTCGGAACGTATGGCTTCGGTCACGTCCAGTCCGTCCAAAAAAACCTGCTCTCCGTCGAAACGAATGACCAGCGATCGGGCGATATTGGCCAACTCTTCGGCAACCGTATCGGCATGATTCAGCACCATGCCGCGTTTGGTCGCGGCCAACCCGGTCAACCGGTAAAGCGCACCCGAATCCAAATAATGGAAACCGAGTTTTCCCGCCACCCGTTGCGCAACCGTGCCTTTGCCGGAAGCTGTTGGCCCATCAATGGTGATAACCGGGATGGAAGCAGGATTTGTATTGGTAATGCCTGTTTTATTCATGAAACGATCTTTTTAAACACGGCAAAAAACTCTGGAAAGGTTTTGGCCACACATTTTGGATCATCAATGACAATGGGTACATTGCCAAGAGAAACCAGCGAAAAACACATGGCCATCCGATGATCATCATAGGTATGAATCACCACATTGGGCGTGAGTTTGGCGGGTGGCGTGATACGAATATAGTCGGCACCGTCGTCAACAACTGCGCCAAGTTTGCGCAACTCTGTCGCCATCGCAGTTATACGATCGGTTTCTTTGACCCGCCAACTGGCAATATTGCGAATGGTCGTCACCCCATCAGCAAACAACGCGACGACACCAATGGTCATGGCTGCGTCGGGAATATGGTTGAAATCGGCATCGATGGCACGCAGTTTTTGGTCCGGTGGCAGGCTGGCTTCGATCCAGTCTTCGCCCATGTTGATTTGCACGCCCATAGCGGCGATAGCCTCGGCAAATTTAATGTCGCCCTGAATACTTTCCCGCCCGACCCCACGCACCCGTACCGGCCCCCCACCCAAAGCACCGGCTGCCAAAAAATAGGAAGCACTGGAGGCGTCGCCCTCAACAAATATGTCTTTAGGGGATTGGTATTTTGCTGCTGCCACGCCAAACGACTGCCAGTCCTGGTGGGTGACGTTAACGCCAAATTTGGCCATCAAGTTTATGGTTATGTTTACGTACGGCGCTGAAATCAGTTGACCGGCCACCGCAACTGTCATATCGCGCCCCAGCAAGGGCAACGCCATTAATAATGCCGATAAAAACTGGCTGGACACATCGCCGCGTACCGATATCCGATTTGCTGACGAGGCACAAAACGGGCTAATTTGTAATGGTGGATAACCGACACTCCGTATGTAGGAAATATGGGCACCCAACGCATTCAAACCATCGACCAAATCGCCAATCGGTCGCTCGCGCATACGTGGCACACCATCCAGTTGATAGTGCCCTTGCTGGAGGGCCAGTGCGGCAGTTAACGGTCGGAATGCAGTGCCGGCGTTGCCCAAAAACAGCGCGGCGTTTTTCACCGGAAATTCACCGCCGCAGCCATGTACAACATGGGTGGTCGATCCTGACGCATCCACTTTTACGCCGAGCGTCGCGAGCGCCGCCAACATGACGTCGGTGTCGTCGGACTTCAATAAATTGTGCACGGTGGTGCCAGGCGGATTATTTTGATCGTCACAAAATGCGGCCAGCAATAACGTTCGGTTGGAGATCGATTTAGAACCGGGCAGGTTCACCTCGCCACTGGCGTGTGACGCCGCAGGCAATAAAATTTCAGTGGGAAAAACGCGCGCTTGACTCATGCGGAATCGTCGTGGAACTGATCAAATTGGCCCGACAACCATTGCCCACGCGCGTGTTTGGCGCGCTGCATGAGCCCCATGAGTTGCGCCTCGTTGGCATCCGCCAAATCATTCCGCAACATCATGGTTTTTGCCAAAAACGCGTCCAACTCGGCCAATAAGGCGCTGCGATTATTCAAGGCAATATCGCGCCACATTTCCGGGCTGGAACTGGCTATACGGGTGAAATCACGAAACCCGGAAGCGGCGTGTTCAAACAGGACGCGAGCATTGGGGCGGGATGCCAATTCTTCGACCAATACAAAGGCCAGCATGTGCGGCAAATGGCTGACGGCTGCAAACACCGCGTCGTGGGTTTCGGCGGGCATCTCCACCACCACGGCGCCAAGCGTCTGCCAAATTTCAGCCGCCCGACTCACGGTCGCCGGCGGGTTTTCTGGCAATGCGGTCACCACCACTTTTTTGCCGGCAAACAGTCCTGCGTCCGCCGCCAACGGCCCGTGTTGCTCACGCCCGGCAATCGGATGGCAGGGCACAAATTGGCGACACCGGTCCATCAGGTTTTGCCGCACGGCGGTGATGACGTCTTGTTTGGTGCTGCCGACATCAATGAGCAACGTATGGTCATCCAAAAATGGCAATATTTCTGCCAAAATTGCGGCAATTTTCCGCACCGGCACGGCGAGCAATACGAGGTCGGCGCCATTTATATCGGCGAGCACACCCCGCACATCAATCGCGCCCAATGACACCGCCTCATTCAAGCGATCCAAATCCCGATCAATACCGACGATGGTCTTGACCGCACGTGCGTTTTTTAATGCCAGCGCAAACGATGTACCGATCAGGCCGGTGCCGATGATGACAATACGATTCAACATGATGCGATTATCAAACTCCAGCATGGACGGGCGTTTTCACGACAAAATGTCTGAAAGTGCGCACAAACACTCGGTTTTTCAAATTAATTACTACTGCGTACTGGCTACGTCGAGCGCGGCCAAAAACCGTGCAATTTGATCCGCAGTCCCCACCGTCACACGCAAATAATCCGGCAGACCATATCCGGCTATGGGGCGAACAATCACCCCCTGTTTCAGCAATGACTGGAACACGCTGCCCGCTTGATTAATTTTGAAGGTGACAAAATTGCCATAGGAAGGGATCACCTCCAAGCCACGCGCCGATAACGCCGTCGACAACATGGCCACACCGTCTGCATTCAGGCGACGACTGTCAGTAATATGAGCATCATCTGCAAGCGCGGCCACCGCCGCCACCATCGCCAGATGATTAACGTTGAAGGGTTGGCGCACCCGATTCATCAGATCAATCAATTGTGGCGCCGCCAGTCCAAAGCCGATCCGCAATCCGGCCAGACCATAAGCCTTGGACAATGTATGCGAAATGATCAGGTTGGGAAATTCCGCCAGCCACGGCACGCTGTCATAGGCGTCATCTTGCTGCAGGTATTCACCATAGGCTTCATCGAGAATCACCAATACGTTTTTCGGCACACTGAGCAAAAACGCATGCAAAGCAGCGGCATCAACAAACGTGCCGGTCGGGTTGTTTGGATTGGCCAGAAAAACGATTTTTGTGGTCGGTTGAATGGCCGCGCACATGGCCGGCAAATCATTGCCAAAATTTTTGGCTTTGACTTCGATGCCGGTGGCCCCGACCGCCTGGGTGGCGAGCGGATAAACCGCAAAGGCGTGTTGGGAATAAACAGCCGAATCACCCTCGTGCATGAAGGTGCGTGCTGCTAGCTCAAGTACGTCATTGGAGCCATTGCCAAGAATGATTTGGGCGGAATTCACGCCGAACTTTTTTGCGATCGCCGCCTTTAATGCAAAGCCGCCACCGTCCGGGTACAAGGCCAAATCCTGCAGCGCGGATTGCATGGCGGCGATGGCTTTTTTGCTCGGACCGAGCGGATTTTCATTCGAGGCGAGTTTGACAATATCGGCCTCAGCGAGGCCAAGTTCACGCGCCACATCGGAGATCGGCTTGCCGGGTTGGTAGGCGGCAATGCTACGGATATAGGCCGGTGCAAGTTCAGATAAATTCATGGCGGATAGGAGTAAAGACCGCCTCGGCAGCGCGGCAAGGCAAAAAAATCATTAAACAACAGCGGTCGGGTATGAACCCAACACCTTGACGTAGCCGGCGATGGTGCGCAACTCAACCATCGCCTCGGCGACGTTGGCATCATTTACATGGCCATCAATATCAACAAAAAACAAATACTCCCAAATGGCGATTTTTGACGGACGCGATTCAAATTTCGACATCGATACCCCCCGATTTGCAAACGGGGTGAGCATTTCATAAACTGCGCCGGACCGGTTTGGCGCCGACAATACCAGGGAAGTTTTGTCCCTGCCGGTGGCCTTGGGCTCGTAATTTCCCATCACCAAAAAACGTGTGGTGTTATTGGGCTCGTCTTCAATGTTGGATGCCAGTAACGCCAGGCCGTAATGGGCGGCCGCCGTTTCGCCGGCCACGGCTGCGGTGAATGGCTCCATCGACGCCCGCCGTGCGGCTTCCGCATTGGACGCCACCGCTATGCGCTCGGCATCCGGCAAATGGATGTTCAACCATTCATGGCACTGCGCCAGTGATTGCCCGTGTGAAAAAACTTTCTGAATATTGGCAAGAGGCGAGAAATCCACCGCCATCAAATGATGATGAATCCGCACCAGCACTTCACCGCAGGTTTTTAATGGTGTCTGCGGCATCAGATCGAGTGACCGGCCAACCGCGCCTTCGGTGGAGTTTTCCACCGGCACGATGCCAAAATCACAGGCGTTTGATTCAACGCTGCGATAGACCTCATCAATGGACAATTGCGGCGTCAACAGCGCGCCTTCGCCAAAATGTTTTTTTGCCGCGAGTTCGCTGAATGTCCCTGGCGGCCCCAGATAGGCAACCGTGATCGGTCGCTCCAGTGCCAGGCAGGCGGACATGATTTCCCGGAACAAACGCGCCACCACCTCGTCTGGCAATGGTCCGGCATTCAGTTGTTTGATCCGACGCAAAACCTCTGCCTCACGCTCCGGCCGGTAGGCTTGTCCGGCTTTGAGCGCACCCACCGCACGCGCCAACGCCGCGCGGGAGTTGAGTTTGGTCAGGATGTCCGCATCCAAGGCGTCGATAGCGACGCGCAACTCGGCGAGATCTTTTTTAGGCTCGGTCATGCGTCTATTTTAGCCTGAGCCAAACACAAAACTCGCGCACTTTCAGTATTGGACAAAACCGGTCACGTCGTCACCAATAGGCAACCCGCCCCACTCGCCGACCAAAAAATATTAGCCGTGACGTTGCTGAAACGCGCGCATGTAGTCCGTCAGCGCGATGACCGCCGCCAACGGCACCGCGTTATAAATCGAGGCGCGCATGCCACCGATCGCCTTATGGCCCTTAAGGCCGCTCAGACCGGCGGCATTGGCGTCATCGAGAAAGACTTGATTCAATGCCTCATCTTGCAAAAAAAACGGCACGTTCATCCGCGACCGATCAGCCTTGTCGACGCGATTAACGTAAAATCCGTCTGAGCCATCAATGGTGTGGTAAAGCAGCGCGGCCTTTTCGATATTGCACTTTTCCACGGCCGCCAACCCACCTTGATTTTTGAGCCACCTGAAGGTCAGCCCGGCCAGATAAACGGCAAAGGTTGGTGGCGTGTTCAACATCCAGTCACTCGCCGCTTGCTGTGTGTAATCAAATACGGACGGTGTCAGTGGATGGGCGTGCCCCAGTAGGTCGTCACGAACAATAACAACCGTCAAGCCGGAGGGACCGATGTTTTTCTGCGCACCGCCGTAAATGCAGCCAAATTTGCTGACATCAATGGGCCGCGACAGAATATGCGAAGACATGTCTGCGACCAACGGCACACCATCATCAAAGTCAGGCGTCCAAAAATATTCCACGCCTTGAATGGTCTCATTGCTGCAAATGTGCCGATAACCTGCGTTGCGATTGGGTCGCCATTCGGTTTGTGCCGGGACGTAGGTAAATTGGCGATCGGCAGCAGAAGCAATAACGGAAACGTCGCAATATTTACCGGCCTCTTTAATGCCAAGAGTCGACCAGTGGCCGGTATTCACGTAGTCCGCGCGAGTGTGGCCGCGTAACAAATTCAGTGGCACAAACGAAAATTCGCCTTTGCCGCCCCCCTGCAAAAACAGCACCTTGTAGTTGGCGGGAATGGCCAGCAACTCGCGCAGATCACGATCCACCTCCGCAGCCAAGGCCAAAAACAACTTGCCACGGTGGCTCATTTCCATCACCGACATGCCACTACCCTGGTAGTCGAGCAACTCGGCCTGCGCTTGCAATAACACTTCGGTCGGCAGGGCTGCGGGCCCCGCCGAGAAATTAAAGACGCGCGACATTATTTTGCCGGTGATGGTGACTTTGCGGGTAATGATGCGGGTTTGTTTTTGGCCGTTTCAACCGCTTCATTTGCCAATTTTCCAGTCAACGCGTTCAAGCGTGGCGACAACAAGGCAATCATCTCCGACATGGATTGCTGCATCAATTGCGGCATGCTGGTCATCATTTTTTTGCCCGCATCACTTTTGTTCATTCGGCTTCCTCGTCATCAGATTCGGCTACTTTTTGCAACCCGGACAATTTGGTGCCTTCATCCAAATTGATCAAGGTGACGCCTTGTGTGGAACGACCCATTTCACGAATCTGTGTCACTTTGGTACGGATTAACACACCCGCGGTGGTGATCATCATGATTTCATCTTCAGGGCGAACCAGCTCCGCCGCCACCACCTTGCCATTGCGTAATGAGGTTTGGATGGCGATCATGCCCTGGGTGCCGCGACCATGACGGGTGTATTCGGTAATGGCGGTACGTTTGCCATAACCGAATTCGGTTGCGGTCAACACGGAATCCTCCTCATTTTTGGCAACCAGCATCGAAATCACCTTGCCGCCTTTGGCGAGATTCATGCCACGCACACCACGGGTATCACGCCCCATCGAGCGCACGTCGGACTCCTCAAAACGAACCGCCTTGCCCGCATCCGAAAACAGCATGACATCACATTTGCCGTCGGTGATCGCCACGCCAACCAGCGAATCCCCCTCATCAAGCGCAATGGCAATAATGCCGGCCTTGCGTGGATTGCCGAAGTCGGACAACGCGGTCTTTTTCACCGTGCCGGCGGAAGTGGCAAAAAATACAAAACTGTCGTCGCGGAATTCCTGCACCGGCAAAACCGTTGAAATTTTTTCGTCCGACTGCAACTGCAATAAATTCACGATTGGCTTGCCGCGTGATCCGCGCGAGCCTTGCGGAATTTCATAAACCTTCAGCCAATGCACCCGCCCTTTATTCGAGAAGCACAACACGTAGTCATGGGTCTTGGCGATGAACAAATTTTCGATGAAATCGTCTTCTTTGGTGGCGGTCGCCTGTTTGCCACGGCCACCGCGTTTTTGCGCACGATAATCCGCCACCGGCTGGTACTTGATGTAGCCGGCGTGCGACATGGTCACCACCACTTCTTCATTGGCGATCAAATCTTCAATTGAAATTTCGCCGGCATTGGCGACAATTTCGGAGCGACGCTTGTCACCAAACTGGGATTTAATTTCCTTTAACTCGGCAACAATAATGGTCGTCACACGTTCAGGCTTCGACAAAATATCCAGCAGATCGGCAATGCGGTCCATCACTTCTTTGTATTCAGCAACAATCTTGTCCTGCTCCAAACCGGTCAAACGCTGCAATTGCATTTCGAGAATGCGTTGCGCCTGCGTTTCCGACAAAAGATAACCGCTGGTGCCCAAACCAAATTCTTTTGGCAACCCCTCCGGCCGGAATGCCTCAGCCTGGTCGCCTGCGGCGCGTGCCAGCATTTCCTCGACCAGCTTTGAGCGCCATACCTTGCCCATTAATTTGATTTTGGCTTCGGCGGGTGTTTGCGCGGATTTGATCAGCTCAACAATTTCATCGACGTTGGACAACGCAACCGCCAGACCTTCCAATACGTGGCCGCGATCACGTGCTTTGCGCAGTTCAAATACCGTACGACGCGTGACCACTTCGCGACGATGGCGCAGGAAGGCATCCAAGAATTGGCGCAGGTTCAACAGGCGCGGCTGGTTATCGACCAGTGCCACCATGTTCATGCCGAACGACTCCTGCATTTGCGTCATTTTGTAAAGATTGTTCAGCACAATCTCCGGCACTTCGCCGCGTTTTAATTCAATCACCGCACGCATGCCGGATTTATCCGACTCATCGCGCAGATCGGATACACCTTCAAGTTTTTTGTCGCGCACCAATTCACCAATGCGAATCAGCAAATTGGCTTTGTTGACCTGATACGGCAGCTCGTCAATGATGATCGACTGGCGACCACCTTTGTCCATATCTTCAAAGTGGGTTCTGGCGCGCATGATGCAGCGACCACGGCCGGTGCGATAACCTTCACGCACACCATCAATGCCATAAATGATGCCGGCGGTTGGGAAATCCGGCGCCTTCACAATATCAATCAAGTCTTCCAGATCAACCGCCGGATTGGCCAACACCTTCAAGCAAGCGTCAATCACGTCCGATAAATTGTGCGGCGGAATATTGGTGGCCATACCCACCGCAATACCGGTGGCGCCATTGACCAACAAATTCGGGAATCGCGCCGGCAATACCAACGGCTCCATTTCCTTGCCGTCGTAGTTCGGACCATAGTCAACCGTATCCGAATCAATATCGGCCATCAGTTCGGATGATATCTTTTGCATCCGACACTCGGTATAACGCATCGCCGCCGCGTTATCACCGTCCACCGAGCCAAAGTTGCCCTGACCGTCAATCAATGGATAGCGCAAGGAAAAATTTTGCGCCATACGCACCAGCGTGTCGTAAATCGCCGTATCACCGTGCGGATGGTATTTACCCATCACTTCACCAACAATACGCGCGCACTTTACAAACGGTCGGTTGTGGACGTTATTGGTCTCCTGCATGGCAAACAAAACCCGGCGGTGCACCGGTTTTAAGCCATCGCGTGCATCCGGCAAGGCGCGACTGACAATCACGCTCATGGCGTAGTCCAGAAAACTGGTGCGCATCTCCTCTTCTATGCTGATCGGATGGGTTTCTTTGGCAAACTGGGGGACTTGTGGCTCGGTCACTGGCTAACTCTTCGGAGAACAGCGCTGTTACGCCTGATCGTCTGGTCAACCACACAAACGATGCGCTAAACGCTTGATTTATAAGATATTTGGTAAAACTGCAACACGCCAATTTAGCACAATTCAGTTTTGATTGCCACAAACACAAGTAAAACCACTATGGATGCACCTTGAACAAGATCAGCAATACAATCAATGGTGCTTTAGGCAGGTGACGTAGTTGTAATTTCGTGGCAATTCAGTCAAAATGCGCCAGTCTATTGTTTATCTACAACTTAGGTGCACTACGTGTTGTTTCTAGGGGCGCTGACGGTTGTGCCCGCCCCTGCCTATCGTGTATATTTTCATGGTTATCGGGGCGCAGGAATGCAATGCACCCAGCTTTAATTTTTAATTCCAGCGTTTTGCCATCCAGCAAACACTGAACGACAATAATTTTCCATTCTCCCGGGAGTAACAAATGAAGATTTCCCTACTTGCCAAGTTGACTGCATCTGCCGCGCTGTTAAGCGCCGCAACTGCCTACGCGGGCGTGACCCCTAACCTCGTAGATTCCGCTGGCAACCCAGTACGCGACGCCTCTGGTGCCTGCGTTCAGACAAGCGGCATTAACCACCCGGATTGCATGCCGAAAAAAGTTGAGCCACCAAAACCTGCTCCTGTAGTTGTGCCTCCGCCGGCACCAGCACCAGCACCGGCACCAAAACCGGCACCAGTGCCAGTGAAACAGGCTATTTCGATTCAAGCCGAAGCTTTGTTTGACTTTGACAAATCCGTGCTGAAGCCTGCTGGCAAAACGGCCATTGATGAAGCCATCGCCAAAATGAAGCAAGTTGATGTTGAAATGGTGATTGCAATTGGTCACACCGATTCGATCGGTACCGATGCCTACAACCAGAAACTGTCGGAGCGTCGCGCCACCACCGTGAAGGAATATATGGTTTCGCAAGGCATCCCAGCAGCGAAGATCACGATTTCCGGCAAGGGCGAGACCCAGCCGGTTGCGTCTAACAAAACGAATGACGGCCGCGCAAAGAATCGCCGCGTCGAAATCGAATTCAAAGGCGTGTCGCAGAAGTAAGTTTGCAATTTCGCAAAAAAGCCCCGCCTCGCGGGGCTTTTTTGTTTGTGTCATCTTCACCCCCTTGCGAATGGGCTTGCCCCCAACCAAACCAACATGATTGAAATTATTTCCGCACGCTGGATTCTCCCGGTTGAACCACGCCACACCATGCTTGAACATCATGCCGTGGTCGTCAACGACGGCAAGATTACGGCCATTCTGCCGTGCGCTGATGCACGGCAACAATTTCCAGATGCCGTGAAAATCCATCTCGACACCCACGTGTTGATTCCCGGCCTGATTAATTTGCATACCCACGCCGCCATGACACTCATGCGCGGGTTGGCCGACGACACGCCATTAATGACCTGGCTGAACGATCACATCTGGCCGATCGAATCAAAATTTCTGTCGGAGAGTTATGTCTACGACGGAACCGAAGTAGCCTGCGCCGAAATGATCCGCAGCGGCACGACCTGCTTTGCAGATATGTATTTTTATCAAGACATTGGCGCAAAGGCCGTCAAAGCCGCAGGCATGCGTGCCGCACTTGGTGGCGCGGTGTTGGAATTTCCAACTCCTTATGCCGCCGATGCCGATGCGTACATTGCGCGCGGGCTGGCATCACGCGACATGTTTGCCGCCGATCCAAATTTGAAATTAATGCTGACACCACACGCCCCCTACACCGTGTCGGATCAAACGTTTTTGAAGCTGGTTGCCATTGCCAATGAAATGGATGACCTGACGTTGATGTGCCACATTCACGAGACTGCCGCCGAGCCCGCTGAAAGTGTGAAACGACACGGTGTACGGCCAATTGAACGCTTGGAACGATTGGGGGTGCTCGGGCCGAACCTGATTGCCGTGCATTGTGTGCATCTTCAGCCCACTGAAATCGCTTTGTTTCACGCCCGTGGCGTGCACGTCGCCCATTGCCCGACGTCCAATCTGAAACTGGCCAGCGGCATTGCGCCAGTTGCCCAAATGCTCGCTGCCGGCATAAACATTGGGTTTGGCACCGATGGCTGCGCGTCCAACAATCGATTGGATATGTTTGCCGAAACGCGCTTGGCGACGCTGCTGCAAAAAGGCATCAGTGGTGATGCCGCCGCGTTGCCGGCATTACAGGCATTAGAAATGGCCACCCTTAATGCCGCCAAGGCGTTGCAATGGGATCAGCAAATCGGTTCATTGTTGCCAGGCAAAGCCGCCGATTTGGTGGCGGTTGATTTAAGCGCAATCGAAACGCAACCTTGTTATGATCCGGCCTCGCATTTATGGCACGCCGCAGGACGCGAAAACGTCACCGATGTATGGGTAAATGGAAAACGCCTGCTCGACAATCGTATGTTGACACAAATGGATTTGGCGGCCATCAAGGCAAAAGCTGCAACCTGGGGTGAACGGTTTCGCAACCATTGATAAAATGACGCATCAAACTCAGAGTCTTCGCAGCTAATTTATTCACCCCATATCGTTTAACCGGTCATTAAAGGCCCATTGATTTATGCAAGCTACCACCGATCATGTCCCACCATCGACTGGAAATGTCGATCCGGCCGAACTCGCCAAGTTTGGTGCATTGGCAGCGCGCTGGTGGGACCCAACCAGTGAATTTAAACCGTTACACGCCATCAATCCGTTGCGTTTGAGTCTGATTGATGCGCGGGTGGGTTTGGCGGCGACGACAACGTCGCCTGCGAAGCGGGTGATCGACATTGGTTGTGGTGGCGGCATTTTAAGCGAATCCATGGCGCGCCAAGGTGCCCGGGTCACCGGCATCGATTTATCTGATAAACCGCTCAAAGTCGCCAATCTACACAAACTGGAGATGCAGGCGGCAGGCCATACGTTGGCATTGGATTACCGCCTGATATCGGCCGAAGACATGGCGACTGAGCAGCCGGAGAGTTTTGATTGTGTGACTTGTATGGAAATGCTCGAGCACGTGCCTGATCCGGCATCGACCGTGAAGGCCTGCGCCGCCCTCGCCAAACCCGGCGCATGGATATTTTTCTCGACGCTGAACCGCAATCCAAAATCTTATTTATTCGCCGTGGTGGGCGCTGAATACGTGCTCAATCTTCTGCCCAAAGGCACACACGATTACCAGCGTTTTATCACCCCCGCCGAACTGGCCGGTTTTGCGCGTGACGCCGGCTTGCTTGTCGGCGAATTTACCGGCATGAGTTACAACCCGTTTACGCAAATTTACAAACTGACCGACGACGTGTCAGTCAATTACATTCTTGCCTGTCGCAAGCCTGTTTAGCTTTTTAAAATGCAGCGTATCCATGAATAATTTTAGCCGCCGCCAGTTTTTACTTGCCTCGTCGTCAATGGCGCTGGCAGGTTTGCCGCTGTCATCTGGTTTTGCCCGCCCTGCCTCCACCACCGCCGCCACCAAGTTATTGGTGATGGTTTATTTAAAGGGTGGCAGTGATGCCTACAACACGCTGGTGCCATTTACCAACCCGCGTTATTACAATATGCGACCCAATATCGGGCTACAACGTGCCAACCTGATTCACCTGAACGAACATCAGGGCTTGCATCAAAGTCTCGCGCCGATCCTGCCCCTTTGGCAGGATAACCAACTGGCGATTTTGCAGGGCATTGGCCAGGAAAACATCACCAACCAGCACTATCGTGATGCCGAAACCCTGTTTACCGCGTCGGCACCGGATGAGTATTTGGATGACGGCTGGGTGACGCGTGCGCGCCTGACCAATCAATCACAGATCAAATCAAATATCGATGCGCTCGCCTTTGGTGATTTGGATATTCGTGAAGCCGATCCGATGGGCCCCTTCCGTGGGGGAAAACTCGGCGTCATCAATATGGTTTACCCAAACGAATGGTTAAGCCGTCGTAAGGTCATCGACACCGCCTACCTCACCACGCCAAAATCAGCCAAAACCGCCAAGACCTTTCAATTGCCGTCCCCCGTCGCCCTCAAAACACCCTTCGCCGGCGACGACTTTGGCCAAGCATTACAAGCCACCGTGGAACTCGCTGCCGCCGGTTTGGCGCCACCCGTCATCCATATCACCCTGAATGCCGCCGACGGTGATCAGCATCACGCCTTTGACACCCACTGGGATCAATTGAAGTACCACGGGCCGGTGTTAACGCGTCTGGCCAATGGCTTGGCCGCATTTCGGCGTGGCATGCAGGAAATAAACCAATGGGATGACACCCTGTTATTTACCTATGACGAATTTGGCCGCAGCCCAAAGGAAAACGACAAACAAGGCACCCACCACGGCTGGGCGGGTGTGCATTTTGCAATCGGTGGCAAGGTCAAGGGTGGACTGATCGGTGCGCCCATGCCGGTGGTCAATGTGTTTCAAATCGACGGTCCACCGCCCACCACCGATTACCGCGCGCTCTACACCTCTGTCATTGAAACTTGGTGGGGTGGCAACGCCGACGGAGTGTTCCAGCGTCGCTTCAAACCGATCGACTTCATCCGCAACTAATGCTTTCTTTGCATCGATTATTTTGAAACCCAAACTCCCCGCCCCCAAAGCCATTCTGTTTGACTTCGACGGCACCTTTGCAGACACCGCGCCAGACATGGCGACTGCGGCAAATATGCTTCGTCAAGCCCACGGAATGGACATTTTGCCCCACTCGTCATACCGGGAACATGTGTCGCGCGGCGGGCGTGGCATGATCAGCGTGGCCTTCAACAAATCACCCGGCGATGCCGAATTTGAAACCCTGCGTGATGCGTTTTTAGCACTGTACGAATCCAATCTATGCCATCACACACGTTTTTTTGACGGCATGGACGAAACCGTAACTCGGCTCGAACAAAGCAACATCGCCTGGGGCATTGTCACCAACAAAGCCAGTCGTTTTACGAATCCACTCGTTAAACAACTCGGGCTCGATACCCGTGCCGGCTGTATTGTCAGTGGCGACACCACCCCCCATGCCAAACCGCACCCCGCGCCACTGTTACACGCCGCCGCACTGTTGGGAGTCGCCGCCAACGATTGCTGGTACGTTGGTGACGACGAGCGCGACATCATCGCCGCCCATGCGGCCGGCATGAAAAGTGTCATCGCGTTATACGGTTATTTGGGTGGCACCGACCCCTGCACGTGGAATGCCCACTCCAGCGTGCGCACCCCGCTCGAGCTACTTGAATTATTTGACCGCACCCCCATCCTTATAGCGTGAGATAATTCACATACATATCGATTTCGGGGCCGACCTGGTTTCGACGTGGGCAACAAGCAGAACCGTGCATACCGAGGGGTGGTCACCTCGTAAATACAACCGCAAACAAATAGTCGCAAACGACGAAAACTACGCACTAGCTGCCTAAAAACCAGCCGCGCTCTGCACCGGTGGGCCTTAACGCCGGGTATCGCAAGATACAGCAGAGTCATTAACGAGGATCGCCTGCCATCGGGTCACTTGGTGTCAGGTTAAATTAAGGTGACTCGCTGCGTACCAGCCCGCCCCTTGGCGTGTACGTGGTCAGAAATAAATACGGGGAACTAAGTATGTAGATCGGCCTGTAGAAGGCTTGCGGACGCGGGTTCGATTCCCGCCGGCTCCACCAACAAATACAAACGCCACCCGGCTTTTTCGGGTGGCGTTTGTATTTGTTGGAGTCGATTGGCCGGATCGAAGCGGCGGACGCTGCGGACGGCGAGTGCGGGGTTTTGCGAAGCACTGCTTCG
>CAMTWK010000005.1:0-45554 GCA_947085425.1 uncultured Burkholderiales bacterium | reverse complement strand
TTTGTTGAAATTCGTCGCGAGCGAAGGTCAGGCAAGGCGGAAAGCGGCGAAAAACCGGAATGTATGCGGTATACATGAGGATTTTGAGCCGCTTGCCAACGCCGCATCACCGAGCGCAGCAGAATTTCAACAAACTGTTAGGCTTCTGTGACGTGCCAAAAAGAAATATCCGGTGGTCCGGCCAGAAATGCTCCCGCAACCTGGATAAATGCCAGGATACGCGGTTGCTGCATATGATGACCAAGAAACAATTCTTGGCTGGGCCAGCGCTCGATCAGCGTGTGGCGGGTTGGATCGTGTGCGTCTTGCAAGAAGGTAATGCCGCCGCACTCAGGCTCTTTGGCCAACACGATGGCGACCAGCCGCCAATCTCGCGCTTGGCGGCCTCGACTTGATCGGGTAGCGAATGGTAGCGAACGATCACAACTGACTCAATCATCACAACCTCCGTTCTGGACAATAGGATACACACCGATCCTTGTCGACATCATCGCCAAACAAATCACGTTGCCGACGCCAATTCGTTAACCGACAAATTAAGCATCACGGTCATGTTCAGCCTGCTGCATTTCCGGCGTGTCTTTGCAGGTTTCGCAGTGTTGCCACGGCCAGATTGATCGTAACTTGCAAGGATAAACACGGTTGCGGCTGTGACATTCCATATTGCGACATGGGTTACCGGGCAAGCCCAATCATTGCATTTGCGCATTTGCGCATTTGCGCCATGGTGATGATGAATGCGCCAATAAGCACATCAAGAAAACGTTTGACCAAAAATGAGGTGCCATCGACGATACTCCTTGTGATGCGTTGCGCAAATTATCGCGCCGACTGCAGGTGACACAATTGGTTTTAGAAAACAGATACGACATATTTCCAGAAAAAAATGCGACGTTTATTGCTATCGGCGAATGGCGAATTTAATCCCCCTGAGCCCGTCGACTTCCGGCAAGCCTCATGAATTTTTAAGTGCCAGGAGTGACTGAAGCCGATCGAGATTTTGTTCATTGGCCGGTTCACAAATCGGCCGCAACTTCGAGCAAACCTCGGCGCTGGCAAACTCTTGCACCCAATCCAAGTGTGTTTCATTGCCACGCGCTGTTAACGTCACCGTCAGTTGAAACCAGGGTTCAACAACGTGTTCGATCACTATCTTGTGATCGGGTTGAATCTCACGAAACACACACTCGTTGTTGTAGTTCACGCCGTCCGGGCCGTGCATTACAAACACCCAGCGACCGCCCGGCTGAAACTCAAACAACGCAAACGAATTGGTGAAGCCAATCGGACCCCACCATTTCGCCAATTGGTACGCATGTTCAAATGCGGTAAATATTCTCCGGGGACTGGCGCAGAACAATCGCTGGTTGCGAATCGAAGTGCTCGAATGGTTTGTTGGAGACATATATCGCTCCGTTCAGGCGCCAATAAATGAATCGCAAATTCTTCTGAAAACAATTCACGCTGACCGGTTTAAATTCAAGGTCATGAATGTGCTGTTTGGGTCTGCCCTGTACCCGCCGAACGGCCCGCAGTATTCGAATCCAAAGCTTTCGTAAAGTTTTTGGGCGGGTAGAAATGCCGCCATCGAACCGGTTTCGAGGCTCAATCGTTCGTATGAACGCGAACGCGCAACGTCAATGATGTGGGCGAGGATGGCCCGCCCCGTGCCCATGCGGCGATGTGCCATTGGCGTGCGCATTGACTTCAGCTCTCCATGGGTGGGGTCGAGTTGTTTCAACGCGCCACAGCCAAGCAACTGCGCCCCCTCCCAGGCTGTCCAGAACGTGATTTCAGGTTGGCGCAGCCCATCGAGATCAAGCGCGTGGACACTCTCACGTGGCGACAACGCGTGCATGCCCTGCATATGTTCATTCAGCAAAGCATGCACAGCGGGATGGGAAAGGTTGTCTATTGCTATTTTCATGTGCGGAGGCGGTGGATTGATTCGGGCAATCAACTTTCTACAAATCTTGTGTGTCACTGCCCATAGCGAAACACATCAGGCTTGCCCAGCGCGGGGATCAGCTCAACTATGCCACTGGCAAAAATCTCGACGGCAAGCGCCGCGAGCAACAGTCCCATGATGCGCGTGGCGACATTGAGTGTGGTGGTACTCATCGAGCGGCCGACTTTGGTGGCGATGCGTAATGCCAGCCACGTCACCAGCGCGAGTGCAATCACGACGAGAATCACTGCGCCCAAATGAAATACGGATTTTTTCTCGGAGGCGTAAATAACGATGGTCGACAACGCGCCCGGCCCGGCCAGCAAGGGAATGGCGAGCGGTACCACGGCGATCGAAGATTTGGCGGCGGCCTCTTTGACCTCTTCCGGCGTGGGGTCGTCGGTGGTGGGTGCGGCTTGCATCATGGCGAAAGCGTTAAGCATGATCAATATCGCACCACCCACTTTAAAACTGGCAATGGAGATGCCGAATATTTGCAGCATTTTTTCGCCGAGTAATATGGCGAGGATCAACGCCACCGCCACCGTTTGCGCGGCGATGCGGGCGATGTGTTTGCGTTCGGCATCACTCTGGCCGGTTGTCAACGTAACAAAAATCGGAATAATGCCGAGTGGATTGACGATGACAATCATCGCCACAAAAATTTTCATGTAGGCGGCTACACTGAGCGTGCCGACAAATGCCAAACCATCCATCACGATTAATCCCGACCCGGCAGCGTAATATTGCCGCGCATTTTTAATTGCTCCACCAAATATTCGTGCAGGCCTTCACAACCGGCTTCGATCAAATCGAGCGCGTGTTCAAAGTCTTTTGGTTTGCCTTGATACGGGTCCGGCACTTCGTACTCGTCTTCTTCGCCGCCGTAATCCATCATCAATTCGATCTTGTTTTGCAGGCGTGTCGGGCACATCGCCTTGAGGTGGCGCCGATTGGTTTCATCCATGGCAATCACAAAATCAAAACGCTCAAAATCACTCGGACTGACCTCGCGTGCGCGAAACGGTGTGAGGTCGTAGCCGCGGTTGGCCGCATGCGCGACGGCACGCGGATCGGGTTCCTTGCCCTCGTGGTAACCGTGGGTGCCGGCCGAATCAATATCGACTTTGCCCTTGAGCGGGCCGTCTTCCACCATTTTTCTGAACACGCCTTCGGCGGTGGGCGAACGGCAAATATTGCCCATACAAACAAATAAAACTTTCATGCCACTTCACCCGTATCGTCTTTGCCGCCAAACAGCAGCAGTTTGTTTCGCATCAGACGCAAATCATCCCGCAATCGCGCCGCTTTTTCAAACTCAAGGTTACGTGCCGCCTCGAGCATTTCACGTTCTATTTTACGGACAGCCACGTCCATTTGTTTTTCTGTCATGACCTCGTATTTTTTACGATCCTGTGCGGCGCGTTTGTCGGCATTGCGGACATCACGCTTTTCATCGAGATCATAAACACCGTCAATAATGTCCTTGATGCGTTTGGTCACCGAGCGTGGAGTGATGTTATTGGCCAGATTAAACGCCACCTGCTTTTCGCGCCGTCGATTGGTTTCTGAAATCGCCCGCTTCATCGAATCGGTTTCGCGGTCGGCGTACAAAATCGCCGTGCCATTTAAATTACGCGCGGCGCGACCGATAGTTTGAATCAAGGAGCGTGTGCTGCGCAAAAATCCCTCCTTGTCGGCGTCGAGTATGGCAACAAGGGACACCTCCGGAATATCCAAGCCCTCACGCAACAAATTAATGCCCACCAGCACATCAAACATACCGGCACGTAAATCACGAATGATTTCAACGCGCTCTACGGTGTCAATGTCCGAATGCAAATAACGCACCTTGACACCGTGCTCAGCAAGATAGTCGGTCAAATCTTCCGACATACGTTTGGTCAGGGTGGTCACCAGCACCCGCTCACCGACCAACACGCGTTTGTTGATTTCCGACAGCACATCATCGACCTGGGTGGTGGCGGGTCGTACAAAAATCATCGGATCAACCAAGCCGGTCGGGCGCACCAATTGTTCAACCACCTGCGCGGTGTGGGCTTCCTCATAAACCGAAGGTGTGGCCGAAACAAATACCGTCTGGCGCATCATCGCCTCAAATTCGTCAAACCGTAACGGCCGGTTGTCCATGGCCGACGGCAATCTAAAACCAAATCCGACCAAGTTTTCTTTGCGGGCACGATCCCCCTTGTACATGCCCCCCACCTGCGGGATCGTGACGTGGCTCTCGTCGATGATCATCAATGCGTCCTTGGCCAAATAATCGATGAGCGTAGGTGGTGGTGAACCCGGCGGCCGGCCGGTCAAATGACGCGAATAATTTTCAATGCCTTTGCAAAAGCCGATTTCGTTGAGCATTTCCAAATCGAAGGTGGTGCGCTGCTGAATACGTTGCGCCTCCAACAGCTTGCCTTCTTGCTGGTAATACTCAATACGATCACGCAATTCCGCTTTGATGCCCTCCATCGCACCGAGTGTGCTGGCGCGGGTGGTGACGTAATGACTTTTGGCATAAACGGTATAACGCGGCACTTTTTGTAAAGTGTGGCCGGTTAACGGGTCAAACAAAGTCAAGGCTTCGATCTCATCGTCAAACATCGAAATTCGCAAGGCGGCCTCGTTGCTTTCGGCGGGATGCACATCGAGTGAATCACCACGCACACGAAAAGTGCCGCGTTTAAAATCCAGCTCCGAACGCGCGTACTGCATGGCCACCAATTGTTTGATCAAATCCTGCGGCGACACTTTATCGCCCTGCCGGACAATCATGCGCATGTCGTAATAATCGGTCGGGTCACCAATGCCGTAAATACACGAGACCGTGGCGACAATCACCGCGTCTGGCCGCTCCAGCAGGGATTTTGTGGCCGACAGGCGCATTTGTTCGATGTGTTCATTGATTGAGGAGTCTTTCTCAATGAACAAATCGCGCGACGGCACGTACGCCTCGGGCTGGTAATAGTCGTAATACGAAACAAAATATTCCACCGCATTCTCAGGAAAAAACTCCTTGAACTCGGCGTAGAGCTGGGCGGCGAGGGTTTTATTGGGTGCCATCACCAGCGCCGGACGGCCGATGCGCGCGATCACGTTGGCCATGGTGAATGTCTTGCCGGAGCCGGTCACGCCCAGCAAAGTCTGGAATGCCAGGCCGTCGTTGATGCCCTCGACCAGTTTGTCGATGGCTTGTGGCTGGTCACCGGCGGGTAAAAACGGCTGATTGAGGCGGTACGGCGAATTGGGAAACGTGACAATGGGCATAACGCATTTTATCAGCCATGTCGTGCCGCACCACGGCTCATTGCCCGTTTTCTAAAAATCCACTCGTAGCCCCGCCCTGATTCCCCGCCCCGGCAGCGGTGCCAGGCCGCGAATCGTATCAATTGATGCGGCGTTGAATGCGCGCGCGTTGGTGAGATTGGTGCCGCGCAGAAAAAATATCGCGGTTGAGCGCGATCCAAGATTGACATTGGTCTGGGCGGTGGCATTCAGCAACGTATAACCCCCGGTCGGCCCAAACGTATCAGTCTGCGGCACACGCCGTTGTTTTGCCGTGTGCTGGATCTCGGCGCTGAAAACAAAACGTTGCCAATCCACGGTCGCGCCGATGGTGGCACGCAGCGGTGAAATGCGTGGCAGGGGTTCACGATGGCTGCGGTCTGTCGCTCGCACCGTGTCAAGTTTGGCCATCACGTCCAGTGTGTACCCTCGGTCTTTGTCACGTTCAAGCAGCCGCAGGTTGGTTTGGGCCTCCATGCCAAACAGGCGCGCGGATACCGCCTGATATTGATATTCCGGCAACACGGCGGATGTGCAACCTGATTCCAGCGACGTGCCATCACCACAATCGGTTACGCTGACATTGGCGCCACCGTTGCCTTCAGCATCACGATCAATGCCACTGTTGCGCAGTGCGAGAAAATCAGCAAACGACTGCATGAATACGCCGGCTTTTACGCTCGACGCGCCACGCGTCCATTTCACGCCGAGGTCAATTGCGGTTGATCGCTCCTTGCCCAGCCCGGCATTGCCCAGTTCAAAAGCGACGGTCGCAATGTGCGCGCCGTTGGCAAATAACTCGTTGTAGGTCGGTGCACGTTGATTCAGCGCCAGGTTGCCGGTCACGGTCAATTCGCCATCCAGCCGGTACGATGCACCCAACGACGCGCTGCCCAGCAAAAATGTGCGTGTTGATGCCGCGCCAAAACGCGCCGGCGCGGTACCAACAGCACCTTCAGAGTCGACGCGGCTTTGCTCCAGCCTGGCACCGAATGCATAACGCATCGCGCCGGCCACCATTTCTTCATAGGCAAACACCGCCTGGTTGCGGGTTTTTGTCGGCGGCACAAACGCTTCGTCGCCCAATGCCGCAAAGCGGAATGATTCACCCTGCAGACCCACCACACCCTGCAACGCACCAAATTTGGCGTGTTTGACCTCTGCCCGAAAATCGCTGCCGGTATTTTTGAAGGTTGTTCCAACGGCACCGTTTTCCAGTTCAACGTGTTGGTAGTCACTTTTTGACACCTTGACAAACACTCCGTCAACAAATGCCCCGCCGAGGTCGCGCAAATTCAACTCCGCCGCTGTGCGGGTCTGACGCATATCGATGCGCACATCCGCCTCGGCGACAGTTCCGTAACTCGATTCGTATAACGAATGCGAAATACCGACGTTGCCGCGCCCGCCCAACAACGCCAGCGACGCGCCCAGCGCCCCGCCACGCGCGTTGGCGGAAGAATTGACAACGGGGCTGGGCACGCCGGTCTTTTCCGGAACACGATAGTCACCACTGCGGCGGGTAAAACCATCACCATGCAGCGACAGCACACCATTGCCGGCCTCAAGCAATGCCGACGTTGAGCGATCACGTTCGGCACCGCCAAAGCGTGTCTCGATGGCACCACGGACACCTACGATCGGTGTGCCGGGAATACGGTTGTCGATGACATTCACCACACCGCCAATCGCCGTGCCGCCATACAGCAACGCAGCCGGGCCACGCAGGACTTCGATGCGCTCCACCGTCAATGGGTCAATGGCGGGATTGTGGTCAAACGACAAACTTGACGCATCCAGAGAAGAGCCAAGGTTGCTCAACACCCGCACACGATCACCATCCAGCCCGCGAATCACCGGGCGCCCTGCATTCGGGCCAAACCAGGTTGACGATACACCCGGCAAACCGTTAACCGTTTCACCCAGGGTGCTGGCACGACGCAGCAACAATTGATTGCCACTGAGCACTTCGACCGGTGACACCACATCGCGTGCATCGGTTGCGCCGAGCGGATTGCCAATCACCACTATTTCCGTGACTTTGTTTTCTGCCGCAGCCGCGCCGCCGATGACCACCTCTGCCCCTGCTGCGGTTACTGACGCTGCCCCCGCCCCGATCACGGCCACGGGCGTGGGCGCGGATGTCGCGGCGACCGGGGTGGAGTTGGCGAACGCTGAAACGGCGAATAGTGCAGTCAGCGATGCCGCGCCATAAAAATTTGTCATTTTGCACATACGGACAGGGGCAACCTTTGATGCGTAATGGGATGATGGGAGCGCAGACAGAGCGGCGGGGAAATGGCGCATTGGAATTTTATTTTGATTGGTTGATTGGAAGCAGCCCGACATTATTGCACCTGAGTTGCATTAACGCCAACTCTTTTTGTATTTTTGCGGTAATCATCTGCGACCGAGCATTAAATGCGCGTCGCATTGTTATCATCACGACTACATTCAATTAATACTGTTCCGATGGCCATCATTCACTCCAAACTGCCCGATGTCGGCACCACCATTTTTTCCACCATGTCGGCGTTGGCGGTTGAAGCCAAGGCGGTCAATCTCGGCCAGGGTTTTCCGGATTTTGCCTGTGACCCGAAGCTGGTGGCACTCATGCACAACGCCATGTTAGCCGGGCACAATCAGTACCCGCCCATGCCCGGCATTGCCGCGCTGCGTGAGGCGATCGCCACCAAGGTCATGGATTGTTATGGACATGCCTACGACCCCGCCACGGAAATTACCGTCACTGCTGGTGCCACCCAGGCGATTCATACTGCGCTTACGGCAATCGTCCACCCCGGTGATGAAGTCATTGTTTTTGAGCCGGTGTACGACAGCTACGAGCCGTCGATACGCATGAATGGTGGCGTGCCGGTGTATGCGCGCCTGCAATTTCCGCACTACAAACCGGATTGGGATGCGGTGCGTGCATTGATCACACCGCGCACCCGCGCCATCATGATCAACACACCGCATAACCCAACGGCGACGGTGTGGTCAAAGGACGATATGCGCGCGCTGGCTACAGTCGTCAAAAACACCAACATCATTGTCATCAGCGATGAAGTGTACGAACACATGGTGTTTGATGGTGTGCTGCATGAAAGCATTGCCCGTCACGCCGATCTGGCGGAGCGAACCATCATCATTTCTTCGTTCGGCAAGACCTACCACGTCACCGGCTGGAAAATCGCCTACGCGCTGGCGCCGCGTGCGCTCATGGCCGAATTCCGCAAGGCGCACCAATTTATTGTGTTTACCGTCCACACCCCCTCGCAATATGCAATTGCCGAATACATGGCGGAAAAAACTCACTTGGTATTGCCGGCGTTTTATCAGGCCAAACGCGATTATTTTTTGAATGCAGTGAAAGCATCTTCACTGCGCTTTATGGATTCGGTGGCGACCTATTTTGTGTCGGCGAGTTATGCGCATATCGCCGAATGCGCCGATCTCAGCGAAAAGGACTTCGCCATCAAGCTCACGCGTGAAATTGGTGTGGCGTGTATTCCGATGCGCGCGTTTTATCACGACGGCACCGACAACAAAATTGTGCGGTTTTGCTTCGCCAAAAAAGAAGCCACACTCGCCGAGGCGGCAAAGCGGTTAACTGAGAACTTATCCATTTGACACCCGCATACCGATTGCTTGATATGGCGGGCGACCGAAACGCGATCAGCCGCCCCCGTCCATTTTAAACGTGACTATTTCTGCGGCTTGACCAAAACATAAACCGTATTCAAGCCTGCCGGCAAATGATCACCCCATACATAATTTTTGCCGGGCGCAGCACGACCGGTGAAGTGTGTGTCGCTTGGATTTCGATCGGTCACTCTGGCACCGAATGTGACCTGCCCGCCGGTCTTGGACTGGAAGCCAACCACGTAATACGCCTTGCCCTTGATGGTCGAACTCTTGACAATCATTTGGATGCCCAACTTCCCATCATTGGTGTGATACATCTGTGACTTGTCACCCACTTGCCAGGACCCTGTCTGCCCCTTGGTAAACCGCACCACCTCCGCACTTACGGAAATACTAACCAAGCCCAACAGCGCGCCTAACAAAATTTTCTTCATCATTGGAATCTCCCTGGCAATTTTTGGTTGACGGTCCTGCTGGTCGGTCCGCAGGTACGGTAGACAATTTATGGAAACCAATGCGAGTCGTCAACTGTGGAGGGGCCATGGGTGAAACGCAGCAATTTAAAATAGGCGAACCTGTTACTGGCGCAATATAAGTGTGTGCAAGATTAAGTCTAATAACATATAATTTTATGCATGTTAAAGCATCATTTTTCGTTAACTGGTAAAAATCTATAAGTTACTTGCCTTCTATTTGCACCGCTAACCAAGATTATATAAACTACCATTATTTATAGGTTAATATAATTTATCGTAATAACCACTATATATTTTACTGTTATGGATACAGACACTAACTCTCCTGCAGAACTTGAACTCTCCCTCGGCGAGCAGCTACGCGCGGAGCGGCTGCGCAAAAATCTAACGATGGAAGACGTGGCGACTTTGGCCGGTATTTCCGTCAACACCGTCAGAGCCTTGGAAACCGGCAAAGGTGGGCGTATCGAGTCATTGATCCGAGTGACACGCGCATTGGGCCGCACCGCATGGTTAGAAACGTTTCGCCCCCAAGTCAAGATCAGTCCATTGCAAATCGCCCAAGGCAACTCAAAACGCCAGCGCGCGAGCCGTAGTGTCATCAACAAAAAAGGATAACCCATGGCAGCGTTCAAACCGGTCGATGCGGTTGTCGTGGAAATCTGGGGGAAAAAGGTCGGTGCGGTCGCCTTGGATCCAGAATCAAATTTTTATGCATTTGAATATGACGCTGCGTTCTTGAAAGAAGGCATCAAACTGGCCCCGCTGCAGATGCCTATTGCCGAGGCCGGCGAGCCGTTTATCTTTCCCAGTTTGTCGTCGGAAACTTATCAGCGCCTGCCAGCCATGCTTGCCGACGCACTACCCGACAAATTCGGTAATGCACTGATTACCGCCTGGATGGCTGACAACGGCGTATCAGAGGCAAGTATCACGCCACTGGACCGTTTGGCCTACATGGGCCAGCGTTCCATGGGCGCGCTGATATTCAAGCCCAACCGCGGACCGGCCAAACAACCGCCTACTGCGCTGCAAATGTCCACTCTTGTGGAGGAGGCACGCAGTGTTGTACACGGTGATTTCCAAAACGGCGATCACACCGGCAAAATCCTGCGCCAGATTATCCAGGTGGGCACCTCCGCCGGCGGCGCACGCGCCAAGGCGACGGTCGCTTGGAATCCGCAAACCCATGAAGTGAAAACCGGCCAGTTCGATATCCCGGACGGTTTCGAGGCGTGGCTGCTGAAGTTCGACGGTATTGGCACCGACGCCCAACTCGGCAAGGGCACACACTTTGGTCGCGTCGAGTACGCCTATTCGCAAATGGCAAAGGCCGCCGGCATCACCATGCCGGATTGCCATTTGCTTGAGGAACAGGGGCGGGCCCACTTCATGACCCGACGCTTTGACCGCAGCGGCAACCACCGTCACCACATGCAGACCCTGTGCGCAATGGCGCACCTGGATTTTAATCAGATCGGAGTGCATAGCTACCACCAGCTGTTCCAAACCATCAAACAGCTTGGCCTCGACCGCGCGGCATTTGAGCAGACGTTACGGCGCATGATTTTTAACGTGCTGGCCGCCAACTGCGACGATCACACCAAAAATTTCTCCTTTCTGCTCAAGCAGGGTGGGCAATGGGAGCTCGCACCCGCCTACGACATCACTTTCGCCTACAATCCGGACAACAAATGGCTGCGGAATCACCTGATGTCGGTGAACGGAAAATTCGACAAGATTACCGAGCAGGACTGCCGCGAAGTCGCCGATCGGTACGAGCTGCTCGGCGTCTGCAAGGAAATCATCGCTGAGATTCACGAAGCGATCGCGAGGTGGCCACACTTTGCGCAGCAGGCCGGTGTACCGCAGGAGCAGATTGAAGCAATCGAGCAGGCGCATCAGGACGCGAGCCTGTAGATTATTTGGCCTTCGTAAGATGCGCTTTGAAACAGGTTGGTTGAGGCGGCGCGGCGAGTGTGACAGATACAAACAAAAACGGGCCAGACAAAGTCTGACCCGTTTTTTTTATTACTGAATTTGGCTCCCCGACCTGGATTCGAACCAGGGACCTGCGGATTAACAGTCCGTCGCTCTACCGGCTGAGCTATCAGGGAATCGACGATTAACTTCTCCATCGAAGCCGCATATTTTAGCCGTTTTTTGGGTGTTTGGTCAAACCGCTACTTTTTTGTTGCGCCGCCTGTTGGCGCGAGCGATTTTTTTGCTTCAGCAATGCCGTTTTCGAGATAAACACCGTAAAAGTCAGCCAGCATCGAGCCTACCAGTGGCTCACCCGCCCGCTTGCCGCCTGCGCCATAAAACACCACGACCGGGGCGAAATCGATTTTTTGTTGTTCAATCACCGCTTTTTGCGTGGTCAGCGTGCCGTCAAAATTTCGGATCGGCGCAGTCGATTGCAAATTGAGCTGCCGCACAATCGCCCGCAATGGGGTTTCGTTGGCGAGCGGCGTCAGGTGTGAGCGACGCACAATCTCACATTGTGGGCAACCGGCCAAGCTGTAGAGAATGACGATGGGTACGCCCTGCTTGGCTGCAAACGCGACGTCGGCGGCCAGATCGATCGCCACTGTCAAGCTGGATTCGCGCGCACTGCCGGCTGATGCGAACATCATTCCGGCGCACGCAACCACCGCCACCAGCCCTATACGCGCAGACATCGACATCGTTATAGATCCACGTTACCCGGATTGCCTTTCATACCCACCAGCTTCGGCAGATTGAGCGGCCGTGGTTTGATGGTTTTTTTATCGCGCAAATATTTGGACAACAATTCCGACATCGGTTCGTTTTTGCTGTCCTTGGTGTCTTCCGCTACTGGTGCCCAGCCCGCCACTTTGTAGCTTTTGTTGGCGTCGATCGGTTTGCCGTTGAGCATCATGCCGGAAATACGGCTACCCATTTTTTCCATCGGTGCCATGGTGTATTGCAGCCCACCGACACGCACCATATCGCCACCCTGCTGCAAATACGGATCGGGGTTAAACAGGTTGTCGGCGACGTCTTCCAGAATGGTCTTGATCATCTCGCCTTTGATGTCACTGACCGTGGTGTACGGGTAGGTGATGGCGGATTGATCCATGACGTGTTCATAGGTAATGGCCTGATTCGGCAAAATCGAGGTACCCCAGCGGAAGCCCGGCGAAAAAGCAATCTCGGCACCTTTGGTTTCCATCAAGGCATCGAGAATCAATTGGTCAAAGGTGCCGTTGAAGTTGCCACGGCGATAGAGCAAACCGGTCGTGGTGGCGAGCTTTTCAGACAGTTTTGCCTCGTAAGGCGCGCGGATGCTGGTGATCAGCTTTTGCATTCCGGCATCAGCCGGCAACAGATTGGAAAATACCGGCAGTAACTTGTAACGGAAATCAGAAACCTTGCCGTTTTTAAAATCAAAATCAAGCACGCCCAAAAACTTGCCGTTGGAGCCGGCGTTGGTGACCAGCGTTTTGCCACCTTTGTTTTCGACAATCGATGGTGCCGGCACGCCGTCGTGGGTATGGCCACCCATGATGGCGTCAATGCCGGTGACACGTGATGCCATTTTCAAATCCACGTCCATGCCGTTGTGTGACAACACCACCACCACCTGCGCGCCTTTGGCACGGGCGGCATCCACGGTTTTTTGCATTTCCGCTTCTTTGATGCCGAAGCTCCACTCCGGTGTGAAATAACGCGGATTGGCCACCGGCGTGTACGGAAATGCCTGGCCGACAATCGCGACCTTCACACCATTTATTTCTTTCATGGTGAATGGCGCAAACACCGGATCACCAAAGTCGGTGGTGTGAATGTTCTGGGCAACAAAATCGATTTTGCCCTTGAAGTCTTTTTCAATGATTTCCTTGACGCGTTTGTCACCGAGGGTCATTTCCCAGTGTGCCGTCATCACATCCACGCCGAGCTCCAAACAGGCATCGACCATGTCCTGGCCTTTGGTCCACAGTGCGGTGCCACTGCCCTGCCAGGTGTCGCCGCCGTCGAGCAACAACGCGCCCGGCCGACCGGCTTTGAGCTGTTTGACCAACGTCGCCAAGTGGGCAAAACCACCAACCTTGCCATAGGTTTTGCTGGCCGCTTCAAAGTTTAAATAGGTGAAGGCGTGGGCCTCACGCGTACCGGGGCGCAAACCAAAATGTTTGAGCAGATTCTCACCCACCAAATGTGGTGGTTTGCCATTGGCAATCGCCACCCCCAAATTGACGTTGGGTTCACGAAAATAAATCGGCAGAAGTTGCGCATGGCAATCGGTCATATGCAGCAAATGCACATTGCCGAACGTGGGCAAGTCGTACATTCCCGCACTGCCGGAAGGTGCGGCTTTCATCGCCAATGCCGCCGGACTATCGAGTGCGATGCCGCCCGCTGAGGCAATGGCCAATACGTTTAAAAATTCCCGCCGATTCATACCGCTCATATTATTTGTCCTTGATCAAAATTCAATTTCATCAGCGATGGCTTTAATGCCCGCCAACGCACAAACATCATCGGCGGCACCACCCGGCGCACCGGAAACACCAATGCCACCATAGAGATGGCCCGCGCCCTGAATCATAACGCCGCCACCAATCGTCACGACACGCGGCAATTGCCGTAAGCCATACATCGCGGTACCCGGCTGTGACTCTTTGGCAAGATCAGACGAATTTGTTCTAAAGCTCACCGCAGTCCATGCTTTGTTGATGGCGGTATCCGGGGTGTGTGGCCCGGCAAATCGATCACGCAACATCACCTGGGTGAGGCCGGCGCGATCGACCACCGCCACCGCCACTTGATAACCACTCTTACGACAGGATTCAAGCGCCGCTTGTGCCGCCTTGAGTGCAGTCTCCGGCTTCAGGCTTTTGGTGGAAAAGGTTGCTTCCTGCGCATGACTGCTCGCAATAAAAAACGTGCCGAGACAAACCAGCGCGGCAATCCAATTCTTGTTTGGTGAAGTTGCGTTCATGGTCACTCCTTTAGGGGAAAAAAAGCCCGGCTAGGCCGGGCTTTTTGGTTATACAACTGGCCCTCACTGCGACTGCTGGTTACTTGTTTACAGGTGACTCCGGATCCATCAACAACGCCACCAAATCTTTGATCTGTGTTTCAGTCAGGATTTTGTTGTGGCCAAAACGCGGCATATTCGAACAGGCTGAATACGCTTGTGCGTTATAAATCTTGCCGTAGGCGTATTTGGCCATTTCCTGCGAATAACCGCGAATTTTGCCGAATTGCGTCAGGCTGTTGCCGATGGTGCCGAAGGAAAGTTCCTGTGGCGCGAGTTTGTGGCAGGCATAACAATTGGCACCACTGGGATTGGCCGGATTGTCGGTGAATTGCATGCCCACTCCGGATTGCGCGATGCGCTCACCAGCTTTCCAGTCGCCCATGTATTTGCCGTCGGCCGGGAAAGGAATGGACTTAAAATTCTCCTCTTCCAACTGTTTGGCCATCGCTTTTGGCATCGGTGTCATTGCATATTTTGTGCACGCCGCCATGGTCTTATCTTGAATGAGTCGATCGAGCTTTGCCTGACCACGCTCACTAAACGACTTGGTCATCACTTCGGTGGCGTGATCAACGGCCGGTGCCTTGGATTGCGCATTAGCAGAGGACGCAATGGCAGCAGCCGCTCCGGTAATACACACCAATAAAATTTTGTTGAATTTGTTTTTCATATTGGTCCCCTTATCGCTTGATCGATGGCGCATTAAACACACCGCCATTGGCATTCTTGGCAAGGAATGTGGTTAACGCCACAGAGCCTTCCGAGGTGAATTCAAGCGCAGGGAAACGCTGCTGGCGGAAACAATCAAACAAGCGCCACTGGAACGAGCGTAACTCACCCTGACTGACGCGATACGCAGGCCATGCGGTGTAGGCAGCCTGTGCCGGTGCGGTCTTGGTCAAATTGGGCAGATCCTGCAAACGAATACGAATATTGTCCTGGGCATGGCAGGTCGCACATGAAAAGTCATGCGGGCCACCACGATGGAAAAACATCTTTTTACCAATATCAAAGGCTTCTTTTTCCTTTGGGTGCTTCAAGGAAACATTCATCTTTACGCCACGCGAATTGGCGGTGACATAAGCGACCAACGCCTCGATATCCGACTTATTGTCCGCCGACCCAAACGGCCCCTTTTTGGCTTGTGCGTAGGTGTAGCCCTGCAAAAACACCATACAGGTGACCAAACGCGACTCGAGGTCCTCGACTTTGTCGGTATCGGCAAAATAACGCGGCATATGTGCATACGCACCTTTGACCACGCCCTCGCCCATGCCTAAATCACAGGTTTCGAGTGATGCGTTTTTCGGACCACGTTTTTTCTTCCAGATGCCTTCGCCGCGTGCTTCCCACAAATCGGCGGGATTGCCATCGGCAAGTGCGGCACGATAACGTTCGATTTCGCGAATGGTGGCGTCGGAACTCACCGCAGGTGCCGCAGCTTTGACGGCTGCCTTTGGTGCAGCCTTGGCTTGTGCTGCCGGTGCGGCTTTGGCAGCGGGCATCTGGGCATTGACCGTCGCAGCAGTGAAAGCAACGACCGACAATGCCAACGTCGCGGCCAGCGTAGATGCGTGATGTGTTATTCGGTAAAAATTCATTGGGCCTCCTCCATTTATTGATGCTTCGTAAGCGTCTGTCCTACAAAGGCCGCAATCAACAGACTTTGCGACAGCCGATTTTTTTGTACTTACGGCTTCAGATATACATAACCTTCACGGGCTTGCAGTTTCGCGACTTCAGCCACACCACTCGTAACAAACTTGCCTTCTTCAATGATTTTTTTAGGATCAATCATGCGCCGCTCAAGGGTGATCTTGCAGACACGGAAATCAACGCCGCGCTTGACCAACTCTTGTACATTCGCCGCATATTCATTGCCGGTCTTGTCTTTCGCGCCTTCGAGCAAAAAATCGATGCCATTGGCGTGGGTGACCACACTAATTTTGACAGTCGGGTCAGCCGACAGGTGATTGCGAATATTACGCAATGCCGCGGTGGCTTGGTCGTTGCCTTCGCTGACGTGATACACCACCTTGATCGGTGTTTCAGCCGCGGCAGCAGGCTTCGATTGTGCCAAAGCCGGTAGTGAAAAAATTGCGGCCGTAACCAACGCCACCACTGCGCCTAGTGACGAAACTTTACGGGCGGCAATCATGAAATCACCGCTTCGTCGGTACGTTTTTCACCTTTGTTGTCGACCCAGGTGACCACGACTTTTTCGCCGACCTTGCCACCTGTAAAACGAAATGACAGGAACGGATTTTTCGAAATTGCCGGACCCCACTGTGCGGTCAGAACTGTTTTGCCGTTGTGGGTGGCGGACACGTTGGATATAAACCATGCCGGCACTGTTTTACCAGCCGAATCTTTACGCTGCCCTGTTTCCATTTCGTGCGCCATCAACACACGTACATCGACTGCATTACCCATTACCTGGGCTCGAATTCTCATCGGATCTGCCATGTTTATCTCCTTGCTATCAATGCTTCATGCGGTTTAATTGAAATACACCAATGCCGGACGCGGTTTTATCCGCCACAGCCGCCAAGGGTGACCTTGACCTCTTTGGTTGCAAAATAAAATTTGCCGTCCGCCTTTACAACTGCGTGGATATTGGAGGTCTGCCCCATCTTCACGCGGGTCGAAACAATCGCTTCGGTGCCTTCGGGAATGGTAAACATCGCTGCCAGCGAATTCGGATTTTTTTCCACCAAAATGGCGATCATTTCCGTCTTCGGTATTTTGCTTTGTGCACCGACCGGCACAACAGCCCCGTTTTCAGCAATATCGGGCGCATTCACAAACGAAATATCTTTTGACTCAATTGCGCTCATGCCACCCAGCGCCTTAACGGTATCGTTCAGATTTTTTGTTTCGAATGCACTTTTGTTCCAATCAAGCGCATAAACATCACCCGGCTTGATCAATCCAGCCGAAATCATCAATGCCATCACTGTTGTGCCGCCGCCTGCTTTTAACGCGTTACGTCTGTTCATTGGATTTCCTTTCAACATTAAGTCTTCGAACGATCAAATTTAATATACAAGAAATTGTATGCCTCTTTTCTTGCCACTCCTTATATTGCTCTTCAGATTGCCATACAAATTACTATTTAAATTGCGATTCCAACTGAACAAAAGTTATGCTTTGGATCTGCGTTGGTCCTTCATTCAACTCAAGTGCTCAACGTCAATAAAATGCTACTTGCCACCACGTAAACTCCATTCTGCCAATTGACGCAACTCCGCCTCTGGAATCGCCGCATTTGGCGGCATTGGGATCGCCCCCCATACGCCTGAACCACCCTGCTTGATTTTGTTCATCAAATTGGTGGCCGCCGACGCATTGCCGGCATATTTTTTTGCAATCTCCGCATAGCTCGGACCGACAAACTTGCTGGCGGTCGCATGGCAAGCGGTACAGTTATATTTTTTGGCGAGGTGGGCGACATTGGATGCCTCACGTGGGGGTTCCGCTTTTGGGGCGGATGCGGCCGCGACAGTTACTAACCGCCCGGTCAGTGGTGTGGTGGCAATCGGTTTGGTGGTATCGACGCCGCGCGTCGGTCCGATCAGACGGCTTTGCTCAGCGAGATTGCCATGGGAATCACGCGCATGATCCGGCATCGTCGAAATCTTTTTCATTTCTTGTTTGCAATCGGCCATACAGGCGACGTTGTTCACATCACCCCTGCCCTTTGCGTCCCACATCGCACGCCACACCATCAGTCCATTACGGTTCGGCAGTTTGTTTTGCACCTCGGCGATATTTTTATGCGACATCACAAAATCAACGGGGACGATATCACCCAGATAAAGAATGTAGGCGGTGACCGCGTACACCTCTTCGACTGTGAGCGACTTTGGCGCATTCCACGGCATGGCTCTATTGATGTAGTCCCACAAGGTGGATACCTCGGCAAGTTTCATCAGCGAGGTGCGTTGCGGATAGTCCGCACGGGCTAAATTGGCAACACGGCCGGTCTCGATGTCCTTTTTGGTGGTGCCACCGACAATCGGCGTAAATACTTCCCCAGACTCACCAAACGCACCATGGCATGACTCACACTTGGCTTCCCAAACCTGCCGGCCTGTTTTGACCGAGCCCGCACCTTTTGGCAAACCCATAAAATCTGCACGCACATCGATGTCCCACGCGGCGATTTCAGCCGCTGTCGCCGTGCGGCCGACTCCGGGAAAATTATCTTGAGCAATCGCGGGCATTGCCACTGCTGCAAAAACCAATAAAAGAGACCGCATCATCAGTACACCTGCACGTTGGCAACTTCGCCGGTCGGCGCGACTTTCCAACTCTGAATGGCGTTGTTGTGATAAATCGAACGGGTGCCGCGCACCGCGCGTAATTGATTGATCTTCGGCTGAACATAACCAGTGTCATCAATCGCCCGGCTTTGTAATACCGTTTCACCACCGTCCCAATTCCAGCCAATATTAAATCGTGTCAGACATTTGCTCTGAATCGGCGACTCCAGCCGCGCCGTTTTCCAATTCTTGCCGCCGTCAAACGAGACATCCACACGTTTGATCTTGCCGCGCCCGGACCATGCCAAACCACTGACGTTGTAAAAACCCTTGTCCAACAACGTCTGACCGCCTGACGGCGTGGTAATGACACTCTTGCATTCTTGAATGCCAGTGTATTGGCGTAACATACCGTCCGGCATTAAATCGACATAGTGCAACACTTCGTCTTTGGTGGCATAGGGTTGGTCACCGACTTCAATGCGGCGCAACCACTTCACCCAGCTCACCCCCTGAATACCCGGCACCACCAAACGTAATGGGTAACCATTTTCCGGGCGCAACATTTCGCCGTTCATGGCATACGCCACAATACAATCATCCAGTGCGCGTTCCATGGCGATGGTGCGGGTCATGCTGGAACCATCCGCACCTTCGGCCAGCAGGTATTTGCCCTTCACCTTATCGTAGCCACAATCCTCCATCAGCACAGACAACGGCACGCCGGTAAATTCGCAGCAGCTCAACATGCCGTGGCTGTATTGCACTGTCGGCACCGCCACATTGCCCCACTCCATGGCGGTATTGGCGCCGCACTCGATAAAATGCATGCGTGACACCGACGGCAAACGCATCAGGTCATCCATCGTATAAACCTTGGGGTTCTTAACGAGCCCGTTGATCATGAAACGATGTTGGGAAGGATCGATATCCCACCAGCCTTGATGATGGCGTTCGAAATGCAAACCATTCGGCGTGATGATGCCGAAGAACCCCTGCAACGGCGCAAACGAAACGGACGCACCGGACACCCGCGTCAGGCCGGGACTTTCACGACGCTGTAAATTCTTTTCCCACTTCGACGGACTGCCATAACCAACTGCCGCAACCGGTTGGCCAAGGCCTTTGGAATGCTCCGGCAAGGTCAAAATATTCGGGTCACCTTTAAACGCGGGCGACGTACTCGCTGAGGCCAATGCCGCACCGGCACCGGTTGCCGCCAAGGCAGAGGTAAACGCGCCGCGCAAAAAATCACGGCGACCACTTTGAACATCGACAATCTGTGACGGCGACAGAAAATTTTCCGGCGCACGCTGGATTCTGCCGAGCATGTATTTGCTTGATTCGTATTCAGACATATTTCTTAAGGCCCCGGCACGACCCACAATACGGCGGTCAGATTACATTAGATATTTCTAATATTAGCAGAATCTAATGATACGCAGTGCTGCGCTGCAGCATCGGGCGATTTACGTTAAAGTCTACCGATGGCCACCAAAAATAAAACTGCGGCAAGCACCGACATCTTTGACCTGATTGGCAAGTCGGAAAATATCGAACAAGCCGCCATGGCCATGCAAGCCATGTCACATCCGTTGCGGATTAAAATTTTGTGTCTGCTGTCGTCCGGCGAAATGATGGTGCAGGAAATCGTCGAGGCGGTCGGCACCACCCAGGGCAATGTGTCACAACACCTGGCGATCCTTAAAGCCAGTGCCATGATCGTGTCGCGCGCCGAAGGCAAAAAAACCTACTACTGGATCGAGGACAAGCGCGTGGTCAAAATTGTTGCCATGACACGCGATGTATTCTGTTCGATTTAATTGTGGCTGATGAAAACCGGCAAAACTTATTAAACGGTAGCTCTAATAAAAGCAGCGACCTCGCGCATCATACGTGAGCCAATTATGGAAACCTACGCCACCCGACTCTTGAAACAAGTGCTCGACAGGTGCCATAAGGCGCCGTTCAGTGAAATTCGTTTCATCTCTGGAATGAGCCCGGCCTATGTCGACAAGGCGGGGCCGCATTTTATTCGCGGCACCACCCTATCCACGGATATTGTTTACGAGATTCACCAGCTATGCTGTTTGCTGGCGGATGAGGCAGTGCAAAATCCAGAATCATCAAGCGCCTATACCTTCGTTTTGCGGCGCCTAGGCCGATTTTTTTGCAAATATCAACGCGTTGGCAACGTCGCGAGTCTTATCCTGTTGCGCGACGAACACGCGCCTGAATATGTCGAGGCGATCCGGCCGAGAAAGCGCCCCATGCTTCGAGCCGAGGCAAAGCCGGATTCGTAGTTGGCGAGTGTATGGTGCGATCTTCAGCTTGGAAAAGTTGGTTGCGCTCCGTCGAACGGCACAAGAGTGCACCGATCTTTACAACTTAAACAGCGTAGGCTCGCAACTCGTCCAGCGTGACCACTTCCAAGGCACGCTCATGGGTGGCGGCGAGTGACACTTTCGGTGCCTTGCCAACCACAAACGCTTCTTCCCAGCGCGCCACACACAGGCACCAGCGGTCACCGGTTTGTAATCCGGGAAAGCCGAACTCCGGATGCGGGGTGGATAAATCGTTGCCCTGCGCTTTTGAAAACGTCAAAAATTCCGCAGTCAAAACCACACACACGGTATGTGAGCCGTGGTCTTCGTCATTGGTATGGCAAAAACCATCGCGAAAAAAACCTGTCATGGGTGAAAAGCAGCAGGATTCAAGTGGCCCACCCAATACATTGCGCGCAGCGGATTGTCCTGTCAGGATTGGTTGATGGTCGCTCATGTTGACTAATTGTTAGATTTGGCTTGATTACGTTGCGTGCCACTTGTTTCTTGCGTTGTCGTCGATCACCCTCGCGTCCACCCAGCGGCTGCCATCCGCCGTGGTTTCTTTTTTCCAGAATGGTGCGTCGGTTTTTAAAAAGTCCATGATGAAGGCGCAGGCATCAAACGCATCTTGTCGATGCGCCGAGGCGACCATCACCAGCACAATTTGCTCGCTTGGCAATAAGCTGCCGATGCGATGAATCACCGTGGCGTCGATCAACTGCCAACGACTGGTGGCATCGTCAACAATTTTTGCAAGGGCCTTTTCAGTCATGCCCGGATAGTGTTCGAGGGTCATGGTCGAGACACCGCTGCCATCGTTAACGTCGCGCACCACACCAACAAACGATGCGATCGCACCGACATTGCGATGGCGGCCGCGCATCGCGGCGTGTTCATCGGTCATATCAAAATCGGCAGATTGAATACGAATGGTCGGTTGAAACACGGCTAGCCTCCGGTCACCGGCGGAAAAATAGCGACTTCATCCCCGGACTTGATCGGGTCGGTCAACTGCGCCATATCCTGATTGACGGCCACGCGCCAACGACGATCCGCCGCCAATGCTTCGGCATAGGCACCACCCCGGTTGGTTAAATCGGCGACCAGTCCGGCAACAGTGGCATCGGCAGGCAGAACCACATCTTCGTTCGCCACACCGATCAACTCCCGCAGGCCCGCAAAAAACAAAACTTTGACCATTACTTCACCACATGCAAATTCGATCTACGCAATCCCAAATGTAGAACGATAAATGCCGCCACACCTTCGGCATCTTCCAACACAAACTGCGGCAGTTCGGTGGCGAGTGTTTCGTCGGTCACCACCGCGATGACGTTTTTGTCGTCCACAAATAATAACGGTCGATCGGCCAGTTTGCGATGCACTTCAATTTTTGGCAGCGCGTGGTGTTTCCAGCCTTCAACAATCACCAAGTCACAAGGTGACAAATGTTTTAACTGCGCCTCCAACGACGGCTCGTGTTGCCCGCGTAACTCATGCATCAGCGCCCAGCGGTTACTCGACGACACCAACACTTCGGTCGCTCCCGCCATCCGATGTCGATGCGAATCCTTGCCGGGAACGTCGATGTCAAATTCATGATGGGCGTGTTTAATCAACGATACCCGCAGTCCATCCATCACCAGACAGGGGATCACTTTTTCGATCAAGGTGGTTTTGCCGCTACCCGAGTAGCCGACGATGGCGATAATTTTCATGACCTGATTATCAATTATTTTATCGACTGGCGACTTGAGGTGTATCAGCTCGGCGCATTCTGGTTAAAACTACGGTTTGACGTCGACACCAAAGGTGTAGGCAATAAACGCCAACATGTCACTGCGCTCTTCGATGATCTTCGAGGTCGGTTTACCGTCACCATGCCCGGCGCTGGTTTCAATACGAATCAGCTTCGGCGCCGCCCCCGTATCCGCCGCCTGTAATGCCGCGGCATACTTGAAGCTATGCGCGGGCACCACGCGGTCATCGTGATCGGCGGTGGTGATCAGAATCGGTGGATACTTCTGCCCGGCACGGATATTGTGCATCGGCGAATAAGCCGACAGCACCTTGAATTCATCAGCGTTGTCTGATGAACCATAATCCGACACCCACGCCCAACCGATAGTGAATTTATGGAAGCGCAGCATATCCATGACCCCGACCTGTGGCACGGCAGCACCAAATAAATCCGGACGCTGATTGACCACCGCCCCCACCAGCAAGCCGCCGTTCGATCCACCATTGATGGCAAGGCGCGACGGTTGGGTAATTTTGTGACTGACCAACCATTCGCCCGCGGCAATAAAGTCATCAAATACATTTTGTTTCTTGAGTTTGGTGCCGGCATCGTGCCAGGCCGCGCCATACTCGCCGCCACCACGAATCGACGCGGTTACATAAACGCCGCCCATGCGCATCCAGGTGGAGGCGGTCACGCGATAACTTGGTGTTTCGGAAACATTAAACCCCCCGTATCCGTACAACAGTGTGGGATTGTTGCCATCGAGATGCAGGCCTTTGCGATGGGCGATGAAAATCGGGAAACGGGTGCCGTCTTTACTGGTGACAAATTCGCGTCTGGTTTCATATTGCGACGGATCAAACGCAGTCTTGGGACGGGCAAATGAAGTCGATTTGCCGGTGCGAATATCGTAACGGAAAATTTCAGTTGGATTGATCAGGCTGGTGTAGCTGTAAAACGTTTCCTTGTGCGTGAAGCGTCCGCCAAATCCGGACGAGGAACCCACCCCCGGTAAATCGACGTTGCGAACAAATTTGCCATCAAGCATGTGTATTTTGACCAGCGTGGCGGCGTCCTGCAGATAGTTGACAAAAATGCGCCCGCCTACCACCGAGGCAGAGTTCATGGTGTCTTTGGTTTCTGGCACCACGGTTTTCCAGTTGGCGCGTTCACGTTTGCCCAAGTCGATGGCAATGATTCGCCCTTTGGGCGCATCCTTGTCTGTCTTCACCCACAAGGTATTGCCATTCGAGCCGATCGGTGTGTATTCGGCATCAAAATCGAGTGTGATGGTGAGCAAAGCCGGGATTCCGTTTGCAGATGGAGCCAACGCGCCATTTTTAAGCGGCATCACCATCAGTCCGGTTTTGCGACCAGAGCCCTTCCACACATTAACAATGACAAATTTGGCGTCGTCGGTGATGGTGGTGCCAAAACCCCAGGTTTTTTCCGTTTGGTTTTGATAAACCAATACGTCTTTGGATTGGTCGGTGCCAACACGGTGGTAATACAACTTTTGGAAAAAATTACTGCCGGTCAATGCTTCGCCGGTTTTGGGCGCATCGTAACGCGAGTAAAAAAATCCCTTGCCATCCGGAGTCCACTGCGCACTGGAAAATTTCACCCATTGCACTTTGTCGGCGAGGTCTTTGCCGGATTTAAGATCCCGAACCTGCCAACTTTGCCAATCCGAGCCAGCAACCGAGGTGCCGTACGCCAGATAACGTCCATCCCGACTAACCGCAGTGCCGGTCAGCGCCACGGTGCCGTCTTTGGACAGTAAATTGGGGTCAATCACCACCGTCGGTTTGGCGGTGAGTGATGCGGCTGTATAGATCACCGACTGCTGCTGCAAGCCGTTGTTGCGCGCCCAGAAATATTTGCCGCCTTCTTTAAACGGCAGGCCAAAACGCTCAAAGTTATACAGCTCGGTGTAAATTTTTTTCACTGCCGCACGTTGCGGCATCGATTCAAGATAACGATCGGTCACGGCATTTTGCGCAACCACCCAGGCCTTGGTTTCGGCGCTGTTGTCGTCTTCCAGCCAACGATAGGGATCGGCCACCACCGTGCCATGATAGGTGTCGACCTGCTCGCCCTTGCGGGTTTCCGGGTATTTCAGTGGTTGGGCTTGGGCGGCCAATGTTACCGCGCCAACAGCGAACAGGCAGGATTGCAATAGTTTGAATGACATAATTTTTCCAAGCGAATTAGGGGGTATCAACATCGATCAACGGCGGTCTTGCGGAGTCTTGTAAGTTTGGCGCATCGAGCTCACTCGAACCACCGGCATCGCCGTAATCTAGAGGCAGCGCCTTCGTAGGCTTCACACCCAACTCTTTTAGCATCTCCGCTTGCCTGATGACATTACCGCGACCCGTTGAGAGTAATTTACTGGCTGAGTCGAAGCTACGCTGCGCATTTGCAAGTTGGTCGCCGACTTTTTGAAGGTCCTGGACGAAACTCACCAACTTGTCATACAACTCGGCTCCGCGCTTCGCAATTTCCTGCGCATTCGCGGTTTGTGCCTCTTGACGCCATAACTGCGCAACCACTCGTAAAACGAAAAGAAGTGAGAGCGGACCAACTAGAAGAACATTTCGTTTGAAGGCATCAAGTACGAGCTCATTATCCGCTGCCACCGCTGCCACATACGCTGACTCAATTGGCAGGAACATCACAACAAAATCTAAGGATTGCAGGCCATAAAGATTCTGATAATTCTTGCTAGTTAGGTTCCTAACATGTCCCTTTACCGAGGTTATGTGTTGCTTGAGAGCGCCGTCTCGCGCAACATCGTCAGCAGCATTCACATACTGCTCGTAATCAATTAGGGATACCTTAGAGTCCACAACGAGGTTGCGACTCTGTGGAAGTCGAATAATTATGTCTGGATAAAGCTTACCGCCATCGTCATCGTAATGTAGTTTCTGAATTTCGAACTCTCGACCACTGGTAAGACCTGCATCTTCCAGCAATCGTTCTAGCACCATCTCCCCCCAATTGCCTTGCGCTTTGCTTGACCCTTTGAGAGCCGATGTCAAATCCTTTGCGTCTTGACTCAAAGATTGGTTCAAGCTCAACAACTGTTGTACTTGCTGCCCCAATGCTGATCGGTCCTTCGATTCATTGACGTAAACTTCTTCAACCTTTGACTGAAATTCAGAAAGTTTCGAGCGCAACGGTACGAGAATTTCATCTAGAGATGTCTTATTTTGAGTCGCAAACCGCAATGAGTTCTCACCGAAAATTTTGTTCGCCAAATGTTCAAATCGTGTTTCGAGATCCTTTGTTGCTGCGCGGAACATGTCCAACTTTTCCTCGGCCAGACTTTTTTCGTGCCCTAAATCAGATTCTAGTGCTGATTGCTTTGCATTTCCTGCATTTACGTGAGCGGTCAATGCGACTACCTCGGTTTCCAGCACAGCAACTTTGGCCTTCACGCTGCGAAGCTCTGCATTACTTGAATCAAGCTCAGCCTTAAGCCTCGCAATGTCCTCTCTGCTCAGGGAATGCTGCTCAATAACATTTTGCTTTGATACTTGGGCTTCAGTAAGCGCAATTTCTAGTGGTTCCAATCTCTTACAACGTTCGTCGAGCCGGGCTAGTTCGTCGGTCGCCTTATCAAGCTGGGTCTTGGCTAATAAAAGCTCGTCATATACGGCCTGTCGAGCCTGCAACTGCTCCCTAACTTGCGTCAGTTCAACCATTAAATCATGCGTCTGGGTGCGGCCGCGATGGACTAATGTCGCAAGCCAAATTGCGATAGCCGTTGTAACTAAGGCGAGAATTGCGAGAACAAGAATGACTGTTTCCATCTTAAATACTCCTGGCAGAACAGGCCACTTCGATGACCGCCATCATGTCAAAATAGACTGAGGCGCACACATGTAAGCATTTGTTTTTCAATGGTTCTCTCTCAAATTTGAGCCCAAAGTTTAGCACGCGACTCCGCCACCTGCGATTGTCAATCTATGTGAAAAGTGCGCCATTCCACAGACCCACGCGCCCGGTCGTCCGATCATGGAACCATCGATTTGAACACGCCCCTTTGACGCATCGCGAAGCGCCATTCGGCCGGCTCAAACCGACGACACTCCAGCAGGCGCATGGTAGTCCTAACAAAAATACAAAAGGCCACGTGGGCAACCGCGTGGCCTTATTGTTTTGTGCCACGCCCCCCCCTCACATTCCGCATGGTTCCCGCACCCTGACGCTTTTAAGACGTCCAGCAGCCTGAATTTGCACCAACATGCCCAGTTCAATGCGCATTTCCCGCAATTTGTCGGTTGGCGATAGACTTTGACGGCTTTCCTCGCAAAAATGGCGTTGCTCCACGGATCAACACCCACCCATGCCGTCCCTCTCAATCACTATCTTGAAGAGTCCCTATGTCTATCCTGACCCATCTGCGACTGAATAATAGATTCACCATCCGGCCGATTTCCAGTGCTGTTTGCCTGACAATTGTAATTGCCGCCAATCTTGTCGCCTTTAACGCCCCTGCCTCTGCCGCGCCGACGACAGCACCCGCAAAGCCAGCCGCAACCAAGCGATATACCGCCGCCCAGTTTCTGGAAACAACCAATATGCGCGGCGCTTCTTTCAGCGCAGACGAGCAACGCATCATGTTCTCGAGTAATGAAACCGGCATCTTTAACGCCTACACAATTTCTGTTGCCGGCGGCAAAGCCGAGGCAATCACAAAATCGACCACTGATACCACCTACTCAGTCGCCTTTTTTCCAGAGGATGATCGCATTATTTATACGCGAGATAACAGCGGCGATGAAAATAACAAACTATATGTTCGTGAACTCGACAGTAGCGAAAAAGCCCTGACGCCCGGCGCAAAATTCCGCGCGCAGTTTAATGGCTTTTCGAAAGACAACAAGTCGTTCTACGTGACCAGCAACGAGCGTGACGCAAGATTTTTCGACATCTATAAATACGATGCCATGACCTATGCACGCATCATGCTCTACAAGAATGAAGTCGGTTTACAACCCTCCGCCATCAGCAACGACGAAAAATGGATCGCTTTCAACAAACCCAATACCACCAATGACAGTGATATTTTTCTGCACGATGTTGCCAGGGGTACGACCGATCGCATCACGCCGCACGACGGCAACGTGAGTTTTTCTGCTCAGACCTTTGATCCCGGGTCGACCAAGCTGTTTTTGTTGTCAAACGAAGTCGGCGAATTCCGCCGTGTGCGCACCTTCGATTTGGCGACCAAAACATTTGTTGATCACGAAACAGCCGACTGGGATATTTCATACACCTATTTCTCAAAGGATGGCCGTTATCGCGTCTCGGGAATCAACAACGATGCAAGCACCGTGATTCGGGTTGTCGAATTGGATAAGGATGGAAAAGAAAGGCCGGTTGCCCTACCCAAACTGCCAGGCGGTGAAATTCGCGGTGTGACGTTTTCAAAAAATAGCGCACGTATGGCGTTCTACCTAAATGGCGATCGCAGTCCAAGCAACCTGTACGCCTATGACTTCAAAACACAACAGGTCAAACAGTTGACACAATCGCTTTCCAAGTCAATCAATGCAAACGATCTGGTTGACGCGGAAGTGGTGCGATTCAAGTCGTTTGATGGCATGGTCATCCCGGCTATCCTCTACAAACCAAAAGGTGCTTCAACGAAAAACAAAGTACCGGCCATATTATTGGTGCACGGCGGACCCGGCGGCCAGGCGACACGGGGATACAGCGCGCAAATTCAGCATTTGGTCAACCACGGGTATGCCGTGCTTGATATCAACAATCGTGGAAGCAGCGGTTATGGCAAGTCATTTTTCGCTGCGGACGACAAAAAACACGGCCGCGAACCACTGTGGGATTGTATTGAGGCCAAGACCTGGCTGGCGAGCCGTGATTTTATAGACCACGAACGGATCGCCATCATGGGCGGCAGTTACGGCGGCTATATGGTGGCGGCGGCCCTCGCCTTTCGTCCGGAGGCCTTCAAAGTCGGTGTGAATATTTTTGGTGTCACCAATTGGATTCGCACGCTGGAAAGCATACCGCCATATTGGGAAGCACAGCGTAAAGCGCTCTACGAAGAAATTGGCGATCCGGTCAAAGACCGCGACTTTTTGATTGCCACCTCGCCGCTGTTCCATGCAAAGGAAATTCGCATGCCAATGATCGTTATTCAAGGTGCCAATGATCCACGTGTGATCAAGGCCGAAAGCGACGATATTGTTGCCGCCGTCATGAAGAATAATGTGCCGGTTGATTACGTTGTTTTTGCCGACGAAGGGCATGGCTTTTCCAAAAAGAAAAATACGCTTGAAGCCTATGAACGTATTTTGGCGTTCTTGGAAAAGCACTTAAAAAACCAACCAACTATTAAATAAAGAAACAACAAAGCTGCGTGGTTGATCACGCGGCTTTTGTATTTTTTGCCAAACTCCTTAGCCTGCATATTTCACAGGTCGGCCCGCCTTACCTACGTTTTTCATTCTTGGCGACCTATAAATTCTGCGAATCCAAACTGTACCTCGTAAGGTTGATAACCTACGCACTCGATAGCGGGCCTCAAAACATGCGCTTTTCCGCTCTCTTCCCTCGTAATATCTCGATATTACTCGGTCAGTCGAGCGAAAAATCACACGCCCATCCACCCACTCTCGAGTGCGTCCCCGTGAAATATGCAGGTTAACTGCCGGGCAGTTTCGAGCAGAACTGTCTGAAAATGCCCGCGTTTATTGAAGTTTCAAATTCAAATTAATTTTTTGGAAAAAAATAGCCCCATAACGGGGCTATTTTTTTTGAATGCTGATTTGTGAGAGCAATCAGGCTGCTTCGCGCGATGCCTTTTTACGCTCATGCTCCAGCAGGAATCGTTTGCGAATACGAATGGTCTTCGGTGTGATTTCAACCAACTCGTCGTCCTCTATCATTTCGATGGCGGACTCCAGCGTGATCTGAATCGGCGGCACCAGCGCCACCGCTTCATCGGTACCCGACGAGCGCACGTTGGTCAGCTGTTTGCCCTTGATCGGATTGACCACCAGATCGTTGTCGCGGCTGTGCAGGCCAATCACCATGCCTTCGTACAGGCGGTCGCCCGGCGAAACAATCATGCGGCCGCGGTCCTGCAATTTCCACAGCGCATATGCAACCGCGTCGCCCTTCTCAGCAGAGATCAACACGCCGTTGCGACGCCCGGCAATTTCGCCGCGCAACGGGGAATATTCGTCAAACACGTTGCTTTTTAAGCCGGTTCCACGCGTCATGTTCATGAAGTCGGTTTGGAAACCGATCAATCCACGTGCCGGAATACGATAATCCAAACGCACACGACCACGACCATCCGGCACCATGTCGACCAGGTCGGCTTTACGCGCACCCAGTGCTTCCATGACCGCGCCTTGATGGGTATCTTCGACGTCAACGGTGAGCATTTCAATCGGCTCGCATTTGACGCCGTCAATTTCTTTGTAAACCACCATTGGTTTGCCAACCGCCAACTCAAAGCCTTCACGGCGCATGGTCTCGAGCAAAATGGTCAGGTGCAATTCGCCGCGACCGGAAACTCGGAACACGTCGGTGTCGGCGGTTTCTTCGACTTTTAACGCGACGTTGACCAACAACTCCTTGTCGAGGCGCTCACGAATTTGGCGGCTGGTGACAAATTTGCCTTCTTGCCCGGCGAGAGGTGAGCTATTCACCATGAAGTTCATGGTCAAGGTTGGCTCGTCAACACCCATGGTCGGCAACGCTTCCGGCTTTTCGATGTCGGCAATGGTGCAACCGATCGACAGATCTTCAATACCGGTGATCAAGACAATTTCGCCGGCTTCAGCGACATCCAATTCAACTTTGTTTAGCCCCTGGAAACCCTGCACCAAATTCACGCGGGCTTTTTTCTGGGTGCCGTTGGCCATCAACATGACATCCTGTGCGGCTTTAATCTTGCCGCGACGAACACGACCGACGCCGATCCGACCCACATAGGTCGAATAATCCAACGCCGAAATTTGTAATTGCAATGGTTCTTCAGGATTGCCGACCGGCTCGGGCACGTGTTTCAGCACGGTTTCAAACAAGGCGCGCATATCGTTTGGTTTTTGCGACAAATCGGTGGTCGCCCAACCATTTAATGCCGATGCATACACCACTGGAAAATCGAGCTGCTCTTCGGTTGCACCCAGCTTGTCCATCAAGTCGAATGTGTGATTCACCACCCAATCCGGACGGGCACCGTCACGGTCGATTTTGTTGATCACCACAATCGGCTTGAGACCCAGCGCGAGTGCTTTTTTGGTGACAAATCGGGTTTGTGGCATCGGCCCTTCTACGGCATCGACCAGCAGCAATACACCATCGACCATCGACAATACCCGCTCCACTTCGCCGCCAAAATCCGCGTGACCAGGTGTATCGACAATATTGATGTGCACACCTTCGTAATCGACTGCGGTATTTTTTGCCAAAATGGTGATGCCGCGCTCTTTTTCAAGGTCGTTCGAATCCATCACACGTTCAGCAATGTGCTGATGCGCGGCAAAGGAGCCGGCTTGATGAAGCAGTTTGTCAACCAGGGTGGTTTTACCGTGGTCAACGTGGGCAATGATGGCGATATTTCTGAGGGCGCGTGGCATGATAATGAGATCCGGCATTCGAAAAAGACAATCTGGAATTTTAGCATTGTGCAGCGCAAAAAACCACGCTAAATCACGGGCTTAGCAGGATTTATTTGTTTCCCATGGCGTTTAGGGGAGCCGGTATTCGATCGTTCCCCCATGACAACTGCAGCAATAAAATATCTATTTTGTGGCAATCGTCGAACCACGGATGGTTACGCGTATGCTGTCATACATTAAATTTTCCGGACTCCGCATGTGATTGGTAACCCATCTTTTCGTTTTTTATTTGGCCATTTCGACAATTTTCCTACATTTTGTTCCTCTGCAACACTGCGGGGGCAAGCGTGAGCGCCTTCCCGATTATTCGCTGGTCTGAACCCAACGGCATGGCCGGTTCCGCGCGCTGGCGCTCTGAAAGTGGCATTGCCCCACACAAACGCGTGGTGGTGGCGGACGAACAAATGTCGGCCGATACCGCCTATCGATTGGCGTGTGAAGGCACCGCGATGTTATGGCGCGGCGACTTTCAAAACGCCCGGCAAATGTTATTGGCCATGGGCCGCCGCGCCGATGAAAAGGCACGCAATGCCCGCCGTCCGCCGAAAGCGGCCAATGCCGCCAGAAGCAAGGTTAAAGACGACAAGACTGCAAACGTGGACGCCAAGACAGTGGCCGCGCCCGCCTCTGCACCCACACCCGCCGCACCGACCGAAGCATTTAATTTGCACCGGCTGGCGCAGTCCCAACGCGCCCGCACTCTGGGCATGTTGTTATTGCCCATGGCGGGTGACTACACGGTATTACTGCGCCGGGCGCCTGATTTGCAACGCGCCTGTATTGAGGCCTACGGTTTACCCGGAAAAGACGGCCATAGCGGCGACTCGGTGGTTGCCATGCGCGAAATTCTCGGCCTGATCGGCGCCCACGAGTGGCGCAAAAAAGGGGTGCCGGTGGCCGCACTTGGTGAAAATATTCACCCGCACTACGGCGTGTTTGCGCCGGTGCGCAATGAATACGTCGACTTGGTGGCCAACGTGCCACTGCCAAAATCGGCCGCTGATCCATCCGGAGCGTTACCGTTGGCTTTTGACATTGGCACCGGCACCGGTGTGTTGGCGGCAGTGCTGGCCAAACGTGGCGTGGCGCGCATCATCGCCACCGACATGGATCGTCGCGCCATCATTTGTGCCAACGAAAATATGCGCAAGTTTAAAATTGCGCCGCGTGTGCAAGTGATTGAAGCGGATCTGTTTCCGGAAGGACAAGCACCATTGATCGTCTGTAATCCGCCTTGGATTCCAGCCAGACCGAGTTCACCGCTGGAAGGTGCCATTTACGATCCAGACAGTCGCATGTTGCGCGGGTTTTTGGCCGGACTCGCGGCCCATTTGACCGCTGATGGTGAAGGCTGGCTGATCATTTCTGATATTGCCGAACATCTCGGCTTGCGTTCGCGTGAAGAATTATTGAGTTGGATTGCCGATGCTGGCCTGGTGGTACTCGAGCGCCATGATGTGCGCCCCACCCACCCGCGTGTGAGTGATGCCACCGACCCGTTACACGCCGCCCGTGCCGCGGAAGTCACGTCACTGTGGCGGCTGGCGGTCCGTAGCTAGCCAAAAGTATTGCGGCGAGGGGAATTGACTAAACGGTGATCACCAATTGCTGATAGAGCCCGCCAAAGCTGGTTTGTTTACGAATCTGAGTTTTCTGAATATGTTCGGGCAACCAGCGGGTTATATCGTGCTCCCATAAATCAAGCGCAAACGGCTCGAGCCATCGCAGCACCGGCCGAAACAAATAACGCAGCGGGTGCAGACGTCCCGGCAAATGATAATCAACCAGCACCACCCTGCCGCCCGGTCGGGTCACACGCAGCGCTTCACTCAGGGTGCGTCGGCGCACCGCCTCTGGTTGTTCATGCAGCAGAAAAAACACGACGCACTGGTCATATGACCCGTCGGCAAAACCAAGCGCCGCGGCGTCGCGTAGATAAGATGTGACCGGCATGTCGTCGGTGAGTTTTTTGCGCAGATTCTGCAGTTGTAATGGCAGTACATCCACCACGTCGAGTGATCCGCCCGCGCCAATCCGTTTGGCCAGGCGGGGTGAAAAATCGCCGTACACACACGCCACCTGCAACGTGCGCCCAGACACCGATGCGCCGAGTGCATCCAGCGCCGCATCGCGTAAGCGGGCGAAATTGCCAAACAAGATTGCATTCACCAGCCATTGCCGCTCAAACAACCAGATCGCATGAGGATGAACGTATGCCCACCAATAGGTCTCTTGCAGGTAAACAGGCACTTGATTGATCGGCGCGGATTCAACCTCCACGGTATCGACGGCAACAGTCATGGTTTTTTACCTTTCATAAATTGCTCGATGGGTATTGCAAATAATTTCATATCGTCGGCCGTTCAAAAACCATGTTTTGCCGTTCAAAAAACCATGTTTTTCTGTTCAAAAGCCAATCAGCAGCAATACCACCAGCGCGATCAGGGTGCCTGCCATGGCGAGCCCGTAACAAATCAACCTGGCCAACAGCCCGGCGTGAATTCCGACATCATGCAGGGTGTGAAAAATGCGATGGGCGCTGTGCCAAAAAAACAGACTGATAACGAAAAATAGAATTCCCTTTCCCAGCCAATGCTGTGCGAAGGTCAACACGCTGGCATAGCTCAATAATTCACGCGGCAACAGCCAGCCCAGCGGCAAGGCAATACCGGTGATAAAAACCAACATCGGTCCGATGAGTGCGGACAACATGCCGCCGGCACCAAACAATCCCCAAAAAATTGGTGCGTTGGATCGTTTCATTTGCCCAGCCAATCTATTAAGGCAAATACCATCAGACTGCTGATCAGCGCCGTCACCAGCCCAACTGTGGTGATCGTTTTGGCACGAACCCGATTGCCACCAAGCATGATGGGAGGCAAGGTACGTGGCATGATGTTGAACCAAGTCCAGGCGTGGTACAAAAGCGCAATCAAAATAGCACCGTGCAGAATGACCATGCCCGGGCTGCGCAAAATGGCAACCCACTGACTCCACGCAGCCTCACCGGTGGCAAGTTGCACCACACTCACCAACAGTATCAGTGCGTACAGGGCGACAAATATCGCCGTGGCCTCATGCACCATATATTCGACAAAAAACGGATTACGCCGCCACCAACCCGCCATAGGTCGTTTATACGGTCGGCGCGCGCTCATTTGTCCCCCCGTGATCCCTTGGGCCCGACAAACGGCAACCAACGCAAAAAATAGTCCTTGGCACTTTCCGTTTTATTGATGTTGACCGCGTTCGCCGGGTCAACTTTTTTCGGGCAGACTTCGGAACAATAACCGACTGCGGTGCAATTAAAAACGCCTTCTTCGGCGTGAACCAGCGACATGCGTTGGTCTTTACCGGCATCACGCGAATCCATGTTGTAACGGTGAAGCAACGCCATCGCACCTGGACCGATAAATTTTGTATTCAAACCATATTGCGGACAGGCGGCGTAACACAGCAAACAGTTGATACAGTCACTGAATTGCTCATATCGCTGCAACTCTGCCGGTGTTTGTAAATATTCACCGGAACTCAATTCGCGCGGCGTTTCGGCAACAATAAAAGGCTTGATACTTTCCAGCTTGGTGATGAAGTCACGCATATCGATGACCAGATCACGCTCGATTGGAAAATGTGCCAGCGCCTCGATCTTCACCGCTGCCGGGAAATAATCGCGCAGGAAAGTTTTGCAGGCGAGCTGGGGAACGCCATCAACCATCATGCCGCAACTGCCACAAATGGCCATACGACACGACCAGCGGTAGGAGAGTGTGCCATCGAGCTCGTCCTTGATGTACTGCAAGCCCTGCAGCACCGACATGTCCTCCGTAAACGGCACCTGGTAGGCCTGCCACACCGGCTCGGAATCCTCTTCAGGCCGATAACGTAATACGTTGATCGTAATGAGTTTTGCTGCGGCGGTCATATCGGCCTTTCTGCAGCGGTCGGAAGTTTGGCTGCATCGGCGCGGGCACCCGCCGCACCATAGGCACGCACTGCCGGTTGTGAACGGGTAATGTTGACGTCACCGTAGGTCATCAGCGGTGGCCGGTCACCGGCAAATGTTGCCAACGAGTGTTTCAGATAATTGACGTCGTCGCGCTCGTTAAACCCGTCCAAGCGCTGATGGGCACCACGCGACTCCTTGCGATGCAACGCCGAAACAGCAATCGCTTGGGCCACCTCGAGTTGATAACCGAGTTCGATGGCCAGCAGCCACTCGAAATTAAACACGCGTGACTTGTCGTCAACCTTCACCTTCTTGAAGCGATGACGCAATTCGGCAATCTTGTCACAGGTATGTTGCATCTCGTCACCCAGTCGAAAAATTCCGCAACCGGACTCCATGCTTGCGGCCATCTCCCGGCGCATGCTGGCAATACGTTCGGTGCCTTGGCTGCTGCCGACGATATTTAAGGCGCGTTGCTCGGCAACCATGGCCTGTTTGTACAGCAATGCTGAATTGCCGGTCGGCACTGATTTGGCAAACCTCGCCGCCTGTTCTCCCGCCACTTTGCCAAACACACAAAGTTCGGCAAGCGAATTGGACCCGAGCCGGTTGGCGCCATGAATACCGACACTCGAGCATTCACCGACCGCAAACAAGCCGGGCAGCGACGTCGCACATTTGCCATCCACCGTGATGCCCCCCATCGTGTAATGCACCGCCGGTCGCACCGGGATCGGGGCCTTGGCCGGGTCGACGCCGAGGAACTGTTCGGCGAGCTCATAGATTTGTGGCAAGCGTTCGCGCAACTTTTTTTCGCCAAGGTGCCGCAAGTCGAGATGCACCACCGCGCCGTGCGGACCGTCGATGGTTCGGCCTTTTTGTTGCTCATACCAAAACGCCTGACTCAGTCGATCACGCGGCCCTAATTCCATGGCCTTGTTGACCGGCGTGGGTTGCGCCGGACCAAGCCCATAGTCTTGCAGGTAGCGATAACCATCCTTGTTCAACAAGAAGCCGCCCTCGCCGCGACACGCCTCGGTAAACAACAGCCCGGTACCGGGCATACAAGTCGGATGGTATTGCACGAATTCCATATCACGCAGCGGCACGCCGTGTCGGTAGGCCAACGCCATGCCGTCGCCGGTAACAATGCCGCCGTTGGTATTGTCCCGAAACACCCGTCCCGCCCCACCGGTGGCGATAATGACCGACTTGGCTTGCACCATTGTGAATTCGCCGGTGGCAATTTCAATCGTTACCGCGCCCTGAGCGCGCCCATCCTCAACCAGCAGCTCCACACAAAAATGTTCATCCAGGCGTTTGATCGACGGATATTTAATCGAGGTCTGAAACAGCGTGTGCAGCATATGAAAGCCGGTTTTGTCGGCCGCGAACCAGGTTCGTTCTATTTTCATACCGCCAAACGCACGCACATTGATGTGCCCGTCTGGTTTGCGACTCCATGGACAGCCCCAGTGTTCCAATTGCACCATTTCTTCGGTGCAATGGGCGACAAAATAATCGACCACGTCCTGCTCACACAGCCAATCACCGCCGGACACCGTGTCGTGAAAATGATGCTCCAGGCTATCGTGTGATTGCACCACCCCGGCCGAGCCGCCCTCGGCGGCAACCGTATGGCTGCGCATGGGATACACTTTTGAGATTAACGCAATGGTGAGCGTTGGATCGGCTTCGGCTACTGCAATTGCCGCCCGCAAACCGGCACCACCTGCACCAATAATCACCACATCCGCTTGCAAGACTTCCATTCGGTCAGATCCCGTCTATAAACGTGTCAGGCCGATTAAAAAGGCATGCCAACGGTGCGTCGAAGGCACCCGCCGTTCTCCACCCGCCGTTCTCCACCCGTCAGACTCGTTTCGGTCTGATCAGAATCGGTAAATGTACGAGGCACCAACAAACGTCACGTTCTGATCAACCTGCTGATTGACGGTGGTGTTGTCGGAAAAAACAAACGGGTTGCCGGCGATTCCCCAAATCCAGTCCTCAAATTTGGCGCGTTGGTATGAGACATCCATGCGCAAATCTGATTTTTTGTTGAGTGCGTATTGTCCAAACACGCTAAAAATCGTCTTGCGGTAAACCACATTTGGCAAACCCACCGCGGCCTGTGCCAGATTATTGGCATTGGGCTGGGTCACGATCAGTCCGGTCAGGCGGTCACCGCTGGTTCCGGTATTGGCGGCGGCGGCGTAGCGGTTGATTTCATTAATCAGCGACAGATTGCTTCCGACCTGCAATTTTTTCGTCACCTCGCCCGCCAGCGACAAGCCATAGGCCCCACTGCGACTGTTGATATCGGCCACATAACCGGTGCTGTGGTTGATGAAATTGGTCTGTGAGCCGAGCGATGCGTAACCCGTCAGTTTCCACGTTTCGGACAGGGCGTACGAAACGTCCATGCCATAAAACACCATCCGCGTCTGGCGCCAGCCCTTGCCACCGGCCACCGGATCAACCGGCATGGTATTTCTATCCTTGCCTTCTTCAGCCTGCAATTGCACGCTGAGTTTCTCAAGCGGGCTCCAGTCGATGGACAATTTCCATTTGTCACGTTTCAAATCCGCCATGTGCACCGGAAACGGCGTGTTGGCGTTCAGCTGCAGAATCGAGTCCGCCGACAAAACCTGGCCATAACATTCGCGGCCACCACAATAGGTATTGATCAAAAAATTATTGGCGGGCGTGTTTGGAGTCGGCTGGGTCGGGTTCAATGTGCTCAGGTTGGTCCAGTCGGAACCCGTGCGGGTGCTGCTGGAAAATCCAATGCTGCCGTTTAAGGTCTCCGACATGCTGCGGCGGAGATCAAAGCGATAACCGGTCTCGTTGGTTTTTCTGCGCAACGGACCCAAACCACCAAGCGCCTCTTCCACACGCGACTCCGGCACCACCCGTTCAATTGAGCGGTAATCGGCACCAATGGTGGCCCGGTAGCCCTCCGCCAGACGATAACTGGCTTCAAGTTTGCCGATCAAATTGGTATTGGAAATGTGCAGGTTGTTCCACACCGCTCCGGGTATGCCGGGCTGGTTGCTGTTGGTGAAACTGGGCGGCACCGTCGCCGGGAAAATGGCTTTGGCGGCAACGTTGTACGCCGCTTGCGGTGTCTTGTCGACCTTATCGGCGTAGCTCAGATTTGCCAGCAGTGATAAGTTGCGTATCGGCCGCGACGTGATGCCAAATTGTGCGGTGGTGGTATCGACGCGCCCACCCAGATTGGTCAAACCTGCGGGCGCACTGCCGGCCAGACCCATGGCCGCGTAATCCCGATCCTGTGTTGCCCGCGACAATCCGTAGCGAAACGTGGCGCGGGTGGATGGCGTAAATGCATAGTTACCGGCCACCGAAAATTGATGCGCCTGATTGTCCGGCTGCAACGCCATCGGCGACTGCAACACATTTTGTAGACTGGTGCCACCGCCGGCAAAGATGTTGCTGCCCACGGCGGGATACAGAGCCGGCACCAGAGTGCCGTTGCCGCCATAGAGACTGTTCGGCACAATCGGGCTGATATTGCCGTTGGCATTGGTATAAAACGAGGCGTAATAGGCAGCCGTCAGACTCAGCTTTTTGTTGTGGAAGCTCAATTTTGCGTCGAACTGCTGGATGGTCGAATTGATCGGCTCCGGAATCATCAAAATGGCGTTTTTCAGGAAGTTTGTCTGGTTGACGGCGGCGGTGGTCGACGAACCACAAACAAATGCCGCACAGTCATAACCACGACCCCACATGCGCACACCGGTTTTGTCCTCGTTTTTAAAACTGGCCTCAAACAGCAGGTCGGGTGCCAGCCACTTTTCGAAGCCTGCCGACGCGGCTTTGCGCGCCAGTTTGAAATCAAGATCATTGCCAGAACCCGGAACCGTTAATGCCACCACTGTCGGCCGGGTCGAACCCACATCGCGCATGCCGCTGTTGACGGTAAACGGGCTATGGCGGGTGATCTCGTTGTACTCACCAAATATTTTCCAGTTGCCCTGCTTGTGCATGCTGATCGAAAATTCGCGATTATCCAGACCCAGATTGCGCGCCTGCATACTTGCCCAGGTGCCGGTGGCATTGTCGCGCCGCAAATAATCGATATCGAGTAACAACACACCGCGATCATTACGCATGCCGTTGAACATGCCGAATTGGGCGCGGTCGCGACTGTCACCACTCACTCCCGCCAGCCCGACTGTAACCGAACTTTCCGGCTCCATCAGTTGTTTGAGCACATCGTTTGACTCGGCGCGCGCCTGGCCGATGGCGGCCATAATGCTCATCGCGCCCACCGCAATCAGGGCGGGATGCAGCCGGACGTTCCGAATCATTGTTTTCATTTTCGCTACCCCATTCTTATCGCAACATGAATTGCGGGGTTGGATTGGTGGTGCTCGGATTGTTGCTGCCGTGCACCTCGGTATGACAATTCAGACAGGAGCGACCTTGGGTAACATTGGTGGTGCCTTTGCCGAGCCCGGCCGGTGATGAGGGCCGCAGACCGACCACCTGTCCACCGATGACCTGCGGAATAAAGCCGCCGTGCGGGGTGTGGCACTGGTGGCACAAAAATGGTGGACGTACTTTCAACATGCTTTCGGCCACGGCGCCATGTGGGTTGTGACAGTTTGAACAATCCTCATTGACCGGCTGGTGGTTGTGCACAAACGGTCCGCGTTTTTCGGCGTGGCATTGATAACAGGTCTCCACCACGCTGTCACGCTTCATCAATTTCGGACCTACCGAACCGTGCGCATTGTGGCAATCAGAGCAGGCCACTTTACCTTCGAGAACCGGATGATGGGAGGGCCGGCTGATTTCTGCACGCTGCGTCTTATGGCAGGCCAGGCAGACTTCCGGTTGGCCGCGTTTGTCGCGCACCTTGTCGTGCGCGGAATGCACTTGATGACACGAGCTGCAGGACACGTCACGGCTGTCGTGAATGCTTCCCGCCCAATGTGATCGTTGTGCGTCTTTGGTATGACAGGTCAAACACGCTGCCGTCTGAACCGCTGCGGTGGTTTTGGCTGGGGACTTGCCGTGAGAACTGAACATCACATCAGGCTTGGGTCGCTCTTTCACCCCTTCCGGCTTGTTGATATGTTTATCACTTTCACCATGGCAGCTGGTACAGGTTGGTGTGCGCCCGTCGGCACGTGTGCCATGTTTGGTTTTACCAATGGCCAATACCGGTGCTTCGTCGTCTTCGCCATGGCAGCGGGTGCATTTGGCGTCACTATTCAATACCAGATCTTTTTTTGCCGACGCCAGCGTCGGCGCATCCGCAGCCTGACTGGCGGGTATAAAAAAAACCAGGCCAATCAACATTAAAAATCCAGCCAGCCAATAATGCGCCGCGTGTTGTATGGGGTTCGATTTCATTCGATATCCTTTATCTCGCGCTCACCGGCGGCTGGGGGGCTGTTTTTAGTCTGCGGGTATCAACGACTGAGAACCCACGCCACTAAATTTTTGATATCGGCATCATTTTTCGTTTTTGGCCCTTCGTGTGTTTCATCTTTGCCGTCGATCTTGACTTTCGGGTTGGTGGTCAAATGGATGAACAATTTTTGTGGGGCATCCGCCTTGCCTTTGTACTTGGCAGCAATATCCTTATACGACGAGCCGTCCTTGGCCTTATCAACGGTATGACAGGTGGTGCATTTGCTCTTTTTAGCCAGCGCTTCTGCAGCAGCGGCATCAACCGCCTGCGCCTGCGCCGCGCCAGCGGGTATGACGAGCAGCCAACAGGTCATGACCGCAAGTACCAGAGGCGTGAAATGGCGGGTGGATTGACGGATAGATTGGTGGGGCTGATTGATTGTTTTCATTTTTTATTTCCCATTGTCCGGATTGCCAGATGCAAAACATACGAATAGCATGGAACGATGCCCAAGCAAAGGCTACGCTGGCAAACGCCTGCGTTCTTTGACAAATATCAAACAAATGCGAAAGACAGGCTGCTTTGGCGATTTGCGCTGTATTGGGTTGTTGCTCGTTTGATAAAGATCAAATTCGCGACGCGCAGGGGGCGCACCATCAAATCAACCGGACGCGGATTGATTTTCCGCCATACGATTTTCAAAAAACACCATGGAGCACCATCATGTATAACCTTGCAGCCGAACATATCAATACGCTGGCCCGATCCAGCCTGTTTAAGGCTCTCGATCTATCCACCCTCACCCGCCTGACGGCAGGCATCACCACCTCCCATTTCAAACGTGGCAGTGTGGTATTGGGGCGTGGCAGTATGGCCACCGGAATATTTGTGGTGGCCACCGGTCGATTAAAGCTATCCGTTGACACCGTTCAGGGCAACGAACACGTGGTCGAATTGATTCAGGAGGGAGAATGTTTTGGTGAGGCGGCGGTGCTCGCCGGACGCACCCATTTGCTGTCCGCAGTAGCATTGACCGACTGCACGCTGGTGCACGTGACCCGTGGGGCGCTGTTGAGTGAATTGGAGCTGAACCACCAATTGGCGCAGCGCCTGATCCGCAATCTCAGCGATCGCCTGTATCGGCGCACCAGTGATTTGGAAAACATCCTGTTGCGCAAAGCTCTGGGGCGGGTTGCGCGTTTTCTGTTGGATGAACTGGCGCGCGACGGCCGCAAAAAACAATCGGTCGATGGCCGGATCGAACTTTCCGCCCGCAAGGGCCTGATTGCATCACGTCTCAACATGACGCAGGAACACTTTTCCAGAACCTTACGATCCTTAACAGCCAGCGGCAAAATTGAAGTCAACGGCGCGACCATTGATGTCATCAATATGGACGGTCTGCGCCTGATTGCCGCTTAGGCCAACCCAGTCACCCAAAGCACTATTCGACACGACCAGCGTCGAATAGCGCAATAAGGGTTATTTTTTGGCGGCGTACGCCGCCGTCAGCATTTCCACAAAACGGTCGGCTTGCAAGAAATTCCTGCCCCATACCTCATCAAATTCCGCGGTTGGTTTGGCGGCTTTGATTTCGTCCAGAGTTTTGCCCGCTTTCACCAATACCTTGATGCGGCCGGTAACCGTGACCAACATATCGCGATAGACCTTGAGGTCAACCTTGCTGGCAACCGGACCGTGGCCGGGAATAATTTTGGTGCTGTCATTGGCAAGGGCAAATACCCGCTCCGCCGCCGCGATCACCCCATCCGGATGCCCGCCACTGGAAACATCAATAAACGGATACCAGCGGTTAAAAAACAAATCGCCCATGTGAATCACATTGCTGTTCTTGAATTGCACCACGGTGTCACCGTCGGTATGCGCCTTGGCAACGTGAAACCCGAAAATTTCATCGCCATTTAAATGAAAGGTGATATCACTTGAAAATGTCACCACCGGCAACGCCGCTTTCGGCGCCGCCGGCACCCTGGAGTTGAACAAGGCGATGAATTGTTCAGAAGACAAACGTTTACGCACATTTTCATGGGCGACAATCAGCGCCCCACTCTTGCCCATATTTTCATTGCCGCCGGTATGGTCGCCATGCCAGTGGGTATTCAACACAAATTTAACCGGCTTGTCGGTAATGGTTTTTAACGCAGCCAAGATTTTTGGCGTCAACGGTGCGTATTGGTCATCAATAATAAACACGGCATCGTCACCGACCGACACACCAATATTGCCGCCCGCCCCAAACAACACGTAGGTCGACTCCGATAGTTTTTCGACTTTGACTTCGACCTTGTCAAAATTTTGCTGCGCATTGGCACACCCAATCATCAGCGCGAAGGCTGCGGCAATAATTCGTAAAAATCGAGGCAAACGAAACATGGCAATCTCCAATGGGTTGAGGGTGGATTGACCGGTGGTAGACCGGTGGTAGAAGCAGAGGCAAATTATGCAAGAAACACGCGATGGTGTCAGCGGTATCGCCGGTTCCCAGCTGTATCTTATGATTTTGCCAAACACCAGCAATGGCGCTCACTTTGTGGCAAAAAGTTCCTAAATAGCGCACCAGTAGGCGAGTTTCATCTTTGATCGTTGTTGGTCGCGTTTCTGTGGATTCGACGAATCCCCGTTGACCGGCCCAGGCATGGCACGCTTTAATGGGCTCTGAAATTTCGCCACAGTATTACCAGCCATGCCGCCCGCCATTCCCCATCGCTGCTTCGCAAACAAACAAGGAATATCCATTGCTCGGATCAATCGCCGCAGCCAGCAACCAACCCAATGCCCTCGTGCTGCTCGAGCAATGGGCACCACTGGTCGCATTAAAAGCCAACGCCTTCGCCTATCCGGTGCTGGAGGTTTTGCATATTGCCGCTATTGGCATTGTATTTGGCACCATGTGGATTGTTGACCTGCGTCTGATGGGATTGATGGCGCGGCTTGACGTCAACGATTTGGCAAAAAGTGTCTTGCCGTGGACTTTGTTTGGATTTTTATTGGCGATGCTGACCGGCCTGACGATGTTTGTCACACAAATTGGCGCATTGATCGCTAATCCAATGTTTATCGCCAAAATCTCCCTGCTGTTTGTCGCCGGCACCAATGCCGCCATCCTGCATGCCCGCGGCGCGTTGGACCCAGCCAATCTTGTCACCCGTTTTCAGGCATTATTTTCACTTGTCATTTGGATCGCCGTCATTTTTTGCGGTCGTTGGATCGCCTACGTTTAACCGACTCAATCGGAGCCATCATGAAACGTCGTCAATTTGTGTTTGCACTGCCCCTTGCGGTCATTGCCCCGGGCGTGTTCGCCCACCACGGCTGGTCTAGTTTCGACGAAACCCGACCACTGTATTTCGAAGGGAAAATAACCGCCTTGTTATGGCAAAACCCGCATGTGGAACTGACCATTGTGTTGACCGATAAATTAGCCTTGCCTGGCGACCTAGCCAAACGCGTCGCGCCGGCCCAATCCAGACCGGTTGATGGTGCCCCGATCCTGGCCAAAGCGGTGCTGCCGAAGGCACGCGGCGAATGGGAACTCGAACTGGCCCCGCTCACCCGGGTTGAGGCGTGGAAAGTAGCCAAACCAAAAATTGGTGATGTGGTTGCCGCCGTTGGTTACACATTCAAAGACGAAAAGAAACATGACGGCAAACACATCGCACGGGTCGAATATTTGATCATCGGCGAGCAGATGTTTGGGCTGCGCTCGATGCCGCTGTAAACTCAGCGCGACCGGCCACCGCAAAATAAATGGGGCATCCACAACGCTTCCTCTAAAATGACGGCATGAGAATTCCGAAACGCCTCGAACCCCTGCTCGAAGATGGCCTGATTACCGGCGTCGTGCGACAGTTGATGAGTGGCAAAGAAGCCATGGTTTTTGTGGTGCGCAGCGGCGGCGACGACGAACCGGCATGTTGCGCCAAAGTTTATAAAGAAGCCAACAAACGCGCCTTTCGGCAGGCAGTCGATTACACTGAAAACCGCAAAACCAAAAACTCCCGGCAGGCGCGCGCCATGGCCAAGGGCACCCGTTTTGGCCGTCAATCACAGGAAGCCGCCTGGCAAAGCGCCGAAGTTGATGCCCTCTACCGTTTGGCCGCAGCCGGTGTGCGTGTTCCCAAGCCCTACAATTTTCACGAAGGCGTGTTGCTGATGGAATTGGTGACCGATGCCGACGGCAATGCCGCCCCACGTCTCAATGACGTTGAGTTCACCCCGGAAATGGCGGTCAAATATCATCACATCCTCATCGGCGAAGTGGTGCGAATGTTGTGTGCCGGCATCATCCACGGCGACTTGAGTGAATTCAATATTCTCGTCGGTGCCGACGGCCCGGTGATCATCGATTTACCACAGGCGGTGGACGCGGCCGGCAACAATCACGCCGAAGCCATGCTCGAACGCGACGTCGGCAACCTGCGCAATTATTTTGGGCGGTACGCGCCGGAATTATTGACCACTTCCTATGGCGCCGAAATTTGGGCACATTACAAGTCCGGCAAACTGACCAACGACACCATACTCACTGGTCAATTTAAACGCAGCCACAAAAAAGTCGATATGGACGGCATGCTGCGCGAAATTGAGGACGTGCAATTGGAAGAAAAAGCACGCCTGATGCGGATGCACGACAACGAGTGACGCGCCTCATAGTTGCTTTGGCTGTGCGCCTAGCCTGCATATTTCACGGGTCGGCCCGCCTTATATACGCTTTTCATTCTTGGCGACCTATAAATTCTGCGAATCCAAACTGTACTTCGTAAGGTTGATGGCCTACGTACTCGATAGCGGGCGGCTGAGCAGCGCTTTT
>CAMTWK010000004.1:0-212297 GCA_947085425.1 uncultured Burkholderiales bacterium | reverse complement strand
GACGGATCGTAGCCAAATAAACGAAGAAACGGGTGTGATGGTGGAACTTGAGATGGCGGTGTAATTCGATTAACCTTGTCGCATCAGCAGCGAGAAATTCGTTCGCTCACTTGACACCGGCCAGCTAATGGGTGTCCCCTAAATAATCGGGGACGGACCACCATTATTTGTTCCGCCCCTTGGTATCGCTAGGTTTCTCCGAAGGATGCACAAAACCAATTGGGCGCTTGACAGGCTCGGGCGTTGCCATCAGTTCACGCAGCGCATCAAACATTTGCTTAAGTTGCGCTTTGGTGTTTCTCGCAAAAGTATCTTGCGTCATCGCGAGCGCTTCGGTCTTTTGCTCAAGATCGTCTAGGCGACTTACCAGTTCACGGTTGTTCGCAAGCAGATGTCGCAACTGCACAAAGGCCCGGACAACATAAACCCCCATCTTGACCGCCTGTGGCGAACTCAGTGTATTTGCAACCTGAATCGCACCGTGCTCGGTGAAGGCAAAGGGCAGAGACTTTGAAAACTTCAGCTTTGCGAGGTGGTCACAATTTGTGACCACCTCACCCTTCTCTTTGGCGGTCAAGCGAAACATAAAATCTTCGGGGAACCGATCCATGTTGCGCTTAACCGCTTGGTTAAGTGCCTTGGTCGTGACCGCATAAAGTTCAGCTAGGTCCGCATCAATAATGACTCGCTGTCCGCGAATCAAAAGGATTCGTGGGCTGATCGTTTCCAGCGGGACAATGTTGGCTTTGGATCGCATAATTTCAACTGGGCGCTTGGACGACTAATCCGTCACCGCCCCCTTCGAGGCCGTTCCCACCAACTTAAAGTATTTGCCCAACACACCACGCGTGTATCGCGGCGCGGGCGCTTTCCATTCCGCTCGGCGTCTTGCGATCTCGGCGTCATCCACATTCAGCTGAATCAACAATTGTTTGGCATCAATGGTGACCGAGTCGCCCTCATGCACGAGGCCGATGGTGCCACCCACATACGCCTCGGGCGCGACGTGACCAACTACCATGCCCCATGTGCCACCAGAGAATCGGCCATCGGTAATCAAACCCACCGTCTCGCCCAAGCCTTTGCCGATGAGCGCCGAGGTGGGCGCCAACATTTCGCGCATGCCGGGGCCGCCTTTCGGGCCTTCATAGCGCAGCACCACCACGTCGCCATGCGTGATCTTGTCGGCCATGATGGCGTCCATCAATTCCGGCTCGGAATCAAACACACGCGCCGGCCCGGTGATGACGGGGTTTTTGAGGCCGGTGATTTTGGCGACACAGCCTTCGGGGGCGAGGTTACCTTTCAGAATCGCCAAGTGGCCTTCTTTGTACATCGGGTTGTTGTATGGGCGAATCACGTCTTGGTCCGCCCGAGGTGCATCCGGAATATCGGCCAAGGTTTCGGCGATGGTTTTGCCGGTGATGGTCATACACTCACCAAACAACAGGCCGGCTTTGAGTAACATCTTCATTACCTGCGGCACACCACCGGCTTTGTGTAAATCCACCGCCACATATTTGCCGGAAGGCTTGAGGTCACAGAAGACGCCAACCTTCTTGCGCACACGTTCGAAGTCGTCAATCGTCCATTCCACATCGGCTGCGTGTGCGATGGCCAGGAAGTGCAGCACGGCGTTGGTTGAGCCACCGACCGCCATGATGACTGAGACGGCGTTTTCAATCGATTTGCGGGTGACGATATCGCGCGGGCGCAGGCCGCTATTCGGGCCTTTTTTGACGGCCTCAACCAATACGCGGGCGGATTCGGCGGCGGAGACTTTTTTCTCATCATCTACCGCCGCCATGGTGGATGAATATGGCAACGACATGCCCAGCGCCTCAAACGACGACGACATGGTGTTGGCGGTGTACATGCCACCACAGGCACCGACACCGGGGATGGCCTGGCGCTCGATGCAACCAAAATCTTCGGCATTCATCTTGCCGGCATTAAACGAACCGACCGCCTCAAACACACTGACAATTTGCAAATCTTTGCCTTTGTGGTGACCGGGCTTGATGGTGCCGCCATAAACAAAGATGGCCGGGATATTCATGCGACAAATGCCGATCATGGCACCCGGCATATTTTTGTCGCAGCCACCAATCGCCAACACCCCATCCATGAATTGTGACTGACAGGCGGTCTCAATAGAGTCGGCGATAACTTCACGCGACACCAGCGAATACTTCATGCCCTCGGTGCCCATCGAGATACCGTCGGTGACGGTGATGGTGCCAAACATCTGCGGCATGCCGCCCGCCTCACGAATGGCTAGGTCGGCGGCATCGGCCAGCGGCTGAATACCGGCATTGCACGGGTTCATGGTGCTGTGGCCGTTGGCCAAACCAATAAACGGCTTATAAAAATCATCATCACCATAACCAATGCCGCGCAACATCGAGCGATTGGGCGCGCGTTCATTGCCCTGGGTGATGGTGAATGAGCGGTATTTATTTATGTCCATGGTCGGGAGAGCTTTGCAAGTAAGGTTAAAACCGGATGTCCGATTCTACCGGATGGCTTGTTCACCATGGCTGAAGCATCCCCCAAACATCGCCCTGCGCCCAGAGTCGATGTGGGTGCGATAATTGGCCACTCTTGAATACGAACACTTTAATTGGTGCACCTATGCTGATTCACCCGCAGTTTGACCCCGTAGCGCTGGCGCTTGGCCCCCTCAAAATTCATTGGTACGGATTGACCTACGTCGCCGCCTTTGTGTTGTTTATTGTGCTTGGGCGGATGCATGCCAAACGCCGACCCGACCTCGGTTACAACCCGGCCGTGGTTGAGGACCTGATGTTTTACGGCATTCTTGGGGTCGTGCTTGGCGGCCGCATGGGCTACATTTTGTTTTATCAATTCGAGCGGTTTCTCGCTAACCCGATTGAGATTTTTTATGTCTGGCAGGGCGGCATGAGTTTCCACGGCGGTTTTTTGGGCGTGTTGGTGGCGATGTGGTGGTGGGGGCGCAAACACGATCGCACACTTTTTCAGGTGACAGACTTCATTGCCCCGTTGGTGCCGACCGGGCTGGCCGCCGGGCGCATAGGCAATTTCATCAACGGCGAATTGCCGGGTCGCATTACCGACGCCAATACCTGGCCGTGGGCGATGTGGTTTCCACAAGTCGATGCCACACCACTTGCGCGCCATCCATCGCAACTCTATAACGTGCTGGGCGAAGGGGTATTTTTGTTCGTGCTGTTGTGGTGGTTCAGCAAAAAGCCACGTGCGGTGGGTGCGGTTTCGGCGATGTTTTTGCTTGGCTACGGTGGTTTCCGCTTTTTTGCCGAATTTGCACGCGAACCGGATAGTTTTCTCGGGCTCGGCGCACTCGGGTTATCACGCGGACAATGGCTGTGTATACCGATGATTGTGGCGGGTGTGTATTTAATGTGGCGCACCAGCAAGAAGCCGGTTGGGCAAACCTGAGGACAGTCGATTCGCTGCGACATCTTCACCACCATGAGTTATTTCTGGCGCGGTCTGAATGGAAACACGCATAACGCAGGCGTGTTGGAACGGAATTAAACCGGGATTTCCTAGACGTAATCCAGCGGCAACGCCGTGGTGAATTTCATTTGCTCCATGGCGAAACTGGAGCTGACGTCAAACAACTCGACAGAGTTAATCAGTTTGCGATAAACGCTGTCATAGCCGGCAATATCGGGCACCACCACCCGCAATAAATAATCGAGGTCACCGCTCATGCGATAGACCTCAACGATTTCCGGCACGTCCGCCACGGCGGCGGCAAATTTTCCCAGCCATGACGGGTTGTGTTGATTGGTTTTGATGCCCACAAAAACAGTCACCCCCAGATTGATTTTTGCGGCATCCAGCAGCGCGACCCGCTTGCGAATCACACCGGCCGCCTCCAGTCGCTGTACACGTCGCCAGGTTGGGGTGGGCGAGAGTTTGATGGTGGTGGCGAGGTCGTTCAAGCTGATGGAGGCATCTTCCTGTAAGTGTTTGAGGATGAGTTTGTCAAACCCGTCAAAAGAGTTTATTTTCATTTGTAGGCATTTAGAAGAATTAATTTCTCGAAATATGCATTTTACGTGCAAGATTCGCAACTATTTTTCACCAAACACGCGTTACACTAGTCTGGCAAATTTGCGCTTGAATGGTTTTTATGCCTAATTTCTTTACCAAACACCCCGCCAGCGTCGGCGAATCCTATTGGCAACACTTTGCGGTCGCCTTCGGTTTCGCATTGGAACTGTTTGCAGCAGCAGGTGCGGCCTTGATGCACGCTTTTTTTCCTGCATGCTTCGAAAAAACGGCCAGCATCAAGATTACCGGACTGCACGAGCGCTTGGTGCGCAATAGAAATAGACGAAAATCGAGCAATGACAATGCGTTTGAGGATAAAACAGCTGAAACCGCCCGTCAGATATAGCCTTTCCCCACCAAGGATAAGGCTTCATCCTGCGGCCACTGCTATCTCCATGAAAATTCACGCTTTTTTACTGGCATTTTGGTTTCGATTGCCGTAAACTTCCGTTTGTGCAATGCAGCAAGGGTTGTTAGCTGCAACGCGAATGTAGTAAATAAGTTCATCGTCCCCCGCCCCGCTTTTCTCTTTTCAGGCTCGTAGTCAGACGCCTTTCTCGAATCGCATATAGGTTGGTGCCGATGTTGGCGCATCAACCGCGATTTTTCAATTCCCTTTCGAAATCGTGACCACACGCGAAATTTTGTGTGTTGGCTATTGCTGTGCCTCTTTTTGCGATCAAGTGTGATCGCGTAACGACTTCTTTGTCTCCGTGTGGAGCAGAGTGGTCACGATTGAAAGTTGAAAATGAAATTTGAAACACTAGGCTTAAACAAAGCCCTTCTCGAAGCTATTGCGGCAACCGGTTACACCGACCCGACCGACGTACAAGCGCGCGCGATCCCGGAAGTTTTGGCCGGCAGCGACGTTTTGGTCTCGTCACAAACAGGTAGCGGCAAAACCGCGGCGTTCATGTTGCCTGCTTTGCAAATTTTGAGTGAGCCCCATCCGGTCGTCGGTCGTGGTCCACGTGTATTGGTGTTGACCCCGACCCGCGAACTCGCCATGCAGGTGACCAAAGCCGCTGAAGTCTACGGCGTAAAAATGAAGCGCATCAAAACCGTTTCGATTGTCGGTGGCATGCCTTACCCGGTGCAAAACCGTTTGCTCAAAGCCGGTGTGGATATTCTGGTGGCCACACCCGGACGTTTGCTCGATCAAATGCAATCCGGTCGTGTTGATCTTTCGCGTTTGCAAATTTTGGTTTTTGACGAAGCCGATCGTATGCTCGACATGGGTTTCAAAGACGACATCGACGCCGTGGTTGCACAAATCCCGACCAACCGTCAGACCTTGTTGTTCTCCGCCACGCTCGATAACAGCATCACCAGCATGGCCGGTGACATGATGAAAAATCCGGTGCGTATTGACGTGTCCGGCCACAAAACACATCACAAAAATATCGAACAGCGATTGCATTTTGTCGACGATCTTTCCCACAAAAATCGTTTGCTCGATCATCTGTTGCGCGACACCGATGTTCAACAAGCGATTGTGTTCACCTCCACCAAACGTGCCGCCGATGATTTGGCGCTCGACTTGATTGGTCAGGGTCACGCCGCCGCCGCATTACACGGCGACATGAAACAGGGTGCCCGTACCCGCACTCTCGAAAACCTCAAGCGTGGTCGTTTGCGCGTTTTGGTGGCCACCGACGTGGCCGCACGTGGTATCGACGTGCAGGGCATTTCACACGTCATCAATTTTGACTTGCCACGTCAGGCCGAAGACTATGTGCACCGTATCGGCCGTACCGGCCGTGCCGGTCGTAGTGGTGTGGCGATTTCGCTGGCCAATGTGCGCGAAAATTTCCAGGTAAAAATCATCGAGCGTTTTACCACGCAACCGATTCCGGTGATCAGCATTCCGGGTATGGAACCGAAGCAAAAGGTATTTGACAAGCCGCCTCCTGGCAAACGTTTTGGTCGTAGCGGCCCGCCGCGCGGCGCAGGCTTTGGTGGCAATGGTGGTGGCTACGCTGGCAACGGCGGCCGCAGCAATAACCGCGATGACCGCGGCCCTCGTGCCGACACTGGCCATTGGTCAAAAGACGGTGCCATGAAATCGAGCTTTGGCAAACCAGCCGGTTCGCATACCAGCAAGCCGGCATTTGCCAAGTTTGAAGGCAAGGGCGAGCCAAGATTTGCCGGCAAACCAAGCGCCGGTTTTACCGGCAAACCAAGCGCCGGTTTTGTTGGCAAGGCCTTGCCTGCCAGCACTGCCGGCAAAGACGGTGGTGGTTGGAAAAAAGCCAGTAACTTTGCCGGGAAATAATTGTCGCGGGTGGCATATCTTTTTGCCGCAGTGATAGCAAAATAAAAAATGCCCGCCATCAAAAGATGGTGGGCATTTTTTTGCAGTGATTGTGATGCCGGCGTGATTGATTAGCCTGCATATTTCACGGATCAGCCCGCCTTGCATACGTTTTTCATTCTTGGCGAGCAATAAATTCTGCGAATCCAAACTGTACTTCGTAAGGTTGGTGGACTACGCACTCGAGAGTGCGTCCCTGTGAAATGTGCAGGCTAGGCGGGGTGAAGCTTTCGCATTTGAACTTCAACCGACGTATTGCCGTCGGCAATAAATATTTGCTGCTCTTGAATGGTTGCGGTCAACGTCATGTTGCGATTCGCCAATGCGGCCAGGGCACGCGTGGCCTCGGTGGGCACATCCATCACCGTGAGCCGCTGTTGTTTGCTCAATTCTTTTTTATTGGCCTGCCACCATACATCTACCGCCCGTCCGCCGTAGGTATACAAAATCACCCGACCGGCCCTGCCACAGGCACGTCGCAACAGACGTTCTTCGGGCAAACCAACATCAATCCACTCCTGCACCGCGCCGGTTAAATCACGCCGCCACACTGCCGGCTCGTCCTCGCTGGAAATTCCTTTGCCGAATTCAAGATATTCATGGGCATGGATTGCAAACGCCAGCACACGAACCATCATGCGCTCGTCGGTTTCCGAGGGGTGCCGGGCAATGGTTAATGGGTAATTGCCATAGGCACCGCGGTCAATATCGGACACGGCCAAGTCGACCTTAAAAATGGTGGCTTTGATCGCCATGACCGCGCTACTTTTTTGCGCTTCGCGGGGCGGATTTTGCAACCGGTTTGGTGGCCGACTTTGCAAATGGTTTTGCGGTAGGCTTGGTGCTTGGTTTCGCGCCCGACTTTGTGAATGGCTTTGCGCCATGTTTCGCGGCTGGTTTGGTGCCTGACTTCGCGACTGGCTTCGAGAAAGGCTTCTTTTCTGCCTTAACGTCCGGCTTTGCAGCCACCTCGCCGGACCCAGCCAAAACGTAAATTTCACTGTCGGCGATTTGCACCACCTGCCCGGCTCTAATCTTGTTGCGCTTGCGCAATTCAATCCGGCCATCCACTTTTACAACCCCGGTGCTAACCAAGGCACCACCCGAGCCGCCGCTATCGGCAAAACCGGTGTGTTTGAGCAGGTGATTCAACTCGATCAAGTCTTGTGTAAGGGTGTATTCAATTCTTTTCACTGGGCGCTCTACTTTTACTGGTGTGACCATGCCAACTGAATAGGTGGCCGACCCTTGAATTTTACGTTTTATCGTCGGTGTTTACCAATGGTGCATGCACAATCCTCGCGGCGACCCACATAAATAGGCAGCCAGCCAATATACTTGTCCGGTGCCACTACTTCAGTGAAACTATGTCAACCGACAACACATACACACAACCTGTCATGAAAATTGCGTTTATCGGCCTGGGTAATATGGGTGGCAACATGGTTCGCCGGTTATTGGCGGCCGGCCACACACTGACGGTTTATGCCCGACGGCCGGACGCAACCAAACCGTTTGCCGAATTGGGCGCCGTGGTTGCGCGCTCCATTGGCGCGGCGGCAGCCGATGCCGATTTTGTTTTTGTCAATGTCACCGCAACGGTCGATGTCGAAACGGTTTTACTCGGTGCCAACGGCGTGATGTCCACCGCCAAACCGGGTACGGTAGTCTGCGACTTTTCAACCATTGATGCGGTTGCAACCCAACATTTCGCGGCGCAATTGGCGACCAAAAAAATTTACTTTCTCGATTGCCCGGTCTCGGGTGGCACCCACGCCGCGGAAACAGGCAACCTGACGATGATGGTCGGCGGCAGTGCCGCAACCCTTGACCAAGTGCGTCCACTGCTGGCCCAACTGAGCAGCAATATTTTTCACATGGGCGCAACGGGCGCGGGACAAGTCACCAAGGCATGCAATCAGATCGTGCAGGTGATCAATATTCAAGGTATTGCCGAGGCAATGTTGTTCGCCCGCGCCAACGGCGTTGACGTCTCCAAGGTGGTGGAAGCACTCATGTCCGGATTTGCAGGTTCCAAAATGTTGGGGTTAATGGGTCCAAAAATGGCCGCGCGCGATTTCGCCGCCGGCATTGAAGCACGATTGCACCATAAGGATTTTGGACTGGTCACCACTACCGCCAAGAACCAACACCTGCCCATGCCGGCGACGGCGCTGGTACATGAACAGTTATCCAAACTCATGGACGCGGGTTGGGGTCGGATGGATACTTCAAACCTGCTGCGGGTGCTTGAGAATGAACAAGACACGCCGGTGGCTGCCGACAAAGCTGGACGCTGAAATGAACGCCAGCGGATTCATCGTTGCCGATTGCAGGTTATGTTTTACGGTTACCGATTCAATTTAGCCAAGCCCAATGAAAACCGACACCAAATTGACCCAGCTCGGCCGCAAGCCGTCCAACTCACCCATGACGGTCAACCTGCCGACTCATCGCGCCTCGACCGTGTTATTTGATTCCGTTGCGCATCTGAACGAAACACAACAATGCTTTAACAATGGCGAACCAATTCCCACCTATGGCATTGTCAATATGCCGCAGGTTTTGGCGCTGGAAGACGCTGTGGCCGAAATTGAACATGGTTATCGCGCGATGAGTTTTCCGAGTGGTTTGGCAGCGGTTGCCGGCGCCTTGCTCGCGTCGGTCAAAACCGGTGACCACGTCTTGATGCCGGACAGCGTTTACCTGCCCAGCCGCCATTTTTGCGACACGTTTTTGCCGCGTTTGGGTGTCGAAACATCGTATTACGACCCACAAATCGGCGGCAACATCCGCTCACATTTGCGCCCTAACACCACGGTTGTTTATGCGGAAAGCCCCGGCTCACATACCTTCGAAGTGCAAGATTTGCCCGCCATCGCCGAGGTCGCACGCGCACATCACGCCAAAGTGATCTTTGACAATGCCTGGGCCACCGGCCTTCATTTTGATGCGTTTAAACACGGTGCCGATTTGGTGGTGCAACCGGCAACCAAATATTACGCGGGCCACTCCGATGTGCTGATCGGCCTGGTGGTGGCCAATGAAGAATCTTGGCCGCAGCTCAAGCAGACCACCTGTGATCTCGGCCAGCGTGCGTCGCCTGACGATTGTTTCCTGACGCTGCGCGGCTTGCGCACCATGGGTGTGCGGCTGGCGAGACATCAATCGAGTGCAATAAAAATTGCCACCTGGCTGCAAGCACAACCGCAAGTCAATCGGGTGCTTTATCCGGCATTGCCTAGCGATCCGGGCCACGCGCTTTGGCAGCGTGATTTCACCGGCGCGGCGGGGCTGTTCAGTATTGAACTCAACCCCTGCTCAAATAATGCCGTCGCGGCCATGATCGATGGCCTGCAATATTTTGGGCTGGGTTATTCGTGGGGGGGGTTTGAAAGTTTGGTGGTGCCCGCCTATTTACACCGCAGCATCAAACCATGGCAGGGTGGTCCGCTGGTACGCCTACAAATCGGCTTGGAAGATGCCGACGATTTGATCGACGATTTACGAAGTGGCCTGGTCCGGCTAAAAAATGCCAGCGGCTAGATCGCCATGCAGAGCGCTGTTTCACGGCAAAATGCCTGAAACGAACCGTTAATAAAAGACTTTCAGGAACCCATCATGTTCAGCCGATTTTGTGCCGCACTCACGATCGCCGCTTTTACCACGACCGCCGCCATTCCCATCAGCGGATTTGCGCAGACACCCACGACGCCACCGGAAGCCGAAACCAACCTTCGTGAACATTACACCAAGTACGAATATCGCATTCCGATGCGCGATGGCAAAAAATTATTCACCTCGGTTTATGTCCCGAAGGATCAATCAAAATCCCATCCGTTTTTGATGCAACGCACCCCCTACAGTGCCGGCCCTTATGGCGTTGATGAATATCCGCGGCGCTTGGGACCGTCGGCAGAATTTGCCAAAGCCGGCTACATATTTGTCACGCAAGATGTGCGCGGACGATATATGTCGGAAGGTGTTTTTGTTGAAATGACCCCACACAAACCGGCCAAGGGACCGAAGGATTTTGACGAGAGCACCGACATGTATGACAGCGTCGAGTGGTTGCTGAAGAACGTGCCCAACAACAACGGCCGTGTCGGCATTTGGGGAAATTCGTATCCCGGTTTTTTTGTTTCAGCCAGCATCATCGACGGCCATCCGGCGATCAAAGCGGCGTCTCCACAAGCACCGGTCACCGACCTTTATATGGGGGATGACAGTTACCACAATGGTGCATTCATGCTCGCGGCCAACTTCGGTTTTTATACTAATTTCAAACAGCAGGACACGCCAACCCTGTTGCCAAAGCGCTGGGACCCGTACGAATACGGCACGCAAAATGGTTACGAATTTTTTCTGAATGCCGGCACACTGGCGGACATAGTCAAACTGGTGAGTGGCGACAAAAAATCTTTGTTGCCGGAACAAATTAACAACGACACCTATACCGACTACTGGCAGGCGCGTGACATTTCGCGCCACCTCAAAAATATCAAAACGGCCGTGTTAACGGTTGGCGGCTGGTATGACGCGGAAGATCCGCTCGGGCCACTCAAGACCTATCGGGAAATCAAGAAAAACAATGCCGGAATTGATAACGCGCTGGTCATGGGACCGTGGTCGCACGGCGGCTGGCAGAGCATGGATGGCGCCAAACTTGGTCATATTGATTTCGCCGCCAAAACGGCAGAGCACTATCGCAAAAATATATTACTGCCGTTTTTTGAAAAACATCTCAAAGACAAAGACGGCAAAGTCGCCGAGGCCAACGTATTTGAAACCGGCACCAATGTCTGGCGGCAATATCCCCAATGGCCGCCGGCCAGCGCCAAACCACAAACTTTATATTTTCATGCGGCAGGGAAATTGGCGTGGACGTCACCTACCGGTGCCGCGTCCGTGGCCGGCAAAGTGTTTGATGAATACATCAGCGACCCGGCCAAGCCGGTACCGTTTACCAATGCCATTGCCACCGGCGTACCACAAGAGTACATGGTGGGTGACCAACGATTCGCGTCCACACGTACCGATGTGCTGGTATATCAAACGGATGTGTTGGAAGAAGATGTCACTATTGCCGGTGCCATCACACCGCGTTTGTTTGTTTCGACCAGTGGCACCGACAGTGATTTTGTCGTCAAATTGATTGACGTGTATCCGTCCGAACTCAACATGGCCAATGTCACCGGTGCCGCGGCCACACCATCAACACCCGCCGCGCGCCCACGCGACGTCGCCGTGCCCGCACACGTCATGGCTGGTTATCAACAGTTGATTCGCGGCGAACCGTTTCGCGCCAAGTTTCGGAAAAGTTTTGTCACCCCCGCCGCCATGGTGCCCAATCAGGTTGAAAAAATTGAATTCATGATGCCGGATGTATTACACACTTTTCGACGCGGCCACCGCATCATGGTGCAAGTGCAATCGTCCTGGTTTCCATTAACCGATCGTAACCCACAAACATTTGTGCGTATCCCGGTAGCAAAGGCGAGTGATTACGTCAAAGCCACCCAACGCGTTTATCGCGGCGGCAGTGAAATGTCGTCGATCAATGTGTTGGTGATGCCATCCGTCGCTGCCGCGAAATAAGCTGAATAAACGAAATAGTCCAAATGGCCGGTGAAATACAAATTGTGATTCGCGCCTCGCGCGACAGCGACCTTCAATTTCTGGCGCCGATCTATCAACATAGTGTGCAAACAGAAACGGCCTCTTGGGAAATCGATGCGCCCAGCACCGACGAATTCGCCTTGCGTCGACTGGCAATCATTGGTCAAGGTTTTCCTTACCTCACCGCTGAATTAGACGCCGTTCCGGTTGGGTATGCCTACGCGAGCAGTTATCGATCACGCGAAGGTTATCGGTATACCGTTGAAGATTCGGTTTACGTTGCCGCCAACCAACAGGGCCGTGGCATTGGCAAAAAACTGTTGATGGCATTAATTGCGGAATGCCGGTCGCGCGAATTTCGCGCCATCATTGCCGTGATCGGTGACAGTGACAATTTGACTTCCGTCAAGCTGCACGCCAGTTGCGGCTTCGACAAGGTCGGCACCTTCCCAAAGATCGGTTTCAAATTTAACCGCTGGTTGGACAGTGTGCAAATGTGCCTGACGTTGTAGCCGGGAAGTCCGCGCAACAGCGTTGGCGCTTATAACTTTCCTGCGCCAACAGTGGCGCGCCGCAAACGATCATTCACCGCGTCCCACGCCACACCAGTCGGCGGTGTCTCGACGAGAATTGCCGCGGTACCGGCGGCATCGAGCGTGCGCATATTGGCGTACAAATCACGCGCATAGTCAGTGGCATTGGCGGGTGCCTGAATCCACAACATTTGACGGGCGTTGCGCACCCCCACCCCCACCGCGGATGGTTTGACTTTCGGCCGGGTGGAAAACGCCAGCACCGCCACCCGACCGCCACTTGCCAATACGGCATCGGCTTCGCCAAACACCTGCTCTGACGGCAGCAATCGCATCGGTGTGCGAGGCGCATAATGCGCCGCCCGGTCGCCGGAAACACGCGGTGTTCCAGCCGCGGAAACGGATTCCCGCCCGACAGGAAACACGCCAATGATGGCAAAGATTTGTTCTGCGGAAATTGCGCCGGGTCGCAGCAATACCGGCGCACCACGCGAAAAATCCACGATGGTTGATTCAATACCCACGTCGCACACCCCGCCATCGAGCAAAATAATTGCACCGATCTTGCGGGCGTTGATCATCTTGCCAAACTCGTTACGCACGTGGCGTGCCGAGGTTGGCGAAACGTGACCGTATTTATTGGCCGATGGTGCGGCGACAATGCCGCTGCCGAGTTTGGAAAACTCGGTTAACAACGCCTGTGCAATCGGATGATCCGGACAACGCAAACCGACCGTATCTTGCGCACCCGTAACCACGTCCGATATGCGCGCAGATTTTTTCAGAATCAGAGTTAATGGTCCCGGCCAAAATTTATCCATAAGCTTTTTGGCATCGTCCGGCAGCAGCTTGATCCACGCAGACAAATCAACATTTTTTGCGACATGCACGATCAATGGATGATCACTCGGCCGCCCCTTGGCGGCAAATATTTTTTTCACCGCCAGGTCATTGGTGGCATCGGCCGCCAAGCCATAAACGGTCTCCGTGGGCATGGCGACCAAATCCCCGCGTGCCAGCGCAGCAGCTGCGGCTCTGATTGATTTTTGCGAAACCGGAAGTTCTGACATGCGGTTATTTTGCCCGAAAGCAGTCGGACTGCCGTGCCATTTTGCCAAAAACTAATGATCCATTACCGGTTTGATGCAAGGACGGGTGAGTCTGTATCGTAAAATATACCCATGATGAATTCAGAATCAAACCCGTGGCGGTTGTCGGTTGCACCAATGATGGATTGGACCGATCGGCATTGCCGATATTTCCATCGACTGCTCACTCAGAAAACCCGCCTCTACACCGAGATGGTCACGACCGGCGCGCTGATTCATGGCGACCAATCGCGCCATCTTGATTTTAATCACGAGGAACACCCCATTGCCCTGCAATTGGGTGGCAGTGATGCGGCAGATCTCGCCGTCGCAGCAAAATTGGGGGCGGACTGGGGCTACGACGAAATCAACCTCAATTGTGGCTGCCCTTCGGAACGGGTACAACGCGGCAGTTTTGGCGCCTGCCTGATGGCAGAGCCAAAATTGGTGGCGGACTGTGTCAAAGCCATGTTTGATGCGACCTCTATTCCGATCACGGTCAAACACCGCATCGGCATCGATGCAAATGAGTCCTACGACTTTGCACGCGACTTTGTCGGCACCGTGGCCGAGGCGGGTTGCACTGTTTTTATCGCGCATGCCCGCAATGCCATTCTGAAGGGATTAAGCCCCAAGGAAAATCGGGAAATCCCGCCGCTGAAATATCCCTACGTGTATCAACTGAAAAAAGATTTTCCATCCCTGACCATCATCCTGAATGGCGGCGTGAATTCTACCGCAGAGATTCACCAACACCTCGAACACCTTGACGGCGTGATGATCGGCCGCGAGGCGTATCACAACCCCTACTGGCTAACCACCTGGGATCATGCGTTTTTTGGTGGTGAGCCCGGCTTTGCCGAACGCGAGCAACTTGAAGCGGAAATGGAAGCGTACATTGGTCGCCAGCTCGCCACCAATCCGGACTTTCATGTCCACAACGTGCGTCGCCATTTGGTGGGACTGCACAAGGGGCTGCCCGGTGCACGTGCCTGGCGCAGAAAAATTACCGGCAATACCATTGAGCGCGTGGCACAAAAACTTGCCCTTACCGAAGGCTGACGCCTTCTGCAAGGTGTAGCTGGTCACTTAGTCGCGGAAATTCTCAAACTGTAACGGCACTTCGTCAATTTTCAATTTGCACAATGCCATCACTGCCTGCAAGTCATCACGCTTGGCACCTGTCACCCGCACGCTTTCACCTTGAATCGAAGCGGTCACTTTTAACTTCGAGTCCTTGATCAATCGCTGCATCTTTTTCGCCAATTCGGTTTCAATGCCGTTTTTGACGTTGATGATTTGTTTGAGCTTGTCGCCACCGATTTTTTCCTTGGTTTTTTCGTCCAACAAACGAACGTCCACCTGGCGTTTGGCCATTTTATTCAACAACACATCCTTGACCTGGCTAAGCTTGAAGTCATCATCCGCAAAAAGGGTAAGCTCGAGTTCTTTCTGCTCGACCCGCGCATCACTGCCCTTGAAATCAAAACGATTGGTGATCTCTTTGTTGGCCTGCTCAATGGCATTTTTGAGCTCGACTTTATTGGCTTCACAAACAATATCAAACGATGGCATGAATGTTCCCCAAAATTTGCCGCCCTCAAAACTCAAGGGCGACCGGTTTTATTTTTTAGTCTTGGTGCGACTGCCCGCCTTATTGGCCATGATACGCAATCTGAGCGCGTTCAGTTTGATAAAGCCGTCCGCATCCGCCTGGTTATACGCGCCGCCATCATCATCAAACGTCGAGATGGATTGGTCAAATAACGAGTCGGTTTTGGATTCCCGACCGACACACATGACGGTGCCCTTGTAGAGCTTTAATTTCACCGTGCCATTCACCGTGACTTGTGACTGATCAATGAGCGACTGCAACAACACACGCTCCGGCGAGAACCAATAGCCGTTGTAAATCATGCGCGCATAACGCGGCATCAAATCATCTTTTAACGCCAGCACTTCGCGATCCATGGTGATCGACTCCATGGCGCGGTGCGCCTTGAGCATAATCGTACCGCCCGGCGTTTCATAACAGCCACGTGACTTCATGCCCACATATCGATTTTCAACCATGTCGAGGCGACCGACACCGTGTTTGCCACCGATACGATTGAGTTCGGTCAGCACCTTGGCGGGTGACAATTTTTTGCCGTTGATGGCGACAATATCGCCCTTCACATATTGCAGCTCAATTGTTTCCGGTTTGTTGGGCGCTTTTTCCGGCGAGGCGGTAATACGCCACATGCTTTCTTCCGGCTCAAAATTGGGGTCCTCAAGAATGCCGCCTTCATAAGAAATATGCAGCAGGTTGGCATCCATCGAATACGGCGCGCCGCCACCCTTGCGTTTTTTGAAATCAACCGGAATCTTGTGTTTGTCCGCGTAGGTCAATAATTTTTCGCGCGACAATAAATTCCACTCGCGCCACGGCGCGATGATTTTGACGTTCGGCATCAATGCATAGGCGCCCAGCTCAAAACGCACCTGATCGTTACCTTTGCCGGTGGCACCGTGGGAAATGGCGTCACCATTGGTTTTTTTGGCGATTTCAATCAGTTGTTTGGCGATCAGCGGGCGGGCAATCGAGGTGCCCAACAAATATTCACCCTCATAAACCGTGTTGGCGCGAAACATCGGAAACACAAAATCGCGCACAAACTCTTCTTTCAAATCCTGAATAAAGATGTGCTCTTTTTTGATGCCCATTGCCAGCGCTTTTTTGCGCGCGGGTTCGACCTCTCCACCCTGACCAAGGTCGGCGGTAAAAGTGACGACTTCGCATTGGTATTCGTCCTGCAGCCACTTCAAAATGACGGACGTATCCAGCCCACCGGAATAGGCCAATACCACTCGTTTTGGATGTTCGCGTTTGGAGCCGGTTTTGCGCGGTGAAGAACTCGCGACCCGTCCGATAGCTTCGCTCATAAAAATTTAACTCTCAATGCGCGCAATTGCCCTACCGAGTCTCGAACTGCGCATGTCGCCGGAAAGGTCACCGTTCGCGGGGGGTGGCGCCTGTGGTCAAAACCACAAGAACCGTAGAGGTGGCGAAACGGGATCGTGCACGTGCTGGCCGGCTGCCAACACGTGCAAATTATACGACTGAACGCGCCAAAACGTCGATTGACATCTATTTAGGTGCTGCTGCCTTACCCGCCGCAGGTGGCTTGATTTCGCTGATGGTCACCGTGGCACCGGTTGCGGTTTCACCAAGCGCACGCGCAGCCGAGCGCTCGATCAAGGTGTTCATGCGGGTCGCCAATACATCGACCGGAATACTTTTGCCGACGTCTAGAGCGAGCGAATTTGGATCATTCAATTTGACAAAGTCATGCCTTGCGACTTTTTCAATCACTCGCAATGTTTTTGGGTCGAGCACGTACACCTGCAGATAGGTATACGGTGCGACGTAGGTTTTCGACTTGTTCTTGGTACCGTCTTCCGGATTGGTGGTGTCGGATTCGCCCTGATTGGACACATCGATGTTTTGCTCACCTTCGCTGCCCTCGAGACTGCCGCCGGTCAGTGGCTGCACGTACACGCCGATGCCATTCAGTTTTGGACCCATGCCGGCACGTTCGGTGAACAAATATTTTGGCGTGGCGACAATTATTTTCTCCCACTTTTCGCGACCGGGGTATTTCTCAAGCGCGGCAACAATTTTGCCAATCGCCACTTCTTCACGCTTCTGCGGCAATACGCCTTCCATCTCTTCGTGATTCAGCGTGATGTATTCAAAGTTGCCATCCGGATTGGCCGCGGTCATGCCGGTTTCAAGGCCGCGCAACACCGCGAGGTTTAAGCCATTGCCTTTCACGCGGATCACATTGCGAATGTTGTTATCGATAATATTTGAACCGGTGCTTTCCTTTTGGCGCACGTAGGTGAATTGATCGCCCACCGCTGCGACCAATGCAAATATTTGTTTCTTTTCTGCGTTGGTCGGTGATACGGCAGTCGCGGCCGGTGCGGCGGCGGGGATCGGGCCAGGCTGGGCGGCTTGCGCCCAAGCAACGGAACCTGACAAATAAACGGTTGCAGCTACTGCCGACAATACTGTGATTCGTTTCATGCTGTTCTCCAACAAATTATAACTATTGTTTATTGGCGGGCTGAATGAAGCACTTTCATCTCAAACCGCCCGCCGTTACTTGTGTTTGACGTCTATTAGGTTGGCATTACGCATGTACCTTTCCGAGCAATAAATACTCCATTAATGCCTTTTGCACATGCAGCCGGTTTTCAGCTTCCTCCCAGACCACGGACTGCGCCCCCTCCAACACCTCTTCCGCGACCTCTTCGCCACGATGCGCGGGCAAGCAGTGCATAAAGAGTGCATCTTTGGCGGCAATATTCATCATTTTGCTGTCGACTATAAAGCCGGCAAAGGCGGCTTTACGTTTGGCGGTTTCTGCCTCATAACCCATACTCGTCCACACGTCCGTGGTCACTAAGTCGACCCCTTTCGCCGCTGCCATTGGATCGGAAAATATCTTCAAATGCGAGCGATCACTTGCGGCTATACGCCTTTCTTCCATCGCATAAGCGGCGGGTGTTGCGACGTTCAAGGAGAATCCAAAAATACGTGCCGCTTCGAGCCAGGTATAGCTCATGTTGTTGGCATCACCAATCCATGCAACTGTTTTTCCGGCGATGTCACCACGATGTTCAAAGTAAGTGTACACGTCAGTCAAGACCTGGCAGGGGTGGAATTCGTTGGTCAAACCATTGATGACCGGCACCCGTGAGTACGCGGCAAACTGCTCCACTTTCTCTTGCTCAAAAGTACGAATCATCACCAAATCAACCATTCGCGAAATGACCCGTGCCGTGTCCTCGATCGGTTCGGCGCGACCAAGCTGAGTTGATTGTGAATCAAGATTGATGGCCTGCCCGCCAAGCTGATAGATGCCCGCCTCAAAAGATACCCTGGTACGGGTCGAGCTTTTTTCAAACACCATTGCCAACATCCGGTCGGTCAACGGCTGGTAGGGAATGTACTGTTTAAACCGTTGTTTCAGGACGGTGGTGCGTTTGATGATGTGATCAAACTCATCTTTGCTGAAGTCCGATAACTTTAAAAAATGTTTCATTTTCACGATGCCGCCGCCTTGTTTATTTTGTCGTTGGTCATGGTCGCCGCCGTTTTCAGAAATTGTTTGATGACACCCACAATTCGCGTGGCGATCTCGCGTGTTTCGCTTTCATTGATAATCAATGGCGGCAAAAGTCGCACAACGTTTTCTTGGGTCACATTGGTCAACATGCCGGCCGCGAGCGCCATCGGCACAATTTCCGTACAGGGTTGATTTAGTTCCACACCCAACATCAGCCCCTGACCACGAATTTCAATCACCCCCGCCGTCTCCTTCAGGCCGATCGTTAATTCACGCTTAAGGATCGCGCCCATTGCATCGGCATTGGCAACCAATTGCTCTTCTTCCATGATTTCCAACGTGCGCAGAGCCGCAACCGCCACCAACGGACCGCCGCCAAACGTGGTGCCATGATTGCCCGGCTTGAATACTTGTGCCGCCACACCATTTGCCACACAGGCACCGATCGGAACACCCGACCCGAGCCCCTTTGCCAATGGCATCACGTCGGGGGTGATGCCCGCCCATTGATGGGCGAACCACTTGCCGGTGCGACCAATGCCAGATTGCACTTCATCTATCATCATCAGCCAATTTTTTTCGGTACAGATTTGCCGCAAATCGCGCAGGTATTCCGCCCGCACCTCGACCACCCCACCCTCACCCTGCAGAACTTCTGTCAATACAGCGACCACATCGTTGTGGTGAGCCGCGACGGCGCGAATCGCATCGATATCGTTATATGCAACGCGGATAAAACCACTCATGAGCGGCTCAAACCCCGCCTGCGCCTTGCGCGAACTCGATGCCGCCAGTGTCGCCAACGTTCGGCCATGCCAGGCGCGCTCCATGACAATAATTTGTGGGTTGGTTATGCCAAGCTGATGCCCGTACTGACGGGCAATTTTGATCGCGCACTCATTGGCTTCGGCACCCGAATTGGCGAAAAATACGTTTTCCATTCCAGCCAGCGCGCATAACTTGTCGACCAGCGCCGCCTGTTCGGGGATATTAACCAAATTTGAAGTGTGAATAATTCGACCCGCCTGCTCGCCAATTGCCTTGACTAATTTTGGATGGTTGTGGCCCAAGCCGGAGACGGCAATGCCGGCCAGTGCATCGAGAATTTTGCGGCCATCTGTCGTGGTTAACCACGCGCCTTCACCATGTGAGAAGGCAACAGGCAGCGGCTTGTAGGTGTTCATTTGATGGCTTGATAACATGCTCAACTTTTCCTGCGTCCCCATTCAAAAATAATAACGGCGGGCCCGACATCTCGAAGACCGCGCGGAGTGAAATCGACGGGAAATACTAGGCTAATTGACAGTTTCGCGCAATTTCAGACCCGGGATGTGATGCGTGCGACGAAATGCGGATTCTACCCGCCCAATTGCCATTAGCCCGCCGTGAATTTTTTAATCACGGCGTTCGCTACCGCACGCGCATGCACGCGCAACTCCGGCACAGCGGTGGCCTCCCAGTCGCGGGCCTTTAATAACGGCCCGACATAGAAAATTGCCGTATGGGTCCGGCTGTGTTGATCGCCCACACGATAGTCGTCGGCCACTTCGATGCCCAGGCGCAACGAATCCACCGCGACCAGCCCGGCCGACACCATTTGCACGAGAAGTGGTTCGGCTCCGATGTCGGACGATGGACCGGTGCAATTAATAATGGTGCCGACATTAATGGTCAATTCACGTCCATTGCGCTGCGCACTGTTTTCATCAGCGCCGTCATTGTCGGCACCCTTGCCGCCGCGCTTTTGCAGTTGCACACGAAATCCATCCGTCGTTTCATCAAGCGCCAATATTTTCGCGGCGAGAACCTCAACTTCGCCTTGTTTGCGGCATTCGCCGACAACATCAAAAACCACCGCCGCGGCGCGATGCCGATGAGTTTCCCAATACGGTTTCAAATGACGCAGAAATCGCCGTTTCTCGCTGATTGGTAAACCACTCCAAAGTGTAGGCGTGATTGGCCGAAGGCTCGCCAGCACATCCCGCCAATCACCACCCGTTGCTTCAATAGCGCTAATTTGGTCGCGCACCGCCCGCAAGTAGGCACGCGCACTGGCTTTGGCAAAAATGGCCGGCGGCACAAAGTCAAACAACGGCATGGTGGTGTGTGTGCGGTGTGATTGCGGCGACAATCCGCGCCTCGACACGGCATGGATGCGCAGCGTTTGGTTCGGTTTGGCGCGTGCCTTGAGCGACACCACCATGTCAAACATGGTCAGCCCGGTTCCAACCAGCAGTACCGGACGATCCAGGTCAACGCCATCCACCGCACCCGCGGCCCAAGGATCACGTACATAACGCTCGTGACCGGCCAATTTTGGGCCAATAAAAATCGGATTGTCCGGAAGAAAATTCCCCAACGCCAGCACCACACAATCTGCGACCACGCGATCACCATCATCAAAGCGAAGTTCATAGCCCGTGTGGCCCGGGTCGGTCGGCAAAATCGACGACACCGCTTGTTTGCGCACACAAAAACCGGCAACCGCCTGATCGACCACGTTGTTGAGCGTGGCTTGCAAATACGCCCCGTACCAATGTCGCGGCACAAAGCTGCCGCCATCGGCGATAACCTTGTTGGCATGCAAAAACGCCAAAAAATCATTTGGCTGATCATCAAACGCGCTCATTCTACCGGCGGGCACATTCAACAGATGCATGGTCGAATTCGTTCCGTAGGCAAGTCCACGCGCCAGGGACGTGGATTTGGACTCAGGATGCGGCCGATTAATCAGCATCACCGTGGTATGCGGGTCGGTTAATTGTTTAAGCAGGTGTGTGGCTACCATGGTTCCGCAAAATCCCGCACCAACTATCGCGATGAGTTTAGGGGATGACTGCTTTGGAACGGGCGATACAAATGGAAATGCAGACATAACACACTCTTGACATGAACTAAATTTAAATCCCGAAAAAGAGAATTGGCGGGGAATTTCGCCTGTAAATTCACTTTGGGAGCCTTGCTTCGCACGTTATAATTTTACGTTCGTGCTGACTACATATGATTTGCGCTTTTTTCCTCTGGATTTGAGCCTTGATTGTGCGGCGCAACCTGTAGTGCCACTATCGGTAAACCGGTTTCTTCCGGTCCGACTTCACCACCATCATTACTTTCCAGCAGATGTTGTTTTTGTTCCGCACATCCATTTCAGCATGAATCCACACCGCCTCGTCATTCAAGGCGTAACCCGGGAAGGCCGCGCATTTCGCCCAAGCGACTGGGCTGAGCGCCTATGCGGGATCATGTCCACATTTGGCGGCGATCAGCAGATGCGATATTCGCCATATGTGCGGCCGATGATGCTTGATGGCGTGCGCTGCGTCCTGGTTGAGCCATCACTGGCAGACATTGAACCGCGCGCATACCGTTTCCTGCTCGACTTTGCCAATGACAACCATCTGGTGGTGATTGATCCGAATGCCCCAGTCACCGCCGACTTTTGCCCCGTCCCCGGCAATGCTTTGGACAAGTTGGCGGTTTAAGCTCCGCCCTTTAGATCGTACCCGCAAAACAAAACGCCGCGAAGGTTTCCCCTGCGGCGTTTTTTATACGATTACCTCATTGCCCATACATACCGGGCATCGGTATTGACAATAAAACTAGGCGGTTGCAGCTGCGCCGATTGCCTTGATCGCCTTGGTCAGACGGCTCTTATGGCGCGCGGCCTTATTCTTGTGAATAATTTTTTTGTCGGCGATGGAATCAATGGTGCTGACGTTTGCTTGGTACGCGGCCTCAGCTGCAGCTTTGTCGCCCTTGGCAACAGCAACAACGATTTTTTTGATCGCAGTGCGAAGTTCGGTACGCTGCGCCATGTTGTGCGCACGTTGTTTGACGGCTTGTTTGGCGCGTTTCGCGGCGGATTTAATATTTGCCATGGCTATATTCCAGAATCAACTCAAATTGAATGAAAACGCGCATAAAAATTGCGCGAAGCCTAGTATTATAGCCAGTCAGAGTAAAAAAGCAAACAACAGATTTCCTTTTGCCGAATTCCCGCCGCTTCCGCCCATAGTCCGAACAAGCCAAAAAGGCATGAAAAATCACCAAATAATGTCGATTTTTGTCCTTTGCAAGGACATTTGCCGCCCATCCCACGGTCCTTTCGCAATTAATTGACAGGATTGATCCGTCCTATCTCTTATGCAAAAACTGGTTGTGGTTGATTTTGGAATGGGAAACTTGCGATCCGTCGCCAAGGCTTTTGAATTTGCGGCGCGTGAATCCGGCACTCCCACCCATGTTGCCATTTCGGATTCACCGGCCGTCATAAAGGCGGCGGACCGGATCGTGTTCCCTGGGCAGGGCGCCATGCCAGACTGCATGCGTCATTTACAAACCAGCGGGCTGGAACAAACGATACGCGATGCCGCAAACTCAAAGCCATTTTTTGGTGTCTGTATCGGCATGCAAATGCTTTTTGACCACTCCGAGGAAGGCAATACGCCCGGGCTTGGCATATTTGGTGGTTCCGTCAAAAAAATTAGTCCGTCAAACCCCTCGCAAAAGGTGCCCCATATGGGCTGGAACGAGGTGTTTTTTAACCTCAACAACCCGTACGCCGATAAAATGTTTGCGGGCCTTGAGTCCGGCGAGCGCTTCTATTACGTACACTCGTATTACTGTGCGCCAACGGATTCAGGCATTATTGCGGCAACAACCACCTACTCAGAGCCCTTTACGGCAGCTGTCGGGCACGCTAATATTTTCGCTACGCAGTTCCATCCAGAAAAAAGCCATCACGCAGGATTAACCGTTTACAAAAATTTCCTGTCCGTGAAACCGTAACCACTTTGATTCGATTTTCCATCCGCGCGCATCCCAATCAAGCCAAATTGCCATGTTGATTATTCCCGCCATCGATATTAAGGACGGCCACTGTGTCCGTCTGGAACAAGGCGACATGCAGCGCGCCACCATTTTTTCCGCCGACCCCGAGGCAACCGCGCAACGCTGGAAAGACCTCGGCTGCAAACGATTACATGTGGTCGATTTAAACGGCGCCTTTGCCGGCAAACCGAAGAACGAATCCGCCATCAAAAAAATTATTGCAGTGATGGGTGACGAGGTGCCGGTGCAACTTGGTGGCGGCATTCGTGACCTGGACACGATTGAACGATATCTGGATGACGGCGTCACCTATATCGTTATTGGCACGGCAGCGGTAAAAAATCCGGGGTTTTTACACGAAGCCTGTGATGCATTTCCGGGTCACATTGTGGTCGCGCTGGACGCCAAGGAAGGAAAGGTCGCCACCGACGGCTGGTCAAAATTATCCGGTCATGACGTGATTGATCTGGCCAAACGCTTTCAGGATTACGGCGTCGAAGCCGTTCTTTATACCGATATTGGCCGCGATGGCATGATGACCGGCGTAAATATTGAGGCAACCGTCAAGTTGGCCCAGGCGCTCACGGTGCCGGTGATCGCATCCGGCGGCTTGAATGATCTGGCGGACGTGAAAAAACTAAAGTTGGTTGCGTCCGAAGGCATTATGGGCGTCATTACCGGTCGGGCTATTTACGATGGCACGCTTGATTTCAAAGCGGCGCAAGAGGCGGCGTCCTGATTTCACTTCGTCGCCGATCACATACAGATAATCAATCGCCATGTTAGCCAAACGGATCATTCCCTGCCTGGATGTGAGTGCCGGGCGGGTCGTCAAAGGTGTTAATTTTATTAACCTGCGCGATGCCGGCGATCCGGTGGCCGTAGCCAAAAAATACAACGATGATGGTGCCGACGAAATTACCTTTCTCGACATTACCGCCAGTTCCGATCAACGCGACATGATTCTGGACGTGATCACCAAAGTGGCCGATCAGGTTTTTATTCCGCTGACGGTTGGCGGCGGCGTGCGCCAGGTCGACGATGTTCGACGCTTGATGAACGCGGGCGCTGACAAAGTCAGCATCAACACCGCTGCGATCAACCATCCGCAACTGGTGTTTGATTCGGCCCAACGGTTTGGCTCACAAGCCATCATTGTCGCCATAGACGCGCGGCAAAAAAGCGATGGCGAAGGTTGGGAGGTGTTTAGTCATGGCGGCCGCACACCGACCGGGTTAGATGCCGTTGAATGGGCAAAACACGTGACTGAAAATCTGGGCGCGGGTGAAATTTTGCTCACCAGTATGGACCGCGACGGCACCAAATCCGGATTTGATTTGGCCTTGACCCGTGCCGTGGCAGACGCCGTGCGTGTCCCGGTAATCGCCTCTGGCGGCGTGGGAACACTGGACCATTTGGCAGATGGCGTCACACTCGGCGGCGCCGACGCCGCCCTCGCCGCGAGTATTTTCCATTTTGGTGAATACACCATCGGCCAGGCAAAAGCGTATATGGCAAATCGCGGCATCGAGGTCAGGTTGTGAAAACGACCGGGCGGACGCGATGAATACGATTGCGCAAACGATGATTGTTGACGCCGTAAAATGGAATGCCGACGGACTGGTGCCGGCAATCGCCCAAGATGTCGTGTCCAACGAACTTTTAATGCTCGCCTACATGAACCGGGAATCGTTGCTGCTGACGATTCAAACGGGTGATGCACACTATTACTCGCGTTCACGCCAATCGCTTTGGAAAAAAGGCCAATCTTCCGGGCACGTCCAGCATGTCAAGGAACTCAGGTTGGATTGTGACGCCGACACCATCCTGATCAAAGTCGAGCAAGTCGGCGGCATCGCCTGCCATACCGGCCGACGCCGTTGTTTTTTTTATCGCCTAGAAAACGATGCGTTGATTTTGACAGACGACACCGACCCGATTTTGCAAGACCCCACTGTGTTTCACCGAGACCAACAATGACGCACCAGGACGTATTGCAACAATTGGAAACGATCATCGCGACACGCCGGCAAGCTTCCGCCGAGTCGTCCTACGTTGCCAAATTGAACGCCAAAGGATTGGATACGATTCTTAAAAAAATCGGCGAAGAGGCGACCGAAACCGTGATCGCCGCCAAATCCGCTGACCGCGACGCGACCATTTACGAAACAGCCGACCTGTTGTTTCATGTTCTGGTGATGTTGGGGCATCAGGGAATCCCCCTCGCGGATGTTTTGGCAGAACTGCAACGCCGCCAGGGGTTGTCTGGTATCGACGAAAAAAACGCGAGGTAATGATGAGCATCAACAACAGCGAAAATCCGACTATTTTTGGAAAGATCATCAGCGGAAAAATTCCATCAAAAAAAGTCTACGAGGATGACAATGTGCTGGCGTTTCACGACATTAACCCGGCTGCCGAAGTGCATTTTTTGATAATTCCCAAAAAATTTATCGCCACCCTCGCCGATGTCACAGTCGAGGACACCGCCTTACTTGGCAAAATGCTGGCGCTGGTTCCGGTGCTCGCCAGGCAGGAAGGGCTGACTGATGGATTTCGCACCGCCATCAATACCGGTCGCCAAGGTGGCCAAGAGGTGTATCATTTGCATATTCATGTGTTTGGTAATCGCCCGGGAGGCGAACCGTTACGAACCATAGCGGGCCGTACCTGACACAGACCTCGACTGCGTGAAGAGTCCCCCAATTCCAGTCGACAAATTTTGGTGGCACCCACCCGCCAACTCTAGTCTGCATATTTCATGGGGTTGCGTTCGAGAGTGGGTCGATTTGCGTGTGATTTTTCGTTCGACTGACCACGGCATAGCTGGCCGTGTTTGGCAAATAAGCACGGGAAGAGAACGGAAAAGCGCATGTTCAGCGGCCTGCTATCGAGCGCAAAAGCCAGATGTTTAATTAAAACCAAACTGGATGGCAAAGTGCGGTAACACTTAACGGGCAAGCCCCGAAGCAGAGCAGGGCCGACCCGTGAAATATGCAGGCTAGCCAAGTTGTATTTTTTGTACATACCAGCGTCAGGTTATGGCCTTTAGCTGGGCGTGTTTTGTATGGGAGGGACAGCTACAATAATGTTTCGAACATTTACCGTCATCTAATGGCGTTTTTTTAGGCGAATCAGATGTTCGCCAATTTACTAATTCGTTTTTCAGCTCAGCGAGGAGAAGATCATGGGAAGTTTCAGCATATGGCACTGGTTGGTCGTGTTGGTAATCGTATTGCTTGTTTTTGGCACAAAAAAATTGCGCAATATCGGTAGCGATCTTGGTGGCGCGGTCAAAGGCTTCAAGGACGGCGTAAAGGGCGGCGAGGACGAGAAAAAACCGGAACAATTGAGCGAAAAAGCAGGCGTTACGGTCGAAGGTGAAGTCAAGGACAAACACAAGTCTTAAATATAATTTTTCCGCTGCCCGCCCTTTTCGCAACGAACCGTTCATCACCCATGCTTGATATCGGCTTTTCCGAACTTACCCTTATTGGTGTCGTTGCGCTGGTCGTCCTCGGACCGGAGCGATTACCCAAGGTCGCGCGCACGGCCGGACATTTGTTTGGTCGATTGCAGCGCTACGTCGTAAACGTCAAGGCCGACATCAATCGCGAAATGGAATTCTCCGAGCTGGCGAAAATGAAAGAGGAAGTCACCTCCGCCGCCCAATCATTTGAACAATCCGTGAACGAACAGGCGAGCGCGTTTGAAAGTGAGGCGCGCGCGGTCAAAAAAAATACTGTCGCAGACTACCAAACGGGTGACGCGGCACCGCCGGCTTCGACCACGACATCACCTTCGCAGGCCGAACTTCTGGCCAGGCAAGAAGAGGGCTTGTCACCCGCAAGCAGTTCGACGCCAACAAGTGCTCCCGACCCCACCGCTGTCCGAACTGCCAAGACGACACAAGTTAGCTCAACGGAATCGACCCTTCAATCGTTTGACCTCGGCATTGAACCGCCGCGTCGGCATCTTTTGTAGCGAATAGAAATGTCGGATAACTTTCAAGACACCTTTGTTTCCCATTTGGTCGAGCTACGCAACCGGCTGGTCATTTGTTTGATTGTCTTTATTGCAATCTTGCTACCATTGGTCACGCCGCCATGGTTCATCGCCGGTAATTTGTATGATTTTTTGGCGGCACCGATGATGGCCGCTCTACCGAGTGGATCAAAAATGATCGCAACCGGGGTCGTTGCGCCATTTTTTATACCACTGAAAATTGCCATGATGGCCGCCTTTTTAGTGGCGCTTCCGGTTGTTTTGTATCACCTGTGGGCATTCATTGCGCCGGGATTATACAAACACGAAAAACGCTTTGTGCTGCCGCTGATTGTATCAAGCACACTACTGTTTTTTATCGGCATGGCTTTTTGTTATTTTTTCGTTTTTAAAATGGTATTTTCGTTTATCGCCCAGCTGGCACCGTCATCCATTACCGTTGCACCGGACATAGAAAACTATTTTTCCTTCGTACTAGGCATGTTTATGGCGTTTGGTCTCGCATTTGAAACGCCCATCGTGGTTGTCGTCTTGGTTGCCACCCGCTTGGTGACCCTTGAAATACTTAGAGAGGTTCGGCGTTATGTCATTGTCGGGGCGTTTGTGGTGGCCGCAATTGTCACCCCACCGGATGTGACCTCACAGCTGGCGCTGGCGATCCCACTCTGCATTCTGTACGAGATCGGCCTCATCGCTGCACGTTTTGTCAATGTCGCCAAACCTGGTGACGCGTCGTCAGAAAAGTCAACCGAGTCAAACACCGCATGAAGAAAATATCTGCCGCAATATTGTGCTTGTACTCTGCGTTTTTTGCGTCAACAGGTTTTGCCTGGGGAACCGAGGGGCATCGCATCACCGGCTCGATGGCAGAAGAAATGTTGTCGCCAAAGGCGCGGATTGCCGTTAATCAATTGCTTGACGGCGGCTCGCTCGCCGACGCTGCCATCTATATGGATGTGTATCGCGAGGCACTCAAGCGCGAGATTCCCGGCTCCGAGCGTTGGCATTTTAATAACATTCCTGTTTGTGGTGATTTGCCTGCTTCTATTGATTGTGAGGATAAAAACTGTGCCTCGGTGCAAATTCCCAGACACTTTGCAATACTCGCCGATACCACCAAGTCGAAAGACGAACGTCAGCAGGCGCTGCGCTTTTTGATCCATATGGTGGGCGATATACACCAACCTCTGCACGCGGCAGATGATTATGATTTAGGTGGCAATCGCAAAATCATCCAAATACCAGGCGCGGAGTTTCCACGCAATTTGCACGCGGCTTGGGACTCGGACATTGTCAAAATCGCTACGCGTGGAAAATCTGAACAAAATGTTGCCCGGGAATTGATCGTCAAGAATAAAAAGAACTTTACGTTATGGATGCGCGGCGATGTGCATTTATGGATGGCAGAGTCCTATGGAATTGCCAAGCGATTGGTTTATGGAAAGTTACCGGTATTTTCATGTGGAATCATTGACGGTAAAGCGACCGGCGTCTTTGACGGTAACGTTTGGCCCGAGACGCCGTATACGTTGCCGCAGGATTACCTTACCGGAGCAGTTGCCGTGGTTCCAGTATTGCTTGCCCGGGCAGGTGCCCGCATTGGCGGCCTGATTAATGCCGCGCTGGATCCTCAAGGCGCTGCGGAAGCGCAGCTGACACCTCCAGTTGCAGCCCCTGCGGATAACCTGCCGAAAACAAATTCTTTACGTGAAGCTCTTCAGCGCCCGCCACCATCCGCACCTGCACCTCCATCCGCGTCGGCTGACAAACTGGTGGGGAAATAAAACCTAGCATTGGCAGCGTTTTTCAGCTATTAGTCGTTGCCAGGCCGCACGAATGCTGGCGTTTTGTTTTTGCAAAAAATCCCGCAGCCCGCTTCCAATTCAATACGACTTGGCTGCGCCGATCCAAAGTCGCTACAATTCGCGTGGGTTCGTGTGGATTCTGCTGTACGGATCGGCGCATGACGAGTGCAGGGAATGGTTCATCACCGCGGGTGTAGTTCAATGGTAGAACGGCAGCTTCCCAAGCTGCATACGAGGGTTCGATTCCCTTCACCCGCTCCAGAAATTCCGCCGGGCGCATACCCTTTTGTACTGGGAACCATAATTAGTGCCTAAAACACTGCTTATGCCAGCAATGTACACAAATCCCATTTATGGGTGCACTTCAGCACGACAAAACGTAACCTATTGATTGGTCGTTACTTCTTCCCAGCAGGCGGTGCAGCTTCGCGAGATTTTGCCGCGGTGGCGCTATTTCTCGGCGTCGAAATCACGATTTCGTGTACATACGAATTCGGTCGTGTGTACATTATTATTTGCGGCTCAAACGGCTCGATTTGAACCCGATTAAAATACGCCGACATCTCACGGCCGCGCAAGGTCAAGTTGTCAATTTTCAGCTTTTCTTCAACGCGGTTTTTCGAAGGAGCGACGCCGAGCATTGACAGCTCACCAACATACTGCAAGATCAGCGCGCGCCGGTTGGCATCGCGTGCCGCATGTATTACTCGTCGGCAGTCAAGCTGCATTTGTCCGCCAGACGGGGTCTCAAAGCGCACCACCGCGTCGTCCGGCATGCGCGGCCTGATGCCGCGCATGCCGGACACTTATTATGAGTTCCAGCATTCAGGTCGCCATAATGTACACAAACACCGTTTATGCTTCCAAATTGTGTGAGGGTTACTTGTTATGCTTCCACGCTGGTGTTTGCAAGCTGGCAGAGACGTTAATAATTAATTGAATTCACGTACTTTTTATGGTTCCAAATCGGAATTTCATTTGGGTATGGGCACCGCCCCTGCAGAATCTTCGACCGGAATAACCCCCTCATGGCAAACACTTCGAACCGCCTCCCTTTTCACGCGGTTTAATTGAGATTTTCCCAGTATTTCGGCAAAATTTCGCGACCATTTGATTTCAAAACTCAAAGTCGCAAGTTGGTGTACACTTAAAATATACATCTGCAATTCTATCGGCTGATTGGTCTGGGATTTTGTCTGGGCCATGGCCAATGAGTTTTTTCCATAGCGGTTCATTCACTTCCTAAACATGCCACTTTGCGACGAGATTCTTCTGGCTGAAAAACAAATCGAGACCGGCTCGGAGATGCTGCAACCGGCACCCTTCGGCGCGATTTGTACGCAATTTTCTGAATTGCACAATGTTGATGAGTTGCCCGTCACCGCAGAGATCGGCCTTCGCTTATGTCAAAAATTACACGCACAAGGACGATCGATAGATGCGCTCCCACTTGCCCGCGCAATTTATGATCGTTCCGCAGAGACAGATTTGCCGATACTGACCCAGCGCGCCGCGACAGCGAATGGATTACTCTCTGCCGACACAGCGGATTTTGCCGGCGCAATTGAATTTCATGGTCGCGCGTTAACCTATGCCCGACAGGCTGGCGATGTGAAGTTGGCGAGTGGAATTTGGAACAATATTGGTTCAACATTACTTTCAGGGGCGGGGCACTTTAGCGCGGCGGCTGATTGTTTCCTGCACGCCTTGAATATCATTGCCGATGCGGAAGAGCCGGTGGTTGGCCGATGTAGTGCACTGACAAATTTGGCAAAGTGCTCGTTAAATCAACGAAATATTGACGATGGCCTCAAATACGCTGACTTGGCATTAGCCGAACTGAATAAGGGAAATCCAGCAGTAACAATAATCAATAAAATTTGCCTGCATCAAAATTTTGTTCGTTTATACATATTGGCCGACCGCCGCAAAGATGCCGAAAAACACGCTGGCATTGCCGTCGATTTAGCAAAAGTTGACGGCGGCAAACGCTGTGCCATTGCCGCGTTAACCACCCAGTCTGCGCTTGATCTGGCACTTGGACGCGCTGACATCGCCATGACACGATTGGAGCAAGCATTGGTGGATTCGCGTTCAACACGCTCGGCACTGCAGGAAACATTATCGTTTGTCGTGCGTGCACAAGAACTTGCCGGACAGCCGGAGAAAGCACTTATACGGCTCAACGAATTGTCGGCGCTGATTCATGAGCACAATGTGCGTAACGCCTTAATGCACTTATCAATGCCCGGACTGTCGATCAACGCCTACGCACCATCCATTCAGCCGCAGCAAATCGAGGCCAGGTTGCGAGCCCAATTTTCCGAACCGAGCATGCCGGCAAATTGGTCAACCTTAAGTCGTCTCGCCGCCGGCAATTCATTGCAGGCGGATATCTCCGGCAGTCATGGTCTACGGGTTGGTGCACTAACGCGGTTACTTGCCCTGGCCCATGGGTGTGCCCCGCTTGAAGCATTAGAAATTGGCCTAGCCGCGCAATTGCATGACATTGGTTTATCTGCGGGCCACGACAATTTAATTCGACCACATTCCGAAGCGACCAGAGAACCCTCCCATCTGGACGCTCACCACTGTCGCGCCGGTTCGGAAATCTTGTCGGACGACTCACACCGGCGGATTGCCATAGCGCGGGATATTACGCTCTATCATCACAGCTGGTGGAATGGTGCCGGGTATCCTGCGGGCGTGGCCGGCAAAGCCATTCCAATTCACGCCAGAATGTGTGCGGTTGCTGATGTATATGATTCCTTGTTAACGGAGAGTCCGGCGACAAATAGATACTCGCTGCAGAACGCCCTAGCCCATCTTCACCACATAGCGGGAACACAGCTTGATCCGGAGCTTGTACAAGTTTTTACAATTGCAATTCGCAGTGAGGCATACAATGAAGGTGTTGGCATTGAAACAGACACCGGACTGGCATGCTTTTATCAACTTATTGAGGCCATTTCAAAGGGACGAAGCCTAGTATGAAAAACACACACAAAGACGACTCTTACACCCTCTCCGAAACCGAAAAGAAAATGTTGGCGCTGCTGGTGAAGGGAGCGTCCAGTAAAAAAATTGCGCAGAGCCTTGGTTACAAAGATGGTACGGCACGCGTTTACCTTTCTGCGCTTTATAAACATATTGGTGTTGCGAACAAGACCAGTGCCGTAACTTGGTATATCGCACGCCAATCGAACGAAAATGTCAGCCCAAATTGGACACAGAGTCTTCCCGAACTTCCCGCCGATTCGTTTGGCGAGCGTGCGATACGGACCAATTTATTGTCGAGTCTAGGTATTATGGAAATATTTTTAGGACCGCATAACAAAATGTGGGAGGTCGCTAACCGTCTCAACGCGACAACAGGCGACACGGACGCAGGCAGCAATAATCGGATTCGCGGCCAATCACGCAAGCTTTGGTGCGCATTGTTAGCAGGCGATTTTGCCAAAGGCAAGATGGAATTTGATCAGGGTCGGCTCTCGGACCTGTTTGTGGAATCACCAAGTGACGCGGTTGTATTGGCCAGCTTGGTCATTCTTGGTGGCTATACCTCTAGCGGAAAACGCGCTTTAACGGCGATGCCACAAAAAAAATCGGCAACAATTGGCCTGACCCATGACGAACGACGCGCATTGCTGGCCATGGCCGATGCCACCGAGGGACAAAATGAACACGCCCTCGGGGCATTACATCATCTGACTGCCAATGCAAAAACACGACCGACCTTCCGTCATCTGGTAATGGTCGCCCTATTCCACATTTATAAAATGCGCGGCGATGTTGATCGCGCATATGCAATCGCAGACGCGATTTGGGCGGAGGCAGAAAGTATTCGCCAACAATTAACTGCACTTGGAAATCACCCACTGCCGGTTGAATCGCGCTTACCGGAGCCACCTGAATTTCCAAAGGCAACGCTCAACGCCTACCTTGAGAAACTTCAATCCTGACCCGGTGGGTTGGTGCCATCACCGACCCACTGGCGCGTTCGGCGATTGGATTTAATTTACCAAACGACCGCGTTTTCTCCACCGGCAATCCATAAAAGTTGATCAGCCTCAAGGCCTTGCAGGTCTAATTCATCCTTTATCATTCCAGCAGGCAAGGAAGAGGTATTGACGGCTGTTGAGCCAATATCAGATATCGTTTTCATGTTGGTCCTTTAGGTATAAGTCGCCCGGGATTGGGCAATCCCATTGTGTCACACGTTAAGTCTATCCGCGTGAAGATAGACTTAAGTCGATTTGCACGCGGTTACCGGGCCAAAAGATAGCCGTTACCTTGCCGGTGACAGGATGTATACGGGCGGAATTAATTGGGCCTGACGCGTCGTTCCAAGTCATCCTAAGATCGCCAAGTCATACATTTGTTCAATCGCCTTTAAGGCCCCGCAAAAATGCAAATGCCCCGGAAACGGGGCATTTTTCTGCACGCCTAATCAATCAGGATTCAACCCAAATCGTTTACCAACGCCAAGCGCGATTCACTGGCCAACTCTGTGGAATTGCAATATTGCGGATGATCACATCCCACCGACATCGCCACACCATATTTCAGCGCTGCCGTCATTTCCTCGCTAAGCGGGAATCGCAAAAAATGTACCGCAGATGTTTTGTTGCCATCATCCCGCACAAGATCTTCGTCTGCGATGGCAAATACCTTATCCAACCCCTCAACCTGCACCCAGACCTTTCTCTCAACACCGATGAGTTTGGACAGCGCCACGCGCCGCTCTTGTTCGTCCGCATATTCAATAAGCATCGTTGCCCGAAAATCACGACCACCGGGAATCAGCGGGTTGTAAGCATCGAGCTCATCCCAGATACCCTGCTCTTCAAAGGTTTTTTCGATTCGTAAAATTTCTTGTACTTGGTACCGAATAGTCAGCTCGTCTTCAAACAAAATCGACATATGCTGACCCAAATGGACCGTTCGCAATTTTTTGTGCGCAATTGCTTTGGCGCGAAAAAGCGTCCGTTGCCTGGCATAGGCCTCCAATGTCATTAACGACTCGGGGGTGATTTTTTTCATGTTCAAAACCTTCCTATCTTTAGTCCTCAATCCGGCAAACCATAAGCCTTGCGCACCAGCGTAAGTGGGTGCGCAAGTTCGCCGCCGTTCTTTATCTTGCCCGTATTCAACTGTGCGATTCCCTGCTGGATGTGATGGCCGGCCAATTGACAATCACTGGCGACAAAATCCGGCTCGGCAGTCGCCATTTGTTTGAATACCGGCTTACCTATTTTTAATGCCATTTCATGAAACTCTTTTTTTACGCCCCACGTGCCGGCGTGTCCAGAACAACGCTCTACGGTTGTCACTTTGGTATTTGGAATCAGCTCCAGCATTTCGCGCGTTTTTTGGCCGACGTTTTGCACCCGTGAATGACAAGGGATGTGATAGGAAACACGCCCCAACGGCTGCGAAAACGTTGTTTTAAGCAGCCCATCCTTATTGCGTGCAATCAAGTATTCGAATGGATCCATCATCGCGTTTTTCACAATCTGTGCGTCCGCATCGTTCGGCAATAACAACGGAATCTCTTGTTTGAACATCAATGTGCAAGATGGAATCGGCGTGACGATGATGTAACCCTCGCGCGCGAGTTTCGCCAGCACTGGTAAATTTTTTCTGGCCAAAGCAATCACTGAGTCGATGTCGCCAAGCTCTAATTTCGGCATGCCACAGCAGGCCTCTCTTTCCACGACCACAAACGGCACCTCGTTGTGATCGAGAATTTTTATCAGGTCATGGCCAATGCCGGGCTCGTTATAGTTAACATAACAAGTCGAGAAAATCGCCACCTTACCCTTGCTCTTGCTGCCGTCCTTTGGCAGGAACCCTTTACTCGGCTCGTAGCTGAAGCGAAATTTCTTGGTGGTAAAGTCTGGCAACCAGGCGTTGCGATGGACACCCATGACTTTTTCACCGAGCACTCGCAGTCCGGAAATTTTTGATGCCCCATTCACAAATTGCACCACGACAGGGATGGTCGCCAGCTTTCCATTGCGGTCGGTCGATGACAACGTGACATCACGAAACCGCGTCGTCGTACCCTGTTTAAATTGAATGGCCTTGGCACGCAACATCAGGTGCGGAAAATCCACATTCCATTCGTGCGGCGGCACATACGGGCACTTGGTCATGTAACAAACATCACAAAGGTAGCACTGATCAACCACCTGCCAATATTTTTCTTTCGGCACACCGTCGACTTCAAATGTTTCCCCCTCGTCAATTAAATCGAACAGGGTTGGGAAGGAGTTACACAATGAAACGCAGCGGCGACATCCATGACAAATATCGAACACCCGTTCCATTTCTTTCACAACAGACTCAACAGAGTAATAGTCTGGATTTTGCCAATCGATTGGATGTCTGGTCGGGGCTTCGAGACTGCCTTCTTTGGGATTCATTTATCGTCGGTTTCTAATTAATAAAACATCGAATCTCGCAAACACACTCCGGGGGAAATGCTGCCCCCCCGAGCGCGTTTCATATCCAACGACTAAGCTACGATGTTGTCCAACGCTTTTTGAAATTTGTTGGCATGGGAACGCTCCGCTTTGGCCAAGGTTTCAAACCAATCAGCAATTTCTTCAAAGCCTTCGTCACGTGCGGTTTTCGCCATGCCAGGATACATATCAGTATATTCGTGGGTCTCGCCGTGTACCGCGGCCTTCAGGTTTAGCTGACTTGATCCGATTGGCAAATCTGTGGCCGGGTCACCGACCTCTGCCAAATAATCCAAATGACCGTGGGCATGTCCGGTTTCACCTTCAGCAGTCGCTCTAAAAAGAGTGGCCACTTCAGTTTGTCCTTCAACATCCGCTTTGTTCGCAAAATAGAGATAACGGCGGTTTGCCTGAGACTCGCCGGCAAATGCGTCTTTTAAATTTTGATGTGTTTTGGTTCCTTTGAGACTCATGACTCACTCCTCTGTACAGGGGGTTGTAATCCAGACACCTTCGGTTCTGCAGAATGCAGAGCACTACTATCACCGCTCACGGCCCATTCGTCAAATTGATTGATTCAATTCCAATCATAGCTAACGCATATCAAAATGGCAGGCAACCAAGCGAACACCGCCGCACCGACGACCAACACAACACGCAAATGTTGGACAATGGCGACATGAAAAAATTCGCGCGCAATATTTTGAAATGGCAACAAACCCATGGCCGTCATGATCTTCCATGGCAAAACGGCCGCGACCCTTATCGAATTTGGATTTCAGAAGTCATGCTGCAGCAAACCCAGGTGAACGCAGTAATCGGCTATTTCGAGCGATTTATGCAGCGATTCCCAAACGTGGCGACACTGGCGTCGGCGAACATTGATGAGGTCATGCCATATTGGGCAGGATTGGGCTATTACGCCCGGGCTAGAAACATTCATAAATCCGCATGCATCATTATGGAAAATTTCGGCGGTCTATTTCCTCGTCAATGTGAAAGTGTATTGTCTCTCCCCGGTGTCGGCCGATCAACTGCGGCGGCGATTTGCGCGTTTTCATACGGGGTTCCAATGCCAATCCTGGACGGCAACGTTAAGCGCGTGTTCGCCCGATTCTTCGGCATCGCTGGGGACACTCGATCAAAGGCCCTCGAAACGGCCATGTGGCAGATTGCCGAGCGGGAGGTTCCAACAAATAATATCGAAGGGTATATCCAAGGCCAGATGGATATTGGCGCCACCGTATGCACACCAAAAGCCCCAAAGTGCACCAATTGTCCGCTTCAATATGATTGCATCGCCCACCTTGAGAATCGCACACATCTGCTACCGGAACGTAGTCCAAAAAAACCACGTCCACATCGCCAGATTCAGATGTTAGTGCTTCGATCGGCCAATAAAATTTTGATCGAACGTCGCCCACCTACAGGCATTTGGGGCGGCCTCTGGTCGCTGCCTGAGGCTGCCGTCAAAAAAGACGCGATTGCAATTGCAGATTCATTGTTTGCAATGTCCTCGAAGAACTGGATTGGACCAACACCACTGCCCCCTGTCGAGCACGGTTTTACACATTACACGTTAACCATTTTTCCAATCCAGTTCGTGGTCGAGCGCCACCCCCTAAATGAGCCCAGGGTAGGGCAAAAATGGATTGCCTTTGAAGACATCGAAGGAATTGCATTGCCCGCGCCCGTCAAAGGAATTTTGTTACGGCTCGGTAGTCAGCCGGCAGCAACGCCGCGCGATTTCGCGCAAGCTAAACACCGTGTCATTTCTTTGCCCGAATTGCAACCCTGATCGCAGCCCGTTAAGAGATACAAGTTAACAATCCTCAATGTATTGTTTTCGGTGCAAATGCCGAAAATCCTCCTATACCCAAGCCACTTATAGGCATACTGATGGTGACCAACCAACGCACATCAAAAATTTCTCACGATGGCTCCCACAGCAAAAAACGACCCAACCAGCCGCCAGAAGGAGCCCGCCTTAGGCAGCTCCACCAACGCGCCGCGATGGCTGGAAGAATTGCAGGGCAGGCAGCTGCAGATCATCGCCAAGGCGTTGTCCGTTGCGTTCATCGCCAGCATTGCCATGGGTGCCCTCCACTATTTTCAAGGTCGCCCGGTCACAGGAATACTATTAACGACTCTAGGTGTAACTGCAGGAACCGTATTATTTCTCGCGCACAAATCGAAAATCACTTTTCGGGTCATACATTTTTTGATGGCAATTGTATTGACGGTTCTATTTTTAGTGGCGGCAATATCCGGGAAAAGCACGCCTGCATCAGCAATGCTGTTCGGGCTACCCGCATTTATATTCGCTGCCGTCGGTGAAAAACGTGGGTTGACCGTATGGAGCGCGATCGGACTTGGGGCGTTGGCATTACTCTACAAATGGCCCACATTTGGAATTCCGCTGCCTCAGGAAATGCCAAACAATTTCACCGTTATCTATTTTTTCGTCTCCGCAATATTATTGGTCATCGTTTCATTAATTGGATTCATGCTGGTGACGCTGGAACGCGGCCTGCTTGAGGAGCTGACACTCGCCAGTAAAAACATGACCGAGGCGATGGACGCGGCAGTAAAAGCCAACGCATCCAAACAACAGTTTTTAGCGCGTATGAGCCACGAGCTGCGAACACCGTTAAACGCGATTCTGGGATTTTGCCAAATTCTTTCCCAAGACCGAAACGACTCTTTGTCTCCCTGCCAGAGTAATAATATTCAACATATTGAAACGTCAGGCGCAAAATTACTAGAACTTGTAGATGAGATTCTTGATATCGCCGAGCACGATGGAACCAGTTATTTTGTGAGTGTCGCCATTCCGTTGAAACCGCATGTGGACGCCGCCATTCGCGCACTGCAGCCAATGGCAGGTCAAAAAAGCATAAAGCTGTTGGCAAAACCAATGGCAAATATGGTCATTCAAGGCGACCCTAAACAGCTGAGTAGAATTATTGATCAATTGCTTTCAAATGCAATCGCCTTTAATAAACACAATGGTACGGTGACAATTGACGCCTTTGCCGACGAGCAATCTGTGACGGTCATCATTGAGGACACGGGAATAGGCATGTCCGAGTCGCAAATTGCCGAGGCGTTTTCGCCATTCGGAAATCACGGCCGGGATGGCGGCCGGAGCCACGGTGCCGGCGTTGGACTTGCCTTGGCAAAAAAAATAGTCGATCAAATGCAAGGGCAAATTTTTGTCACCAGCGAACCTGGCAAAGGATCCCGTTTTCTCGTCAAACTACCAAACGGTAGGAACAGTGAACGCGGTATGGAAATAGTGGCTGTGACCCCTGTCCAATCCGCAGCTGAAACGGCTGACGAAGTGACTGACGGCATACGCCGAATACTTTATGTTGAGGATGCCCCGTTAAATGTGTTGTTGATGGAAGCGCTGTTTGCCGAGCTTCCACAATTCAAACTCCACATTGCCACAACTGGTGCCGAGGCGTTGGTGAACGCACCGGCGATCAAGCCATGGTTGATGCTTTTGGACCTCAACCTTCCCGACATGCATGGCATGGACCTGCTCATTCAAATGCGAACAAACGCGCTGCTTGCCAATGTCGATGCCATTGCTGTATCAGCCGACGCCACCAAGGACACCATTGATCGTGCGCTCAGCGGTGGGTTTGACGCCTACTGGGTAAAACCAGTGAATCTTGACACGATTCGCAAAACGCTACTGCGCCGACTCGAATCGGAAAAATAATCATCGTGCCTGTCATGGTAGTGGCGCTATAAATTGCGATTGTCAGACGATTCGGTGCCACACAATTATCCATTTTGATTTTGGAGCCGCATTTAAACAATATCACGATGTCGCAATAATATTTGTTGCTCCTGCCCCAGTAAGGTGGCTAGTTCTTCAGCGATATAAACCGAGCGATGTTGCCCGCCGGTACAGCCGATTGCGATGGTCAATGATGCACGGTTGTCGCCGGCAAACGAGGGAAGCCAACGCAAAATGAAACGGGCAATATCATTAACAAACCGACCCACTGTTAAATCCGCGTGCAACACTTCTTTTACCCGCGGATCTTTTCCGGTTAATGGCCTCAATTGCGGGTCATAAAATGGATTCATCAAAAACCGCGCATCAAACACAAGATCGGCATCCATTGGAATGCCATGCTTAAAACCAAACGATTGCAATGTAATCGGCAGGTTAGACCGATCTAGTTTTAACCAATCTTTGATCCAACCGCGCAGAATATGCGCATTGATACTCGATGTGTCCATTCTGTGACCCAGGACAGAAACGTCGGACAATAAGCGGCGCTCTTCGCCAATACAAGCCGTTATGCCGCCGGATATGCGCGCCGCCAACGGGTGCGGTCGGCGCGTTTCTGCAAAACGGTGCGCGATCGACTCATCATTTGCCTCCAGAAAAAGCAGTCGGCAGTCAATATTCCGCGCCAGCAAATTCTTAACCAACATCGGCAAAGCGCCAACCGACTCGCCCGCTCTAATATCAATTGCAATGGCAATTTTTGGAAGGTCCGGCATTTCCACCAACAACAACTCAACGAGCGCCGCAGGCAAATTGTCAACAGCAAAGTAACCCGCATCTTCCAGCGCCTTCAGTGCCACGCTTTTGCCTGATCCAGACAGTCCGCTCACTAAAATCAATTTCATCTGGGTGATCCTGGAGTGCGTCTCAAACTGCAGTTAGTGTTTATCGCGAAGATCGGCTGACGACGCAATAGGCAAACCGTTGTCTGGCGCAGCGTGCGTATCATTTTGCTCGCGCATCGCGACTTCATGGCGGTCAAGAAAGTCTTTGGTTGAATCATAACCGCGCGTCTGCAAGATATAGTTCCTGACAGCGGCCTCCACCAATACCGAGAGATTTCGTCCGGCAACAACCGCCAATGTAACCGTCGGAATTTCAACGCCCAGTATCGTCGTCGTGCTTGATTTGGTTTGCAAACGATCAAGCCCTTGAAAGTACTCTTTGGTCGGCCGCTCAAGATGCACAATAAGACGCAACGTCTTGCGAGGACGAACGGCGGTTTCGCCAAAAATTGCCTTGATGTTCAATACGCCGATTCCGCGCACTTCCAAAAAATCACGCAGCAAGGGTGGACAGCGCCCCTGTATGGTCTCCGGACCAACCTGGTATAACTCCACAATGTCATCGGCGACCAGACCTGCACCACGGGAAATCAATTCAAGTGCCAGTTCACTTTTTCCGATCTGTGAGTCACCGGTTATCAAAGTGCCAAATCCCAACACATCCAAAAACACTCCGTGAGAAGTCGTGACTTCGGACAATTCCCTCTGCAGATACGGTCGTAGCAAATTAACAAACACGCGGCTCTTTTTGAGGGACAAAAATAGCGGCGTACCATACTTGTCCGCCGCATCCAGCAGATATTTAGGTGCATTCGCCCCGTCACATATAAATATCGCCAGCGTCTCATTCGTACAGAGCGCCACTAAACTGGCCGACAAGTGGGCATCATCCAGATGATCCAGATACTCGATGTCACTCGTGCCCAGCGCCTGAATCAAAATTGGGTGAATCAGGTTTAAATGCCCTACCAGACCAACGCCCGGGCGGTTCAACGCGTCAGCGGGCAAAGTACGCAGCGCGCCATCGCGTCCACCGAGCCAAGTAAGCGCGAGCTTGTCGCGCCGGTCTTCAAAAAGTTGCTGAACGTTTAATTGCGGCATCAGATGAGTCCGGCTCAGGTTGGTTTGCGTATTGCGTCGACCATTGGGTCAATATTTCGAGCGCCGCCGATGCATCTTCAACCGCCAGCAACGCATCACGAAAGGTGGAATCACTAAATGCCTCGGCCAATTCGGACAATAGATTCAAGTGCTGCTCATTGGCATGCTCTGGCACCAGCATCGCAAATACCAGCCGGATATTTGTGCCATCAGGGGACTCGAATGGCACGCCGTCTTTGGTACGAATAAAAACCGCAATGGTATCCCGCAGCCCTTTGATTCTTCCGTGCGGAATCGCGACCCCATGACCCAGTCCGGTTGACCCTAGTTTTTCGCGCGCAAACAACGCGTCAAAGACTTTGGCGCGCCCGACTCGATCTTCATTCTCAATCAACAAACCAATCTGTTCAAACAGCCTCTTCTTACTTGACACATCCAGATCAAGCGACACGCGGCTCAATTGAAGATATTTTGCAAAATTTGATGATGGCATATGTCTGCAACCACGATCCCGGCAAGCGCCGCGAAATTGGAAAGGTAATAGTTTACGCCCAGAGCCTATGTTGCGCGACCAACTGCAAATATTTCCACAACAATTTCCACCCGGTCTTGCCGTCCGACTTAGGCACTAAACTAGTTAAACTTTTTGCGCCCATAAAAATGTCCGCGTAACCAACAACGGTGCGCGGACAAAATAAAGAATAAATCGGCAATTAATCGTCGATGGCGACGCGTTTTGGTGCTTCACTCACGTGTTTGCTTTTTATTTTTTCCTTGTGCTTGACAATTTGACGGTCAAGTTTATCCACCAGTAAATCAATCGCCGCGTACATGTCGGCATCGGCGCTTTCAACAAAAATATCCTTGCCAGAAAGATGCACATTCGCCTCAATTTTCTGACTCAACTTTTCCACTGTCAGGATCATATTGACATCAATGACGTGGTCAAAGTGCCGGTTTATACGGGTCATTTTGCTGGCGACGTAATCACGCATTGAAGGCGTAATTTCGAGATGATGGCCTGTCATGTGCAAATTCATATGGCAATCTCCTTTCGAAAGGACACAACAAGTGTCCTTAATGTTGGCCTCCGTTCAGAGGCGAAAAAAACGAATGTCTAAAATCAAGATACGCCGAAAATGGTTGTGACGCAAGAAAAAACGCCACAACTCAACACGACCATTGACACTTGTTCAAAAGTACACTTTAGAGCGACTTGCGCAAACTTGCCGGTTGTATATGCATTGACTCACGATACTTGGCAATGGTTCGCCTGGCAACCAAAATTCCCTGCGCCGAAAGAACATCCACAATTTTGCTGTCCGACAGTGGTTTTTGATCATCCTCAGCTTCAACCAATTGTTTTATCAATGCACGAATCGCAGTCGCCGAACAGGCTCCTCCAGATTCTGTCGCCACGCTTGAGCCGAAAAAATATTTCAATTCAAATACTCCGCGTGGAGTAAGCATGTACTTTTGCGTAGTTACCCTTGAAATAGTGCTCTCATGCAAACCCACCTGTTCAGCAATTTCACGCAGCACGAGCGGGCGCATTGCGACCTCGCCATGATCAAAAAAGTGCCGTTGATTTTCAACGATTGCCTCTGTCACCTTAAGAATGGTCTCAAACCGTTGTTGAATATTTTTTACCAGCCAACGCGCTTCCTGTAACTGACCACTTAAACCTTTTCCATCGGCGTCGCGACTTTTCTGAATCAAGTTCGCGTAAAACTTGTTGACACGCAGCTTTGGCATCGCTTCCTCATTGAGAGAAGCCCGCCAGCGTCCGCGCACTTTTTTCACAATCACATCTGGAACGATGTAACGAATATCACTTACTCCAAATACCCGCCCAGGCTTGGGATCGAGCGAAACAATCAACGCTCGAATTGTTTTTAATTCCTCATCGGAAAGTCGCAACAATTTCTTTAACTTTACAAAGTCCCGCTGCGCCAATACATCCAGATGGTCTTTGACCAACGCTCGTGCAACAAGACGATACGGCGTGACTGCCGGAAGCGCTTCAATTTGCAAATCGAGACACTCGGACAATGATCGCGCGCCGACCCCGGTTGGGTCGAGGTGTTGGATATGCCGAAGAGCGATATTGAGCTCATCGCGTAAATGCGCACCCGACCAATTCCCCTCACCGTCGTCTGCCGGAGAATTTGCCTGTAGCAGCTCAACCAAATCATCCATGTCATAGGTCAAATAACCGTCATCATCAAGATGAACGATCAAGAAGGCGGCAATTTGTCGGTCGCGCGTTGACAGGGATGTCAAGGGAAGCTGTTGCAAAAGATGTTGCTGCAGCGTCAGCCCCGCTTCTTGCGTTTGCCCAAACACATCGTTGAAATTACGTTCATCATCGCCGCCCGACTGGCCGCGCATGAACTGATCGCCAAATTCACCTGCGCGCTCGCCACCAAAACCATATTCATCACGAATGTCGTCTTGAGCATCAATCTGGGTTGGTTGAAAGTCCTGCCGCTCATTGTTATCGCCATAAAGCTGGTCTGTCAATTTGTTGCCACCCATGTCGATCCGCTCGGGCAACCCGTCGTCACCAAGCTTTGCCACCGTCTCATCCGGTGCATCCTGTCCATCGTTGTCATCGCGCTCAAGCAGCGGATTTTCCTGCAGAAATTTTTCCAATTCCTGATTGAACTCGGGAGTCGATAGCTGCAACAATCTTATTGACTGCTGCAGTTGCGGCGTTAACGCCAGATGTTGGGATTGCCTGAGATGAAGTGCGGGTTTCATCGAAGTTGCCTACAGCCGAAAATGCTCACCAAGGTAAACCTTGCGGACGGTTTCATCCGCAACAATTTCTGCGGGCTTGCCCATGGCAAGCACTCTTCCTTGATTAATGATGTATGCATGATCACAAATGCCCAGCGTTTCACGCACATTGTGATCTGTTATCAACACACCAATTCCACGCTTTTTCAGAAATTTAATGATTTCTTGAATATCAATGACGGCAATCGGATCTACGCCGGCAAATGGTTCGTCCAGCAAAACAAACCGCGGCTCGACAGCAAGTGCACGGGCGATCTCTACTCGCCGTCGCTCACCTCCAGATAGGCTGATCGTGGGATTATTGCGCAAATGGCTGATATGCAATTCATCCATCAGTGCATCGCGCTTGTTGGCGATTTCGTCCGCCGCGAGCCCGCGTAACTCGAGCACAGCCTGAATATTCTCCGCAACGGTCAACTTTCGAAATATGGACGCTTCCTGAGGAAGGTAAGCCACTCCCAGTCGTGATCGCTGATAAATGGCCAACCTTGTCAACTCATTGTTGTCCAGGTAGATTTCACCGCCATCGGCAGGAACCAGACCGACAATCATATAGAAGCATGTTGTTTTTCCAGCCCCGTTGGGACCAAGCAATCCCACAACCTCGCCGCTTTTCACTTCAAGCGAAACATCGTGGACTACCACGCGTTTTTTGTAGGATTTCCGCAGGTTATGCGCCCGCAGAATACTCGGCGGCTCGTCACAGCTCACCTTCGTGGCGCCGCTTTCATCTTGCAGATCAGCCGATGCGTTCATTGATTATTTGCCGGGTTGCGGCTGCGCAGGTGCCGGCTTATCAATACGCGGCTGAATAACAATGCGTACCCGTCCCGCCGAGTCTGCTGCCGCCATTGGTTTGCCATCCTTGCCAATTTTTCCGCCCGGCGCGCGGCCATCGGCGAGCATGACTTCTGTCAACGAGTTGTAAAAAATATAGTCGCCGGACAAAACATCATTGCCATTTTTTAGCCGTGCCCGATTAAATAATTTGATGGTATTGGCCGATTGATCAAATTCGGCACGATCAGCGGTGCCCTCTATAAAGTCATCAAAGCCATCACGTTTTTCTCGAAACAATATTTGACCAGTGACGCCACCGCTCAATTCAGCAAAAATATTATTTTGAGCGTCGCGTTTCAAGATCATCCTGTCCGCAGTAATGCGCATCGTACCCTGCGTGAGCACAACCGCGCCGTCCAGCGTCTGCACATTTGTGGCGAGTTCAGATTTCGCCGATGCAGCCTCAATTTCGATTGGTTTGGTCCGATCCGCTTTTTCAGCATAAACGCTCAAACCAAACGATGTGGCAACAACCATGATAATTTTGCCAAAGCAATTTACCGTTCGGCATCCAAATATTGGGGTTGCCGTCAATGCGTCTTTACTCATATTCATTCTCATGTCTTATTAAAGTTTTCCGCTACGTAGCGTTGCTTTTAAACGTGTCAGCGACAATTCGCGCGTGTTGCTATTAAATTCAAATTTTGACGCCTGCATAACACCCTGAACGCTGTCGATAACAACCCCGTCATTCGATAGTGCCAAATTTTTTTCCGGAATCAACAACAGCTTCGGCGTGCGCATTTGCATTGCCGGGGAATTCCCGGTCGCGTCCGCATTTACCACCACCCCGCCCTCCATCGCGATTTCATCGCCACCCTTGATCACTCGGCCAATTGGGGCACGAGCGATCACCGTCGGCCGATCTGGCGTCGTTGCGGTAAAGACAATGCCCTCCAAAACCGACGAATCATCGTCCGGGAAGTGCGCCATTTTGTCTGCCGAAACCACGTATTGAACATTGCCAGAAGGCGACAGTTTTTGTGCGACGAATTTTTCAACCAAGACATCTGGATCGTGCCGCATTTTGGCGGAAGTTCGCGCCGCCTCATCCTCTACAAACCGCGACAACCAGAATGTCATTACCCCCAGGAGGAGCAGTATGCCCATGGGTAACCATGGTAACGTGCGACGATTCATTGCATTAAGTCCCGCATCGATGGCAGAGGCAACGCACGATCTTGAATCGCCACCACCACACTTTTTAGTGGCACGTTGGTTGCGCCATATTGCAATTCAACGGCCTTGGGAAGCTGGGACCTGGAAAAATCCGTCGGCGCAACCGTACCAGACTGCTCCGGCCAGCTGGCCCGCCATTGGTCATCGTCGTCCAAATAACGAAAGCGCCCCTCGTTACCCGGCCACGCCGCGAGCAACATGTCGTGTTGGCTATTTTGTCGGCCAAATTCAGGCTCAAGGTCGATCAAGTACAACTTTGTCTTGCCGCTGGATGGGTCAAATTTCAGCTCGAACTGATATTGAGCAGGTGCCAGCGTTTGTTTGTTATGGGATTGAATGGACATTCCGCTAAATTTGCGGGCGTCACCGACCAGCGGTGGCGTTCGATCCAGTTTTTCCGGGCTGTTGGGGGGTAAAATTGACAACCCAACCGTCTCTCGAAACCATTGCAGTCGCATAAGCTGATCACGGGCGTGGGTAGTTTCAACGGCGCCGACCTCAGCCACCCGGATCGCCTGCACTACCCCGGACGCCAAAATTCCGGCGACCATAAAAAAAAGCGCCATAGCGGTTAACACCTCTAACAAGGTAAAGCCGCGCGCCTGATTTGCTGCACGCACTGAACGCACGCCGCCCGTCACAGCCCCGACCATTCGGTTGGGCAAGCGCGGGTAATCAGTGTGATCGCGAGGGTTGCGTTGAAATCGACCAAACATGAAGTGAATACAATCGTGCACTTTGAGTACGATTTTTGCTTTGTGAAGCCGTCATCATAGCGCGTTATGGCCGTTTTCTCCATGGCCGACCGCATCCGTGATCCCATCGCATCCGCGCCAGCCGGGACGGGTGAGATTCCGATAATTGCGCGGAAGTTGCCTATACTGCCGCATGCGCCGCACACTATTCACAAAAATTCAGCATGGGCGGGGATTCGTACTGGTCGCGACATTGTTCGCCGTTGCCGTGATCTCGATCGCTGCGGCCTACTTTGCCTCCCGCGTTGACGCGCTGCGAACCAGCGCCGTTGAGACGCAACTATGGGCAACAGCTGAGCGTGAGGCATTTTCCCTGCGTGAAACCCTATTGCATGCGACGGCAATCTATCCGCGGGATGAACGCGGCTTGGTTGCGCCATCCGGCACCCTTTCCACTGATGGCCGCCATTACCGCCTGTCTGACACGTTAACGCTCCAGATTCAAGACGAACGCGGGTTGATTGGTATAAACCTGTCTGAAGATCGCCTTCTTTCAAGCTTTTTCTCGTCAATCGGGTTGCCTGTTGGCCAACACGCCCGCCTACTAGACGGGTTAAGGGATTACATTGACGCAGATGATTTGAAACGCCTGAATGGCGCAGAAAGAGACGATTATCTCGTTGCTAAACGGCCTGCACCAGCGAACGATTTCTTACGGTCAAATGACGAACTGCCCAATGTAATGAGCTGGGAATCCATTATTAATGTCATTAACCGAGCTGAAACTGGCCAGGGTCGCAACAACACTGGAATAGATAAACGATTTCTAGGATTGTTTACAACCGCACGTCACGCCGGACTAAACATCAATTCAGCACCCGCAGCCATACTTGCCGCCGTCCCCGGGATTGACCCAACTCGTGTCGGCGCACTAATTGACCAACGTAAGATCAAGCCGTTCGCAAGTTTGGCCGAGCTATTACCCTTTACCAATGGCCGACTTGATGATGAAATCGTCGGGTTAGTCGGCGCTAACGATTGGCGCATCACCATAGCCAAAGCGGGGCTTCCGTTCCTGCTAGAATGTCGGCTGACGATTAGCCCTGGAGACAAAAACAGGCCTGCAACTTTAAAGGAATGTCGACGACGGTCTCCCGATGCAATTGCCAATGGATCTCCAAATGAGTTTTTATTGGCGATGCAAGCGGCCCGCAATGATTCCTTGCCACTTGCTGTCATAACCGCTTCAACTGACATCAGAAAGATTGACTTTGCCGACCGGAATGAACGCCAATCCAGCCGCGCCAATGAAACCCCAGCACCGAGATGGCTGGTGGAAATCGTTGCGCCTATCCGCGATGAAATTTGGCAATTTCGGCCACGATAGTCTATTTAATCCCGCAGAGCATTTTATCCACCGCGTCTCTGACGTAATGCCACCGGCGAATGGTGCACAGCGATCGCTGCCGCGATACTGGGTATTGTCCCGTGCACTTTATGCCATACGTATCATTAACCTGAAAGACGTACCTGCGTCGAAACGTGCGGCCGCCCTCACCTTGGCGCAAGCAGCCTGGACACCTTACGTTGAAACTGCTCACTACGTCATTCCGCAACTGGATAGTGCATTGTTGTGCGCTTGGGACATCGCGGCAATATCAAATGCGCAGTCGCGATTTGATATTGATGCCCACTCAATTACCATTATTCCTGAAGACGCGCTGCGTGCTGTCCTCCCACCTCGGAGAGCAACATCGACAATGCCATTGAACCAAACAATTGTTTTAGTCGATGCGCTGGACGGTGTGGTTGCCGTGGTAATGACCGGTGAGCAGGTGACAGCAGAGCAATGGTGGCCAACCCCACCCTCGCAAACTGTCTGGGTAAATTTTCTACGTGGCGTTGGTGTGGATCGCGACACGCACGACGAAGCACCCAAACCGTTGACTAGTACGTGGCGGAATACGCCAATTGGCCATGCTGGCGGCTCAACACAAAGCACCGCCTCAACGGGGGAGAGGCAATTGGTTATGGTCGCGGCGTGGATTTTAATTGTTCCAACAATTTGGCTTGCCAATGACTGGCGGCAACTGCGGTCACTTACCTATGACGCCCAATCGAGGCTTTTAATAACAGAACGTGATTTAAATGCCACCCTTGGTGCGCGCACGCAGGCGCTGGTGGGACTTGATCGCGCAAACAAATTGGCGGCGCTCATCAATCAGCCGGACAACCTTACTTTGTTTGCGCTTGTAAACGACGTAATCGCGCAAACGGTAAAAGCCGGTGTTCTGCAAATGACTGAATGGGAATTACGCGGCAAACAATTAAAGTTTGTGATGCTAGCGCCATCCGGAGGTGCCCCGTCAGCGACGCAATTGGTAAAGGCATTTGAGAAAATATCGGCGCTCAGCGATGTCGAAGTGAATACCGATGGCGCCCGCACGACAGTCAGCTTCCGAATTTCGACAATGACTGCATCGCCTTCCCAGAGCGATCCAAAAAATGGCCCGCAGGAAACGGCTCCGGCATCAATCTCCGGAACCGGCAAATAATGCGCGCGATCGCGGCAAAAATCGGCGCAGAGTGGCAGGAAAGTCCGCGATTACGCTATGGTTTATTTGCAATTGTCTTGATCTTCTGGGTCTATGGACTGTTGATTCTAAATGATGCGATAACAGCAGAAAGAAACGCTTGGCAGAATACCGAGTCGAGAGTTGTTCGGGCTCGTTCGACTGCAGAATCAGCGGACTGGCCTAGACGCGCTCAAGACGTAACGGCTGCGGTCGGTGACTTCGAGTCAATTTTATGGCGTGACGGCAGTCTTGGCTTATCACAGGCGGCATTTCACGAACGGGTAACCCAGAGTTTTTCCAGTGCGGGCGTTACCGTGCGCTCATTGCGAGTTGCCACAGTAATAGACGCAGCGGTGCCCGGCGAAATGAGTGACATTGTTCCACTTCGCGCGCGCGCGCAAATTGAATTTCGACCAGCACATTTTTATTCCTGGTTGGCAGAGTTAAACAAAATGAGGGCGGACAAGCGGCCATCGATCGGAATCGAGTCGTTAACGATTCGAGCGTCGACCACTGGCCAGATTTCAATTGCAGATTTGGAGTTGGTCGGATACTTCCTAAAAGGAGGAACATCCGCCATTGATTTGCCGGCTGACCGCCCGCCTGCGACAACAACAGGACCAAGGATATCAAAATGATGCCGCTCCTGAAGCGTTGGCTGTGGGTTACGCTGGTTATAGGCGCAATTATCATATCGTTTGCGCCAACGCCAGTTGGCAGGGAGTCTCGACCAGCAAATAATGATGAAGGCTGGTTGGTACCTAGACTCGCCGTGGCAACAGGCGCGAGCGCGTTGGCAGCGGGCCTGCAGCAGTCAAACTTGTGGGGCGGGCAAGTCGACGCGGTCAGCGCGCAGGATGACCGTGCGTCACAATGGCGGCTGGCCGGAATTACCGGGCAGACTCGTGATCGTGTTGCCATGGTGCAATTTGGCGATGATCGAATGATGCCCTTACGGGTCGGCGAAAAATTTCCAGATGGCACCCCTATCACCGAAATACGAGAAAACGGTGTGTGTGTCACACTTTCCGGCAAGCGGCGATTTTTGCCATTGACCGGACAAACAATTGCAATTGCTTGGTAAGTTTTGGATAACTCAAATATGATTACAACAAAATCCCCTCCACCCCGCCAGAAGATCAGTCACACGGCCGATTTGACAGGTGCCATGATTGGCGCCTTAATTTTGGCGGGGTGTACATCTGCACCGGTTATTCCAGCCAGCCTCGATTTGCCGCAGCGGGCAACAAGTCTATCATCGGAAATTGCGTCCGCATCGGCAAACCAAACGCGCCAGACAAGTATTTCCAATAATCCTATTCCACCCGGAACAATCGTCAAACAATCCGCAGATATCACTGCACCGTCAGCAGCGGGTGCAGCCGATATCACCCTCAACTTTGATCAGATTCCTCTGCCGGCATTTATTCAGGTTGTATACGCCACCGCACTTAAACGTAATATCAGCATCGATGCCGCCGTTGCCGCTCGTAAAGATCTGATAACGTTGCGTAGCGGAAAACAATTAACCGCTGGTGAAGCGGAGTCCACCGCGCGAATGCTTCTCAAAAGTTACGGCGTCGCCGTCCAGGATTTGGGCGGACTAACCCGCATCGTGCCTGACACCTCAACGGTAGGATATTTGCCGGAAATCAGACGCGGCCGGGCATTGCCAGACACCCCACTGCCGTTACGTCCGGTTTTTCAACTAGTCGAATTACAGGCTGTGCGCAATACCGAAGTCGGCAGCTACCTGAGAACATTGTTCGGCGAGAAAGTTCGGTACACAGACGACTCGGGCCGCAATGCACTATTGTTGTCCGGCAACGGTGACGATGTACAGGCCGCGTTAGAGGCGATACAACTGCTTGATCAGCCGCTATTTAAAGGACGAAATTCTGTGCGAATTTCTCCAACCATTTGGTCCGCAGAGGAGCTCGCGAAGCGACTGACTGAAATCCTGCTGAATGAAGGGTACGCTGTCGGAACGACCGGGCAGTCTGGTAGCGCCCAATTTCCAATCACGCTCCTGCCAGTCGCCGGTATCAACAGCATTATCGTCATGGCGCAATCCAAAGAGATCATCAATCATATTGTTGAGTGGGCCAAAGTCTTGGACAAGCCCGCCGAAAAAAGTGTCGGTCGCAATTTTTTCAGTTATCAGGTGCGCAATACGGACGCCACCCGTTTGGCGGAGACCGTTCAAAAACTACTGGCGAGCACACCGATTCGAACCGGCACCACGGCATTACCGGCCGCCCCGCAGCCAACAACTGCCGTCGTGGTTGATAAAGCCACGAATACGATCCTGTTTCGCGCCTCGGGCGAAGAGTATACCGACATCATCCGGTTGCTTAACGACCTTGATCGGACGGCCAGACAGGTCCTTATCGAAGTCACCATCGCAGAAGTAAAATTGACCGACGCAGTGACAACGGGCGTTGATTGGATTTTTTCCCGCCTCAACAGCAGCGGTTTTAATGTTACGGCCCTTGGCGGCAATACTGGCGGCACCATTGCCGGCAATGCCTTGTCGACGGTAACGGGATTGGTGGTCAGTCAATTGGACGGCTCGGGAAACCCTCGTGCCGTTTTACAAGCGGAAGCGATAAACGGTCGCGTAACGTTTTTATCCAACCCAAAATTGCTCGCCAGAAACGGTGAAGAGGCCAGAATTCAGGTGGGCGATTCGATCCCAATTTTGACCCAGCAGCAAACAAGTTCAGCGACCGGAGGCAACGGGTTAATCAGCACGGTTCAGTACGCTGAAACCGGCACCATAATGAAAATTAAGCCTGTTATTCATTCGTCAAACCAGGTTGATATGGACATTGTCCAAGAGTCAAGCCAGCCTGGTGAGGTGGCCAAATCCGGCCCAGGCTCACCGCCCATTTCCAAGCGTGTACTTGATACCAAATTAACGCTTAAACACGGCTCAACGTATGTGTTGGGCGGACTCATATCAAATCGCAAATCAATTACCAGCACTGGCGTACCCTTCCTGAAGGACATTCCCATTCTCGGACGCGCGTTCAAAAAAGATGAGGAGTCGCTCAACCGAACCGAGTTGGTGATTATGATTACGCCCTATATCATCAGCGACGACGGTGAAGCCCGCGCCGTAACGGACGCAGTTCGAAAACAGTTGGGTACATGGGCGCAAGAGTCAAAATTGAACGCGTCACCGACCTCGGGCACAACGCCAACATCACCGAGTTCGACAGAAAAAACGACGACGCAGTGATATAGACAGCTTACTGGCGAACGCTGTTGGCGATGGCTGCCAGAACCAGCTCCTGAGTTAACAATTCCGGCAATATGTGCGGCTCACCCCGGGCGGGATAGAAAACGTATAGCGGCACACCATTACGACCAAATTCCGCCAATGCGGCGGTAATGGCAGCATCACGCTTGGTCCAATCTGCTTTCATACGAACCACGTTTGCCTCTGCCATTTTTTTCACAACATCCGGTTGATTTAACGCCACGCGTTTGTTGAGTTGGCAAGTAATGCACCAGGTGGCGGTGAAATCGACAAACACGGATTTCCCCTGACTGCGCAATTCGGCAATTTTTTCTTTTGAAAATGGCACCCAGTCATCGTCACGCACGGCCGTTTGGCTGACGACGACGGTTTCGGCATTGGCACCAAACCAGATCGCGCCGATTCCCACTGCGGCAATGAGCGCACCCAATACGGATGCGAGTCTCAGCCTGTATCCCTGCCAGTGCCCAAATATCCATGCTGACATGGCAATCAAAGTCAGGCCGGCCAAAAACATCGCCACACCATCATTGCTGGTCTGTGCGCCGAGCACCCAAACCAGCCAGACCACCGTGGCATAAAGCGGAAACGCCATGAATTGTTTAAACGTTTGCATCCATGCGCCAGGTTTGGGTAAATAGCGCAATAACACCGGGAAAAATGCCAGCAAAACCACCGGCAACGCGAGTCCAATTGCGATGGTGAAAAAAACCGCCAACGCTATCGGCGCACTTTGGCCTAGGGTAAACCCCACCGACGCACCCAAGCCGGGTGCCATACACGGGGTGGCCACCACGGTTGCCAATACGCCCGATGAAAAAGCCCCCGCAACCGGACTCTTCTGCGCGCGCAATTCGGCGCCGCCTGCCACCGCTTGTAATGCCAAACCCATCTCAAATACACCCGACAAATTCAACGCCATGACAAAAAACAATACCGCCAGTGATGCAACAAATATCGGTTCCTGCAGTTGAAAGCCCCAACCTATGGATTGGCCGGCGGCACGCAACAACAACATCAATGCCGCCAGCAGCATGAATGACAACACCACGCCGATAAAAAATGCCGCGCCCTGCATGCGCAAAATTCGATTGTCACCATGAGCTGTTTCGACAAAACCCAACACCTTGATACCGAGTACCGGAAAAACACACGGCATCAAATTGAGCAAAAGGCCACCCAAAAAAGCCAACATAAGAGCGGAAATGAAAGTCACCCCTGAAAAGCCATTTCCGGGCGTTTTTGTCGCAATCGGCGCACCAGTGCCTGCGTTTGAATTCTTATTCTGGTTTATTGCAACGGCCGCACCGTACACCACCGGCGCTGCAATCGTCACGGCGCGTCCGACAATTGGTGCGGCCCATGCCCCGCGTGCGCCTTCAATCACCAATACGCCATCGAGCAATTTAAGCTCTTCGTTGCGCGGTTCGGCAAGTGTGACATCGAGACTAAAGCCACCAGGCGTTTTCGTCATCACGGGTTTTACCGCGTTGGCAATAACGTCATCACGATACGGATAAAACAAAACATCAACGTTTGCAGGCAACGTTGTTTTCGATTCAATACGCATCTGCAGGCCGTCAATTCTCGCCGTTACGTCATTCAGCATCGATTTCGGCAGCGCCGTATTGGCACTCAAGAATGCAGCCGCCCAGCGGGCGTCGGCCATGGGGGGCGAAACTACCGCCGGCAGTGTCAGCGTCAGCAACCCCTCTTCGGGAATACACACATCCGCACAGACCAGCCAATCCGCTTTGGCGGTAAACGTTACCGATTCGCCAGCCCTAAAATTGGCCGGCGTTTGAATCGTGACCAGATGCAAAACTTCACCCTCGTAGCCAAAATTCATCAGCGAACCGAGTGGTAATTTTTTAGGGTAAGGCCACTGAATTTCACCGGCACTGAAATTATCTGGCAACGTCCATTTCAGTCGGGTCGGCAACCCGGAATCGCCCGGATTGCGCCAATAGGTATGCCAATGGTCGATAATTTTGAGTCGTAACGCGACCTCAATGGGTTTGCCCGGCTCGAACGCAGCGTGACGGGCAATCAGTTGCGCTTCGACGCGCGGCGTCTTGACAACGGCTTGTGGTGCAGCCTGAGGCACCTGCGCCTGCGGTAGCAATGGAGCCAGCAAGCCAAAAATGCCAACAATACAGGGTGCCAGTCTTATCATCGCGCGATTCATCACAGAGACCATTTTTTATGAGGGTACGTTGGCAATATTAGGGCCACGTGTGACAACTTGATTGGCAGGGCGTTCGCGGAAGATTCAACGAGAATTCTGGCGAAAAGCGGATGGATATTTTGGTGCCCACAGTCTGATTTGAACAGACGACCTACCGCTTACAAGGCGGTTGCTCTACCCCTGAGCTATGCGGGCCATTTACGAAGACCGACATTCTAACGCGTTCGAGGGTCTTATGGCGTTTTGGGCTTCGGTTTCTTGACTTTTTCGCCGAATGCGTCCATATCGGTTGCCAACCGTTGGTAGCCCATTTGCCGGACCTTAAAAGTGTACTGAGGCAATTGTGGTGGCGCCGCCAACTCAACCTCGGTCTCATAAATGCCCACCATAAACGGGCCGGCAGTTTGCCCGTCTGTCAGATTTGGTCGGATATCGCCTAGCAACCGCGCGCGCCACCGGACGGTCACCGCGCCCAGAACCGTTTCGCCCTCGGCGCGCTCCATAGGATTAATGGTGCGCAAAAACTCCATCGCGTTGATCTCAGCGGCCGCACGATTATTGTTAAATTCGATCCGATGCAGGCTGTCAAAGCTGGCGTTGATCCAGGTAAAAAGCGCCAGCCCGGCGGTGGTCAAAATGACCAAGGCAACAATGGCTTCCAATAGCGTAAACCCTCTCGTCTTGGCAGAGATGCCGCGCATTACCATTGGTTTGGCGGCGATCATGACGCTTTTACCAAGCATTGTGGAGCCGTTAAAACATACTTTTTGACCGCACCATTTGTCGCAGTGATGGTCAAGCCACCACCCTCGCACCAACCGTTTTCTCGATAAACAATTGCGTCGGCGGGGGCAAACTGCCAGTCCGCAGGAAGTTTTTGCAAATGATGATGCGCATTGGTTTTATCCAGCCGCAGTGAACGACCGGCAGAGAACGCGCGGTAAGGCAGATCGTTGAGTTCAGACTCCAAGTCGCGCCATTGGGTGTTGCTGGTAAAACTGTCCAGAAATCGCCCGAAGTTTGGCAGCGCGATACCAGCCACTGCTGCGATCAACGCCATCACCACCAGCATTTCCAAAAGTGTGAATCCGCCCACAACGAGCCCAGTCGTGCGGATTACTCGCTGATCGCAATGTGAGCGTCTATATTCTGTTGTCATGTGCGAATTTTAAGCTACAGCGGCGGGCCAACACGGGAACGCGAAATAATGCGATTCCCCACCGCATTTCTTAGGCCACTATTGCCCGTTCCAACATGGCGTGCAGCAATACATTACAACCCGCAGTGATGTGTTCCGGCTTGGCGTCTTCTATTTCGTTATGGCTGATACCATCCTTGCACGGAATAAAAATCATGCCGGCCGGTGCCAACCGCGCCATATAAACCGCATCGTGTCCCGCCCCTGACACCACCGGCATATTCGAGTAACCGAGTTTTTTGGCCGCGCGCGCGACCGCATCAACACAATCCGCATGAAACGGTTGCGCAGGATAGTGCGAAACTTGCTCAATGGTAATGGGCAGCTTGCTTTCTGCTGACAGCTGTTTTGCTGCGGCACGAATGTCGGCATCCATCGCGTCCACCAATTCATTGGTGGCATTGCGCAGGTCAATCGAAAATTTCACGCGGCCCGGGATCACATTGCGACTATTCGGATGTACCTGCACCATACCGACCGTGCCACGACCGTGCGGCGCACGACGCAAAGCGATGGCCACCACCTCTTGCATCAATCTTGTTGCGACCTGCAGCGCATCCTTGCGCAACGCCATCGGTGTCGGGCCGGCATGCGCCTCCATGCCGACTACAGTGCAATCGTACCAACGTATGCCCAGCACACCGGTGACCACACCGATCGTCACGTCGTTGTCTTCCAGCACCGGGCCCTGTTCGATATGTGTTTCAAAGTAGGCACCGATCGGATGATCTCCCGGCTCCACGTCACCAAGATAACCAATACGCTCCAGCTCGTCTTTCACTGATTTGCCTTCCGTGTCGGTCGCGGCGTAGGCGTGTTCCAAGGTAAATGCTTTGGCGAATACACCGGAACCCATCATCACCGGCACAAACCGGGAGCCTTCTTCATTGGTCCAAAATGCGACCTCGATCGGCGCCTCTGTTTCTACACCGTGATCGTTCAATGTACGCACCACCTCGATACCCGCCAACACACCATAGTTGCCATCAAATTTTCCGCCGGTTGGTTGGGTATCAATATGACTGCCCGTGACAATCGGTGGCAAGGCCGCATTTTTACCGGCGCGACGCATAAAACCATTGCCGATTTTGTCTATCGACACCGTCATACCCGCGTCTCTGGCCCATAACAATACCAAATCGCGCCCCCGCCGATCGAGGTCGGTGAGAGTGAGACGACACACACCACCTTTTGGCGTCGCGCCAATTTTGGCCAACTCCATCAACGATGCCCACAGACGTTCACCATTGATTCGCATTGCGTCGATGTCGGGTTTCGTTTTCATGTCCATTCTCATTCTCCTTGCGTACTTAACGCTTGACGGCGGTGGGTTGCAAATCTTTCGCCCGCAGAGCGCCCGCCTGAAAATTTGCCCCGAATGCAGGGCGCTTGATATATCGACCTTTGCCGACTTCTGCCCTCAGCTCGCCCTTGGCGAACACCACCTGACCTTGGCTGATAGTGTGGCTCGGAATGCCTCTCACTTTACGTCCTTCAAAAACATTAAAGTCGAGTTTGCTGTGTTGTGATTTGGCCGACATCGTCTTGGTACCCTGCGGATCCCACACCACCAGATCGGCATCCGCGCCAACACTAATGGTGCCTTTTTGCGGGTAAATATTGAATAATTTCGCGGCGTTGCTCGATGTGATCGCGACAAATTCACTCGGTGTCAGACGCCCGCTGTTGACGCCCGCATCCCAGATCACCGCCATACGCTCCTCGATGCCGCCGCAGCCATTTGGTATCTTGGTGAAGTCGTCCTTGCCCGCCGCTTTTTGGCCGGAGCAGAAGGTGCAATGGTCGGTGGCGGTGGTGTGCAATTGGCCCGATTGCAAACCACGCCATAATGCCTCCTGATGTTCCTTGGGTCGGAACGGCGGGCTCATCACATACGCGGCAGCCTGCGCAAAATCCGGATGGCGATAAACGCTGTCATCGATCAACAAATGGCCGGCCAACACTTCACCATACACACGTTGGCCACGCGCACGCGCACGCGCAATTGCCTCGGCCGCCTCAATACACGAAACGTGCACCACATAAATCGGCACACCGATGACATCGGCAATGGCAATCGCCCGGTTGGCCGCTTCGCCTTCAACCATCGGCGGGCGCGATAACGGATGCCCTTCGGGACCGGTGATCCCCATTTTCATTACTTCTTTTTGCAACAAATATACGAGTTCGCCATTTTCAGCGTGAACAGTCGGCATGGCACCGAGTTCCAGCGCACGACGGAAACTATTCACCAACGTCTCGTCATCACACATGATGGCGTTTTTGTACGCCATAAAATGTTTGAAGCTGTTGATCCCCTCGTCTTTTACCAGCACACCCATATCACGATGCACTGAATCACTCCACCACGTTACCGCGACGTGAAAGCTGTAATCGGCGGCGGCTTTTTCTGCCCAACCGCGCCACGTGTGATACGCGTCCAGCAATGACTGTTGTGGGCTGGGAATCACAAAATCAATAATGCTGGTGGTGCCGCCCGCCAAACCCGCCGCGGTGCCGGTGAAAAAATCATCGACTGCCACCGTCCCCATAAAAGGCAATTGCATATGGGTATGCGGATCAATCCCGCCAGGCAAAACATATTGACCTGATGCATCAATCGTCAGCGCGCCGGCCGGCGATTGTTTTGCGGCATCGGCACCCACCGCAACAATCAAACCCTCCACACAAAGTACGTCCGCCTTAATTTCGCGGTCGGCATTCACAACCGTGCCGCCGCGAATGAGTAAAGATGTCGCCATATTCATGCTCCGATCATTTGAGTTAATTGCCCTAAGGAATTTAGGTCGCCGGCAACAAGGACTGGTTCGGAATATGGCTGTGCATGCCGACGCGATATATCAGCGCCGCAATCGCCACACCAACAAACCAGGCATAGGTGTAAACCGTTTTGAAAAAATCACCCACGTCCGGAAACGTCTGCGGAAACGCGGCGTTCAAAAATCCGGGAATATTTGGCAATACCCCCAAGACGAATGCGCTGATGGCGACCCAATTCCAGCCGGCACGATAACTATAACAACCGTCGGCCAGATAGAGATCCGCCACTTTCAATTCCGTGCGCCGGATCAAATAATAATCAACAATTAAAATTCCCGCCACCGGCCCAAGCAATGCGGAGTAACCTATTAACCAGGTGAAAATATATCCTTGGGTGGTCTCCAGCACTTTCCACGGCATCATGGCAATCGCGATACCGGCGGTGATAAATCCACCAGTCTTATACGATATACGTTTTGGATTCAGCGCTGAAAAATCATAGGCTGGTCCAACCAAATTTGCCGCCAGATTGACACTGATTGTGTCAATCAAAAGAATAATGAGGGCGATTAATACTGCCGCCCCGGTCAGACGACTCGCCAAATCAACCGGATCCCAAATCGCCTTGCCATAGATCACGACGGTGGCCGAGGTAACAAAAATCGCCAACATCGCCAGCAATCCCATGGGTAACGGCAGGCCAACTGATTGACCAATAATTTGGTCGCGCTGGGTTTTGGCAAACCGTGTGAAGTCGGGAATATTCAGCGCCAGTGTCGCCCAAAATCCCACCATTGCGGTCAGTGAAGGCCAAAACACCGAGCTGAACTGGCCGGCTTTTTTGCCGCCTTCTACAAACTGTGACGATTGATCAATAATCGGGCCGAATCCGCCGGCCTTGGAATATGCCCACCACAGCAACACAAAACAAATCACAATTTTGAATGGCGCCGTATAGGTTTCCAGTTTGCGAATGGATTCGATTCCATGCACGATGTAATATAACTGGATCGCCCAGAAACCCAGAAAACACAACAACTGGCTGGGGGTGACACCAAGCCAGTAGATTTTGTCGCCTCCCAGTGGTTGGCCCATGACCACACCGACCAGCGTGTGCAACAACATGCCGCCGAACCAGGTCTGGATGCCGTACCACCCGCACGCCACCAGTGCGCGCAAGATTGCTGGGAGTCGCGCCCCAATGGTGCCAAATGATGCCCGTGCCAACACCGCGTAGGGAATTCCGTACTTGGTACCGGCTTGACCGATCAATAACATCGGAATCAAAACAATAATATTGCCAAGGAATACGGTACTCACCGCCTGATTCCATGACATGCCACTTTCGATCAAACTCGAGGCAAGCATGTACGCGGGAATACACATCACCATACCGATCCAAAGCGAGGCGAAGTGATACCAGCGCCAAGTGCGCTCGGCTTCGGTGGTCGGCCGAAGGTCGTCGTTAGTCAGGAAATCGCTCATGTTCGCTCCTGTGACAAGTGATGAGTTGGCACAACAAAATTAGGCTGTGATGTCATCCCATTTGTGGAAACGCAAACTCCGGCCCCCGCGCCACGCTATCCGGCCATCGTTGCATGACCGCTTTATGGCGCGTGTAAAAACGCACCGCCTCCGGCCCGTAGGCGTGATGATCACCAAACAGGCTACGCTTCCAGCCACCAAAGCTGTTAAATGCCATCGGCACCGGCAACGGCACATTGACGCCCACCATGCCGACCTGAATGTTGCGCACAAATTCGCGCGCCGTGCCGCCATCACTGGTAAACAGTGCCACACCGTTGCCGTATTCATGGCTATTGATCAGTTGTATGGCGCTGGCAATGTCCGGCACCCGCACCACACACAATACCGGGCCAAAAATTTCTTCGCGATACACCACCATGTCCGGGCGCACATGATCCAGCAAGGTGCCGCCGACAAAAAAACCATTTTCGAATCCGCTCACGCGGCAATTGCGGCCATCCACCACCGCTTTTGCGCCCTGCTCAATGCCTTTGCTGATTAAGTTTTCAATGCGCAGTTTGGCCTCGGCAGTAATGACCGGCCCCATTTCCGCGCTATCCTGATGGCCTTCACCGATTTTTAATGCCGCCACTTTTGGCGCCAGTGCCGCCGCCAGTTTGTCGCCAACATCGCCCACCGCCACCGCCACCGAAATCGCCATGCACCGCTCGCCGGCCGAGCCATAGGCCGCGCCAATCAAGGCATCCGCCGCCTGTTCAATATCCGCGTCGGGCATCACCACCATATGATTTTTTGCCCCGCCCAGCGCCTGAACCCGTTTACCGTGCGCCGTGCCGGTTTGATAAATGTACTCGGCGATATTGGTCGAGCCGACAAAACTCACCGCCTGAATTTGTGGATGGGCAAGAATGGCATTCACCACCACCTTGTCGCCTTGCACCACATTAAACACACCATCCGGCAGGCCGGCTTCCTTGAGCCATTGCGCCGCCAACAGACTCGCCGAGGGGTCACGCTCCGACGGTTTCAACACAAAGGTGTTGCCACAGGCAATCGCCAGAGGGTACATCCACATGGGCACCATCGCCGGAAAATTAAACGGCGTGATGCCCGCCACCACACCCAACGGCTGGCGAATCGACCAGGCATCAATGCCGCGGGCGATCTGATCGGTGAATTCGCCTTTGAGCAACTGCGGAATGCCGGTGGCGAATTCGATCATCTCCAGTCCGCGTGCCACCTCGCCCATCGCGTCCGGCAATGTTTTGCCGTGTTCGCGGGTCAGACACTCGGCAATTTCCTTGCGTCGCGCCTGGGCAATTTCCAGAAAACGAAACAGCACACGCGCACGTGTCAACGGCGGGGTTTGTGCCCACGCCGGAAAAGCGGCCGCCGCACTGCTGACCGCATTGTCAAGATCGGTTTCCGTGCCAAGCAGCAGCTGTCCTTGCACCGTGCCCAGCGCCGGGTTGTAAATATCCATGACACGTCCGGCGCTGCCACGCTCAACCCGTCCACCGATCCAGTGGGCCACTTCATAAAGTTTGTCGGTTACCGATTTGCCCGTCGTTGTGCTCGTGCTACTCAAAGTTGCATTCATTTTGCCCCCACACTCATTGGGTTATTCGGATGGGTGGTCCAATTTGCATATTGACCGCTGACAACGTCACCCGTGCGGCTATCCACCTCACCGGGCTTGAGCGCCACCATGGTGATACATTCCGCAACCGGACAAATTGACACGCACAAATTGCAGCCCACACATTCTTCGTTTTTGACCTCAAAAAACCGCTGACCGTCTTTGCTGGCGGTGATGGCTTGGTGCGAGGTGTCCTCACACACCACATGACACCGTCCACATTGAATGCACAGATTCTGATTGATGACCGCCTTTTCAATGTGATTCAAATTGAGATTTTGCCAATTGGTCACGGTTGGCACCGCCTTGCCCTGAAAATCATCGATGGTTTTGTAACCCTTGGCATCCATAAAATTGGCCAAGCCGTTGGTCAGGTCTTCGATGATTTTGAATCCGTACACCATGGCAGCCGTGCACACCTGCACATTGCCGGCGCCTAGCGCAATAAACTCCGCCGCATCGCGCCAGGTGGTGATGCCACCAATGCCGGAAATGGGCAAGCCGCTGGTTTCGGCATCGCGCGCAATTTCGCCGACCATATTGAGCGCGATCGGCTTGACGGCAACCCCGCAATAACCACCGTGTGAACCCTTGCCGTTGGTGCTGGGATGCATCACCATCGTGTCCAAATCCACACCCATGATGGAGTTGATGGTGTTGATCAAACTCACCGCATCGGCACCACCTTTTTTGGCGGCACGCGCCGGCTGGCGTATGTCGGTGATGTTGGGCGTGAGTTTGACAATCACCGGCAACTTTGAATACTGCTTGCACCAGCGCGCCACCATTTCGATGTATTCCGGAACCTGCCCGACCGCCGAACCCATGCCGCGTTCACTCATGCCGTGTGGACAACCGAAATTCAGCTCAACCCCATCACAGCCGGTGTCTTCGACCATCGGCAAAATATTGCGCCATGCCTCTTCGGTACACGGCACCATCAATGACGCAATGACGGCGCGATCCGGCCAGGCGCGTTTCACCCGGCGCATTTCGTCGAGGTTTAGTTTGAGTGGACGGTCTGAAATCAACTCAATATTGTTGAAGCCAATCACGCGCCGGTCTTGTGAATACAGGGTAGCGTAACGGGGTCCGTTGACGTTGACAATCGGCGGGTCCTCACCCACCGTTTTCCACACCACGCCGCCCCAGCCCGCTTCAAAAGCGCGCACCACGTTGTATTCTTTGTCGGTCGGTGGTGCCGAGGCCAGCCAAAATGGATTGGGGCTCTTGATGCCCACAAAGTTACTGCGTAAATCGGCCATCATTATTCTCCTGATTGCTGCCGGGTCAGTTGCGGGTGGTTGGGGCCGTTGCGCTTCGCAACACCTGGTCGATCGAAATGGCGGCGCGTTTGCCATGCTCGACCGCCTCGACCGTCAAGTCACGGCCACCCTCGCGACAATCCCCGCCTGCCCAAATTTTGGCTTGCGAAGTGCGGCCGTTTTCATCAGTGCGGATACGGCCACTTTTCAGGGTGATCGCCGCACCGATAGACTCAGCCTCAAAAGTCTGGCCGATCGCCTTTAAAACCATATCCGCAGTTACGTCAAAGGTCTCGCCGGTTTCGGCCAATTTCCCGCCGACCAAATGTGTGTAGGCAAAACGCACACCCCGCACTTGTCCGCCCTCACGTAACACCTCTTTCGGCGCCGCCCAATGACGGATGGTGACACCGTTTCGTTTTGCCCAGTCCTGCTCGTATTCCGAGGCGCTCATGGCGTCTTCGCCGCGTCGATAAACCATCGTCACACTTTCCGCGCCAAGCTTTTTTGATTGCACTGCTGCGTCGACTGCGGTCATGCCGCCGCCGATCACGATGACATTGCGCCCAATCGGCAAAGTGGTCAGGTCTTCCGACTGGCGGAGTGTGGCAATAAAATCCACCGCATCTTGCAGACCGTCGGCAGTCGGTTCATTGATCCCCAACGCGTTGACCCCACCCAAGCCGACGCCGAGAAAAACCGCGTCAAAATCGCGCAACAAATTGTCGAGTAAAACATCACGTCCCAGCGCCGTATTCGTTTTCACCTCAATGCCACCGATCGACAGCAGCCAATCAACTTCGGCCTGTGCAAAACCATCCACCGTTTTATAGGCCGCCAAGCCATACTCATTAAGCCCGCCGAGTTTTGGCTTGTCATCAAACAACACCACGGCATGCCCGAGCACCGCGAGGCGATGGGCACACGACAAACCGGCCGGGCCAGCTCCAACCACCGCCACTTTTTTCCCACTTGCCGGCGCACAGGTAAACAACGGCTCCCCCGGCATGGCCAAGTAGTGGTCGGTGGCAAAACGTTGTAGCAAACCGATTTCCACGGGCTTGTCTTCGCTGGAATTGCGCACACAGGCCTGCTCGCACAACACTTCGGTCGGACACACCCGCGCGCACATTCCACCCAGAATATTTTCCTCAAGAATGGCCTCGGCCGCACCGCGCACATTGTTCTGGGCGATGCGTTGGATAAACGACGGAATATCGATCCCAGTCGGACACGCCGTGATGCACGGCGCGTCATAACAGTAATAACAGCGTTCAGATTCAATCAAGGCTTGCACCTGATTGAGCGGTGCATGTGAGTCAGAAAAATTCTTTTTCACCTGTTCGGCGTTGAGTCGTCCGGCACAAATGTCGCTGGCGTTGGATTTAGATTGCATCGGTACGGCTCCGTATTGACAAGTTAAGTGATTTCGACTTGATGGCGATCAGACGGCTTGTAGCATGCCAAAACGAATCGCGCGGCGGATGCCATCGGCCATATTAACGATTTCATCGGCGGTCGAAATAAATGGCGGGCCGACGACGATACAATCGCCGGCCATACGTAACAACAAGCCTTCCTCCAAGCCGCGCTCAAACACACGCATACCACGTAGTCCGGGTTTGCCGGCAATCGGATCCAGGTCGACCGCTGCAGACAGGCCGATATTGCGCACGTCCATCACCCCGGCCTCACCCTTGAGTGAATGCATGGCCGACTCGAGCACCGGCTCGAGCTCATTGACACGTTCTATCAAACCTTCGTTGATCAAAATGTCGAGTGCCGCGTGACCCACTGCCGCCGCCATGGGGTGACCGGAATAGGTGTAGCCGTGGAATAACTCAACCGCGTGCGCCGGTGCGGTCGCGCCCATAAACGCCTGAAAAATATCTTCGCGAACAATGATGCCTCCCATCGGAATAATGCCGTTGGTGACACCCTTGGCGAAGGTAATAATGTCTGGTGTGACGCCAAATCGTTGCGCGCCAAAATTGGCTCCCATGCGTCCGAAGCCGGTGATGACCTCGTCAAACACCAGCAGGATGCCATGTTTGGTGCAGATGTCGCGCAGCTTCTGCAAATAACCAACCGGCGGCACCAGCACCCCCGACGATCCCGACATCGGTTCAACTATGACCGCGGCAATTGTTGAGGCATCGTGCAACGCAACCAGTCGCTCCAGCTCGTCTGCCAAATGTGCGCCCCAGGTGGGCTGACCTTTGGAAAAAGCCATTTGCGATAAATTGTAGGTGTGCGGCAAATGATCCACGCCACCCAACATGATCGGCCCGAACATTTTGCGGTTGGCAATCATGCCGCCAACCGACATGCCGCCAAAACCGACACCATGATAACCACGTTCGCGGCCGATAAATCGTACCCGACTGGCTTCGCCACGCAAGCGATGATAACCATAGGCAATTTTCATCGCCGTATCCATCGCCTCGGAACCTGAGTTGGTAAAAAACACCCGCGTCATGCCATCCGGTGCCAATTTGGCAATACGCTCGGCAAGCGTCAACGTCACCGGATTACAAAATTGGAACGCGGTGGAATAGTCGAGTGTTTGTGCCTGACGGACTAGCGCTTCGGTAATTTTTGGATGCGCATGGCCAATCGGACAACACCACAGCCCAGACAAACAATCAAACAATTTGCGGCCATCATCCGTTGTGTAATAAGCACCCTTGGCGCTGGCAAGAATTTTTGGATGGTCGCGAAAATATCGGTTGGGCGAAAACGGCAGCCAATAGTTATCGATGCCAGCGGTGGATGGACGATCATTCATTTCCCTGCTCCAATACAAAATTCCGTTTACAGACCATTTAATTTTTTTGACGTCAACTATTGCGTGTGCGCCACCCGTATAAACCATGACGACCAAATAGGTCCACAGCAGCGTATTTTTTCGAGCGGTTTGTTGCCGGTGGCAACCAGACTGGTTGACTTCAAAATCAGGACGCGTCTTTGTGTCAAAAAAGATGTCGCACTATTGTGACATAAGCGAAAAATCAATTTGTGCGAATGGCAAAATCAGCCCGATTGGCATAGGAAAAAAAGCGGAATTGCTGCGACGCAAAACCAAGATTTCTCAGTGACAATTCGCAAAAATGTTGCCCCGCAAGAAATGTAGCGAAAATGTTTCTCGGGGAAAATTTTTGTTCCCAACCAGATGTTGGGCACGGCGTCTTCAACTGAAGTTCCTCGATGTGCGCATATCTGCCGGGGCGAACACCGCTCATTCCACACTCCCACATACCCTCATGCACTCGACAAAACGACCCGCCATCACCAATTAGTGATTCGCAGCACTGAGCATATGGCGATTGTTGTTGCGGAAGTGATTATTGATCGTTGAAAACGTTGGTAGCTATCGTTACGCTGAGCCCGCCGATCTAAATCGATTGCGCTTTCTTTCCTTCTGCAAGATTGGCTGGTGCGCGTTTTCTGCCAGATTGTTCGCACTCTTGTCCTTGCAATGCTCGATGCCGGGCATGAGTTTTCTCATGGCCACCCCTTAGCTGTCCAGGCGGTTCGTTACCACGCGCCGCGGGAAGGCATTTTCAGCTCTGAAAATCTTCCTGAAAAACCCGCGCCGCACAACTCTGAGCCCCTACGTCAAGGCGGTAGGCCCAAGCTTGGGCCCGATGGGCCACGGGCCCAAAAAACAAAACGGCTTACTCACGTAAGCCGTTGATTTTATTGGTGCCCGAAAGAGGAGTCGAACCTCCGACCTTCGCATTACGAATGCGCTGCTCTACCAACTGAGCTATCCGGGCAACGTGGACGGGCATTTTACCATTCAACCAACGGAAAATCATCGATTGAAATTTTGAACCGGGGAGCCGACGCACTACATCTTGGTGAAAGCAGAAAACGAGACCTCGATCGTCATTTGGCTTTTGACCGGTACGCCCAGTTTTGTCCCGGGAGAAAATAACGCCTTCGAAAACGCCTCTACTGCAGATTGCTCAAACAATCCTTCAGGAAACGTTCGCACAACTACTATTTCATCTACGCCACCGCGCTCATTCACATAAATTGTCAAGACGACCACCCCCTGGATCGATCCGGCTTTTTCAGGATAAACCGGCTGGATATCGCTGAGCGGAACCGGACCATTTTGCAAAATGTTTTTGGCAAAATATTGCGCACGACGAATCTCATCGGCAGATTTATTGGCCAGATGAGTTGGCTGTGTTTGGACGCTCGAAATCGAATCAGGCAATAGGGATGGATTAACCTGCTCTTGTTTGAACGTGGTTAATATTTTGCGTGTGTCCGTGCTTGGCGTCGCGCCAGCCAAGGTAACGTCAAATGACTTGCGCACTCCTGCCAATCCTGCAACAGAGTTGACGGTGATACGATCCAGCGCAAAGATAAAAATCCCATGCACCACTACCGTGGTCAACAGCGCCACCGACAGGCGGCACCATTTTCCAGATGGTTGATCTTTGAATCCCGGCATACCAAACGTCCATGGCAAACCAGAATCAAACAAAGCCCGGCGCAGCGGCACGGCCTATTGAATCAGCTCACGCCAAGTGATGCGTGTTCCTCTTGGTGCGAGAACCTTCTTGAGTGAGGCGCCCGGCAACTCGCCTTGCACAGTGGTAACAGTCGCAATCAGGCCACCGCCTAAAAGTCTGGCGATCGTCACACCCACCGCCAAACCAGAAGATTGGCCACTTGAAACAGTGTACGACGTTCCTGGTGGCGTATCCCGTGGCGCCGAAGGGTCAAGGCCAGTCAGGATGTTGAATTGATATATCTGTGACGTGCCGCCGGCGTTACAAGGGTTGCTGTCGAGTAGTGAGGTTGCCGCCACCAACGTGCCCGATGCCTGCTTCATATCCACCACCAAGCGCTCTCCAGCCACCGGCAAATCGGCATACCAGCCGTACGGCGCCAAACAAGCCGTGGCCGTACCGTTACAAGTTGCCTTCACTTCCCTGCTGGTGCCACTGCCCGTTTGCACCAGCGTGATCGGCGTTAATGAAGTACGCAGATTTGAGTAAACAGGTGAGCCAACTTCAGTGTCCAAAATCGAATAGATGGTCTGAATTTGATTGTCAGGCAAATCCGTAATGCCCAGCAGACGTCCGGTACCGACCATCACCTGCACCTTGCCGTTGATTTCTTGGATTGGCATCACCGTTGTGATTGGTTGTGCCGTGCCACTTCCATCTTTGGCGGTGCCGATTTTGGTGGCGGTATACGTGCTGCTGGTCTCAAACCGCCAGACATTGCCTTCCAAATCCGCGCCGTAAACACGTTCGACCAAGGCGCTTTTCACCGGGTCATCTGCATATGGAGCAATGGGTGCCAAGCCACTTGGTGTTGTTGCGTCGCCCACCCCGGTTGAAATTTTCTTTAGTATTTTTCCAGTAAAGGCATGAATGATGTAAAGGTAACCCACGCCGTCACCCGTTTTTGCCGGTGAATTCACGTTGTTATAACCGGAGGTGGCAAACACCACCCAGGTTCCATCAGACAATTTGCCAAATTTTGGTCTGCCATAGGTATAACCAATATGGCAATCGGCTCCATGGGTGGCAGGCGATCCCGCCGAAAAACAGGTGTCACTCCAATTGAGTTCCCAAAGCGCCTTGGGGTTCAACGGGTCAGTCACATCAAGTGCGTAAAAACCTTTACCGCCACCGTTTAAGCCGGCAACCAACACACTCTTCCAAGTGCCGGCATTGCTGGCGCTAAACACTGTCGGGCTGCCGTCTACCGAATAAACGTGCGAATTGCTGAAATTTGAATCTGCCAACCGAAATAAATTGGGCATGACCACCGTCGGCACAAACGCCCACTCTTCGCGGCCACCCAAAGGATCGGTCAAATCTTCGCCCGCCCTGAATGCGTGCAACATACCGCCGTTGGAACCAACGTAAACCATGCCGATTCTGGACTGTGTCGCCGCCTTAAAGGCCGCATACCCTGCATCAACATAATCTGTCGCCGCATCCCCTTTTAGATACGATGGCTGCGAACCAACAATATCACCCAGTACAGCTTTACGCTGGCGATACAACTTGGTTAGATCATTAGGCAAAAAGTCTTCCAAACCACGATGGCCACGAATAAAATTCACTAAATTGGCTCCCGCCGCTGCCGCACGTTGATTCACAGTGGAAGAGGTACCGTCGGTCATACTCGGATACTGACTCAGTTGGCTAACAGTCGCGGTATTAAACAACGCTTGCTGCGCGCCATTTAAGTTGGTCACCGCTGCGCCAGTTGCATTTCCCGCGCCGTCACACAGACGGGTATTCCACGTAAACGGCGCAAAATTATCCGTTGCACCGGCACGAAAGACGTGAATTTTCCGCGTATCACAATCATTTCCAGCGCGGGTATCTAGCTGCGATCTAGCCGACCAAATAATCGCGGGCCTTATCGCACCAGTTGTCAAATCACGTTCTTTTGAAATAAGATCACCGGTCCATTCTTGGGTGGTGTATTGCGCTTGATAGGCGAAATTAGTGGCCGTAGTTGGCTCCTGTGTGGACGACGATGCCGCCGCTGAACCGGCACCGGTTCTGGCGGTCACACCAGCCAACGCCGAACCCAAACCGTTGATCACCGAAGTTGGATTACCGGCACTGAAATATTGGCCACGACCATTTACCGCCGCGTGCCAAAAATCATCAATTGAGCTTGGGTCATCGGCGATCGGGAATGGCCAGTTTCTCGCGCCAGACCGAATCTGGGCAAAGTGCCCGGTGGTGGTGCTGATATTTCTATAATCGTTCCGATAAGTAAGGCCTCCTGACACACCTAATGCAATGGTAAACGTGGTCATATGTTGATGCGTCGCGCGATCGTCCTCCGGGCCGCTGCCGGTTGCGGGCACATTATTTTCCATGGCAGAACGCAAATCGGTCACATAGTAATACTGCGCGACGTCCGCCAATGAATTACCAACACCCCCGCCAAGTGAAGTCGAAACCGTACAAGGCCAAGCTAAACATGGGCTGCTTGGCGCCGGCGGCAAGGTTACTGTTGCGCCAAGACCATTCACCCATGACAGACCGGGTTTTCCAGCGCTGGGCGGAGACCCCAGTGCGGCCACACCAGGCACATAACAAACGCCGTCGAGATCTGCGGCTGCCGCGGTGGAAGTGGTGACAGTTGGCGTTCCGGTTATAAATCCACCACTATATTGTGCGGAGGTGACAGTGGTGGTGGTCGCGTATTGTAACTTTTGGCCGGGCACCGAGGTACAGGATGTCGACGTGAATCCATTGCCTGAATTGGCTGCAGCAACAGCGCAGGTTTGCGTCAGGGTCGGACCAGTCGTCACGTTATTGCACGACGTTTGGGTGAACACATTACCTGACACAGGTGCGGCGGGTGTACAGGTCGCCACGGCGGTTGGTCCGGTCGTGTTGCTGCTACAGGTTGTGGCGACAAAGCTGTTGCCTGCGTTTGGACTAGTTGCCGTACAGCTCGCCACCGGGACTGCTGCCGTGGTCGCGGTATTACAAGTGGTGGTGACAAAACTATTACCAGCAACGGCGGGTGCCGCTGAACAGGAGGCAACCGGCACATTGGTGGTGGTGATCGCTGTTGGGCAGGTAATGGTCGTCCATTGATTACCAGAAGCGGCTGTTTGTAGTGCACACGACACAACAGGTCGATTGGTGTAATTTGTTGCAGGCTCCAAGGTGTCGCAAGTGCGCGTGATCCACGAATTACCCGCCGCCGCCGTCTGTGGCGCATTACTGCCGGTACACGCCGACACTGCTGTCGGGCCGGTCGTTACCGGTGCCGGGCAACTGACAATCGTCCAGCTGTTTCCTGCTGTTGCCGGCGCAGCCGTGCAGGTTTGCACCGGCACGTTGGTGGTGTTATTGGTGCCGCAGGTTGTAGCCGTCCAAGAATTGCCGACGGTCGCAGTGATCGGTGCACACACAGCAACGCCCGTTGGCCCGGTAGTCAGTGGGTTACAGGTTGTCGCCACCCAATTATTGCCAGATGACTCTGCAATCGGCGTGCACGTTGCAATCGGCACATTGGTCGTACTATTGGTCGTGCAGGTAATGGTTGTAAAGTTATTGCCGGCCACCGGTCCCGATGCGGCGCAAGTTTGCACTGGCACGTTGGTTGTAACAATCGGCGCAGGACAGGTGGTGGTGGTAAACCCATTACCCGCAATCGGGCCTGATGCCGTACAGCTGACCACCGGCACATTGGTCGTGTTGTTGGTGCCGCAGATGGTTTCAGTGAAGGAATTACCTGAAACTGGCGCCACGTTGGCACACGATGCCGCGCCGGTGGGGCCGGTGGTATTGTTGGTGCACGACGTTGACGTAAATGAATTGCCAGCGTCGGCTGCGGCCGCCGTACAGCTCGCCACGGCTGTCGGTCCTGTGGTAATAGGCGCCGGACACGTGGTGCTGACAAAATTATTTCCGGCGTTGGCGGCAGACGCAACACAAGTCACAACGGGCACATTGGTGGTGACGATCGGTGCCGGGCAGGTGGTGGTGGTAAATAAATTACCGGCAGTCGGACCGGATGGCGTACAGGTCAACACCGGTACGGAGGTGGTGGTGATGTTATTACAGGTTATTTGAGTCCAAGCATTACCCGCACCGGCGGTCTGTGGGGTACACGATGCGACCGCCGTTGGGCCGGTCACCACGGACGTACAAACCGTGGCAATAAACCCAGGTCCAGGCCCGACACCTTGCACACAAGTGGCCGGGTCGGAGGGTGTTGGACCTGTGAGGATATTTGGGCCGACACAAGTGGTGGTCGTCCAGCTATTGCCCGCATTGGCAGCCGAAGGTGTACAGGTTGCCACCGGAATATTGGTGGTGTTATTGGTTGAACACGTCGTGGTGGTCCATGAATTGCCGGCGGTCTCACCAGATGCCGCACACGACGCGACCGGAACGTTGGTGGTGTTGTTAGTAGAACAAGTGGTGGTGGTATAGGCATTTCCTACCAACGCCGCAGACCCAGTACAAGTCTGCACCGGCACATTGGTCGTTACGTTGGTTGCACAAGTTGTCGACGTATAGGCATTGCCAATTATCGGCGCAATTGTTGTGCAAGCTGCAACGGGTGTGGGGCCGGTATTGTTGAATGTGCACGTTGCGCTCACCCAACTATTGCCAGCTGTCGCAGTTTGCGGCGAACATGGCGGCGGAACCGCGGTGGCGGCAGTATTGTTGGTAGAGCAGGTTGTGGTGACATAGGCGTTACCGGCCGTGGGTCCCGACGCGGTGCAAGATGCAATGGCAACGAAGCCGGTATCGTTGTTAACGCAGGTTGTCGCCACATACGAATTCCCCGCCGTTGCTGAAGCGTTGGTACACGACGCCACGCCAGTAGGGCCAGTGGTTAACGTTGCACAGGTGGTGGTGGTCCAGCCGTTGCCGGAGGTGGCGGTAATCGGCGAGCAAGACGCCACCCCAGTTGGGCCGGTATTATTATTGGTGCAAGTTGTTGCTGTCCAACTGTTGCCGGCGTTTGCCGCAGAAGCCGTACACAACGAAACCGCTGTTGGGCCGGTGGTAATCGGTGACGGGCAAGTTGTCGTGGTGTAAGCGTTACCGGCAACTGGGCTGGACGGCGTACACGATGCGACCGGAACGTTGGTGGTGTTGTTATTTCCGCAGGTGGTGGCGGTGAAATTATTGCCCGCACCCGCCGCTACGGCTGTACACGCCGCCACACCCGTTGGGCCGGTATTTACCGTTGCACAGGTAGTGGTGGTAAATGAGTTTCCAGCCGTTGGCCCAGACGCGGTGCAACTCGCCACGCCAGTAGGGCCAGTCGGAATAGTATTACAGGAGGTGGTGGTAAACGAATTTCCGGCTGTGGGGCCAGAGGCGGAACACGAAGCTACCGGTGTTGGCCCAGTCGTAATAATCGGGCAGGTCGTTGTGACATATCCATTGCCGGCGGTCGGGCCGGAGGCGGTACAAGACGCCACCGGAGTCGGGCCGGTTGGATTGGTACCACAAGACGTGCTGGTGAAGCTGTTTCCTGCGGTGGCCGCCGCAGGGGTACAAGATGCCACTCCATTCGGACCGGTGGTGCTGGTATTACACGTGGTTGTGGTGTAGGTATTGCCGGCCGAGGCGGTAGCTGGGGTGCAACTGGCCACAAGAGTAGGGCCGGTCGTTATGGTTTGGCAGGTAATATTCCCACCCGGCGAACAACTCGCGACTGGTGTACAAATCTCTGTGGAAGCATTACACGACAGAATTTGTGATGTCGACTGCCGAATCTGCGCGGTGCTTAGCGTAGTTTGCGTGGTGCTGCGATTGGTCTGCGAAGTGCTGATGGTCACCTGTGAGGTGCTGCGTGTCAATTGCGACGTGCTGGCGGTAATTTGCGTCGTGGATTGCCGATTTTGCACCGTGCTTTGCAGGGCTTGCGCAGTACTTCTAGTCAATTGGGAGGTGCTGGCCGTGGTTTGTTGCTGGCGGCGTAAATTTTGAAAGGTTGCGCGCAACGACTGCGACGTACTTTGCACGATCTGCGAAGTACTTTGCAAATCCTGCGTGGTACTTTGGCGATTCTGCACCGTGCTTTGTGTGACTTGTTGCGTTGTTGTGAAATATTGTGTGGTCGTCGACGTCACCCGGGAGGTGCTCTGTAGGTTTTGGTTGGTGCTTTGCCGGTTTTGATTGGTGCTGCGCATCCTCTGCAAAGTGCTGGTGGTAATTTGTGTTGTGCTTTGACGATTTTGTACGGTGCTCTGCAAATCCTGCATGGTGCTTTGGCGATTTTGCAAAGTGGATTGCGTAGTTTGTAACGTCGACTGTAGATTTTGCGTGGTGCGACGCAGCCGTTGCACGGATGTTTCCAGAATTTGCGTGGTACTTTGCCGCAATTGTGAAGTCGCAGACAGCGCTTGAAAGGTGCTGCTGTCCTGGCGCAACGTGGCGCGATTAAACCAGCCGGCGGTGCAGGGAGCGTAACTATACAAATTATCTTTGTCAGTAGTCACCCGGGTGGTGTCAGCTGTGCCGTCCCAAATCGGCCGGGGAGTATTACCGTTATTATCGGTTAACGTCCCGTCTTGCTGACCAACCAAGGTGGCACCGTCTATTTTGACCGGGCCGGCTGTTTCCGCTGCAGTATTCCAATAACCGTCTGTGGTGGCAATCGTAAAGTTCTGCTGGCAAGAATATTGAATCGGATCCCCGGCCATACCGTCATTGATGCCGTCTTGCATGCCCGCATAATGACGGCCAACGCGAGCCAATCCTTCGCGAGTAGGTGATGAACCGGCTGGAATTTGCGTAAATAATTTATTGAACCACGCTGTACGCTGAGTGGCATTAAAGTCGTCAATTGCCAGATATGCCGAAGCGGCGACCGGAGACCCAGGCCGGACCGTGACAAAACCAACCCGATAACTATCGGTCAACGGTGTAAACGCCAAACTCACCGCACTCTTGGAAAGATTTATGCGGGTTCGGTAATACGAGTACCAAATGGCAAAATTTTGACGTTCGTCGGACATACCCGGCCCGGAGGTCGCGCTTACCAACACGCGCACCCAATTGCCTGTGACACCGGTGGGACTGACTGTCGCCGGTTTTGAAACATTGGTATCCACATCATTACACGGCGCAGAAGTCGGCACAAATGCCTGTCCGCTGCTGTGTAAATAATAATAAGCGGCCTGCGGTGTGTCGCCACCAACCGCATTTTGACGGGTGTTATTATCAAAGGCAACAAAAGCAGAGGAGAGATTTACGTTTGCAGACGCTGCGTTAAACCCATCATATTTGGCGGCAGTAAATGTTGGATTGGCGAACAACGTCCCATCGGCATTTTTTGGCAGTCCGTAGGTCTGGGTTGGATTGTAATAAAGGACATTACATTGGTACGCTTTATAACCCAGGCTTTGGGCCACACTGGTTATTTCCATTTCGTCCGGCATGTGGGTGCGTTTCATCGAATTGGATGTGTCCAATAACAACATAATATTGGGCTTGATCTGTACCGCGCCACCATTATTGAGTGGCCGGCTTGCCAAATCGGTCATTGCTGCATGCGCGGAATTCACCGTCAGCCAGGTCGCCGCACAAAGGCCCAGTGTCGCCACTTGGGAAATTTTTTGGAATAAAGTTTTTGCGTTTTTCATCACTACTCCCACAAGTCGTTTAAACGACTAATCAACAAAATTCAACTTTTTAATTTTGGTCAGCTTCAAAGCGTCAATACATAACCAATTGCACAAAACTAGTGGTATTGCGTGGGCCATCAACCCGCGCAGTAATACGATAGAACGGTGAGGTCACATCAGGAGGCGGCGTATCATTGGCGCCAATCGTCTCTGACCCTGTGCCAGACGAATTGGAAACAACCACACACTCCTGCGAGCCTGCGGTATGGGCAGTATTGGCGAATTTGCACAGCCGATGAATCACATAACGAATTCGCTCGCCGGTCGCAGGCGCAGGTGTAACCGTGGTGGCATCCCCCCAATTAAAGGTCATGGGATTAAAGGTTTCATCCCAGCTTGAAAAATAGCGGGGGCTGGTCACGTCGTTGCTCAACACATTCGGATCAACCAGCTGATCTTTTAACCATATACGGGCGGCTTCAAGTCCGGCATCGCCTATTGACGTGGCACTTTGTTTGAATGCAAGGTTTCCGGCGATCCCAAGGCCTCCGCTGAGCTGACGGACCATGGCGATTCCAGCCAATGCCATCGCCACCAACACCACAAGCGAGATCATCAACACCACGCCACGCTGACGATTTGGAAGAGATCTTGATTTCACTGGGGTTCCAATAATTTTCAAATTTATGCTGTGAATCATGGCTATGGCTGGGTCAGGCCCCAAAGCATATTCCGCAATGGCACGACCTTTTCATAAACCCGATATCGGTAATGACGCCAATTGGTCGGACTACCAACCACATCCGACGCATCCACGCCAAAAACATTGTTCATTTGAAATTGAAATGCCCCTTCAAAATAACTTGGGGCAACGGTTGTCACGGCATCCTTTTCAAATTGTTGGCTGCGAGACAAAATTGCGACGCGAACTGATTGCAAACTCGATAATGCGACCGGCAAGGTGTCAGACCAAATGATTGGATTGCTTGGAACAGGATCAAGTGATCCATATTGCGCCTGCATATCAACGATGCCTTCTGCAATATCGACCACACCGGTTGTACCAAGCCGGTCATTTACCGTAAGCACATTGCCCGGGCGAATTTGCCATAGACTGCGGCGTGGTGCCGGACCAAGATTGTATAAATTGCCTGAAGAAAACACGGCACCTGTGCCGGCGGTGGGATTAAACCGCGCTGGCACCATGACCGCCGGAACAACGCCAAATTTTTCGTAGCTGACATTCAAATGTTCGAACAGTCTTGGGTCGGCGGCACCGTCGTTAGTAACTTCGACAAGCGCACAATTTCTTGTGCCGGGGACGGTGGGCGCATCGGTGACAATCACCAAATCCCCTTTAAAAAAACCAGTCCGATACTTTGTTCGTTTTGATCCTGCCGTCGAACCCGTGAAGGACATGGTGCCGGTCATGTAGCTCGAGTTTCCGAATAAAACCTCAATGCTATCGGGCGCGCTGGCCGCCCCCTGATTGATAATGACCGGCATCAATGGAAAATCCGTACTCACACCTGCCGCGTTAAGTGCGACAACATTACAATTCAATTCAGTTGGCGTGACACGACCAAACCCATATCCAGCCGCCTTAAGCTCGCGCTCCAAACCAAACGTGGCGATCGTGCCGGCAATTTGTGCGTCACTTCCAGATGCCGTGGTGCGTTTGCGCGTATCCCAAACTGACAGCACTTGAAAAATCACCACAATACCAAGCAAGCCGATGGTGACACCGATGAGCATTTCAATCAGGCTAAAACCACTGATTTTTTTTGCCGGCGAAGTGGATAAATTGAACATGGCTGGACTCAGTTAACGTAGGTCACAAGTGTGTGTCGACGGGCAACAGAGTCATTCGGGCCCTGCCAACAAACCGTTACCGAGACCCGGTTGGTCGCGGCGGAATCCACCTGTACCTGCTGCCGACCGACGGCACCAGGCAAGCCCTTGCTTGCACTGAGAGTGCTGACTCGAGTTGCCCAATCTGTAACCAGCGTCTCCGTGGACACTGCACCTGAAAACTCACACGGATCCACAGTCGATGTTGTTGGTTGGTGTTGAAAGTTTAGCAACGAGGCTGCGTCCACCGCGTAACCAGGGTCGGGGGCCCATGCAGGCACACGATTGACATTGTTCCAAATCAAGCCAACAATTTCACTGGCATGACTCGCCGCTTCGGTCCGATATTGCGCGTCATTTTGTGCGCCGATCGCGGTCGCACCCAGCGCCACAATCCCTAAAACACCGAATGCAAAAATCAAGATTGCCATTAACGCTTCAAGCAAAAACACCCCGCGCTGGGAGGCGGGGGCGGCAACTCTGGAATTTGAAAAAATTGCAATCATTATCGGTCTCACCTATGTTGCAATACAGCGCCGCGAATCCGTCAACGCGGTTGCAGGCACCGCCGGGTCACAAATTTGTGAACGACCCCCGGGTGTAACAATGACATTAATACAGCGAACGTCCGGACCACAGGCTTTGTCGTCCAAACCAAATGCGAATGTTGCTGCGGCGCTCAAATTGGTGCCGCCCAATCCATTAAAGGTCACACTCGCCACAGTTCCATTTACAGACACTTTGCTGCCGCCCCCCTCAGACAGCGCCTTGCCATTGACGACGACAAATATCGCCGGATTGTCCGCGTCAGGCGCACGGACAACCCAACTCTTTCCGCTCGCGCTGTTCGTTACTGATGGATTAGTAATATCTGACGAATCCGTCATAAAAAATTCTGCGCGGGTATTGCGCCGGATAGACTCTGCCCGCGCCTGCTGCAGACCAGACATAAAGCTTTGCGCAGTTGCGAGAATTTTTTCATTGGCCAAATAGGTCCCAACCGCCGGCGCACCAACCGCCAAAAGCACGCCGACAATAGCGAGCCCCACTACCAATTCGACCAGCGAGAATCCCGCTGCAACGCGGCAATCGTTTGGAGTTAAGGGCTTGACGATTGAATGGCGAGCGCACATGAGGCTAACAGCTCCCGCTCTTTTTCATGACCCAGCAGGTCGTTCCATTGGTTGTCCTATCCCAGCCGGCCGGCAAATTCAACGTGCGGCGCACATTGTTTTGATCAATGGTGTAGGTAAAATCGGCCATGTCGGCAGTCCCGGTCGCAACGGCGGTATAGGTCGTCAATCCCGGACTTGGGCACGTAAATATGAAATGTTTAGAGGTTGCGGCCGGCGCAATGGATGTACCCACCGCACCACAGGGGGCCGGTGTCCCGTCGTAACGACGATTATCCTGAAAGTATTGCTCCATCTTGATGCGCATCTCCGACAACCCGGAGGTGGCCTCGGTAATTTTTGCGCGCCGAACGTAATCGGTATAGGCCGGCATGGCGACGGCCATCAAAATGCCAATGATGGCCACCACAATCATGAGTTCTATTAATGTAAATCCCAGTTGCTTACGCATGGCACCCCCTCTATTAAATTGAATAATAAATATCGGAAATCACTCCATCAATTCAGTCCGATGAATGGTGAAAAGGACACGGCGAACGGAAATTATTTGTGTATTGCATACCGTTAGGTGCGCCTAAATCACTTGTGAACTTAATCACACATTGGCTTTTATTTGACTTTTACCGTTCTGCCAACGGGAGACACATAGTTAGCAGCCGCTAATCCGCTTAGCTTCGATCGTTTGATTGATCTTCACACCTTTGCCGGAGGACTGCGAAACCAGTGTTGCCTGGCCTTCGTAGCTATCGGGCTTAAATGTCACCGTCGTCAGCCCGCTATACGCTTGTGTTTTCCCAGTGCAGCTGACATGCCAATTGGCAGTATTTCCAGTTAGCTTGTAATCCTTTACCGAACATTTCATGCCGAACTCATGTTGCGGCGGCATTGATCTGGCCGACGATTCCACATCCGCCGCTGAATAACAAATTTGTGACTCCATCTTTCGTTTCGCGTCCTTACCGACCGCTTGATTGGTAACGGAAAATTGCCACAATCCCGGTTTGATGGTCGCTGTTTGTGCCACGCCAACTCCCGAATGTGATACCAAAAAAATGGCTGCCAAAAGCAAACCGGTTGACTTGAACATTTTTTACTCCTTGCGTTGGTTTGGGTTTTCATTATATGCACCGGCACATTGCCACTGTTGCCGTCGATCTGGCACGGACTACCGCCTGGTCGGTTCTACCCGCCACTGTCAACCGCGACTTTATGACCCAAGCCCTTCGGCAACGGAAACGTAATGGTCTCCTGCATGCCGTCGAGTTCCCGCACGCTTTTGGCACCCTGTGCTTTTAATTTCGCGATCACGTCTCTCACCAACACTTCGGGTGCGGACGCTCCAGACGTCACACCGATACGTTTTTTCCCTGCCACCCACTCGAGCTTTAATTCGTCAGCACTATCCACCTGATGAGTTTCACAGCCGAGCAAATCCGACAATTCCCGTAAGCGGTTGGTATTGGAACTGGTGCGCGATCCCACCACGATCACCACCTCCACCTGCGGTGCCATAAACTTCACGGCATCCTGGCGATTTTGTGTGGCGTAACAAATATCGTCGTGTTTCGGCCCGACAATGTGCGGGAAACGCACCCTGAGCGCATCGATGACTTTTTGTGTGTCATCAACCGATAAAGTGGTTTGGCTGACATAGGTGAGTTTTTCGGCGTGCGCGATATTCAGATTGGCGACATCTTCGACCGACTCCACCAAATACATGCCTTGCTCGGATTGGCCGAGGGTACCCTCGACTTCCGGATGGCCTTCGTGGCCGATCATGACAATTTCGTAGCCTTCGTTGCGCTTTTTCAGCACCTCGATATGAACTTTCTTCACCAGCGGACAGGTGGCATCAAACACATGAAAGCCGCGCTGTTGCGCCTCTGCGCGAATCGCCTTGGAGACACCGTGCGCACTGAAAACCAGCGTCGCATCTGCCGGTACATCGGCCAAGTCTTCGATAAACACCGCACCTTTCCCACGCAGATCATCAACTACAAATTTGTTATGGACAATTTCATGGCGCACATAAATTGGCGCCCCGTGTAATTTCAGTGCCCGCTCGACTATCTCTATGGCACGATCCACGCCCGCGCAAAAACCACGCGGATTGGCCAGCAATATATCCATTTCACCAACTTGGCTCTCGCCTCGAACGTCGTTCATTTTTAAAACCCCATGTAAAACAAGGCGCTTCAAGCATTTTTGCCTGAAAAAGCGCACCAATACGTCTGTTTACTCACCCAAACTGTCGGCATTTGTGGGCGAAGAAATAATCACGTGACGAGGCGTCTCAGCAGATAAAGCTCGATGTTGTGATGATACGCGTTCCTTGATTAAGCCGACTTTTTTGCCTGGTCTGCACGCTTGCCCGCACTCTTGTCTTCCTCAACCTTAGGCGACCAAAAGGCGTCCAAAATCAACATCACCGCGCCAACACATATTGCCGAATCGGCAATATTAAACGCCGGCCAATAATAGCCACCCGCATGCAGTTGAATAAAGTCGATGACATGGCCATGCACCACCCGGTCGAACAAGTTACCGATTGCGCCACCGATGACCAACACCAGCGCTGTTGCGAGCCATCGATTGTTGTGATTGCTGCGCAACATCCACAGCAACACCGACGTGATCACCAAGGTCAGCACAATAAAAAATCCACGCTGCCAACCACCGGCATCGGCCAAAAAGCTGAACGCCGCACCCGGATTGTAGACCAGCACCCAATTAAAAAATGGCGTCACATAACGGCTTTCGCCGTACTGGAAAGTGCTGTCGAAATAAAATTTGGTCGACAAGTCGAATACGATCACCACCACACTGATCCACAACCAGCGCAACCAGCCAAACTTAGACGAAGGCATCAAGCTCATAGCGTTTTTCCTGGTTGATTACGCATATTTACGCGTCTCGCCACTTCCCGCAAGATTGGCCACACAACGACCACAAATTGTCGGGTGTTCCGAGTGTGATCCTATATCATCACAATAGTGCCAGCAACGCTCACACTTTTGTTTGGTGCTGGCGGTCACCACCAATTTTCGATCAAGTGCGTCGTCCACAACTTCAACCCGGGCGGCCGAAGTGATCAAGACAAAGCGCAACTCGTCGCGCAACGTTTCCAACACCTGTGCTTCGTATTTCGGCACATGCAATACCACGTCGGCCTGTAGCGACGAACCCACCCGTCCGGCGGCGCGCTCATCCTCAATAGACTTGAGCACTTCGGCGCGAACGGCACGCAACATTGCCCATCGTGTGGTCAACGATTCCGCGTGGTCAACGGCGGGTGCGGTATAAAAGCCATGCAAAAAGACAGATTCATCTTGATTGGCGTGCAACGTCGCCCAAATTTCTTCGGCGGTGAACGACAAAATCGGCGCGATCAATCGAGTCAAGGTTTGCAGAATGTGAAACAACGCGGTTTGTGCCGAACGGCGGGCGTGGCCCGTGGTGGTGGTGGTGTACAAACGGTCCTTGATGACATCCAGATAAAAACCACCCAGGTCCGCCGAACAAAAGGTTTGGATTTCCTGTAAAGCGGGCTGAAAAGCGTAAATATTGTATTGCTTGCGCACCGACTGTTGCAGCTTGGCGGCCATGGTCAGCGCATAACGATCCAACTCAACCATGTCTTTGACGGCAATTGCATCCTTGGCAAAATCAAAGTCCACCGTATTCGCCAACATAAAGCGCAGGGTATTGCGAATGCGCCGGTAACTCTCCACCACCCGTTTGAGAATTTCGTCGGAGATGGTCAGCTCACCGGAATAATCAGTCATACCGACCCACAGGCGCAAAATCTCCGCGCCCAACTCGTCGGAAATTTTCCGCGGGGCGACGGCGTTAAAACCTGACTTGGACATTTTTTTGCCTTGCGCATCGACTGTAAAGCCGTGGGTCAGCAAATTTTTGTATGGGGCACGACCATTGACAGCGCAACTGACCAACAGAGACGAGTGAAACCAGCCACGATGTTGATCCGAGCCCTCGAGATACAAATCAGCCTGCGCGGGTTTGCCGTCTTCCGCCGGTTTTTGCAGTGATGGCGTGGTCGCCATGACGCTGTTAAATGTTGATCCGGAGTCAAACCAGACGTCAAGCGTGTCGCCACTCTTTTCATAATCAGCCGCATCGGCGCCCAACATTTCCTCTGCGGATATTTTTTGCCAAACTTCGATGCCTTCTTGTTCAACGTGCGCGGCGACTTGAGCGAGCAAATCAAGTGTGCGTGGATGCAACTCACCGGTTTCACGATGTAAAAAGAAAGCAATGGGGGTGCCCCATTTGCGTTGCCGGGAAATACACCAATCCGGTCGTTTGGCAATCATGCTGTGTAGCCGCGCCTTGCCCCAATCGGGGTAAAAGTGGGTGGCTTCAATTGCGGCCAGCGCCAGTTGGCGCAGCGTGTCCTTGTCGCCCTTGCCGACCCGATCCATGCCGACAAACCACTGCGAAGTGGCGCGGAACACGGTGGGTGACTTGTGACGCCAGCAATGTGGATACGAATGCTCAAATGGGGTGGTATGAAACAGCGCGCCCGCATCTTCAATAGTTTTTACAATCTCCGGCTGCGCCTTCCAAATATTGACGCCACCAAACAGCGGTAGGGTCGACGCATATTGGCCATTGCCCATCACTGGATTAAGAATTTCTTCATTGGTCATGCCGTATTCTTTGCAGGTGGCAAAGTCATCCACACCATACGCGGGTGACGAATGCACAATGCCGGTACCTGTGTCGAGCGTAACGTACTCCGCCAGATATACGGGTGATGGACGATCATAAAATGGATGGGTAAAGACAATATTTTCCAGCGCCTGCCCTTGGCAGGACGCCAATGATTTGCCTTCAAGCCCGTAGGTTTGCAAACACTCTGCCACCCGCTCGGTAGCCAAAACCAAACATCCACGCGGCGTTTCAACCAGTGAATACATGAATTCGGGATGGAAATTTAACGCCTGATTGGCCGGAATGGTCCACGGTGTGGTGGTCCAAATGACCGCATAGACCGGCCCTTCCGGCAACGTCGCCAAACCAAACGCCGCGGCCAATTTTTGCCGTTCACTTTCCTGCAATCGAAAGCCGACATCAATAGCAATCGAGGTTTTGTCTTCGTACTCCACTTCAGCTTCCGCCAGTGCGGATTGGCAATCAAAACACCAATTCACCGGCTTCAAACCACGGTAAACATAACCGCGCTCAAACAAGGTGCCGAGCGTGCGAATTTCTGCCGCCTCGGTCGCGAAGTTCATGGTTTTGTAAGGGTGATGCCAATCTCCAAGAATACCGAGCCGCTCAAAATCGGCTTTTTGTAATTCGATTTGTGATTCCGCATGGGCGCGGGCAAATCCCATTAACTTTTCCACGGGCAGATTTTTGCCGTGTTGTTTCTCGACATAAATCTCAATCGGCATGCCGTGACAATCCCAGCCCGGCACATACACGGCATCAAAACCGGCCATTTGTTTGGACTTGACGACCGCGTCCTTGAGAATTTTATTAAGCGCGTGGCCAATATGAATGGCGGCGTTGGCGTAGGGCGGACCGTCATGCAGAATAAATTTCGGCCGGCCCTTGCTGGCCTCACGAATTTTTTCGTAACGCTTTTTATCCTGCCATTGTTTCACCCAGCCCGCCTCGCGTTTTGCGAGGTCACCACGCATCGGAAACGGCGTGTCGGTGAGATTCAGGGTGGTTTTGTAGTCTTGCTTTTTTACGTCACTGGGTGCGTCCATTGGATCCTCGACAAAATATCTTTGGCCCGGGCGGTATCGTCATGCATTTGAATGACGAGCGCATCAAGGCTCGAAAATTGTTGTTCGTCGCGGATTTTTTCGATGAAGGTGACGTACAGGCGTTGGCCGTACAGGTCACGTGAAAAATCGAAGAGGAAGACTTCCAGATGCTGGCGGTTTTCGGATGAAACCACCGGATTGGTACCGAGATTGGCGACGCCATTAAAAATGACTTCACCCTCACTTACCTGTCCCGCCACTCCCTCGAGTCCGCGAGTTACAAGCCTGCATTGTACTGCAAACACGCCACCTAGCGCGGGATTTCGCCCGGTCAGGCTGATATTGGCAGTGGGGAAATTGAGGGTGCGTCCCAATTTTTTACCGTGCGTGACACGGCCGACAATCGAATAAGGCCGCCCCAGCATCGATTCGGCCAAGTCAAGTCGTCCCTCCGCCAATGCCGCCCGGATCGCCGACGAAGAAATTCGACCGCCGTCCACACAGGCAATATCGGTCATCGTTTCAACAGTGATGCCATGTTCGGCGCCATAGGAGCGCATCAAGGCAATATCACCCGCACGTTTGGCGCCAAAACGAAAGTCCGCACCGGCCATCAGCCAGCGCACGTTGGCGGCACGCAACGCATCTAAAAATGCGATGGGGGATTGGGCGGCAAAATGTTGATCAAAACGCGGTATCCACACCTCAGCCAAACCGGCACGTTGAAATGCCGCCAGCTTTTCAGTGACACTCATGAGCCGCGACAGCGGTTTTAAGGAAACATCGTCGCGTTGTTGGGCGCGGGAAAAATATTCACGTGGCAACGGAGCAAAGGTTAACGCGGCGGGGGTCATGCCCAAAGCTGTCGCGGCATTTTTTGTTTGCGCAAGAATCGCCTGATGACCCAGGTGGACACCGTCAAAATTACCAATGGCCAATGCCAGCGGCTTGGCCGAAGCCTTGATCGCGCGATGTAATTTGAGCATGCCGCTCATTATGCTGCCCACTACGCCGCCCACTTTGCAAACGCACGCAAGCGCAAACCCATTGCCCACAGACTGGCAAAATAAACAGCCGCGCCCGCACTTACCAAACCAGTCAATTTGATCGCCCGCATCCACGGGCTCATGGTCAGCCACGATACCTCACTGCCCATTAACCACCACAATGTACCGCCCATCAAATAAAGCGCGACCAACACCTTCATAAAAAACACCAGCCACTCGGGTTGGGGTTGGTAAAAGCCGAGCTTGCGAATAAAATAAAACAGCAGGCCGGCGTTAACGCAGGCCCCCAGGCCGATGGCCAGCGCCAATCCGGCGTGCTGCAAAAACGGCACAAACAGCAAATTAAAAAACTGCGTGACACACAGCGTGAAAATGGCGATTTTCACCGGCGTCTTGATATTCTGGCGGGCGTAAAATCCCGGCGCCAAAATTTTAATCATAACAATACCGGCCAAACCAACCGAATAAGCAATCAACGCTGCGCGGGTCATCAAAACATCGTTGGCGAGAAATTTACCATGCTGAAAAATGGTGGCAATGAGTGGCGTTGCCAATAAACCAATACCCACCGCCGCCGGCAAGGTCAGAATGAGGGTGAGTCGCAAACCCCAATCCAACAGGCGCGAATATTCGGTCGGGTCGTCATTGCTATGGTGTTTCACCAACGACGGCAATAACACCGTGCCGATGGCGATACCCAACAGCGCCGACGGAAATTCCATCAGGCGGTCGGCATAAGAAATCCACGACACCGCCCCGTCGCCCAGATGCGATGCAATCTGCGTGTTCAGCAAAATGGAAATTTGCGCAACCGACACCCCCAGAATGGCGGGCAGCATCAATTTTAGAATTCGGCCGACACCCTCATCGGCGCGCGCCTCTTTGAGCCTCGACCAACGCCACGACAAACGCGGCAACATGCCGATGCGTTTTAATGCGGGAACCTGAAAAGCAATCTGCACGACGCCACCTGCCAAAGCACCCCACGCCAGAGCAACAATCGGCGTAGCAAGATGCGGCGCCAAAAACAAGGCGGCGGCAATCGCGCACAAATTCAGCAACACCGGTGTAAAAGCCGGTGTTTTGAAATTGGAAAAGGTGTTGAGAATGCCCGCCGACAACGCAACCAGGGAAATAAAAAAAATGTACGGAAAAACGATGCGCGTCATTTGCACCGTCAAATTAAATTTGTCCGGGTCGGCGCGAAATCCAGATGCGGTGGCGTAAACAAAAATGGGCGCGGCAACAACACCAATAATCGAAACCACAAACAAAATTAATCCAAGCGTACTGGCGACGTGATCCGCCAACAGCTTGGTCTCTTCCGCACCGCGTTTATTTTTATATTCCGCAAAGATCGGCACAAATGCCTGGCTGAATGCGCCCTCAGCAAACAGCCGGCGTAAAAAGTTAGGGATGCGCCACGCGACTTGGTAAGCATCCATGGCCGCACCTGCTCCGAACAGATTGGCACCGATCACCAGATTAATCAGCCCGGTGATACGCGAAAGCAGCGTCATGGCCGAAATCGAAATGGCCGCTTTGAGCAAATTCATATGTTTGCCACCAGGCGTGACCGTAAATCGATTAAAAGCGTATTCAGAGCGCGCCTTTGGTCGACGGCATTATTCCGACCGCCCGCTTATCCGCTTCACATGCCATACGCAACGCACGACCAAATGCCTTGAATATTGTTTCGGCCTGATGGTGCGCGTTGGATCCGCGAATATTGTCAATGTGCAACGTGCACAGAGCATGGTTTACAAATCCTTGAAAAAACTCGGCAAACAAATCAACATCAAATTCAGCAATACGCGAGCGCGTGAAATCAACCTTCATCACCAGGCCAGGCCTTCCGGAAAGATCAATTACCACGCGTGATAACGCCTCATCCAAAGGCACGTAAGCATGGCCATATCGGCGGATGCCGACTTTGTCGCCGAGCGCCCTGGTGAAAGCCTGGCCGAGTGTGATGCCGACATCTTCTACGGTATGGTGGTCGTCAATATGGGTGTCACCGACCGCCTGCACATCCAAATCAATCAAGCCGTGGCGGGCGATTTGGTCGAGCATATGATCCAGAAACGGCACACCGGTGTTGAGATTGGCCGTGCCCAGCCCGTCAAGATTAACGGTTGCGCTGATTTGGGTTTCTTTGGTATTACGGGTGACGGTGGCGGTGCGATTCATGTCGGGCCTAGTTGGATGGACGGGCGATGACGTCAGGTAATGCGCTTTGTAGTGCGTTTTTGAGTGCGTCAATCAATATTTCATTTTCGGACGGTGCACCAATGGTAATGCGAAGCGTATCGTGAAGCAACGGGTGACCCGCACCGGTATTTTTTACCAGCACGCGCTGCGTGCAAAGATGCTCAAAAATTGACCGGCCGGTGGCGGTTGGCATACGCACTAGAATAAAATTGGCCTCGGACGGGTACAACTTGGCGGATGGATAGTCGAGCAGAATATTGGCCAGCGCCGCCACCAACCCGTCGCGCTGCGCAATCAGCAGCTCGGTTTGCATGGTGAAGTGCGCCATATTGTCGAGTGCAAACGTCGCCGCCACCTGCGTCAATACGTTGATGTTGTAGGGCAGGCGCACTTTATCAAACGCATCCAGCCATGTTTTTGTCCCGATCAACATTCCGAGCCGCAAACCGGCCAAGCCCAATTTTGAAACCGTGCGCATCAGCACCACATTCTGATATCGCCGCAACTCATCGAGAAACGAACGGCTCGAAAACGCGAAATACGCCTCATCGATGACCACCAAACCCGCCGTCGCGCGAATGATGGCGCGGATCGCGTCGCGGTCAAATAAATTGCCGGTCGGGTTGTTGGGGTAGGCCAAAAAAATCACCGCCGGCTGGTGCTTCTGAATCGCCGCCAACGTTTCATCCGCGTCAATTTCAAAGTCAGCCGTCAGCGGCACACCGATGTAATGCATGCCGCAAAAAGTGGTGATCATTTTGAACATGACAAACGACGGCTCCACCGACAGGATGGTGGCGCCCGGTCTGGCGACTGCCAAAGCAATCATCTGGATGATTTCATCCGAGCCATTACCCAATAAAACATCCATATCAGCGGGGATCGCCATCGCCTTGCGCAAGGCGGTTTTTAGATCATGTGCCCGCGGATCGGGATAACGATTGATGGACGCATCGGCCAAACGCGCGGCCAATTGGCCGCGTAACCCGGACGGAAAATCAAACGGATTTTCCATGGCATCGAGTTTGACTAACCCTGCCGCGTCCTGCACGAGGTACGCGGACATCGCGGCGATTTCCGGGCGGATGACGTTTGCCATCACGTCACTTCAAAAAACGAAATTCGGCCGACTGGGCGTGAGCTTCAAGACCTTCCGCACGCGCGAGTGTGGCGGATACTTTGCCCAAGGTCGCTGCACCCGCCGCGGAAATTTTAATAATGGATGATCGTTTCTGAAAATCGGCCACACCCAGCGCGGACGAAAATCGCGCGGTGCGCGAGGTTGGCAAAACATGATTCGGTCCTGCGCAATAATCGCCGAGTGCTTCGGATGAAAATGCGCCCATAAAAATGGCACCGGCATGTTTTATTTTTGGCAGCAGTTCATCTGGTTCCGCGACCGACAGCTCCAAATGTTCCGGTGCAATACGATTCGACAAGGCGCAGGCCTCATCCAGATCTCGTACCAATACCAATGCGCCACGGTTATTGATCGACTGGCGAATGGTCTCCGCACGTGGCATGGTCGCAAGCAAATCGGACATGGCCGCGGCAACCTGTTCGATGTAGGCGGCCTTTGGGCACAGCAGGATGGCCTGGGCGATTTCGTCGTGTTCGGCTTGTGAAAATAAATCCATTGCCACCCATCGTGGGTCGGTGCTGCCATCAGCAATCACCAAAATTTCCGATGGTCCGGCGAGCATGTCGATGCCAACCACACCAAACACAAATCGTTTGGCGGCGGCAACATAGGCGTTTCCGGGGCCGACAATTTTATCAACGGCCGGAATCGTTTTGGTGCCGAACGCCAGTGCAGCTACGGCTTGTGCGCCGCCAATCTTGAACACCCGATCCACGCCTGCCAATGCCGCCGCAGCGAGCACGGTTTGATTGACCACGCCATCCGGTGTCGGTGTCACCATGATGAGCTCATCCACCCCGGCGACTTTGGCCGCCACCGCATTCATTAAGACCGAGGATGGATACGCCGCCCTGCCTCCGGGCACATACAGTCCGGCACGATCAATGGGGGTAATTTGTTGGCCAAGCACTGTTCCGTCCGGTTCGCTGACTTGCCACGACGACTGCAATTGCCGCTGGTGATAGCTGCGAATGCGTGACGCGGCCATTTCCAACGCTGCTCGTACGTCGGGATCCAGCCCGACCAACGCCAGCTGCATATCCGCAGGATCGACCTCCAAGTCTGCCGCATTTGTCGCTGTCCAGCGATCGTACTTGGTGGTGGTCTCGAGTAACGCAGCGTCGCCGCGAATTTTAACGTCGTGCAAAATACCGCGGACACGCTGCTCGACCGCCGGATCCTGCGCCGACTCAAAAGCCAGCAGGTCCGCGAGCCCGCGCTCAAATGAACCCGTTTGTGAATCCAATTTTCGAATATTCAGCATCTTCAGGAATTCCAACTATTCAATTCCAAGAAATAAAAGACAAGCAACTGCGCCGATCTTCAGGCAATTATCGCCCAAACCGAGCGTATAACGGCGCGTTTTAATTACGACGAATCCGCCATGTGACCGCTTAACGATTCGCGCCGATATTTGCTGCCGTGGCAAAAGCGTCTATTAATGGCTGAATGACCGCGTATTTCAATTTCAACGCCGCGCGGTTCACAATCAATCGCGACGAAATGGGCATAATTTCTTCGACGGCGACCAAATGATTGGCTTTTATGGTGCTGCCAGTGGAGACCAGATCAACAATGGCATCAGCCAACCCGGTCAGGGGTGCCAATTCCATCGAGCCGTATAACTTGATCAGGTTGACGTGCATTCCTTTGCGGGCAAAATGTTCGCGCGCAGTTTCAACATATTTGGTCGCCACGTTTAAGCGTGCGCCGGCCTTGACCGCGGCCGCATAATCAAATCCAGCGACACCATTCACGCTGTCGCGCACCGCAACCATCATCTTGCATTTACCGATATGTAAATCAAGCGGTTGGTACAACCCCTGGGTATTGGATTCGAGCAATACATCTTTGCCGGCAACGCCCATATCGGCTGCGCCGTACTGAACGTAGGTTGGCACATCGGAAGCACGCACAATCACCACCCGCACGTCATCACGATTGGTGCCGATAATCAGTTTGCGTGACTTTTCCGGGTCCTCACTCGGCACCACGCCGGCCGCCGCCAGCAATGGCAGCGTCTCTTCGAAAATACGCCCTTTTGATAATGCGATGGTAATCATTGTTTTAATCGGTGCGGCTGATGTCCGCGCCTACGGCCGTGAGTTTGGCTTCAATGTGATCATAACCACGATCAAGATGGTAAATGCGATCAATCGTGGTTTCCCCGTGCGCCACCAAACCGGCAATCACCAAACACGCCGACGCCCGCAGGTCGGTGGCCATGACACCGGCACCGGTGAGTTTGTCTGTGCCGTGCACAATCGCCGTATTTCCTTCGATATCGATTTTCGCCCCCAGCCGCACCAGCTCTTGCACATGCATAAAGCGGTTTTCAAAAATGGTTTCCGTGACGATTGCGGTGCCGTCGGCAATGCAGTTGAGGGCAATAAATTGCGCCTGCATATCGGTTGGAAACGCTGGATAGGGTGCCGTTTTTAAGCTGATGGCGCACAGCCGTTTGTTGCCAACAATTCGTAAGGTGTTTTCGGTTGCGGTAATGGTTGCGCCGGCATCGCGCAATTTGTCGATCACCGCGTCCAGCGTTTTGGGCGCAGTATGGGTGAGAGTCACGTCACCGCCGGTCGCGGCAACCGCGACCAAAAATGTGCCGGTTTCGATTCGATCCGGCATCACCGCATAGTTTGCACCAGATAGACTTTCAACACCGGTAATAGTGATGATGTCCGATCCATGTCCGCTGATTTTTGCGCCCATGGCAATCAGGCAATGCGCCAAATCCATCACTTCCGGCTCACGCGCGGCGTTTTCCAGAACGGTTGTACCTTCCGCCAGACACGCCGCCATCATCAGATTTTCGGTGCCCGTGACCGTCACGGTTTCCATCAATATGCGCGCACCCTGCAATTTTTTGACTGATGCGAGGATGTAGCCGGCATCAATGGTGATTGTGGCACCCATCGCCTCCAAACCCTTGATATGCAAATCCACTGGTCGCGCGCCAATTGCACAGCCGCCTGGCAGCGATACTTTGGCCTCACCAAAGCGCGCCAGCAACGGACCCAGCACCAAAATCGAGGCGCGCATGGTTTTGACCAAATCATAGGGTGCCACTTTTTCGGCAATATTGCCTGCCGTCAGGGTCAGCCGCTCGCCGCTGCGTTCCGCAACCACGCCCATTTGCGCCAGCAATTTCACCATGGTGCCAATGTCGTTCAGCTGGGGAATGTTGGTCAGCGCCAATGGTTTGGCGGTCAACAAAGACGCGGCAATAATGGGCAGGGCGGCATTTTTTGCTCCGGAAATACGCACCGTTCCATTGAGCGTCCTGCCGCCCCGGATTTTAAGTTTTTGCATCAAATTTCCTTGAAAGAACTAGGCAGATTGATTTTGGCGGGACTGCCACTCGGCAAGAGTCAGCGTTTGCATGGATAACGCATGAATTTCTTCGCGCATCCGATCACCCAACGCGCCATAGACAATCTGATGTCTGGCGACGCGTGATTTACCTTCAAAAACATTCGATACGATCACGGCTTGAAAATGTGCGCCGTCACCATCGACCTCAAGATGGGCGCATTCTAGTTTGTCCTGCAGATAACCGTGGATTTGAGCGGGCGTAACCATAAAATTATTAGCCGATGCAAGTTGCAATACAAATGAATGAAGGACGAAAAATTAATTCCGCAGCTTGTAACCTGATTTTAACAGGTGAAGAGTGAACGCCGAGAGGCATAAAAATGAAAAACCGGTGACAGCCAGACTCAACCATACCGATACGTCGGAAGCGCCAAAAAAGCCATACCGAAACCCGTCGATCATGTAAAAGAATGGATTGAGACGGGACAACGTCTGCCAAAACGGCGGCAACGAGTGGATAGAGTAAAACACCCCGGACAAAAACGTCAGCGGCATGATGACAAAATTTTGGAACGCGGCCATTTGATCAAATTTATCCGCCCACAGACCGGCGATCGTTCCCAGCGAGCCCAATAATGCACTGGCGAGTACGGCGAATGTAACGATCCACCAAACGTTGTACACCGGAATATCCGCCATAAATACGCCCACCAAAAAAACGCCCAGGCCGACCGCCAACGCCCGCACCATCGCCGCCAACACGTAGGCACCGAAAAAATTCCAGTGCGACAAAGGCGGCAACAAAATAAACAGGATGTTGCCGGTGATTTTGGACTGAATGAGCGACGATGAGGTGTTGGCAAAGGCATTTTGCAAAATTGACATCATCACCAATCCCGGGATCAGAAACTGTTTGTAGGTCACGCCCGGGAATGCGGCGCTGCTGGCGGACATGACGTGCGAAAAAATAAGCAAATACAACACCGACGTAATAACCGGCGAGGCAACGGTCTGAAAGCCGACCTTATAAAATCGCAGAATTTCTTTGATGAACAACGTTTGAAAACCAATCATTTGCGCATCACCTTCAAAAATACCTCTTCCAGATCCGGCTCGGTAACTTCCATTTTCGAAATGATGGCGCCATTGGTTCGTAACGCGGCAAGATGCCTCTCGACGTCGGCGTACTCGTGGATGGCAAAATGATGCCACTGATGTTCGCCGTCAGCTACCGACTTGAGCAAATCATCGGCCAACTGCGCAGGCAGCGGATTGGTCAGGCGCACCCTCAGCACCCGATCGGAAAAATCATTCAGCAGATTCTGGGTGTCATCCAACGCGATTATTTTGCCCGCCTTCATCATGGCGATTCGAGTGCACAGTTGCTGCGCTTCTTCCAAATAGTGGGTGGTCAACAAAATTGTGTGGCCTTGCCTATTCAGGCTTCTGATAAATTCCCACAAGGTTTGGCGCAACTCCACATCCACACCTGCAGTGGGTTCGTCGAGCACAATGACAGATGGCCGATGCACCAACGCTTGTGCGACTAACACACGCCGTTTCATGCCGCCAGAAAGTTGGCGCAAATTTTTATCGGCTTTGTCGGTAAGCGCGAGATTGACCAGTAATTCATCAATCCACGCATCGAGCGCACGGCCGCGTCGAATTCCAAAATAGCCGGCCTGAAATCGCAGCGTTTCCCGCACTGAAAAAAACGGATCAAAAACGATTTCTTGCGGAACAATGCCCAGCGCACGTCGTGCTGCACGGTAATCTTTGACGACGTCATGCCCCATCACCGCCAGCGAGCCGGTGTCGACCCTGACCAATCCCGCCAACGCAGATATGAGTGTGGTTTTGCCGGCGCCGTTGGGGCCAAGCAGGCCAAAAAATTCGCCCCGCTCAACCGTCAGCGAAACATCCGCAAGCGCCTGCAGATTTTGATAATTCTTAACAACACCGACAATTTCAATTGCACACATGTCCCACTTTCGATAAAACAAAAACGCCCTCCTACGAGGGCGCTAAATCCCACACTACCATAAGGCTACCCGCAACTTTGTGATGGGCAATGAATGAGGTCTGCAACTTCATAAAGCTCGGCCAGCGCCTGCAAATTTGGCGGCAAATGAACATAGCGAAGTGATTTGCCCAGCGCTGTGGCCTTACGCCGCCAATGCAACAGCAACGCCACCCCTGACGAGTCAATTTCATGCACTTTGCTGAAGTCAATCGTCAAACAGTCCGGCAGCGGGTCTTGCGACGCATAAGCCGCTGTTTCCGCCAGACGCAGCCGCATGGCACTCAAATTGAGCGCCCCGTCCAGCACCATTACTTCGCCTAAAACAGTCGACGAAAATCGTGTGGGAATGTTTACGGAGGATGATTTAGTCAAGACTAATTCTTTGCGGCGTTTTTTGCGTTGCGCTCGGACAGCGATTTGATCAGGCCATCAATACCGGTTGCCCTGATTTCGGTCGCAAACGATGAGCGATAGTTGGTCACCAAGGAAACGCCGTCAATCAGCACATCAAAGACTTTCCAGTCGTTGGCGGCACCAGCCATTTTTTCCATTGAATAATCTATCGGAACGCCCGGTCCCCCGCTCTGAAGAATGGTTGTTTTCACAATAACCTCGGTTTCGGTGCTGGACAATTTAAGCGGACGAACCTCGATCAGTTGGTTTTTGAATTGGGACAGCGACGACGAATACGTGCGCACCAACAGACGTCTAAATTCGTTGATTAACGCCGTTTTTTGCGCCTCTGACGCATCGCGCCAAGCACGGCCAACCGCCAACTGGGTCATGCGCTGAAAATTAAAATAGGGCAGGATTTTTTCGTTGGCGAGCTTTTCAACCTTGGCGGGGTCACCAGCCGCCAACTCCCTGTCAGCCTTGAGCATCGCCAATACTTCGGCAGTATTTTTGCGCACGATTTCATCCGGTGCGACTGCCAGCACCAACGTCGTGGTTTGTAACAACAAGCCTGCAAGCAATAATTTAAATTTGTTCAACATATTCATTCCATAAAAGACGTTCGCTACTTAGTGCACAAGTGTCGCAAAAATTAACCTGGGCGGACGCGTCACACGCAGCCCCGAACACTGCAATCCTTGTAAAAATTTTTGCAACGCCGCAACGACTATTTTTTCCCCAAGGTTGTATCCGGCCCATCCGCAGCCTTACTAAACAAAAGCTGACCAATCAATCGCTCCAGAACCACCGCGGATTGGGTCAACGAAATCCGGTCACCCTGAGTGAGGGATTTTTCATCCCCGCCGGCCTCCAGCCCGATATAAACTTCGCCCAATAACCCGGAGGTCAAAATGGATGCACTGGTGTCTTTCGGAAACTCAACACGACTATCAAGCGCCAGTGTCGCCACCGCTTGAAATTTTTGCGCATCAAAACGAATGTCCGTCACCCGCCCGACCAGCACGCCGGAACTTTTGACCGGCGCCTTTAATTTCAGGCCACCGATGTTTTCAAAGCGCGCCTCAACCGTGTAAGTTTTGGAGTTGCGTTCATCACCCAGGTTGCCTACTTTGAACGCCAAAAAGAGCAGCGCCACAAAACCCATCAGCATAAATATGCCTACCCACAAATCTATTGTTTTGCGATCCATTTTATTTTCCTAACTCAATTCTTTTTAGTTACGCATCGCGAAGCATAAATGCAGTCAGGACCAAATCAATGGCCAAAATTGTCAACGCGGAAGTGACCACTGTCCGGGTGGTGGCGCGCGATACGCCCTCTGCCGTCGAGACGGCATTAAAGCCCTCGTATGTGGCGATAATCGAAACAGCAAAACCAAAAGCAATAGACTTGACTATTCCGTTCCAAATATCGTGGCGAAAATCAACCGCCGCCTGCATGTTCGACCAAAACACTCCGGGGTCGCTGCCCACATACGCCACCGCAACAATATAGCCTCCAAAAATACCGGCCGCAGAAAACAGCGCCGCCAACAACGGCAGCGACACAACACCCGCCCAAAATCGCGGAGCAACCACCCGTGCAATCGGATCAATTGCCATCATATCCATGGCTTTTAATTGTTCCGTTGCCTTCATTAAGCCGATCTCGGCGGTGATTGCTGATCCGGCGCGACTGGCGAACAACAATCCGGCCACCACCGGGCCTAATTCGCGCACCAGTGAGAGCGCGACCAAGACACCCATGGTTTCTTCGGCACCATACTTTTGCAAGGTTTCGTAACCTTGCAAGCCAAGTACCATGCCGACAAACAACCCTGACACCATGATAATGACCAACGACATGACCCCGGAGAAATAAATTTCCCGGATGGTCAGGCGTAATCGGCGAAAACTCATACTCGAGTGCGCCAGGATAAGGAAGAAAAACCGACTCATCGCGCCCAAGCGCCAGACCGTTTCGATCCCGCGTGCACCCAGATTTTGTATGCCACGAATCATACTGCGACCTGCGTTTGTTTTTCAGCTTTCACAGGCCGGACAATTTCCAAATCATCGGCATAATTTTTTGCCGGGTAATGGAAGGGCACGGGACCGTCCAAGTCTGCGTGCACAAATTGTTTAATAAACGGCTCGGTAGACGCGCGAATTTCATCCGGCGTGCCGTGGCCGACAATTCGCCCGTCAGAAATGAAATAGAGGTAATCCACGATTAATAACGACTCCATGATGTCGTGGGTGACCACGATGGATGTTGCGCCAAGTGCGTCATTGAGGCGTCGAATCGTCTTGCCAACGACTGCCAGAGAAATCGGGTCCAGCCCTGCAAACGGCTCGTCATACATGATGAGCTCGGGGTCGAGCGCCACCGCCCGCGCCAAAGCCACGCGCCGCGCCATGCCGCCAGATAGCTCCGACGGGAATAATTTTGCCGTGCCCCGCAACCCAACCGCATTCAATTTCATCAATACCAAATCCCGGATCATTTCTTCCGGCAAATCGGAATGCTCGCGCAGCTGAAAAGCAATATTGTCAAATACACTCATGTCGGTAAAGAGCGCGCCAAACTGAAACAGCATTCCCATCTTTCGGCGCATGGCATAAAGTGCGTCGCGCTCCAACTTCGCCAAATCCTGCCCGCCCACACTGACACTGCCTGAGGCCGCACGCAGCTGGCCGCCAATAAGCTGAAGCAGTGTGGTTTTACCACAGCCCGAACCGCCCATGATTGCCACCACCTTCCCTTTGGGCACTTTCAGTGAAATGCCTTTCAGGATCGGCTGTTTTCCATAGGCGAAGTCAACGTTGTCGATATCGACAAAATTGGGGTTATCCGACGGGGCTGTCTGATTTGAGGGGTTCACAATTTTTTAGGGGCGGGTGTTATTGGCTGTGGATGCAATCTGTCTGGTGCATAAAACGGGTGCTCCAACTGTCTGCGCCTGATCGGTGATCCGTGACTGGACGCATCTTGCGTCGAGCGGCTCTGTCGCTCCGCTCATATTGCCCGACCATTCGCGGGACACCGGGACACCACATCCGCAGCCATTTTACACGGGTCGACCGCGATTACCTACACGTACGGTCAGCCCAGTCTGATTGTATGTTCCGGTTAGAGTTCCACAGCGACAGAATGTCAGGTCCCCGCAAGAATCCATGGCGCACCTATAATCAGACCCTATATGCCCAATATAGCGCCGACCTCCCCCATTCCTTTGCAACCATTGCAAGATCAGGCCGATAACGCCCTGCACAGGGGGAAACCGGCGTTGTTGATCGTTGACGACGACCCGATCATTCGCGATTCGTTATCGTTCGTACTTAAAGACACCTTTGACATCAGGTCCTGCGAATCGCGAGCAGACGCAACCGCGCTGCTTAAGAATGGCAGATTTGCACCGAAACTCGCGCTAATCGACCTCGGTTTGCCGCCGTTACCCGATCAGCCTACGGAAGGATTCAAGCTGGTGGGTGACCTGCTGGCGTGGTCGTCCACAATTCGGATTCTGGTTCTGACCGGACAAAATGAAGAGTCCAATGCACGGCGCGCGCGCGCGCTCGGTGCCGCCGATTTGGTGCCAAAACCGTGCAATCCAGAACGACTGCGAACACTGCTGCTGGCCCAATTGTCGGGCGGCAGCGACGCCATGGTAGATGCAACGGGTGGCGCAGTGGGTTTAATCGGCGAAAGTCCGCCAATGCGCAAACTGAAGGGTCAAATTGACCAATATGCGTCATCCGTGTTTCCCGCCCTTATTGAAGGACCCTCCGGAAGCGGTAAAGAGCGTGTAGCGGCCGCGCTGCACGAGTTGAGCCCGCGGGCGGCATTGCCTTTTCTGGCCCTCAATTGCGCGGCGATTTCCGCCAACCTGGTCGAAGCAACGTTATTCGGACATTCAAAAGGTGCGTTCACAGGTGCAAACACGGCAAAGGCGGGATATTTTGAAGAAGCCGGCGAGGGAACACTTTTTCTCGATGAAATCGGCGAGTTGCCGCTTGAATTACAACCCAAGCTGTTGCGTGTGTTGGAAAACGGCGAATTTCAGCGGGTTGGTGAAACTCAGGCACGGCAGTCAAAAGCACGCATCCTTGCGGCCACCAATCGTGATTTGCGGATGGAGGTAAAAGCAGGTCGGTTTCGTGCCGATTTGTACCATCGCCTGTCGGTGTTTTCAATCGTGGTGCCCGCCCTCTACGAGATGGGCGATGACCGGCTGCGCTTGATGGAACATTTTTCGCAAGTTTATGCCAAGCAGCATGCAACCCAAACATTCTCCCTCGACGACGACGCCCGTGCCGCATGGTCACACTACCACTTCCCGGGCAATGTCCGCGAGCTCAAAAATATCGTTATCAGGCTTACGGCGAAACACGCCGGCTACCGAGTCACCGCCACGCAATTGGCGGAAGAATTTGAATTGCCAGGTGCCGATCCGGATGGCCGCACCCGGAGCTTGGATGCACGAGCGGAAATAACAACAAGCGCATTATTTAAGTTGGATACCAAATTGGCGGAGGTTGAGCTTCAATACATCGATGCCGCAATTGATATTGCCAATGGCAACATGTCCCAAGCCTCGCGGATTTTAGGCATATCCCGCTCCACCCTGTACAGCCGACTGGACGTGTTGCGCCCAAACAGCCTAAAGAATTCGCCACGTGACTCCATTGATAACAGCGAATAGCAGGCCCAATGCCGCTCCTCATCGGCCCAAAAATCACCGACAATTTCATCTAGGTAATGACCGGCGAAAATTACGATGCTAAACTGAAATCCACGTCGTATCCACGTCAGAATCATTGCATGGCTCAATATGACCCGGATTAATTTATTTGTGTTCGCCAACCAACCTGATCTCCTATGACGATGTATCTCGAACATTTTGGCCTCACCGAGGCCCCGTTCAAAATCACACCGCATACCGAATTTTTTTTCTCCGGCGCGAATCGTGGTGAAACGCTCGAAGCACTGCTTTATTCCATCACCAGTGGTGAAGGGATCGTCAAGGTAACCGGCGAAGTCGGATCCGGCAAGACCATGCTTTGCCGGGTGTTAATGGAACGACTTCCGGACACGGTAGAAATCATTTATTTGGCGGTACCCTCCTTGTCTCGCGATGAAATGCTCGCCACTATTGCTGGCGACCTGCATCTTGAAACACAAGGATTATCAACAACAAAGTTGATACGCGCACTCCAGGAAAAGCTGATTGAGATTCATGCCGAGGGTCGGCAAGTTGTTGCACTCATTGACGAAGCGCACGCAATGCCTCTGGAAACACTTGAGGAGATTCGGCTGCTTTCCAATTTAGAAACCAGTCATTTTAAGTTGATGCAAATCGTCCTGTTTGGCCAGCCTGAGTTGGATGAACATTTGTCGTTACAAAACATGCGGCAACTGCGCGAACGCATCACACACAGCTTTAACTTGAAGCCGCTGCCACCGCGTGACATTAAGGATTATGTTGATTTTCGATTGCGTGCGGCCGGTTATAAAGGGCCGGAATTGTTTACGCCGGAATCCCTCAAGTTGATCGCGGAGGCATCGGAAGGGCTGACCCGCCGCATCAATATTTATTGCGACAAAACATTGCTGGCCGCCTTTGCCGTCGGCACACACACCGTTACCCCCGATTTGGTGCGGGCGGCCATCACCGACACCCAGATCATTGTTCCCAATCATAATAAAAAGCGCGGAGCATATTGGCTGGCCGTATCTGCTGCGTTAACAGCCGGTGTCGTGATCGGCTTTTTGTCCGGCCGCGTAACCCCACCGGCCGCGCCACCAGAGGCTGCCGCTGTTGCGGTCGCCGCCATCAAGGTTGCAGATCCCGCGCCAACAGCGAGTTTGCCCACTGCTACAACGGACAAATTTGCTTCTCAAAACGTGGCACCGGCCACCGCCCCTGTAATCGCCCCGCCTAGTGAGGCGACGGCCGCAAAGTTGGCGACGCCAGTTGCGGCAACCAACAGCCCGACCGGATCACGCGACTTCGAGTCAAGCCAAGATTGGCTTGAAAAGAGAACAGCCGCCGATATGGCAAGACTGGCGAAATTACCAAAGGATCGTTTTTCGATTCAGCTCATGACGGCAAGTGAACGCGAAAGGGTGGCCATTGAAAATTTTCTGCGGTCAGCCAGCAAGGAACTCAATGCCGACCGGATCATGTTGTTTCATTCCGGCACGGCTGAAAATCCGCGGGTCAGTGTGCTTTATGGCAATTATGCGGAGCGAAATGAGGCCTCCGCAGAGCTAACCGGTCTCCCGACCAAGGTGACATTATTTCGACCTTATGTACGTTCGTTCCAGGCGGTGCGGGATGATATTCGCACACCCCATTAACCACGCCGTCGCAATCTTCAGACTTTTTCTTGGTTTACGACTCAACCCATTGCTTTTATTGGCTAATCCGCATATAAAGTCAAGGTTGATATTTACAATAACAACACTTCGCAGAATTGACGGCAAGACCCTTCGGCAAAGGCGGCAGGCTTTAGGGTGTTACAACGCGTCATATTGTGCGTGGATCAAAGCGAGCTCACTTTTGCGCCCATTGCAATTTCGATTATCTGTTCTGTTGGCAATTTGCCCTGCTGTCCTGATTGCAGGCTGTGGCACCGCACCCATTGCGCGTATCGACAATCACGCCCGCGCCACGACCGACATGAACCGGACCGCAGCGGTGCAACAGTCCGCCCCGCCCACCATAAGTCAGGTTCCCATCCCGCCGCCACCGCGGCCGGTGGTGGAGGAAAAACGCTATTCGGTTACCGTCATTGATGTGCCGGCGCGTGATATTTTGCTCGCCATGGGGCGCGATACCGGAATTAATATTGACATTCACCCCGGCATCGAAGGTCGCGTGACGTTGAACGCAATCGACCAATCCATTCGGCAAATCCTGACGCGCATGACTAAACAAATAGATATGCGCTGGGAAGCAGATGGCCCGAATATTTCCGTAATGACCGACTCGCCCTATTTGAAGTTGTATCGTGTCGACTACGTAAACGTCAATCGCGATATGGTTGGTACCTTTGGAGTCCAAACACAAGTGGTTGGACCGGCTGGTGTTGCCGCGGCCGGCGCAACAGGCGGCGGCGCGGGGCAAAACACCTCGACATTAAAGATTGAGAATTCGTCAAAAAATAGGTTTTGGGAAAGTCTCGAAAAAAACATCAAGGACATCCTTCGAGAAACAGATAAACAACTTCCAGAGGGAAGTACCGAAACAGTCGTGCGGGCACAAACCCAGGCAGTTTCAACCAGCACGGTTCGGGCACAGTCCGGAACGACGTCCCGTAACGCAACAACGTCCGGGCCAGGACAAACGCTTGGACAAAACGAACAATCCACACAAACATTAACTTTTCGCGAAGCCGCGTCGGTGATTGTGAATGCCGAAACGGGCACCATGTCGGTGCGTGCAACGTCGCGCCAGCACGAAAAAGTCGGACAGTTTGTTGATTTGGTTGCCGGATCCGCAAAACGCCAGGTGCTGATTGAGGCCACTATTGTCGAGGTTGAGCTCAGCGATGGTTATCAGTCTGGTGTGGATTGGTCTGCGGTCGGCCTGAATGGTCTTGGCTACACTTTTCGGCAGGCGTTTACGCCACCTTCAATCAACGGTTCAGCCAATTTCTCGGGTGAAAATTCCTTTTCTATTGGCTACCTGAATCCCAACGCCGCCGTCGGCGGGAATATCAGCAGCGCGCTCAAGTTGTTAAGCTCGTTTGGTACAACCAAGGTTTTGTCTAGTCCGCGCACGACCACCCTGAACAACCAGACTGCTGTGATGAAGGTGGTCAAGAACATCATTTATTTTACGATCGCCTCAACCCCGGCCACACGAAGCGACACAGGTGTGCTGCTTACCCCTGCCACCTATACGACAACACCAAACGTGGTTCCTGAAGGCTTTGTGATGAGTGTCACCCCGCAAATCGGTGACAACGATATTGTCACCCTGAACATACGGCCGAGCATTACCAGAATTGTCGGCAACAAGCCCGATCCAAATCCAGCCCTGTCCGGCGGCGTTCCCAACAACGTCCCGGAAATTCAAACAAGCGAATTTGAGACTGTTTTGCGCGTTTCATCCGGTCAAACAACCGTTTTGGGTGGGTTGATGCAGGATCGATACGAAACCAGACGCGATGGATTGCCGGTCTTGTCGCGTTTACCAATTTTTGGTGACGCGGTCAGCGCAAGAAATGATCTCAGCAAGAAGATTGAATTGGTTGTTTTTATCCGACCCATTGTGATCAAGGACGCGAGTATTGAAACCGATCTGAGCGAATACCGCCGCTTCCTGCCGGATAATCGTTTTTTTAAAGATTCTGAAAAATCCGCCAAGCCCACCCAGCTGATACCCGATCTGGTGCAGCCGAAACAATAAAAGACAACGATGAGTCTGCTCCTTGATGCGCTGAAACGAGCGGAAGATGCCAAGCGCGCCAAGGCGGGGACGGCATCCGGACAAGTCACGACTGGCGACAATGATGAAACCGCGCCGACTCCCGCGTCCGATGAAAAGATGGCTGATTCCGGGATGCCCTCGGAAGCAGCAAACGTCGACGACAAAACCGGCATATATGGCCCCGGCGATCGTTCAGCGCTTGGCACGGTTAGTCCATCTGCGCGCGATGCGCCGCCTGATTACCCCGTCTTGACCCTCGAACAAATTTCGTCCGCCCCACCGGCGGATGATGGCACCTTCGAACTGCCCGCGCCGATAAAACAAACCTCTCCAGCCTCACGAGCGGATCACCAGTCGGAATACGCCACGACCTCCACGTCTCCAATCCGCCCATCAGAATCATTCATTCGACCAAAAGCCGACGAACTGGCTTTGACCGAACTACTGCAAGCCGAGCCGTCGCAGGGCAAAAATGAGGGGCAGGGCGAGCCCTCAACTAAGTCGTCAGCCACTGCCGCGTTTCGCGCCGCCCGCAGTTCCGCATCCAGCCAATCGCTGACGACCGCGTCTGGCAGCGGCGGGACGTTGTCATTTCAAGACGGATCTGAAAACGTTTCCGCCATGACCGTTCCGGCAACCCACAACACCGATCGTGATGCGGTTAAAAATGTATTCGCCGTAAAAACAGCAGGACGGGCTGATGCCAGGCCAAAATGGGTCGCGCCTGCTTTTGCGGTTGCAATTGTGGCAATCGGCTCCCTTGGCTGGTATGTTTGGAAGGAAGTGAGCGGCATCAACAAGTACTCTGGCGCAAGAAATCAGGCCAACTTGGCTCTTGCTCCGGCAGGATCCGCCACATCGCCCAGCGCCCAAAAACCACAACAAACTTCGCCCGCCAGCAGCGCGGATACAGCGCCCAATTTGATGCAAACCAGTCAGGCCGATTTCCCGCCACCATTGCCCCCGTTGTTGCCACCGCCGGCTTCAGCGTTGCCACAGTCAGCGCCACTTGGTAACGCAACGGCAAACATTTCACTGCCCCCGTTAACACCTCGTGAATCGCTGGCGAAAAAAATTGAATCACTGCCGCCGCCACAAGACTTGAGCGGGTCTCCTGTGAAATTGCAGCCGTCCATGCCCGCCCAAACAAGCGTGCTTAATCCGGCGTTGTCCGCAGGCTACGCGGCACTAAAGAGCGGTGACTATGCCCAGGCCAAGCGCCATTACGCTGAAGCCATCACAACCGACTCCAACAATATTGACGCCCATCTCGGCTTTGCAACCGCCGCAGCTCGAACCGGTGAAGTTGCCTTGGCAGAGCGGTCTTACCTGAGGGTGCTGGAAATTGATCCGCGCAGTGTCACGGCCGCAACTGCGTTGCTGATGATCGCGAGTAATAATAAAAATCTTCCAGAATCCGTTCATATCGAGGGCGAAATAAAACGCCTCATCTCGTTCGATCCAAACGTTGCGGCGAGCCATTTTGCACTGGGCAATATGTTTGCCACACAACGCCGCTGGAGCGATGCACAGCCAGCGTTTTTTGAGGCGTTGCGACTTGCGCCACAAAATCCAGACTATGCCTATAACCTTGCGGTGAGCCTCGACCACTTAGGGCAATCGAAAATGGCGCAAGAATTTTATCGCCGCGCACTTGCCACCAAAGGGCACGCGCAGTTTGACCGTCAGGTAGTGGAAAGGCGCATTCAATTATTGGCCGGCACAAATGCGGCGCAATGAAAACAGTCGCGCCCCAATATCCTTTCGATCAATTTTTGCAACACTTTTTCATACGGCAACACATTTTTGTCCCACGAAGACGACATTGTAAAATGGGTCGCGCCATCTATTTTCATTTTCAGCCGGACTTTCGTTAATGAGTCAAACGTCGTCACCCCAATCACAACTGCCACTCGGACAAACTCTGCTTGCACGCGGCGTGATTTCCCAGGATCAGCTGAATATTGCCCTCACCGAACAACGCAAATCAAAAAGTCCGCTCGGTAAAACGCTGGTCGCGCTTGGCTTTGTCACTGAAGCCACCATTCGTGACACGCTGTCGGAAAGCCTCGGGCAGGTGGCGGTTGACCTTTCAAATACTGTGATTGATCACACCGCCCTGGCCATGGTCCCCAAAGACATGGCAAAGCGCTTTCAGGTGCTACCGGTCGATTACGACAAAAACTCCAAAAAATTATTGCTGGCGGTCGCCGACCCGACCAACGTCGTGGCGCTGGATCAAATCCGTGTACTCATCCGCGACGACATTCGCATTGAACAGGTGTTGGCACGTGAATCTGATATCGCCATCGCCATCGAGCAACACTACGGCTTCGAATTGTCGATCGACGGCATCCTCAACGAAATCGAGACCGGTGAAATTGATTACCAGAGTATGGCGACCGATTTTGATGAATATAGTCAGCCGGTGGTCCGTTTGGTCGACGCACTATTGGCGGATGCGGTAAAGCGCAACGCGTCCGACATTCACTTTGAACCTGAACAGGGGTTTTTACGCATTCGCTATCGCATCGACGGGGTTTTGCGGCAAATTCGATCGCTCCACAAAAATTACTGGAGCGCGATGGTGGTCCGCCTGAAAATTATTTCAGGAATGAACATTGCTGAAACAAGGGCACCCCAGGATGGCCGTATTTCACTATCGTTGTCCGGACGACAAGTTGACTTTCGTGTGGCCGCACAGCCCACCACCCATGGTGAAAATCTCGTGTTGCGCATTTTGGACAGGCAAAAAGGCATCGTGCCGCTGGAAGATTTGAACCTCCAAGAAAACGAATTAAAAATGTTGCGCCTGATGATGGCACGACCGGAAGGCATCATTTTGGTGACGGGCCCGACCGGCTCCGGAAAAACCACCACCCTGTATTCAATCTTGAATCACGTGAATACTGAGGCGGTCAACATCATGACACTTGAAGATCCGGTTGAATATCCGATGGCCATGATCCGTCAAACATCGGTGAATGAAGTGGCCAAGCTAGATTTTGCCAGCGGCATTCGCTCGATGATGCGTCAGGATCCGGATGTGATTCTAGTCGGCGAGATTCGCGATCAGGATACCGCCGAAATGGCCTTTCGCGCCGCCATGACCGGCCACCAAGTTTATTCAACGCTGCATACCAATTCTGCCATTGGTGCCATCCCGCGCCTGCAAGATCTGGGCGTATTGCCCGACATCATGTCTGGCAATATTATCGGCATTGTTGCGCAACGACTGGTACGACGGCTTTGTAATCATTGCAAGGTTGGCTATACGCCGGATGATGACGGCACACGCCGGGTACTTGGTGTCAATGGCGACTGGCAGGGCGAAATTTTCCGCCACGCGGGTTGCGAGGTGTGCGACAACACCGGTTACAAAGGCCGTCTGGCGATTATGGAATTATTCAAGATGGACTCTGATATTGACGAGTTGATTGCGCGCCGCGCAACCGGTCGTGAGATAAAAGAAGCTGCGCGGCGCCGCGGCTTTCGATCACTGGCCGAAGATGCCGTCGCGCGGGTATTGGCCGGCGATACCGACATCGATGAAATCTCGCGCATTGTTGATCTTACCGATCGTATTGAGTAGTAAAAAGGCATAGTTATTTCCCATGGCCTCATTCAGTTATCGAGCGATTGACCCGGAAGGCGAAATTCACACCGGCAAAATTGATGCCGCGAACAACATCGATCTGGAGGTGCGCCTAAAGCGCATGGGTATGGATTTGATCCGGTTTGAATCCATTCAAAAATCAGCATTTTCCAGCGTCCGCCGAATCACCCGCAAGGAACTCATCACCTTTTGTTTCCACATGGATCAATTGTTGCGTGCGGGTGTGCCGATCATTGATTCTCTGACCGATCTGCGTGATACCGTTGAAAACCCGGCGTTTCGACAGGTGGTCGCCAGCCTGTTGGAGGATATCGAAGGCGGCCTGACCTTATCGCAAGCGATGAATAACCACCCGCATGCGTTTGATACCGTATTCATTGCATTGATTAGAACGGGCGAACGCACCGGGCAATTGCCGGAGGTGTTGACCCAGCTGACCGAAAATCTCAAGTGGCAGGACGAACTGGCTTCACAAGTGAAAAAAGCCATGATGTACCCGATATTTGCCGGCACGGTGATTCTTGGTGTGGTGTTTGCCTTGATGATTTTCCTGGTGCCGCAATTGGCGATCACCATGAAAGCATTGACACCCAACCCCCCCAAGGCAACGCTGGCGCTGATTGCGGTTTCGGCGTTCATGAAACAATTTTGGTATTTGTGCCTGGGCATACCGGTCATTGGTTCTGCGGTGCTTTTTGTGCTGGCAAAAACCAATGAGGATTTTCGGTACAAAATTGACGCCCTGAGCCTGAAGCTGCCCATCATGGGTCCGCTGACCGAAAAAATCATCCTGGCACGTTTTTCCACCTACTTTGCCCTCATGTACAAATCCGGCCTCGGTGTTTTGGACTGTATTAATATCGCCGAAAAAATCGTTGGCAATCGGGTGCTCGAACAGGGTCTGCAACGTGTTGGCAGAGATATCAATGATGGCACCGCCATCACCCAGGCGTTTCAAAACGCGCGTATGTTTCCACCACTGGTTTTACGCATGCTGAAAGTGGGCGAATCAACCGGCGCGCTAGACACAGCCCTGCTCAATGTCAGCTATTTTTATAATCGCGAAGTCAAGGAAACCATGGCAAAACTTCAGGAGTTGATCCAGCCGCTGTTGACCGTGGTGCTGGGCGGTATTCTGATCGGAATTTTGGTCACAATCTTCCTGCCGATGTACGATGTGATTTCCAAAACAGCAATCCGTTAATTTAATTTGACCCGGCATAAAGAACCAACCAGTGGCTAAACATTTTCTCTATCTCACCAACGATAAATTGGTTGCCATGATGATCAACGGACCGACTCTGGTCGGTCGTGAGAGCTTTGCGCTGGCCGACCTTAATTCGCCGGAATTTGACGCCTACCTTGCGTCCCACAAGCAAACACCCGCCTATCTTGTTACCGACCTGATTGAGGAGGATTTTCGTCTTGATACGATTCCGCATTTAAGCGGTGGCGACCAGGCGGCAATCATCGAACGAAAACTCGGCCAGCTTTACCGCGCATCCTCCTTTAGGCACGCCATTGTGCAGGGACGTGAAGAAGACGGCCGCCGTGATGACCGCGTATTTTTACACGCGGTTACCAATGCGGATGTCATCAAACCCGTCCTGACTCTTTTAGAAAAACACACCGTACCTCTCGAAGGCGTCTACTCCTCCGCAGTGTTGTCCGGCCGGGTATTAAAAGAACTTGATATCGGATTCCCTCACACCATGTTGGTTACCATTGTTCCGGATTTTGGTCTGCGCCAAACCTATTTCAGGGACAAACAAATCAAATTCAGCCGGATGACGCCGATCATATACGACGAGTCGCGTTCGGTTGGACAGCTCATCGCCGCCGAGACCAGCCGCACCTGGCAATACCTCGACAGCCTGCGTTTTTTTAGTGCCGACGATTCGCTGGAAGTATGCATGCTTGGACACGACCGCGACCGGGCAATGATGCAAGAGGCGATTCGGTCGTTTCCGATGTTGCGCTTCCGATTTATTGATATCAACGACGCCGCGCATAAATTAAAAATTTCACCTGCACCGACGTCCTCCCACGCAGAGGAAATTCTCTGTCATCTATATTCACGCGGAAGAATCGAAAATCATTTTGCCGCCAAAGAAGACACCCGCTACAGCACTTTTCGGCGCGCGCGTATTGCCTTGTACGGGGTTACTGCGGCGGTTTTGGCGGCTGGCGCTGTTGGCGGGGCATTTAATATTTTTAAAGCCAATCAAATCGGCAAAGAAATTGATGCCCGCTTTAAGCAGGCGCGCTCCTTGCAGGGCGAGTATCAAAGTGTACTAATGTCAATGCGCGCGCAAAAAATGGCCACTGACACGGTCAGGGATACCAGTACGTTTTTTAATTCCCAGGTCAGACCACTGCCGGCAACACCCGGTGTGATGCTCAAACAAATTGCCCCTGTTCTGAATGGCTTCCCGTTGGTGACCGTCAATCAGATCACCTGGGGCGTGAGCAACGACAATAACTTTACTCTCCCCACGCCACCCAGAAGCGGCACAGCAAGTGCGGCGTTACAAGTCACCTCAGAATCAAAACAAGGCACAACCGTGTCCAATGTCGCTTCGATCATTGAAGGCACGGAATCCAACCCGCCGCTTGCTGGAAATAAATATCATATTGTGAATTTAGATCTGGCGATTCAACCCTATGATGGCGATATTCGCAGCGCTCTTGCAGAAATTGATCGGCTGGTGGCCGAGCTTGGGAAAATGCCAGGTTACCAAGCGGCCGTAACGACTTTCCCTGTTGATTTGGGACCAAAGGCAAGTCTCAAGGTCATTGATCAAAGAAACTCACAGGCGACGGCTGCGCCATTTTCTGTCCGACTGGTCATACAGGTTCCCGGCACATGAGCGTCATCACAAAAGAGGGATTTTCCACATTGCGTTTTGCCTACGTCGTTGTGGTCGGCGGAATTGGTGTTGCTCTGTTTTTGACTGGCGGCAGCTATTTGTATTGGCAAGCCGAGAAAGCCAACAACGTCATCTCCCAACGTGCGCTCAGTGAAATGCAAGCGCGACTCGCCAGCGCCAAACGCGAACGGGATGACCTGCGAAATTCGGAAGACACCTATAAAGCGCTGACCGGTCGCGGCGTATTTATCCCGGAAAAAAGACTGGATTTTCTGGATGCAATGGACGCATTAAAGTCCCGTCACAACATTGTTTCGCTCGAATTTAAAATCGGCCCACAACGTCAGCTCAAACTGGCGGGAGGCACCGCCATTACCGCCGTGGACGCACTAGGCAGCCGCATACAATTTAAGGCCAGCGCAATTCATGACGGCGATATGGTCGCTTTTTTGGATGAGTTCCCGCGTTTGCAACGCGGGGTATTTCCGATCGACCGATGCCTACTTAAACGAAGCCAAAGTTCGACCGAAGCTGAATCCAGGCAAGCCGCACAAATGCTGACGCGAAACCTTGCGCTATCCGGCCGTCCTAATACCCCCGACGGCGACGATGAGCGGGACAATTTCGTCACAACCATCAGCCCCGCCGTTGAAGCAGAATGTTCATTAGAGTGGATTACGCTACTTGACAAACAAGCGCCACTTGCGCCGACAAAAACCGCTGCAAGCCCAACAGTGGCGTCAAAATGAAAATTCGGCCTCGTCATGGTGCGGTTCGCGCAACCCTGTCGGCATTGTTGACAGCGGCGGCATTGATCGCGACTACAACCTTTGCAAAAGAGTCTGCCAACCTTCCGGCAGCCTATGTCCCAGACCCTGTTACCACGACTTCGCTGGCGTTAAGTGGAAAATTGTTTTTTACAGACGCCAAGCGCGCGCAGTTGGATAGAGCCAGAAAAAGCGGTGTTCAAGTTGTGAATGAGGAAGTTGTTTTTCGCACTACCACGTTAAAAGGATTCATCAAGAGCAGCGATGGCAGTGCGACCTATTGGATAAATAGCGGCCGATCAGGCGACACGCGTTATGTGGATGGACAGGATCGCAGCGTGTCCGTTGATTCCGCCATGGTTGGTCCGGCTTCAAACATTAATTTGCTGAGCGCAAATAGTGGCGCTGATCGCGCGGCTGGTGAGGCGAGAGACCATCCACAATTGAGCGACAAACCAAAGCAAACAAAAACGAAACCCGTCAAGAAGAAGGTCCCAGTTCAAAAAGCTGGGCAAAAGCAGCGACCATGAAGCCCGTCACACGGCAGCGTGGCATTGTGCTGTTGCTGGTCATATTAATTATGCTGGCCATTGGCGGCGTCGCCATTCTTGGCACCATGGGCTCGGGCGCGAGTTCGGCGCTGCGCAGCCAAAACAAACTGAAATCAAATGCTGAGATCATGGCTGCCGCACGCGCGGCGTTGATTGGTTATGCGCTTAACGGCACCGCTGGCGCGGGAAACCGACCTGGCCAGTTACCAACACCTGACACGCTGGCGCTGCCAACTCAAAATTACGATGGCATGTCTGATGCCTCTTCTTGCTTAAACGGCGCGGCTGCGAATGGATTGCCGGCGTTACCGGGCGCGTTGGCGCAAGTGGCATCTTCGCGATGTCTTGGCCGATTGCCGTGGAAGCAATTGGGACTTGCCATCGACGGCGCGAGTGAGCCCGATGTGCTTGGCATTGTCCCTTGGTACGTGGTCAGTCAAAACCTCGCGGATCCAAACCCAGGCGCCGAATGTATGGGTGTTCTGAATCCCGTTACCGCCGCGACTGAGTGGACAACATTTTCATGCGCGGAGACCACCAAACCGGCATGGCCATGGCTGAAAGTCTGTGATGCGACCGGAAAACTGCTTAGCAATCGCGTCGCGTTTGTGTTGATTATTCCCGGTGAATTGTTACAAACCACGGGCCGATCCCAGCTGCGTGTGCGCACCGCAACCGGCACCAATCCGCAGGGATATGGACACCCCGGAGATTTTCTTGATGCCATTCCCACTCCAGCAGGGTGGGCGAGTCTTCCTGTAGCGCAGCGATGTACGGGTTATGACAATGCCGCACTCACAGGCGAGTTTGTCACCGCCCCTGCCAGCGACTCATTTAACGATCAATTGATCTATGTGACGATTGACGAACTTATGGTTGAAATTGAAAAACGTGTTGCGCTTGAGGTAAGCGAAGCACTTAAAACCTTTCGGACATCATATGGAAGTTATCCATGGCTGACACCTGTCGCCATTCCGACACTGGCATCAACCACGACACCGATGGTGACGAGCACCTCATACGATGGACAAATCGGAACCAATGCCGGGCTGGTGCCTCTACATGACTTCACCAGCTCTGCAAACCGATTCAAGACCGAACTCACATGGAATATCGGCGGGCCGCCGTCCGGTGACATTGGCACATTCACCGGCAATCTCAACAACGCCGCGACGGAATTTCCTTGCGGTGGCGGAGCCAATCCAACATGCACCTGCCGGGCACGCGTAGCAACAGCAGTGTCAGCAATTCCGCGAACCGTCACAACCGCAGCGTTTACCACCATTAAATCTGGCACGCCAAATGTTTCGGCACCTTTAGTCTCTTGCCAACGAAGCAGCTCGAATTCAAAGACCATCCGCGACAACACATTAACGTGCACGGCATATACCATCACCACAACCACACCTGTGACCTATGCAATTCAACGACGCAACACTTCTGGCGGAAATTGTGTGACGGGCGGCACACGTGTCTATATCGGCGACTATGCTGGCATTACCACCAGATCAATAACCCTAGACCCCACACTTTTTACCGGCACCGCGTCATTTCAAGCGGGTACATCCAGCACCCACCCAACGCGCACCTTCACCAATGGAAGTATTACCACCCTTGGTCTTCTGAGTGTGACCGATAATTGGATGCCAACTACGCTGGGGACTGCGCCATTTGATCAAATTTTGTCGACATTCCCAACTGGAATTATTACCGGCGCAGGATCAACAGCACAAACTACAAGCGTCATTTTATCGAATGTCCGTGCTTATCCTGACTTCCCAGCTTGGTACGCTTCACAAAAATGGAACGAATTTATGTACGCGGCATTTTCGCCCGACTTGCCGCCTGCTGGCGGCTTATCAACCTGTGGAGCAAATTGTTTGAATGCAGGAAATAGCCTCAACGTCAATCTAATCACCATTTCTGCTGGTGCGCCATTCGCAGGACAACTCCGTTACTCTGGGTCACCAACTTCGGCGTCATTTTTAGAGCAATTGAATGCAACTGGCGCCACCACTCGCACTTTTTCATCGACCTCTCAGCCGCGTAATAGCACCTACGCAGATACGGTTGTAACGCTGCCAAGATGACTCCAACCATTAACACTTTTCGAAACGCACATGGCTTTTCACTGATTGAAATCGCAGTGGTATTGCTCATTATTTCTATTCTGGTCACCATGGTCGCCGTTCCGCTCTCAACACAGTTGGATATGCAAAAAACAGTCGATACCAACAGACAGCTTGAGCAAGTCAAGGAGGCCATCTATGGTTTTGCGATGGCCAATGGCAGGCTACCGTGCGCGTCCGGCCTAGCTGATAACGGCGTCGAATCTGTCGTCGACCCAGCAACAGGTGTGTGCAATGCCTACAGCGGTTTTCTGCCAGCTGTGACCTTAGGTGTGGTGCCCATTGATAGCGCCGGCTTCGCGGTTGACGCATGGGGGTTGCAACAAAATCGCATCAGATATGCGGTCATGCGCATTCCGACAACGTCCGGGACTAGCTGTCCCTCAACTGCAGTAACCGAGCCGTTCACTAAGATCGGCGGTATGAGTGCAGCAACAATGGCGTGCCTCGCGAGTTACAACAATGACACGACGCCTCGGCCACTCATTACCGTCTGTGGTACCTCGCCAACAACCGCTGGCGCATGGCCACAATCCTATTGCACCGCGTCCAAGTTAACGATTACGGCTCCTTTTGTGTTGATTTCACAGGGAAAGAATGCCGCCTCACCCACAAGCGCCGTAGTCGGCAGTGACGAGGAATTTAACGCAGTCTCCAGCGGCCAAAAGGCCGTGTTCGTATCGCATACCCCAAGCCCTACCGGGGCACCAGGCGGCGAATTCGACGACCTGGTAACCTGGGGCTCGCTCAACACCTTGTTCGCCCGTATGGTCCAGGCCGGCAAACTACCTTAGGTTTTTCATGCAACATAGTAGTGATGACCATATGACACACCCGCCAGCTCATCGCCTTATTCGCTTTGTCCGCTGGACCCGCATGACCCTCCATTTGCTTCAGGGGCTGCTGGTAACCGGTCTGATCTACCCGCGCATCGCACCGGGCGCGCGCGCGCGCATCACGCAGTTGTGGTCTATAAAAATGCTGTGCATTCTGAATATCTCGCTGATCGCGAGTGGTGCCAAGCCAGAAGTGGACAGCAAAAAATTATTTCTGGTCGCCAATCATGTTTCCTGGCTTGATATTTTTGTGATCAACGCCACCCACCCGTCGCGCTTTGTTGCCAAATCAGAAATTCGCGACTGGCCGATTGCCGGCTGGTTGTGCGAAGCGGCCGGGACCATTTTTGTGCGTCGAACAAAACGCAGCGACACCACGCGCATCAACGCCATCATTCATGACGTGCTCGATTCTGGTGACACAGTGGCGATTTTCCCCGAGGGTACCACCACGCTGGGTGACCGTCTTCTCAAGTTTCATACATCGTTATTTGAGCCTGCCGTGGTTAATCAAGCCATCGTCACGCCGGCGGCCATTCGATATTGCGACATTCATGGCACCCCCTCTGCGGCCACTGTTTTTGTTGGCAATATTACTTTTTCACAATCGATTTCCGCCATTATTGCCGAACACAATTTGCAGGCGTCCATTACCTTTGCGCCCGGCATTCCGACTGCGGGAATCAACCGCCGTGAGGCTGCGGAAGCGGCTGAAAATGCCATTGCAGACATTTTAAATGTACCCAAATCGCAGTCGCACCAACGATTTGGTGACGGCACCGCCCCATTGGCTTTACAAGCGGGCGACTAGATAAGCTGACGGCCGATAGACCGCTCTTGCACCGCCACACGCGGTTAGCCGGGTTGGTTGTTGCTGGATTTTTCCTGCGACGGCATCTGAAATATTTTGCGATCGTCGAGCCTAAACGCAGTCAATTGCCTGCCCCAAACACAGCCGGTATCAAGGCCGATAAACCCGTTTGTTTGGACCAGGCCCAATGCCGACCAATGCCCGGCAATCACGGTGCGTTTGGCGCGACGCACAGTTGGCATTTCAAACCATGGGGTGCGCCCCGCTGGAGTTGATGCAAGTTCGCCCTTGAATTGCAAATCAAGCGCGCCATCGGTTGTCATGGTGCGCATGCGGGTAAGGGTATTCAAAGCCAAACGCATTTTGTTATGGCCGCGCAACGATTTCCGCCACACTGCCGGTTCATTGCCGTACATATTGGTCAACAATTCACGGAAGCGTGGGCCGCGTAATGACTGCTCGATTTCGCCGGCCAGTTTTTGCGCGGTTCGCCACGACCATTGCGGCATCAGGCCGGCATGCACCATTGCGTAGTTTTGATCCACATGCAACAATTTTTGCCGACGCAGCCACAGCAGCAAATCTGCGCGATCAGGCGCATTTAAAACATCATTCAGGGTATCCAGCCGATGTGACTTGGCGATGCCCTCTGCGACTGCGAGCAAATGCAAATCATGATTGCCCAATACCACGACTGCATCGTCGCCAAGCGACTTGACAAAACGCAGGCATGGCAACGAACCGCTGCCACGATTAACCAGATCCCCTACAAACCAAAGTTTATCGTGCCCACGGCGGAATCGAAGTTTGCTTAAAAGCGCCTCCAGCGTCAGCCAGCAACCCTGCACATCCCCAATGGCGATGGTCGCCATGTTCTAAAACAACATCTGGAAAAACGAGAAAGGGCGGAGATCCGCCCTTTTTGTTTGCACTTCATGCATGATCCGGCTGCAACCGCATGCAAGGTTCACGAACATTTTAATTGTTCGTTATTTGTTGACGGCAATCATATAGTCAACGGCCGCTTTGACATCCGCATCTGACAAATTGGCAAATCCACCTTTGGCTGGCATCACACCACCTTTGCCTTGAAATCCACTCACCGCGTGTTTGTAAAGGGTTTCCCTGCCTTGGGCAATACGGGGGGCCCAGGCGGCTTTGTCACCACTTTTTGGCGCACCGGCAATGCCTGGCATGTGGCATGCTGAACAAGACGCTTTATAAATATTTTCACCACTTGCCTTGGCATTGCTGCTGACCGCTGCGACCGGGATGGCCGCTGCGACCACGGGCGCTGCCACCGCTACGACCGTGGCGGCACTGGCAACCGGCGCAGCAGCCACACCCGGCACCGGGCCTTTTGTCGGGTCAACCGCGAGCGAAACCGGGTGGGCGATCCGTTTGGCGACGACCTCTGCTGAATTCGCCACCTCATTGCTCGCGCCGAGTGACCACGTGCTCACGGCAAATTTGGCCAACAGGACAATTCCGACCACCATTAAAATCGCGCCGACAAAAACAATCACAGCGATTTTTACTGGGCTGGCTGCGGAACCGGTTTCTGCTGAATCGTTGTGTTTGTCGTCCATCTCATGCCTCTACTGAAATTCATTAAAAGTCGCCCATTATATCTTTGTCGGCTTTCGACCTCAAACACGACGAGTAAAGTCGCAAACTGAAATTGGCACGATCAAGCATAATTCGAGAAATCCGCGACCCACACCGTGAAGCATGCTGGTAAAATGTGTTGGCGCGCCCGTAGCTCAGATGGATAGAGTGCTACCCTCCGAAGGTAGAAGTCGCACGTTCGAATCGTGTCGGGCGCACCAAATTTCAAACCTCAATATTCGCGCTGTTTTTCAGGCAAAAATGGCTGAAATGCGGCGCAGATAGAGTAGTTTTATCATTATCCGCGAATTGATCGCGGATTTTTTTTAACCTAATCTCCACTCATTGGCATGCCGATCACCAGACACAATGACCTATTGACTGGCGTACCGAGGTCACCGATACTTTGGCTATTGCATTGGTAATCACCCACAATGCCCGCAAAATCCGAACGGCGCAAAAATAAAAGGATACGATCTTGTTGATGAGCTGTTTTTTTCAAGGTGTTGACGTTTTAACGAAACGATTCGTGGCCACATCGGTTTTTGTTGGCGCTGTGTTTTTGTTGGCCGGCTGCGGCAGCGGCGCGGTATCAAACGACTCGGTCGTGGCAGCAAACGGCACCCCCACTTTGGCAATTACCCTCACAGAACTTACCAGCGCCACCGCGCGTACCTCGATCTCTTTTGTCAGCCCGGCGAAAGTCAATGCTACCTTCAAGACAGCAACCGGCATACCCATTTCCGGGGTGGTAGTCAGATTCACCACTGATGCGACGTTTGGCGTATTTTCACCGGTTTCAGGGACCGCATTAACCGACGCCACAGGATTGGCTACTGTCATATTAAATTCCGCCAGTTTTTCTGCGTCCGGCGCGTCTTCGATTACCGTGACCGGACAGGTCGGCACCGGTACCACTGCCACCACACTAACGCAAACACTGAGTTATTCGGTGGGCGCGGCCAACGTCACCCTCAGTCCGATAGTAGTGCAAACGCCGGTTCTTTCCGCGTTTGGCACCACCGGCATCAGCGTCACCGTTTCAGCGGGCGGCGCAGCGGTTGCCACGCCATTGGAAGTTAAATTTACTTCGCCCTGTGCATCCAATGGCCGCGCCGCGTTAACCGCATCTACCACCACAGTCAACGGTGTCGCCAACGCCACTTATCGTGATATTGGTTGCGCATCGATGGACACCATCACCGCAACCGTCAGTGGCACCACCATTTCCTCGTCGGGTACGGTCACCATCTCCGCACCGGCGGTGGGATCGATTCAGTTTGTGTCAGCGTTGCCCACTTCCATTTCTCTGCGTGGCACCGGTGGTGCCGGTCGCCAAGAAACTTCCTTGGTGACCTTTAAGGTTGTGGATGTCGCCGGCAATCCAATCGGCGGCAAACTGGTTAGCTTTACGCTCAACACTTCCGTGGGTGGCATTACCCTCACCCCCACCAGCGCCACCTCGGACGCCACCACCGGGCTCGTGGTAACCAACATTCAATCCGGCTCCGTGAGCACCCCGGTGCGGGTCACCGCGCAGACCGTGGCTGGCACACAAATGATCGCCACGCAATCAGATCAATTAACGATCTCGACCGGCATGCCGTCGCAAGGCGGTTTTTCGTTGTCCGTTTCAACTCTCAATATCGAGGGCGGTGAAATTGACGGAACCACCACACAGGTCACCGCACGATTGGCCGATCGTTTCAGCAATCCGGTACCGGACGGTACCGCCGTTAATTTTACGGCGGCTGGCGGCTCGATCATCAGCTCGTGCACCACCATTGCCGGGGCATGTTCATCCACCCTCAGCAGTCAAAATTTCCGCACCACCAATGGCCGAATTGCCATTCTTGCCTATGCGATTGGTGAGGAAAGTTTCACCGATAAAAATGGCAATGGCTGGTTTGACATTGGTGAGTTAGTGGATCTGAATAACGATTCAACCGATTTACCTGAGGCGTGGCTGGATGTGAATGAAGATAGGGTTCGTAACACGAACGAGCCATTCATTGACTTTAACAACAACGGTAACTACGATGGCCGCGATGGAAAATTTAATGGTGTCAGTTGCGATGATTTGACCGTGGGCAGAAGCGTACCCGGCTCTTGTGGCTCGCCCAAGAGCGTACATGTACGCGGACACGCGGTGGTGATTTTTTCGGGATCTAATCCGCGCTTTACTACAAACGCAACCCTTGTTGCCAATGTACCAACCATCGGCCTCACTCCGTGCAGCGTGTCAAGCACGTTTGTCAAAGAGTCCAAAACAGTGCAATTGACGATCCGGGATTCAAAGGGAAATGTCATGCCGGCTGGCACAGCCATTTCATTTGCAACCAGCAATGGCGTCATCGTTTCGTCACCTACTTCATTCATCGTTCCCAACACTGCCGCGATGGCCTCCACGTTTGACAATGTGACTGGCACCGACGGGGCGGTCAATTTTGCCGTAACGGTCGAAAGCGACGCCTCACAAACCGTCACTCCCGCCACCGCCACCACGCCCGAGGTCATGGCCTGCACCAATACCAGATCGTCAGGCGCGTTGACGGCAACTGTCAGAACGCCAAGCGGGCTGACCACATCATTTTCGATCGATGTAAAGGATTAGACAGGATTGTATTGCTCGCAAATCACCCTCAAAGCCAACCAATGCCTCCGCAGCAAGGCTTCGCATTGAGACACGCCTATAACGAGGGCAAATAAAAAACCGCGATCCAGTCGCGGTTTTTTATTTGCAATAGATCAATACATTTTTAGGCGCTGATACGATCACCCGTTCCCGGCACCGACTTCAGTTTGGGCCGCACTTGCGCGACATACTCCGGCACCCAACGTTTTAGATCACGCCGCACATCCGAGTCTTCCGGTAATTTATCTTGCGTCAGCCACAGGTTCAATTTTTCAACAAAGTCGCCGTTGACTTCACGCGCCTTGGCAACGCGTAATTTTGGATGCGGCGTGGCGCGGGTATGTTCATCGTCGGCGAGTAATTCTTCAAACAATTTTTCACCGGGACGCAAACCAGAATAAATTACCTTGATGTCTTCGTCCGGCGAGGCCGACAGACGGATCATGTCGTGTGCCAGATCCACAATCCGAATCGGCTCACCCATGTCCAATACAAACACTTCGCCGCCCAAGCCCATCGCACCTGCCTGGAGCACCAACTGCGCCGCCTCGGGGATCGACATGAAATAACGCACCATTTCAGGATGGGTGACGGTGACCGGACCGCCGCGTGCGATCTGCTCTTCGAAGCGCGCAATCACACTGCCGGCGCTGCCGAGCACATTGCCGAAACGCACCATCTCAAATCGGGTACCACCGGTTTGCTGCAGTCCTTGACAGACCATTTCTGACAATCGTTTGGTGGCACCCATGACGTTGGTGGGGTTCACCGCCTTATCGGTGGAAATCAATACGAATTTTTTCACACCATATTCAATGGCCGAACGCGCCAACACCATCGTGCCCAACACATTGTTTTGAACGGCCTCCCAAGCATTCGACTCTTCCATCAACGGCACATGTTTGTACGCCGCGGCGTGGAACACAATCGCAGGCGAATATTGGTGCATGGCTTGATTGACACGCCTGATGTTTTTGACATCACCAATCACAATGGCAATCGGCAGGTTTTCAAACTCATCCCGCAACGATTGCTCGATTTTGTATTGTGCGTATTCATTTTGTTCAAACAATACCAACATCGACGGCTGATATGCGGCAATCTGGCGGCACAGCTCCGAGCCGATCGAACCGCCCGCCCCCGTGACCATGACCACCTTGCTGGTCAATAAATCATGCAGTCCTTCGACGTCTAGAGAGATCGGTTCACGCTTGACCAAATCCTCAAAGGACAATCTGCGCACTTTTGGTGTCGCTGGTTTATTCGCGGCGCTGACGGTTGCCGTCAAGTCGCTAAACTTCGGTGCGGTTAAAACCGTTACACGGGCGCGATTACACACTTCAATAATTTGCCGGCGTTTTTGGTACGCCACCGACGGCATGGCAATAATGACGTGTTTGATTTTTAAAGTGCGTGCAATGCGCGGCAGTTCGTCCACCGCGCCCATGACGCGAATCCCATGGATGAGGCGGTGACGCTTGTTGGGATCATCGTCTAACAATCCCAAAACGCGCCAATCGCGGCTGCGCAACAATTCTTTCAGCAACCCGACCGCGGCGTCGCCGGCACCCAAAATAATCACCGGCGTACCTTGATCATCCGACTTGCCGTACAGCGACCATTCTTTCCACGAACGGTAAGTGATACGACTGCCGGCCATCAATACAATAAGCAATAGCGCCTGCACGATGAAATGAGAGGCGGTCAGTGCGCCTAACCAATCCCCAACCCACAGGGTCAGCGCTACGGCAAAGGAACCCGCGCCGACAGTCGCGACAATTCGTTGCACATCCGGCAGGCTGGCGTAACGCCATAAGCCTTGATACATGCCGAATATGGTGGCGACCAGCGCCTGCACGGGAATGGCGACCAATAGAATCAGCCATAGGCCACCGTTGGTGAAAGCGCCGGGGGGGCTGCTCGCCAACATGAATAATTCAATTGCTGCCGCCCACGAAATCGCGACCATGGTGACATCGTGAACAAAAGCTAATACGGCGCGCTCGTTAATGGTAAACGATGTCATTTCGCCTCGTAATCATCTCATTTTGCATTCTTTTTATCGCTGCTTTTGTTATTTTTCTTTGAAAAGCGCCACTCCATGCCGACCAGGAGCAGGGCGTATATTAACACCCATGCCCCTATGATGAAAGGGGGGAGGGCAAGCTCAGCCCACCCACCCGAGCGATCCGTGCGCCATACCGATATTGCCCAAAGCCCGTGAAGTGCCGTGAAAATCATGATCAGGCTGTAAAAAGCACATGTTTTTTCGTGGCTCCACCCCAGAACCAAAATGAGGCGGTGGTAGTAGTGCTGCCGATGCGCCTCCCAAATCCGCTGCCGCCGAAAAATACGCGTCAACAATGTAACGCTGGCGTCAACAATAAATGGCGAAAATAACAGCGGCGGGAAGTACCACGGCCAAAATTCATTCCCCCAACCAAACAAACCGAGAGAGGCGGCAAGAAACCCTAGGGGAATAGACCCACAATCGCCCAAAAAAACCCGCGCACGCGGGAAATTAAATAATAAAAAACCAAAACACGCACCCGACACCGCAGCACATGCGAGACCGAACCCACTAAAACCGTCCGCTGTACCCCCATATTGTGCCGCAATGGCAAAACTACCAAATCCTATTGTTCCCATCAGGCCGGCCAAGCCATTTGCCCCATCCATAAAATTGTATAGGTTGGTCATCCAAACAATGATTAATGTGACCGCAGCAAAACAAAACAACCAAATTGCAAATTGCTGGGTCCAGCGGTCGGACGAAAAAATCCATGTGTTGTTCAAGGAATAGACAACAAACACCGCTGCTAAAAAATGGGCGGAAAGCCGTATCGCCGGCGCCAGACTCCGCCGATCATCGATCAGCGATACAACCGCAAGTAGGGATGTCGCAATAAAAATACCCGACAAAGTCGGGTGAAGATACGGCGGGAATAGCAGAACAAAAAAAATGACGGCAATGGCCGACACAATGGCGAGTCCACCAATCCTGGGAACGGGGCGCAGGTGCATGGCGTTCGGTTTATCGACCCGATCAAGAAAAAAATTTCCAATATCACCGCGGATCAACAACCAAAGGATTGCCGCACAGGTTATCGCGGAAAGAAAAAAAAATTCGACAGTCTGCATGTTCTATCGACAGAAAAAAACGGGCACCGAAGTGCCCGTTTTTGATCCTTGCTCTTCTTATTGGACGTTCACAACAATCAATTGCACGTTACGAGGCGAGGCGGAATCGGTAATCACCACAAAACCAGACTGGCCAACTGCGTTCCGGCGCAGCGCGCGAACTACAAATTGATTGGTTATCTGCGTGGAATCCTTCGGCACAAATATATAACACGTGTTTCCATCTGCACCTGGGCCAATTGCCGTTACACGATTATCGGGCGGTCCAATTGGTGGCGGTGTTGGCGGGATCACCGGCAATCCAGTCGCCGGGAAAGTTGGGCTGATACAAAGTTTGCCCTGTTCAGCCACAATTGCCGGCGGCGAACCCGTGTCAAAAATATTACTCCAACCAGGCGTCACATAATCGGTACCGTCGTTGCTGACCTGTACCACAGTCGCTGCTGTCGTTGTCACGGTGTATGGTGGCGTTCCGCCGGTAATCGTAACTGGAATACCGTTGCCATTCGTCAACGAGATGAAAGACGAAGACGTCGTCGTGATCGGGTTGGTGGCACCACCTGTTGACGCACAACCATACGGTGCCGTTCCGCTCAAACTAACGTTTACGTCCACAAACTCCCTACCGTTATTCACCCTCACCAACAAGGTATCCAGGCCACCGCCACCGGTCGTTAAACGTAGCACTGTCAGGATGCCATTCGACAGCGTGACAGATAAACGCGTAGGGTCAAGCGATGTTGCTATTAATACCGGCGGGGGTCCGGTAAATCCGGTTGGCAGCACCTGATTGACAAACGCAGATGCGGAAACACCACAACCCAGCGGCCCTAACGTAGCCGGTGCAACGGTCGGCGCGCCAATTTGTCCACCACCGACTGCCGGCGGCGGCAAGGCACCACGATTATTGGAAATTTGGAATGTCGTGCGGCGACCGACCGAGTCCAACACAATAAACTGACTGTCTACACCACAAATACTGCCCGTCACAGAAACCTGTACCGCACCGCCGCTGGTAAACACCGTTGATGGTCCAAAGGTGGCAAATTGCGGATTAGTCGCAGTAATTACATACGGCGGTGTGCCACCATACAGGTAATGGCTGGAGATGGCATTGGCTACACATGCGTCATTGTAAGGATTTGTCCAGACTTGTGAGGTTGGAATGACGGTAATATTGCTATTGCCGTCGTTGCTCAGGCCAATTGAAAAAACAAATCGCCGCACCAGCCCACTGGCGGGATCCACCACCTGCACAATCGCTGGTTGCGGTTGTGCGGTAGGCGAGGCACGAATCAACACGCTCGCCTGTCCCTGCGCGTTGGTCGTGGCTGTAATGGACGGCATCGTACTGCCGCCGCCGGGTGCCACAAAACCAAATTCGCCCTGGAATGCTTCAAATCGTATCGCCCGATTGACTTGCGCGACACCATTGACAATAGATCGAACTGTAGCAATCGCGTCACTGCCCGAACAAAGTTGTGCGGAGCCACACGAACCGGAACTATTGGTAATCGTAATCGAGTTATCAACCGTTGATGCGCGCACGGTTGCGGGAACTGTCGTTGTTTTTATGGGCACTGATGAATCGCGTACTTCAATAACAACCGTTATGTCCGAGGTGACATTATTCGGTCGCAAGGTAAATGTCGAGCCTACAACTGTAGGATTCGGCACAACCGCCGTATTTTGTGAAACAACGATGTAGGGCAACTTACCACCCGACATCGTAAACGTTGCAGCTTCATTCGGGTAAACGTTTGCGGTTGACGGCAAAACAGTTACCGGTGCTTCCGGCGCGTTGGAAGCCGCCGCCGCCCCACCACCGCCACAAGCCGTGATCAATGCTGCAGTTGCCGCAACCAATCCTGCGGCAAGCCCACGCTTGATCCAAAGACTATTTAGGCCAAAGTCGCTGGCGACCCTTGGTTTGCCAAAATTGCCGGTAAGAAGTTGATTAGCCACGGCGTATCCCTCTTTTGTCATCGATTGACGAAGAAATTTTCGATTTTATTTTCGCGAGGTTCATTTCACGTTTCACCACAAAACCTCTTGTTTGAAAAACCGTAAATTTCTTCAAAATTATGAAGTTATCTCGCTTTATTAAAGCGCAACTTTCACTTAGTTGCAAGCGATTATGCGCTGTTTTTGATGCGTTTTGGAGGCCTCAGGGGATTTCTGAGGCCGTCGACCGAGCAAAACCCCTGATCGAGACAATTTCACCTTGCGTTACGGCTCCCAACATGTTGCCGATGCGCCCTATATGGATTTCACCGCCGGCCCGACGATAACCTTATTGCACCGCACCAAATTGAGCGTTATGATACGACCTGCCGGAATAATAGTTGTCCTTCAGACCGTCGCGTGACCCCACCCCGTCACCCGCCACACTGATTCCCCCAGGCCAAAAGCCGAATCTCCCGGTGCAGATTTCCAAACAACAATCGCTCGCACTGCGCGTTTTATTCGGTCAGGCTCAGATCACGTTTTGCTGTCATGCTGCACACGCCCGCGGGTGACCTGATGGGCGGATTTTAAAATCGCAGCAGATTCGCCGCATTCAGGGGAAACAATGTCTCAGTCAACAACACCATCAACAGCTATCCTACCCGAAGCACAGGGTCTTTATTATCCGCAAAATGAGCACGATGCCTGTGGCGTCGGTTTTATTGCCAACATTAAAGGCAAAAAATCGCACGACCTGGTCGCGCAAGGCCTGAAAATTCTCGACAACCTGTCTCATCGCGGTGCCACTGGATATGATCCCCTGCTGGGCGATGGTGCCGGCATCCTGATTCAACTTCCCGATCTGCATTTACGCCGCGCCTGCGGCAAACAGGGCATGACCTTGCCGGCCATTGGCCATTACGGTGTGGGCATGGTGTTTTTACCGCAAGAACCGGCGTCGCGCATGGCGTGTGAACAGGAAATCGAGCGTGCCATTCAGGCCGAAGGACAAATTTTGCTTGGCTGGCGCGATGTGCCAACCAATCATCACGGCCTTTCTGCCGCGACCATTGCGGTTGAACCGATAATTCGCCAGGTGTTTGTAGCGCGTGGTGGCAGTGAAATGTCGCAGGACGATTTGGAGCGCAAGCTGTACATAATTCGCAAACGCTCGGGCCACGCCATTCAGGCGCTGAACCTGCGGCATGGCAAAGAATATTATGTGCCGTCGTTTTCGACCCGCACCATCGTTTATAAAGGCATGTTACTGGCCGATCAGGTTGGCAAGTACTACACCGATTTGCAGGACCCGTTGATGGTGACATCGCTGGCGCTGGTGCATCAGCGTTTTTCAACCAACACATTTCCAACCTGGGATTTGGCGCATCCGTTTCGTATGGTGGCGCACAATGGCGAGATCAACACCTTACGCGGCAATGTAAATTGGATCCGCGCGCGTCAACATTCGATTGCCTCACCCGTTCTGAAAGAGGATTTGAAAAAAATCTGGCCGCTGATTTACGACGGCCAATCGGATTCAGCATCGTTTGATAACTGCCTAGAAATGTTGGTGATGGGCGGCTATTCACTCGCCCACGCCATGACTATGATGATTCCGGAAGCGTGGAGCGGTCATCAATTAATGGATGAAAACCGCAAAGCGTTTTATGAATATCACGCCACGCTGATGGAAGCGTGGGACGGGCCGGCGGCGATGGTGTTCACCGACGGCCGTCAAATCGGCGCGACATTAGATCGCAACGGCTTGCGCCCGGCGCGTTTTGTGTTGACCGACAACGATATGGTGGTGCTCGCCTCGGAAGCGGGTGTGCTGGATATTGCCGAAGAAAAAATTGTCAAAAAATGGCGTCTGCAACCGGGGAAAATGTTTTTGGTTGACCTTGAACGCGGTTTGATCATTGATGACAATGATTTAAAACACGAGCTGGCCACCGCCAAACCCTACCTTGAGTGGGTCGAACAAGCACGCATTCGCCTGGATGACCTACCCGAACCGGCGCCACCCGAACCGACCAAGGTAAGCCTGCTGCATCGTCAACAGGCGTTTGGTTATACGCAGGAAGACTTGAAAATCATTCTTGCACCCATGGCGCAAAACGGCATTGAAGCAACCGGCTCGATGGGCAACGATTCGCCGTTGGCAATCATGTCGAACAAACCGCGTAATCTTTACCACTACTTCAAACAACTGTTTGCGCAGGTCACCAATCCACCGATTGATCCGATCCGCGAAGAGCTGGTCATGTCGACCGCCATTACCATCGGCCCGCGTCCGAATTTGCTTGATATCAACCACACCGACCCCGGCCGATGGCTGGAAGTGCCGCAACCCGTCCTGACCACGGCGGATATGGAGAAAATTCGCCATATCGACTTATTTACCGGCGGCTATTTACGCAGCGACGAGTTGGACATTACTTATCCGGCCGAGTGGGGGCCGGAGGGAATTGAAGCGGCGATGGCAAGTTTGTGCGCGCACGCCGAAGACTCATTACGACTGGGCTTTAATCTGTTGATTGTGTCGGATCGCAAGGTGGACTCCGGTCGTGTGGCCATTCCCGCCCTGCTGGCCGTAGCAGGCATCCATCAACATTTGGTCCGCAAAGGCAAACGCACCTCGACCGGGTTGGTGGTCGAAACAGGTTCGGCGCGCGAGACCCATCACTTCGCATTGCTGGGTGGTTTTGGTGCCGCGGCGGTCCACCCCTATCTCGCGCTGGAGACCCTGCACAATTTACAAGACTATCTTGGTGAATATGACCGGCAAGCTGCCGAGAAAAAATACATCAAGGCGATTTCCAAGGGCCTGCTCAAGGTCATGTCGAAAATGGGCATTTCCACCTATCAAAGTTATTGTGGTGCGCAAATTTTTGAAGCGGTTGGACTGTCGCCCAATTTCATCAATCAATATTTCACCGGTACCGCCTCCAATATTGCCGGCATCGGCATTTTTGAAATTGCCGGGGAGGCGATGCGTTTGCACCATCAGGCGTTTGGTAATGACCCGGTCTTGCGCACCCAGCTTGATGCCGGCGGCGAGTACGCCTGGCGTACCCGCGGTGAAGACCATATGTGGACACCGGATGCGATTGCCAAGTTGCAGCATGCCACGCGCGCCAATTCGTACGATACCTACAAAGAATACGCAAAAATCATCAACGACCAATCGCGTCGCCACATGACCCTGCGCGGACTGTTTGAGATTCGACCTGCCGCGGCTCCGATACCGGTCGATGAAGTCGAATCTGCCAAAGAAATTGTCAAACGTTTTGCCACCGGTGCCATGTCGCTGGGCTCGATTTCGACCGAAGCCCATGCAACTCTGGCCGTTGCCATGAATCGTATTGGCGGCAAATCAAACACCGGTGAAGGCGGCGAAGACCCGCGTCGTTTTATTGCCATCGCGCAAGATGGCGAATCGCTCAAAAGCAAATTGGGCGACGCAGTTGTTGCCGACGTGGCGGGTTTTCCGCTCAAAAAAGGCGATTCACTGCGCTCAAAAATCAAACAGGTGGCTTCGGCACGTTTTGGTGTCACCGCAGAGTATTTGCAGTCCGCCGAACAAATCCAAATCAAGATGGCGCAGGGCGCAAAACCCGGCGAAGGCGGCCAATTGCCCGGCCATAAAGTGTCTGCGTACATCGGCCAATTGCGCTATTCCACACCGGGTGTCGAATTAATTTCCCCGCCGCCGCATCACGATATTTATTCGATTGAAGATTTGGCGCAATTGATTCACGATTTAAAAAACGCCAATCGTCACGCGTCCATTTCCGTCAAGTTGGTGTCCGAGGTTGGTGTCGGCACGGTTGCTGCCGGGGTGGCCAAGGCCAAGGCAGATCACATCACCATCGCCGGGCATGATGGCGGTACCGGTGCATCACCAGTTTCATCGATTAAACACGCCGGTACGCCGTGGGAGTTGGGGCTGGCTGAAACACAACAAACGCTGGTGTTAAACCGCTTGCGCGGTCGCATCGCACTGCAAGTAGATGGTCAACTCAAAACCGGTCGCGATGTGGTCATCGGCGCCTTGCTTGGCGCGGATGAATTTGGCTTTGCCACCGCACCATTGGTGGTCGAAGGTTGCATCATGATGCGCAAATGCCACCTCAACACCTGCCCGGTGGGTGTGGCCACGCAGGACCCGCTGTTGCGCCAGAAATTCTCCGGGCAACCCGAGCACGTGGTCAACTATTTTTTCTTTGTCGCCGAGGAGGTGCGCGAAATTATGGCGGGCTTGGGCGTTCGCACCTTTAATGAATTAATCGGCCGCGCCGACTTGTTAAATACCAGCACCGGTGTTGAACACTGGAAAGCCAAGCGACTCGATTTCACAAAAATATTCCACCTGCCGGCCATGCCGCCGGAAGTGTCCCGATTACACACCGAAACCCAAGACCACGGGCTCGAAGGGGCGCTTGACAACCAATTGATTGCCGAGGCACAACCCGCTCTCGACAAGAAAGAAAACGTTGTCATCCACTCCGACATTCGCAACCTTAATCGCACCGTCGGCACGATGTTGTCCGGTGAAATCGCCAAGCGTTTCGGCCATTCCGGCTTGGCGGACAATACCATCACCATCAAACTCAATGGCACCGCAGGCCAAAGTTTTGGTGCATTTCTGGCGCACGGCGTCACCTTGGACTTAACCGGGCAGGCCAACGACTACGTCGGCAAGGGCCTCAGTGGCGGCAAGATTTTTGTGCGGCCCCACGCGAACTTCAAGGGTGACCCGATCGAAAACATAATTGTCGGCAACACCGTCTTGTATGGCGCGATTGCCGGCGAGGCGTATTTTCGCGGCGTTGCCGGCGAACGTTTCTGTGTGCGTAATTCGGGCGCCTCGGCGGTTGTCGAGGGCACCGGCGACCACGGTTGTGAATATATGACCGGTGGCACGGTGGCGGTGCTGGGCAAAACCGGCCGCAACTTTGCGGCCGGTATGTCCGGTGGCGTGGCCTATGTGCTGGATGAAGACGGCCTGTTCAACAAGCGCTGCAATATGGCGATGGTCACAATCGAGCCGCTCGCCGACAAAGCCTTGGTCGACGCACACCTCGGCAAGGCCGACACCGATATCTTGTTGTCGATGATCGAACGCCACGCCCGCCACACCGGCAGCGAACGCGCCAAGACCATATTGGCCAATTGGGCGGTGTGGTTACCCAAATTCATCAAGGTGATGCCAACCGAATATCGACGGGCGTTATCGGAGCAAACCACCAAAAATACAAATCCGTCCGCGCAAAAAGCCGCCGCATAAGGAAAGTCCGAATATGGGAAAAATCACCGGATTCCTCGAGTTTGATCGCCTGAACGAGCCGGCGCTGCCGATCGGTGAGCGCGTCAAAAACTATCAGGAGTTTGTATTGCATCTGAACGATACCGATGCCAAGCAGCAGAGTGCGCGTTGTATGGATTGCGGCATTCCATTCTGCCAATCCGGCTGCCCGGTCAACAACATCATTCCTGACTTTAATGATTTGGTGTTTCGTCAAAACTGGCACGAGGCGCTCGTCACCCTGCACTCGACCAATAATTTCCCAGAATTCACCGGACGCGTCTGCCCGGCACCTTGTGAAGCGGCCTGCACGCTCAATATCAATGACGATGCCGTCGGCATCAAATCAATTGAGCACGTCATTATCAACAAGGGCTGGGAAATGGGCTGGGTATTGCCTCAACCGCCGGCTAAAAAATCCGGTAAACGGGTGGCCGTGGTGGGCTCCGGACCGGCCGGACTGGCGGCCGCGCAACAACTCGCCAGGGTTGGCCATGATGTCATCGTGTTTGAAAAAAATGATCGCATCGGTGGATTGTTGCGCTATGGCATTCCGGATTTCAAAATGGAAAAATTCCACATTGATCGACGTGTGGTGCAAATGCAGGCGGAGGGTGTGCAATTTCGCGTTAATCAAAACATTGGCGTGGATACACCTGCCAGCGCGTTGATGACCGACTTTGACGCGGTCATTTTGGCGGGCGGCGCGGAGTGGCCGCGTGATTTGCCGGTGCCGGGACGCGAATTGCAAGGTGTGCATTTCGCCATGGAGTTTTTGCCGCAGCAAAACAAAGTTGTTGCCGGCGACAGCGTACCGGCTCAACTCACGGCCACCGGCAAACATGTAGTGGTGATTGGTGGCGGCGACACCGGCAGTGATTGTGTCGGCACATCAAATCGTCATGGCGCCGCATCGATCACCCAATTTGAACTGCTGGCCATGCCCCCGGAGCAGGAAAACAAACCATTGGTGTGGCCGTACTGGCCGACCAAACTACGCGCGTCTTCGTCGCACGAAGAGGGCTGCGCCCGTGACTGGTCGGTGACAACCAAAAGCTTTGTTGGCAGCAACGGACGGGTCGAAAAATTAATCGCCGCAAGGGTCGAGTGGCGCGATGGCAAGATGCAGGAGGTGGCCGGATCGGAATTTGAGATGAAGGCTGATTTGGTGTTGCTCGCCATGGGCTTTATGGGCCCTACCCAATCCGGCTTGGTCGAACAAATTCATGCACTTGGTGTGGAAAAGGATCAGCGTCAAAATATTAAGGCAGCCACGGAAGGCGCGATGGCGTATCAAACCACCGTTCCAAAAATATTTTCCGCCGGCGATATGCGCCGCGGGCAGTCGCTGGTGGTCTGGGCGATTCGTGAAGGCCGCCAATGTGCGCGTTCGGTTGATGAATTTTTAATGGGTGTGTCCGATTTGCCCCGATAAATTGCCCGTCTGCGTTTATTGCGCCGTCCAAACCACGGTTCCTTTTTGGTCTTGTTTTTTGGTATAGCCTGCATATTTCACGGGTCGGCCCGCCTTACATACGTTTTTCAGTCTTGGCGACCTATAAATTCTGCGAATCCAAACTGTACTTCGTAAGGTTGATGGCCTACGTACTCGATAGCGGGCGGCTGAGCAGCGCTTTTCCGCTCTCTTCCCTCTTAATATCTTGATATTACTCGGTCAGTCGAGCAAAAAATCACTCGCTTATCCACCCACTCTCGAGTGCGTCCCCGTGAAATATGCAGGCTAGTCACACGCAATGACATAATGTCAGTCACGGCGCACCGTTCGCGCTTTTTTCATTTTTGCCATGTCCCCACTCAAAAACGATGTATTCCTGCGCGCCCTGATGCGCGAACCCACACCCTATACGCCCATCTGGATCATGCGTCAGGCCGGACGTTATTTGCCTGAGTACAAAGCCACCCGTGCACGCGCGGGTAGTTTTCTCGGTTTGGCTAAAAGCCCCGATTACTGTACCGAGGTCACGATTCAGCCGTTGGACCGATTCCCGCTCGATGCAGCGATATTATTTTCGGACATCCTGACCATCCCCGACGCCATGGGTCTCGGCCTGTATTTTGCCGACGGTGAAGGGCCTAAATTTGAACGCCCGTTGCGCACCGAAGACGATGTGCGGCGCTTGCCAGTGGCCGACATGGGCTCTTTGCAATACGTGTTTGACGCCGTCTCACAAATCCGCAAAACCTTGGATGGACGCGTGCCGCTGATCGGTTTTTCGGGAAGCCCGTTTACGTTGGCGTGTTACATGATCGAAGGTGGTGGCTCGGACGATTTTTTATTGACCAAGACCATGCTGTTTCAACGGCCCGATTTACTGCATTCAATTTTGCAAAAGAATACCGAAAGCATCATCGCCTACCTCAATACCCAAATTGACGCCGGCGCGCAGGCCGTCATGTTGTTCGACACCTGGGGCGGCATGTTGTCACACGCCGCCTATCAAGAGTTTTCCTTGCGCTACGTGAATCAAATCATGGCCGCCTTAAAGCGTCACGCAGATGGCCGCACCGTGCCGCGAATATTTTTCACCAAGGGTGGCGGCCATTGGCTTGAATCGATGGCCGATTGTGGTGCCGACGCACTCGGCCTGGATTGGACGGTTTCTTTGACCGATGCCAAACGCCGGGTCGGCGCCAAGGTCGCCTTGCAGGGAAACCTTGATCCATTCACGCTGTTCGCGCCTCCGGCGACGATTGAGCAAGAAACGAAGCGGGTTTTGCGGGAGTTTGCTGCCGACGGCCACGCCGATGGTCATGTTTTTAATCTTGGCCATGGCATCTCTCAATTTGCCAACCCGGATCATGTGAAAGTGCTTGTTAACACGGTCCACCGCGCCAGCGCTCGTGTGCCCAAAAACGGCTAAGTCAAGAAAAATATTTTCGTATTTGGACAAAATGGGGCTTGCTTATGCACAGAGACTTTGTTCTAAGCGTTTCCAACATTTACCTCTTGTCAATCGCGAAGATTTCAAAGTAACGTATTGATAAATATATATTTTTTACGATTTGTTGCGCTGCGATTCACTTATTTGTCCAACCTAAATTGTGCGGAATGTAGGCAAAGGCCGATCTATGCACAAACTTATCCACAGACACAATGACGCGATTACGGCATTCTGAGGTGGCTGTGCTTGCATGCTTTTTGCTACGGCAATCAACCCGCCTAACCAGCACCGTCCCGGACCCAAGGTGATGAGTCAAGCCGTGCCCGGCACCGGACTAAATTTCGCTTCTGTGGTGCTGGACGTGCCACTTTTGCGTGCCTTTGATTTCATCCTGCCGGACGCACAACCTGAAGATGTAGGCAGACTGGTGGTGGTACCGTTTGGCAACAAAAAAGTGGTCGGACTGCTGGTTTCGGTGAGTGAATCCTCCCCAGTCGCCAAAGACAAACTCCGGGCGGTGGAGGCGGTACGGCGCGATTTACCGGCACTTAATACCGAAATTTTGGCCGTGATGCGCTTTTGTGAGGGTTACTATCACGCCCCACTTGGCCAAATCGTCATGAGTGTGATTCCACCGCTACTCAGAAACGCGGCCCGCGCGCTCAAAACAATCCACGCTGATGACCACGGTGCCGTCCCGGCAAACGTGCGACGACTTTCCATCACGCCACAAGGACGCGACGCCATCTCGACACTGCCGGCACGATCGGCCACCCAACGCTCGGTATTGGAATGCCTGCTCGGTGAATCGATGCTGGAGGGCGAATTACGGCGACGACACCCCCGCGCCGGGGTCGCCATCAAAACACTTTTGGAAAAGTCATGGCTAGAAATTGAAGAGGTTGCGCTCACCACTGCGCAGCAAGCAGCACAACGGCCGATTGCAGCGCGAGCCTTTGCGCCCGGACCCACGCTGAATAGCGAACAACAAACAGCCGTAGACAGCATCAACTCGGCGCACGCACAATACCGCGCATTTCTGCTCGACGGCATTACCGGCAGCGGCAAGACCGAGGTTTATTTACGCGCGATCGCGCATACAATCGATCAGGGACAACAAGCGTTGGTGCTGGTGCCGGAAATCAATTTGACGCCGGCATTGTTAAAACATATTCGTCAACGTTTCCCCAATCATCACATTGCCCCCGCCCACAGCGGCATGGCCGCAGGGGCGCGGCTCACCGCGTGGCGGGCCGCGCAAGAAGGTGTTGCCGATATCGTTGTTGGCACGCGACTGGCTATTTTTACGCCGATGCCCCGTCTGGGTCTGATTATTGTTGATGAAGAACACGATCAATCCTTCAAGCAGCAGGAGGGCGTGCGATATTCGGCGCGCGATGTGGCGGTGTTTCGTGCCAGCACGGCCGGCTGCCCGGTGGTGCTCGGTTCGGCCACACCATCCATCGAAACCCTCGACAACGCTGCCCGTGGTCGGTTTGCGAGACTGGCGCTGACCAAACGCGCCATCGAAAATGCAGAACTTCCGCAAGTCAGTTTTATTCATCTCGACAGTGAAAAGGCACCGGATGGATTGACGCAGTCGCTCATCCGCGCCATCGAGCAAACCATTTTGCGCGGTGAACAGGCGATGGTGTTTATCAACCGGCGCGGCTTTGCGCCGGCGCTGGTATGCGGCAGCTGCGCGTGGATGCCGGAATGCAATCGCTGCAGCGCCCGTATGGTCTATCACCGCGCGGCCAACAAAATGAAATGTCACCACTGCGGCGCGGAAAGCCGCGCACCACAAGTCTGTGATGATTGTGGTGCCGCAGATTTGCACCCCGCCGGACAAGGCAGCCAACGTATTGAAGTCGCGCTGCAAGCGGCGTTGCCGACCGCACGCATCACCCGGGTCGATCGTGATGCGACCCGTCGGCGTGGTGCGGCGGAGAAAATTTTTACAGCCGCCGCCAGTGGCGAAATCGATGTTTTGGTCGGCACACAAATGCTCGCCAAAGGCCATGATTTTGCAAAACTCACGCTGGTGTGTGTGGTGAATGCCGACGGCGCGGTTTTTTCCGCCGACTTTCGCGCCGCCGAACGCATGGCCCAACAAATGACCCAGGTGGCCGGTCGTGCCGGTCGCGCGCAATTGCCCGGGCGGGTGATCATTCAAACGCGCTTTCCGGAGCATGCCGTTTATCAAGCCGTCGCCAGCCACAACTACCCGCAGTTTGTTGCGGCGACCTTGGCCGAACGGCAAATCATGAATTTGCCGCCGTACAGTTATCTCGCCCTGCTCCGGGCTGAAGCACGCGATGTGGAAAAACTCGATGCCTTTTTGACGGCGGCGCAAACCAGCGGCCGACGCATTGTTGCCGAACATCAGCTGGACGGCATCAATGTTTGGGAGCCGGTTGCCTCCACCCTTGCGCGCAAAGCCGGTTATAGCCGCAAACAACTCATGGTGCGGTCTGACCGGCGCGCCACGCTGCAGCAATTTTTGACGGTGTGGCTGGAAGGCGTTCGAGCCGAAAATATTCGTACCGCGAAGTGGGCGATCGACGTCGACCCGATTGAAGTTTAAAAGTCGTTTATTGACGGCTCTCTTCAGGCATTTTTACAGCGAAATGCCCGCCCATAAACAACATTCACTTTTATTGCCGCGCTTGACTCTCGCCGGTCGATAGCCAGCCGGTATAATGTCTGATTCTGTTTTAAAGCCGCTCATGTCAGCCATTACCGATAACAAATCCGCCGTCGCCGAACTTTTTCAAACCGCACTTTTTTCCGCTTTTCCGGCTCTAAAAGATGAAACGCCGCCGTTTGAAATTGCGGTCGAAAAGCCGAAGAATCCAGAACACGGACACTTCGCCGTCAATAGCGCCTTACACCTGGCCAAAAAACTCGGCAAAAAACCGCGCGACATTGCCGAAGCCATCGTCATGGCATTGCCTGCATCGGCGCTACTCGCAGGCACACCCGAAATCGCCGGCCCCGGATTCATCAATGTGCGGCTGTCACGGGCAGCCGAGACCCGCATCGTTGATGCCATCACCCGCGCCGGTGATCAATTTGGCTCGAGTGAAATTGGCAAACACGAAAAAGTCATGGTTGAATTTGTCTCCGCCAACCCGACCGGCCCGTTACACGTCGGCCACGGCCGCGGTGCGGCCATTGGCGACACGTTGGCGCGATTATTGACCAGCCAGGGTTATGAAGTCAGTCGTGAGTTTTATTACAACGACGCCGGCGCACAAATTGAAAACCTGGCGACATCGGTGATCGCCAGACTCAGTGAACGCGCGGGTGTGGCCTGTGAATTTCCAGAGGGCGGTTATCGCGGCGACTACATCAAAGAAATCGCCGAACGCTATGCACTGGAAAATCCAACCGACAGCCTCGGCCAAAGTCGCGATGCCGTTCGGTCCTTTGCCGTGGCGGCGTTGCGCCACGAACAAGACCTGGACTTAAAGGCGTTTGAAGTTGCCTTTGATATGCATTACCTTGAGTCGTCGATTTATACCGAGGGTCTGGTTGAAAAAACCGTCAACCATCTGGTTGCCAAAGGTCACACCTATGAAGAAGGCGGCGCCTTGTGGTTGAAGTCCACCGACTACGGTGACGACAAAGACCGCGTCATGCGTAAATCTGACGGCACTTACACTTATTTTGTGCCGGACATCGCCTATCACGTCACCAAATGGCAGCGGGGTTTTACCCGCGCCATCACCGAGCTCGGCGCGGATCATCACGGCTCGTTAATGCGTGTGAAGGCGGGATTGCAGGCGATGGAAATGGGCGTGCCGGTGGGTTATCCAGATTACGTGTTGCATCAAATGATTACCGTCATGCGTGGCGGTGTTGAAGTCAAAATTTCCAAACGCGCCGGCAGCTACGTGACCCTGCGCGATTTGATCGATGAAGTCGGCCGCGATGCCACCCGTTATTTTTTCATCATGCGCAAATCCGATTCGCAATTGACGTTTGATATTGATCTGGCCAAAAGCCACTCCGAAGACAACCCGGTTTATTACGTGCAATACGCACATGCGCGAATTTGCCGGGTGCTCGAACAATGGGGCGGCGACAGCGCCTCATTGGCCGATGTGGATCTGACACCGCTGGCGAGCACCTACGAGTCCGAATTGTTGCGTAGCCTCGCCGACTTTCCGGAAACCCTCAGTCTGGCAACGCGCGAATTGTCACCACACATTGTCGCCAATTATCTAGGCGAACTCGCCGCCAAATTGCACACGTACTACAATGCAGAACGCTTTTTGATTGATGATGAAGCCTTAAAGTTGGCACGTTTGGCCCTGATCGTGGCCGTTCGACAGGTCATCAAAAACGGCCTTGGTGTACTGGGCGTGTCTGCACCGGAGAAAATGTAAACATGACAAACGAAATTAAACCGAAGGCCCCAGCCCGTGCCGGTGGTGGTGGCAAGCCGGGCATGAATCCGTTGTTCGCGGGCATTATTATCGGCCTGCTGATGGGTATTTTTTTGGCGCTCGGTGTGGCAATTTGGCTCAACCGCACCTCCAACCCTTTTATTGAAAAAACCAAACCGTCGGAAATCCTGCAACCCATGAAGACGGCACAACCGAATCCGTCCGCCACGCCAACAAAAACCGACGGCAGTGATCCAAACAAACCACGATTTGAGTTTTATCAGTTGTTACCGGGCGATAAAGACGGCAAGGACAGTGGTGCGGCCGCAGCCACCAAAAAACCGCCTGAGGTCGCGCCACCGACCGCTAAAGACGCTGTTAAAGACGCTACAAATATAACCAAACCGGACGTAAAAGAGCCGATCAAATCACTCAATGAAGTATTGTTTTTGCAGGCGGGCGCCTTTCAAAATGAAGCGGATGCCGACAATATGAAAGCAAAAGTGGCGTTCGCTGGATTTGAAGCATCAGTCAAACCGGTCAGCGTCGCCGGCAAAGGCACGTTATTCAGAGTGCGCCTCGGACCATTCAAGAGCCAGGAAGAAGTGAACCGAATCAAAGGTGTGTTGTCACAGAACGGAATCAGCGCCTCTGTCGTCAAGCCGGAATAATCCGTTTCTTGACCGTTTCATCCACAAAACAGAAGATCAGGATTTTTATGCCAAACAAAACCCAAGCCATTCAAACTATATTCACGCCCCGTTTATTGATGGGATTGACTGCAACGCTGTTGTTATCCGCCGCCGCCATCGTGTTACCGGTGTTCGCACAGGGCCCCGCCAAAGAAGTCACCTTGCTGAACCCGGCACAACCGACCGCGGATGACGGCACCATTGAAGTGCTGGAGTTTTTTGGTTACGGTTGTATTCATTGCGCAAATTTAGAGCCGGTTCTTGAAGCATGGTCTAAAAAATTGCCGGCCGATGTGAAATTTAAACGGGTACCCGCCGGATTTGGCTCAAGTGGTGTTGATGACCTGCCGATTTTTTACACGCTGGAAGCCATGGGTCAACTCGACCGTCTGCACAAGAAAATTTTTGAAGCCATCTTTAACGACAAAGTCATGATCGCGCATAAACCCACCATGCTGAAATGGTTGGAAAAAAACGGCGTCAATCCAGCCCAATATGAGTCGGTCGAAAAGTCATTTTCGGTTCAAAGCAAAATTACCCGTGGTCGCACCCTGCCTGGTCAGTACAAGATTACCGCCACGCCGATGCTGGTTGTGAATGGTCGTTTTATTGTGCAACAAATTGGCGGCAGCCACATTACCGATACCGTTGATCGATTGATTGCCGAACAACGTGCCGCATCGAAACCAGCCCCCAAGCCGGTTTCAGCGCCCGCCAAACCCGCCGCAAAAGCGCCAGCTGCAAAGCCCCCCGCAACGACCAAATAGGTCACCATTGTGACGAATAGAACGGCGCCTTGAGATCCCTCCGTGCGCCGTTTTTGTTTATGGCGTGGGGATGCGGCCTGATAAACTTTGTCTATGAAAAGAATATTCATTACCGGCGCATCCAGCGGTATCGGTGAATCACTGGCGCGGCACTATGCCAGCAAAGGGTGCCAACTTGGATTGGTGGCACGACGCGCCGACTGGCTGGAAAAAGTTGCCGCATCCATTTCCCCGCGCCCGGAAATTTATGTGTGTGATGTGCGTGATGCAGATGCGCTGAAAGCTGCCGCCCGCCAATTCATCAACAAATACGGCCTGCCCGATGTGGTCATTGCCAATGCCGGTGTGTCGCGCGGAACCTTGACGGAAATGGCCGAAGACCTGGCCGACTTTCAGGAAGTGTTTGATATCAATGTCATGGGCATGGTCAACACTTTTCATCCGTTCGTGGAACCCATGAAGGCCGCACGCAGCGGCACCTTGGTCGGCATTGCCAGTGTCGCCGGCTTTCGCGGCATTCCCGGTGGCGGCGCATACTCAGCGTCCAAAGCGGCAACCATTCGCTATTGCGAAAGTCTGCGGGTGGAGCTGCGCGCAGCCAATGTGGCGGTGGTGACGATTTGCCCGGGATACATTCGCACCCCCATGACCGCTGTGAACAAATTCAAAATGCCGTTCCTGATTGATGTTGACCAGGCATCGGTACGATTCGCCCGAGCCATCGAAAATAAAACATCCTTTACGGTTATCCCCTGGACCATGGGTATCGCCGCGCGCATTCTGCGGATTTTGCCAAATTGGTTGTATGACCGCATTTTTCAAATTATGCCGCGTAAACCTAGATAATCGAATTCATCCTCCAATAATTCAGGCCGATATTTTTCACCTGCTGATCAACAATCATCGCCACCATGTCCCTGTTACTTTCGCGTCGAGATCTAAATTTTTTGTTATACGAATGGTTGGACGCCACCACACTGACCAGCCGGTCGCGCTACGCCCAGCATGATCGTGAATCGTTTGACGCCGTTCTGGATACCGCCGAAAAAATCGCCACGGATTTTTTTGCGCCCCACAACCGCCTGAGTGACGACCACGAACCTCGCTTCGACGGCAAACAAGTTTTATTGCCGGCGGAAATCAAAACGGCGATCGACGCCTTTAATGCCGCCGGGCTGATTGCCGCCGCACAGGACGAGTTAATCGGCGGCATGCAACTGCCAACGGTGTTCGACAAGGCTGCGATGGCGTATTTCCTGGCCGCCAACTGTGCCACCGCCGCCTATCCGTTTCTGACCATCGGCAACGCCAATTTATTATTGGCGCACGGCACAGACGATCAAATCCATCGCTTTGTCACACCGATGATGGAAGGCCGTTTTTTTGGCACCATGTGTTTATCCGAACCACAGGCCGGCTCGTCACTCGCCGACATCAAAAGCCGCGCCGAGCCTGATGCGGACGACAAAAATTGTTACCGCCTATTCGGCAACAAGATGTGGATCTCCGCCGGCGAACATTCGCTTTCTGAAAATATCGTGCATCTGGTATTGGCACGTCTGCCCGACGCACCAGCGGGCGTGAAAGGAATTTCACTTTTTATCGTGCCTAAATTTTTGGTGGGTGACGACGGCAGTGTGGGCGAACAAAATGACGTGGTGCTGGCCGGATTGAATCACAAGATGGGATTCCGTGGCACCACCAATTGCCTGCTCAATTTTGGCGAAGGCAAATTTCAGCCCAACGGTCGGGCGGGCGCAGTGGCCTATTTGGTCGGCGAACCGCATCGGGGTTTATCAATCATGTTTCACATGATGAACGAGGCGCGTATCGGCGTCGGGCTCGGTGCCGCCATGCTCGGTTACACCGGTTATTTACACGCTTTGGATTACGCAAAAAATCGCCCGCAAGGTCGCACCATACAAAACAAGGACCCGCAAAGTCCACAAATCCCGATCATTGACCACGCCGACGTGCGCCGTATGTTGCTGGCGCAAAAATCGTATGTGGAAGGCGCCCTCGCCCTCAATTTGTATTGCGCCAAATTGGTGGATGAGGAAAAAACCGAGCCCGACGAATCCATTCGCAAACAAACCACCCTGCTGCTCGATATCCTCACCCCGATTGCCAAGAGCTGGCCGTCACAGTGGTGTCTGGAGGCCAATTCACTGGCCATTCAAGTGCTCGGTGGTTACGGCTACACACGCGATTTTCCGCTTGAACAGTTTTACCGGGACAACCGTTTGAATGCCATCCACGAAGGCACTCACGGCATTCAGGGGCTGGATTTGCTGGGGCGCAAGGTGGTGATGCAAGAGGGTGCCGCGTTTAAATTGCTGGGCGCACGCATCAGGCGAACCATCGAGCAGGCACAACAATCGTGCGACACCGACACGGTGCAATTTTCGCAAGCACTCGCTGCCAAGGTCGGCCATCTTGCCGCAGTGACCAAAGTGTTATGGGCGGCGGGGGACCTCAACCGTACCCTGGCCAACGCGAGCATTTATTTGGAAGCGTTTGGCCATGTGGTGCTGGCGTGGATCTGGCTTGAGCAATCTGTTTGCGCCCGTAAAAATGCGCAAGATAACAACGACGATTTTTATCACGGCAAATGGCAGGCCTGCCGCTACTATTTTGTTTACGAATTGCCCAAGGTGGGGCCGATGCTCGATTTGCTCAGCACACTCGATACCACCACTCTCGATATGCAACCAGAATGGTTTTGATTTTTGCCAGAGTTTGCCCATGAAAAATAACGCCGCACCTACCCATAACGCCACCAGCCGTTTTTCCGACCGGGTGGCCGATTACGTCAAGTTCCGTCCACACTATCCACTGGAGATTCTGGATCTGTTGGCGGCCAATTGTGGACTCACGCCGGACAGTGTTGTTGCCGATATCGGCTCCGGCACCGGCATTTTGACCCAACTATTTTTGGACAATGGCAATGCGGTGGTGGGCATTGAGCCCAATCAGGAAATGCGTGTGGCTGGCGAAGAATTTTTGGAGGATTACGGTCGTTTTACCAGCATGGAGGGGACCGCTGAAACCACCGGCTTACCCGCCAAGACATTCAACTTCGTATTGGCCGGCCAGGCGTTTCATTGGTTTGATCGCACCAAGACCCGAGCCGAATTTAAACGCATCCTGCAGGACGACGGCTGGGTGGTGTTGATCTGGAACGATCGGCGCGTCGACTCCACGCCTTTTTTACGCGACTACGAAGCGTTGCTGCAACAACACGCCACCGACTACAACCAGATCAATCACAAGAATGTGCAGGACCCGGCTGTATTCGCGCCATTTTTTGGCGGACCATTTTCTGAAGCCGCGTTTGATAATGTACAGTCGTTTGATTTTGACGGGCTGATGGGGCGCTTACACTCCTCGTCGTATATTCCGCCCAAAGATCACGCCGGTTATGCCGCCATGGCACAACACACCCGCAAACTTTTTGACACGCACCAAATCAATGGACGCATCGAATTTGTTTACGACACCCGCGTTTATTACGGCGGCATCGCCTGACAGGTCTCACAATTACCCATGTCGCGGTTGCCACGTTTGGCACGATAACAACTGACTAATATTTGCCCGTCAACCCCAGCGCCACAAACGGCGGCTCGCGTCCGGTCAATTTTTCGAGCATGATGAGTTCGTCATCGACGTGATTCATGAACGGTCCTTTTTCAGCCTTCATGGTACCGCCGCGATCGTCCAGCCAAAGTGGTGACTCATGATGAGTGGTTTTGACAATTTTCGCCTCCGTCATACCCTTGCCGTCGATTGATGCCTCACCGTAACACAGACAAAAATAGCTGCGGCCTTCATGAATCTCAATATAAAAACCGGTGCCGCGGATGCCAATCGTTGCGTTGGGCAAACGGAACTGGACACGTTTATCCGGCGCGCGCTTTTCGAGCACCGACAACACCTTGCCGGTGAGGATCAGCACCTTTTCAAGCACACCGGGAGTGGCTTTGGATTCCTCCAGCACCACCGTCGAATGATCTCGCAATAAATACGCGTCTCTGCCGACCACCACCACCGCAAAACTATTGGCTCCGGTGGTGACGCGGTCACCCGGCTTGACCGGCGTGCCGACTTTGGCCAATTTGCCGTTGACCGACACAGTGCCTCCGGCGGAATTGATGCCGGCAACGGTTGGCAGGTCACCCTTGGCCAAAACGTCCTGAATCAATCCGGAAATTCCAGCAGGCCCCAATAAACCGAGGGCGGCAATCGACTTCAACCAGCGGCGGCGCAGATATGTGGTCATTCTTTTCCCCAGTGAATCACGTTGTACTGAAGTGACGCCAATTTGGATTCAAAAACGTATTGAACCTATTAAAACAACAGATAAACTCGGATAAAACATCAGACTAGCCGAATTTCTGTTTGGGTGCTGATCGCCGCCCCGCAAAAATGCAGGCTTGATGCCTGGCAATTTGAAACCCACGCCTTCATCTGTGTTTATCCGTGTTCATCTGCGATTACATTTTTTTACTGTCGAACAAACACCACGTCCCAAACGCCATGGCCGAGCTTCAAGCCGCGTCGTTCAAAGTTCGATTCGGTGCGGTAAGCGGGCCGCGGCGCAAACTCTTTGGCAACATTGGCCAACAACGGCTCTTGTCGCAATACCGTGAGCATATATTCGGCATATTCCTGCCAATCGGTGGCGCAATGAAGATAACCACCGGGGGTAATTTTTTGCGCCAGCAGATGGGTAAACGCCGGCTGAATCAAACGACGTTTGTGATGACGCTTCTTTGGCCAGGGATCGGGGAAAAAAATGTGTACGCCGGTGAGCGACGCATCAGCAATCATATGCGTCATCACTTCAACCGCGTCGTGTTGCACCACACGCACATTTTTAATATTTTTTTCGGCGAGCATTTTAAGCAGTGAACCAACACCGGGGGTATGCACCTCGATGCCGATGAAATTTTCGTCCGGGCGCATGGCGGCAATGTCTGCCGTCGCGTGCCCCATGCCAAAGCCAATTTCCACCACCGTTGATGCATCCCGGCCAAAAGCGGTCGCCATATCGAGTCGGGCATGGCTAAACGCGATCATTTGCGTTTGCCCCATGTCAATCGCCCGCGCCTGCGCCGGCGACAATCGTCCCTGCCTGAGCACATAACTGCGAATCGGACGTGCAGACTGCGGATTGATTTGGGCGGGCGGGTCGTTGGCAGAAGTCATTGAAGGATTTTCCCATATTCGGCTGCCACCGCCCTGAAGGCAACGCTGTCGTCACCAAACGACAAAAACAAAACCCTGCCGGGGTGGAAATAAATGGGAACAAAACCAGTCGCAAGCCAGTCAGACCAACAGCCATCTAAAATACAACACCCCTTATTACACGCCTGTTTTCAATCATTTTATTCGCAAATAGCCCGCCAATGCTTGACTTTCATTTTATAAGTTAAGTTGCCGATATTAATGATTGACGCTGACCGCACACAAGCCTATTGTCGAAAGGTGGATTCCTCGATGCGATGGTTTGGTGTTGGCACAATTCAACCCGGATATACGCTTATCATGCGCAAATTTTCACAATCGATCCTGTTTGGCGCTCTTTTGCTGGCGACCGCAGCCCAAGGGCAGTATTACGGCGGTGTAACGTTTGGCAACGACCGCCAACGTCTCCAATCCGGCATTAATGGCGGCGAAACGCCAAGCGAACAAGTTTCACTCCGCTCCATGATCAGCGCCAACAATGGGCTCAACCTGTCGGCAGAATCCAGCGTTGGCATTAAACTCGGCTATCGGTTTACACCCTATTTTTCGGTTGAAGGTCACTTTGCGGATCGCGCCTCATCGAATAATATTTTTGCGCCCGAAACCGGCACGGCCATCGGGCATGAAAAAACCATGGGTCTCGATCTGGTCGGCACCGTGCCCATCATCAAAAAAATTTCTCTGCTCGGCCGGGCCGGTTATCGTAATGAAAGTTTCGCCGCAACCGGTGCCATGCCATCGGCCATAACCTCGACCTTACCCGGCGCGATCAACGGGCGCGGCGTGAACAGTGGTGTGGTTGGACTGGGGGTGCAGGTGAATTTCACTTCGAGCCTGGGTTTACGTTTCGAAGTGGAGCGGTCCCGCAAATTCTTTACCGATCGTGCCATCGCCGATGCCGACAACGTGTCCTTCGGTGTGATCTGGCGTTTCTAGCGGCCGCATGGCCTGCCGCCACACGGTAAATCAAGAACCGATACGACCTTCGCGCGGACTGCTGGCGGCGGCCTGATAGATTTTTTTCGGCATCCGCCCCGCCAAAAACGCTTCCCGACCGCACTCCACCGCTTTTTTCATGGCGCCCGCCATCAGCACCGGCTCACGCGCCTTGGCAATGGCGGTATTCATCAATACACCATCACAGCCCATTTCCATGGCAATCACCGCATCGGATGCGGTACCAATGCCGGCATCAACCAACACCGGAACTTTGACCCGGTCGAGAATAATTTCCAGATTCCATGGGTTCAATATGCCCATGCCCGAACCGATTAACGAAGCCAATGGCATCACCGCCACACAGCCAATATCTTCGAGCGCCTTGGCCTGAATCGGATCATCCGAGCAATAAACCATCACATCAAATCCGTCCGCCACCAATTCTTTGGCGGCAATCAAGGTCTCCGGCATATTTGGAAACAGGGTTGATTCGTCGGCCAGCACTTCGAGTTTGACGAGCTTGTGCCCATCCAATAACTCACGCGCCAAACGCAGTGTGCGTACCGCCTCCTTGGCGTCGTAACAACCGGCGGTGTTTGGCAAAATGGTGAATCGCGATGGCGGTAAATAATCGAGCAAGCTCGGTTGGGTGGCGTCCTGACCGATATTGACGCGACGGATTGCCACCGTAATAATTTCCGCGCCGGATGCCTCGATTGCCAATTGGGTCTCGGCAAAATCACGATATTTGCCGGTACCTACCAGCAACCGCGATTGATAGGATTTTCCAGCGATAACAAGCTTGTTCAATGTTGGCTCCCGTGCGTTTTTTTAACCGCCGCCAACGGCGACCACTATTTCAAATCGATCACCATCTTGAATGGGTGTGACCGTCAGCTGACTTTTTGGTACGATCTCGCCGTTGCGCTCAACCGCAAAGCGTTTGCCTTCGAGTTGCATGCCGGCAACGATAGCCGCAACAAACGTGTTGGGCGGCTGGGCCGCCGGTTGACCATTCACAATGATATTGAGCATGGGAAAATTCTAGCACGCACTCGAAACACAAAAGCCTACATCTGCTTAAACAAATGTGTGTAAGCGCGACTGACCGGCAGGTCGATCTTTGAGTCTTTGATCTTGACCACGGTACGGCCCATGACATCACGCACCGTGCCGGCAATACGCGCAACATTGACCACGGTCGAGCGGTGAATTTGCCAAAACGCGTCCGGATCAAGCTGCGCCACCAATTCAGACAGCGGTGTGCGAATCAATGCCTCGACTTCGCGCCCGCCTTCCTTGACATAAACACTCACGTACTTGTCCTGCGCCTGAAAATACAACACATCATCGACCGCAATTTGTTTGATCAACTCGCCAACCGTCGCCCGAATCCATCGCAGGTGTGATGCTTTGCCATTCGGCAGCACCTGTGCAATCGACTTCAAGATCGCGGCCACATCAGTGGGCGCCTCGTTACTCATCAGCTTGCTCTTCAATCGGGTAATCGCCCGCTGCAATCGCTCGTCGGTAACCGGCTTTAACAGGTAATCCACCGCTTGTTTATCAAACGCATCGACCGCGTATTGATCATATGCCGTCACAAAAACAATGTGGGCATGTGAATCAATCCGCCCGGCAACCTCGATGCCGGTCAACCCCGGCATCTTGATATCCAAGAATACGATGTCCGGTGCGTGATCGTCGATCAAGCGCAATGCCTCCGCACCGTTTGCCGCAATCGCCACCACCTCCAGCTCCGGCCAAAGTGTATTCAGCCGCGCCTTCAGATAGGCGTTGAGGTTGGGTTCGTCATCAGCAAGGATTGCTTTTATGTTCATGGTGGATCGTCCATATTGCACCGTGGTCAGAAATTAAGTCAACAAACCGCGATCAATAACCGTCATTCCCGCGCGGGCGGGAATCCAATTTTTCGTTCGCACAGGCATTGCAACCTGGATTCCCGCCCGCGCGGGAATGACGGAATGCATGGAAGTCACTTATGTCGGAATCGAAATGGTGATCCGGGTGCCACGAGGCGGATTATCCTGAATCACCAACGATGCGCGTGCCCCGTAAATTTTCTCCAGCCGCTCACGCACATTTTTCAATCCGACACCATCCGAGGTTGTTGATTGAAATCCCAAACCATTGTCGACCACTTCGACTTCAATACGGTCATTGTGCAGACGCGCCGACAATTTGATTTGGCCGCCATCAATTTTGGGCTCCAATCCATGCTTAATCGCATTTTCAACCAGCGGTTGGATCAACATCGGCGGCAGATGGAGCTGCTTCACATCGTCTGGCAAATCAACGACAATACTCAGGCGATTGCCCATGCGCACTTTCAGAACCGACAGATAACTTTGCATGAAGGCAAACTCTTTTGCAAATGTGGTTTCTGATTTCCGCGACGTATCCAATGACGCCCGCAAATAGCCGATAAATTCTTCCAGCATTTTTTTGGCTTCGTCGGGCTTGGTATGAATCAGGCTGGTGACGTTCGCCAAGGTATTAAACAAAAAATGCGGCTCAATTTGCGCCTGTAAGGCGCGAAGATTAGCCTGAACAGCCGCGCGCTCGGCGCTGGCGGCGCGGGTTCTTTCTTCAGCCAGCGTAATTTGGCCGGCCAGCTCGTTGACACGATTTCTCCAAATGGTGGCGATGACCAATGAAATCACCAACGAAATCAAGAAGCTGGTTATTAATTGTTGCGGCGTAAATATCCATTTCATCATCTTGTGATAACCGGGAAATTGCGCCAGGATGAAAAAGCTGACGGAGACGATTGCCGTACCGAGCACGGCGTAAAACAACGCGACCGTAAAAAAAGACTGCATATTGATTTTTTTCATGAGTGGCGCGATGAGTTCCATCACCGCCCAAAATGCAAAACCAATCACGTTCGAAATCACCAAATTATTGCCAAACAGCGCCACCATCTGCGCCAGTGTCGGCTGTCTGGACATCAGCACACCGATCACGGTGAACCCAACCGCAAACATGGCGTTAAAAATCAATGTGTAAATCAAGTTGCGCAAAAACGAGCGCGGCCACCGCCGAAAAAATGTCATGACTTCGAGTGGATGGAAATGTTGGCCCTCAATGTCAAGTCTGATTGTCTTGTTCGCGGCAAGCTGTGCAGCGTGTTGCGCGGCAACGGTTGCAGCGGGGAAACACGCGTCTTTTGAAATTTTGGTCATGGCAAATTATCCGTTGAAATGAAAAGAGGACGGTGAGTGGTTAGGTTCACGACGGCTTTCACCCGCGCCCACGCCAGCGCCACTATTTTCCTGGCGGCGCTGAATCCAGCGATACGCCAAATAACCCAGAGCCGCCAGTATCGCGGCACCAATCAGGGTCTTCACCGCCCGTGCCCACTTCACCAGCAAGGCGATGCCCATGCCAAACGCCACCCATTGCACCCACCAATGGCCAGGCGACGTCATCCAGTTAATGATGAAGCAAAGACCCACCACAAAAATAGCGGTAAATGGAAAGGTCACCGCTTCAAACAAATGATTGACGGGTTTGAGTGGGTTCATTTCAGACTCTCCTTTTATGATTGTTGAAGACGCACAACGGGCGTTATTGATGGACGGACTATAGGCCGTGGAAAGTGATCGACTCCACACTGTGCGACCAATCGCCAAAATACGTCGCCAACGGCGTTCGTTCGGCGCGGATGACAGACGTTACCGTGGCATCTGCCCGCTGATTTACCATCCCAGCCTGCCATTTGAATTATTCGCCCGGCATTGGCTTGGATCCACCACCCACATAAAGCGCGGTAATATGGCAGGGCGGTGCTTTTATAGACCGAGACTCGTCATCACTTCAAAGGAAAAACCATGACACTTTGCCCCGTTGCGCTGGTATCCGGTTGCGCCAAATGCCCGATATTCAAAGCCTGTCCGCTGAAGGGCGTGATTGGCGATTACGTCAAGCCGGACGACAAAAAAACCGCCAGCGAGGCGGACGCCAGCAAAAATAAAAAGTAGAATTCGTTTAACAGGGCGGCGCTTCAGGCAAAAAGGTCTGAAAACGCCCGCCCTGAGCCGTGTTTCACTTTAGAAACATTTGATAGGCCGGATTGTTGGTTTCATCGGCATAGGCGTAGCCGAGAGTTTTCAGAAATTGAGCAAACTTGCCCTGCTCGTTTTTCGGCACCTGCAAACCAACCAAAATGCGCCCGACATCTGCGCCGTGATTGCGGTAATGAAACAAGCTGATATTCCAGTTCGGCGACATACTCGACAAAAAATTCATCAATGCACCCGGCCGGTCGGGGAATTCAAACCGGAATATTTGTTCGTCGTGCGCCAACGGTGAATGGCCACCGACCAAATGCCGCACATGTAATTTGGCCATTTCGTCACTGGACAAATCAATCGCCGGAAAGCCTTGTTTCTTAAAATGGGCGACCAGTTTTTTGGGTTCGTCACGCCCCTTGATTGCCACGCCGACAAACACATGTGCCTGCTTGGAGTCGGCGATGCGGTAGGTAAATTCAGTGATGTTGCGCGGCCCGATGGTTTCACAAAAGCGTTTAAAACTGCCGCGTGTTTCCGGCACCGTGACAGCCAGCAGCGCCTCGTGATGTTCACCCACCAGCGCGCGCTCGGCAACAAACCGCAGCCGGTCAAAATTCATGTTGGCACCACAACAAATGGCGACAAAAGTTTTATTCTTGACTTTGTTGGTTTCGATAAAACGACGAATACCCGCCAACGCCAGCCCGCCGGACGGCTCCATCACCGAACGGGTGTCCTGATAAATATCTTTGATGGCCGCACAGATTTCGTCGGTGGTGACCAGCACCATTTCATCAACCAACTTTTGCGCCAGCCGGAATGTTTCCTCGCCGACTTCTTTTACCGCCACGCCGTCTGCGAATAGATTCACGTGTGACAACACCACCCGTTTTCCGGCCGCCAAGGATGCGGTCATCGCATTCGAATCAACCGGCTCAACACCGATGATTTTGGTGGTTGGCGAAAGCGCCTTGATATAAGCCGCGATGCCGGCAATCAGGCCGCCGCCGCCCACCGGCACAAAAATCGCATCAATCGGGTGTTGGTACTGGCGCAAGATTTCCATGCCAATGGTGCCCTGTCCTGCGATCACCAGCGGATCATCGTAAGGATGAACATAGGTCAGATGTTTTTCCTTGGCGAGTTTTTTGGCGTGAATACCCGCCTCATGATAACTGTCGCCATGCAGGACCACAGTTGCGCCACGGCGTTTTACCGCGTCAATCTTGATGTCCGGAGTGGTGGTGGGCATGACAATCATCGCCTTACAACCGAGTTTTTCTGCGGCCAGCGCCACGCCTTGGGCGTGGTTACCCGCCGAGGCACAAATCACCCCGCGCTTTAGCTCCACTGGCGTGAGGTGCGCCATCTTGTTATAGGCGCCGCGCAGCTTGAACGAAAATACCGGCTGCAAATCTTCGCGTTTCAGCAAAATTTGATTGTTCAACGCCTCCGAAATGCCCGACGATCGCTCTAATGGCGACTCGATGGCCACGTCATAAACACGTGCTTGCAGAATTTTTTTCAGGTAATCGTTTGGCATGATGAGGACACGGGGGGGGGATGAGCCGGATTGCAGCAATTTGCAGGCAACGGTCCCAATGTACCAAGAATTTCGCTATCCTAGCGGGATGGGACAAAATCTTGATCAAAATGCACTGAAAGCCGCCGCCGCCAAAGCGGCCATGGTCTACGTCCCCGATGACGCGGTCATCGGGGTTGGCACCGGTTCGACGGTGAATTTTTTTATCGACGAGCTCATTAAAATCCGCGACCGCGTGAAGGCGGCCGTATCCAGCTCTATTGCCTCGACGGAACGATTAAAGGCCGGCGGCATCGAAGTCATGGAACTCAACAACGCCGGGCAATTGGCGGTGTATGTTGATGGCGCCGACGAAGTGACGCGACACTTGGCGATGATCAAAGGTGGCGGCGGGGCACTCACCCGCGAAAAAATTGTCGCCGGCGCTTCCGCGATGTTTGTGTGTGTCGCCGATACGTCCAAGCTGGTGCCGATACTCGGTAAGTTTCCGTTGCCGGTTGAGGTCATCCCGATGGCACGCAGTTTTGTGGCACGGGAATTGGTCAAACTCGGCGGGCATCCGCAGTGGCGCATGCATGACAACAAGGCGATTGTCACCGACAACGGCAATTGGATACTCGATGTACACGGGCTGGTGATTGAAAATCCGCCGCTACTGGAAACCGAGATCAATCAGATCCCCGGTGTGGTCACCAATGGGCTGTTCGCCCGCCGCAGTGCCGACGTACTGCTGTTGGCCGGCGCCAGCGGGGTGGAACGCATCACCCGCTAGCCGTTTTGGTGATGTCATGCGTTCGTCATAATTGATCATTAAAATCAGCAATTCGACACATTCACGACGGGGGCGGTTTGCAGACCCGGAAAGAAAGAGATCAGCATGGGTAATGAACATACATCCAAAAAATTTGACGCCGAACTCGAAGCGGTGCGGGCGCGCGTTTTGCAAATGGGCGGGCTGGTGGAACAGCAAATTAACCGGGCCATGGAAGTGCTCGCCACCGGTGACGCCGCGCTGGCCGATCAGGTCATTGCCGATGATCACCAGGTGAATGCGCTGGAAGTGGGCATCGACGACGATTGCACTCACATCATCGCCCGACGCCAGCCGACCGCATCCGATTTGCGTATGGTGATGGCGGTGATCAAAACCATTACCGATTTGGAGCGCATTGGTGACGAAGCGCAAAAAATCGCCCGCATGGCCAAAAAATTTCACCAAGGCGAAGCGCGCTTAACCGCCAAGATTGCCGACGTACGGGTCGCCTGCAATATCGCCCTCGACATGCTGCGCACTTCGCTGGATGCGTTTGCGCGTCTGGACGTCACCGGTGCGGCCAAGGTGGTCAGGCAGGATCATGAGGTCGATGAGTGTTTCCGCTCGATCTTGCGTCAGTTGGTGACCTTTATGATGGAAGACCCGCGCACTATTTCGTCGTCAATCGACATTCTGTTTATTGCCAAAGCGATTGAACGCATCGGTGACCACGCCAAGAACATGAGTGAATACGTGGTGTATCTGGTCAAGGGCAAAGACGTGCGCCACGTCACCACGGCTGAGTTTGACAAGGTCACGCTGGAAAATTAACCGCCAACTCAGGCGGCGGCACCCGCCCATAAAAGAGCCCCGCAAAATTGTGTGGCTCTTTTAATGCAGCCGGCACCATGATCGGTGATGGTGTGGCGTGGCGTGGTGTGGTGTCGCGCTTAATACACGACTAAGGTGTTGGTGGAACAAATCCCATCGCTTGATCGGCACCGTCACCAAAAAAGTGTCGGACCATTTGCTCTTCCAAATACTTGCGGGCTTTTTGATCGGCCAGATTCAGACGGTTTTCGTTCACCAGCCGCTTTTGATGCTCCAGCCATTCCTTCCACGCTTGTTTGGAAACTTCTTCATATAGTCGTTTGCCGATCGGGCCGGGATAAGGCGGGTAATCCATTCCTTCGGCTTCGGTTTTGAGTTTGACGCATTGGACGGTACGTGACATGGCGGTTCCAGTGATTAATGAGGCAACGGGCTAAAAACTCTTAAATCGATTTGGTGTAAATTTTTGATTTACGTTCGTGGTTGTATTGTGCGCGGCGTGACTCCGGCAGGGCGTTGATATCTGCCACGGCAAATCCACGCTCGACAAACCATTGGGTTGTTTGTGTGGACAACACAAACAGGGTTTTTATATTGTGCGCCTTGGCGCGTTTTTCAATATGGCCAAGAATACGCTCGCCGCGCCCGCCATCCCGATAAAACGGATTGACCGCGAGGCACGCCAGCTCGGCAACTTTTTCACCGGCAAACGGGCTCATGGCGGCACAGCCGATCACTTCGTCATCATGCGCCAGCACCACAAATTGATCGAGATCCTGCTCGATCGATGCCCGTGAACGCGCGATCAACACCCCGCGCTCGGCGAGGGGATCAATCAATGCCAAAATTCCGTCGACATCGGCGGCGGTGGCATTGCGCAAATTTTCCGGTGACTCCAACACCACCATGGTGCCAATACCGTGATGGGTAAACAGCTCCATCAAGAGGGCGCCATCGATGTGGCGGCTGATCATGTGCGCACGCTTCACGCCGTCGCGCACCGCGCGCATGGCTGCCGGCAGGTAATAACGAATGTCTTCGGCTTGTGTGGAACCGGCCAATAAATCCTTTGCCTCAACAGCGGTAATTTCGCTGATGAGTTTGCCGCGACTGTCGGTCGCACCCATGGTCTCGGTCAGGAAAATCAGTTTTTCGGCCTTGAGTGCAATCGCCACCGAGGTCGCCACGTCTTCGAGTGTGCAATTAAAAATATCCCCGGTTGGCGAAAAACCAATCGGTGACAACAACACCACTTCGTCATCATCGAGCCGCCGGTTGATGCCTTCGACGTCCACTTTGCGCACTTCACCGGTGTGCATGAAATCCACGCCGTTGCGCACACCAAACGGCTTGGCAGTGATGAAATTGCCGGAGGCCACACGAATGTCCGCACCCGCCATCGGCGAATTGGCCAGTTCCGTCGAGAGGGTCGCTTCGATTTCCATGCGCACAATGCCGTTGGCTTCTTTCACACACTTCAACGCGTCGCTGTCGGTCACGCGCCGCCCCTCGGCATATCGCGACGCCACGCCGTGCTGGCGTAATTGATCCTCAACCTGTGGACGGGTGCCGTGCACCAACACCACACGAATCTCCAGGCTCACCAGCACATTAATGTCGTGGGCGAGCTGAATCATCTCACCGTCGGTCAATACCTCGCCACCAAAGGCAATGACAATCGTGCGGCCACCGAACTCGTGGATAAACGGCGTGGCTGAGCGGAACCACTTGACAAATACTTCGAGTTTTTTGGTGTCGGACTTGGCCATGGGGTAAGAACGGGGTGAAGGTCGCCTCGAATGTCGAGGTCATAAAAATACAGCTTAAAACAATTTGGGTGTCGGCAGCCATTGCCGGGTCAGCCCGAATTTTATCAGCCTAGGTCACCCAGCGTCGATTGCAAAATAGCCAACGCCGCCAAACCGGCTGTTTCGGTGCGCAATACACGCGGGCCGAGCGACACGACTGTTGCGCCTTTGGCCACCGCAGCGGCAACCTCAACATCGCTAAAACCGCCCTCCGGGCCGACCAATAATGCAAGTGGTTTACCGGCATTTGCCTGCGCCCAGACCAATAATGAAACTCGTTTATGCACGCCACTTTCGGGGTGCAATATGCCCAAACAGCGTGTGGATGTTAGCGTTTGATCAAACGACTGCACGTCACTCACGGTTGGCACCACGTTGCGGCCACACTGCTCACACGCGGCCACGGCCACGCCCTGCCAATGCAACACTCTTTTTTCGGCGCGCTCAGCGTCTAATTTCAACGTGCTGCGGGTGCTACGAAACGGCAGCAGATTCGTCACCCCCAACTCCACCGCCTTTTGAATAATCAAATCCATTTTGTCGCCGGTGGCAAGCGCTTGCATCAAGGTCACATCAAGCGGCGACTCGCGTTGCGCCACATGCCAAGCGGTGATTTCAACCTGGATGCTGCGTTTGTCGATGGTTTTAATCACCGCCGTTGCTTCACCCGGAGTGGAAGCCTGATCACCCGCGCCGTCGAACAGGGTGATGGCGTCACCTTCCGCCAAGCGCAACACCCGCACATGGCGTGCACATTCGTCATCGAGCACAATGGATTGGGGAAAATTTTGGCGCGGCAGGATAGTTTGGCAATAAAAGCGCGGGGGCATGATTAATCGATCAATTTAATGAATTAACAGGATGGAGCGGCTGCCACGGGTCATTGGCGCAATGCCGGCGCAGACGTCAAAAATTCACTTGGCGGACACTGATACAAATCCGCGATGATGTGTAATCCCTGCATATTTATTCCCTTGTTTTCCGCATTCGACCACCGGGCGCTTGGGGTCACACACTGGCGTCCATTATAATTCCAGCTTCCCTCTGCCATTTCATATTCTGCCCTCGCCGCCATGACCCAAGCCAGCCAACCCTCCCGAGCCGACATTACCAACGCCATCCGCGCCCTTTCGATGGATGCCGTGCAGAAAGCCAATTCAGGGCACCCCGGTGCCCCCATGGGCATGGCCGAAATCGCCGAAGTGTTGTGGCGCGGCCATCTTGTGCACAACCCGAAAAATCCGCAGTGGCCGAACCGCGACCGGTTTGTGCTCTCCAACGGCCACGGCTCGATGCTGATGTATTCGTTGTTGCATCTGACCGGCTACGATTTGCCGATGGAAGAAATCAAAAACTTCCGCCAGTTGCATTCCAAAACCGCCGGCCATCCAGAATACGGCATCACGCCAGGCGTGGAAACCACCACCGGACCGCTCGGCCAGGGCTTGGCGAATGCGGTCGGGATGGCGATTGCCGAGCGTGAACTCGCACGCACCTTCAACCGCGACGGCTTAAATATTGTTGACCATTACACCTACGTGTTTGCCGGTGACGGCTGTCTGATGGAAGGTATTTCACACGAAGTCTGTGGACTAGCCGGTACCTTGGGTTTGGGCAAACTGATTTTGTTTTATGACGACAACGGCATTTCGATTGACGGCAAAGTCGAAGGCTGGTTTCGCGACAATACCCCCATGCGTTTTGCCGCCTATGGTTGGAATGTGATCCCGAATGTCGATGGCCACAACGCCGATGCGATTGATGGCGCCATTGCCGAAGCCAAATCACAAAACAGCAAACCAACATTAATTTGCTGCAAAACCATCATCGGCAAAGGCGCGCCGAATCTGGCGGGCACCGACAAGGTACACGGCGCGGCACTCGGCGACAAAGAAATCGCCGCCACCCGTGAAGCCATCGGCTGGCCACACGCGCCGTTTGAGATTCCGCAAAATATTTACGACGCGTGGGACGCCACCCACAAGGGCGCGGCCGTCGAGGCGCAATGGCATGCGGTGTTTACGGCGTATCAACACGCCCATCCCGAGTTCGCCAAAGAATTCACGCGGCGTATGGCGGGTAACTTGCCCGCCGGCTTTGGCAAGATCGCCGATGCAATCGTCGCCAAGGCGGTGGAGAAACAGGAGACGGTGGCCACCCGCAAGGCCTCACAAATCGCCATCGAAGGTTTCGCTGCACACCTGCCGGAAATGCTCGGTGGCTCGGCCGACTTGACCGGCTCGAATCTGACCAATTGGAGTGGCACCAAAGCGTTGTCCGCCACCGAGGGCGGCAATTACATCAATTATGGTGTGCGTGAATTTGGCATGACCGCGATTGTCAACGGGCTGGCGTTACACGGCGGCTTTATTGCCTATCACGGCACCTTCCTCACCTTCAGCGACTACTCACGCAATGCGTTACGCATGGCCGCGTTGATGAAGATACGCAATATTTCGGTGTTCACCCACGACTCGATCGGCCTCGGTGAAGACGGCCCGACCCATCAATCGGTCGAGCACATTGCCTGCCTGCGATTGATCCCCAATATGGATGTGTGGCGGCCGTGTGACACCACCGAAGCGGCCGTGGCATGGGGTAGCGCATTGGCACGCCAAACCGGTCCGACCTGTTTAATTTACTCCCGGCAAAATTCGCCGTTTCAAATTCGCAACGCCACCACGGTGGAAAACATCGCCCGTGGTGGCTACGTGTTGTCACGTGAACACGGCGCGGTATTTGCCGTCATCATCGCCACCGGCACCGAAGTTTCCCTCGCCATGGAAGCGCAAAAAACGCTCGAAGCCGAAGGAATTTATGTGCGCGTGGTATCCATGCCCTCGACCTATCAATTCGACAGACAAAAAGCCGCGTACAAAGAAGAAGTATTGCCTACAGGGATTCCACGTGTGGCGATTGAAGCCGGCATCACCGACACCTGGCGCAAATATGTCGGCCTCGATGGCGCAGTCATCGGCATCGACACCTTTGGTGAATCCGCCCCGGCGCCGGTGTTGTACCAACACTTCGGCATCACCACTGAAGGGCTGATCAAAGCCGTGAAGGGTGTTTTGTAGATCACATGACCTACCCGCACATCCCGCTGGATTTTGTTTCTCATTCCGCCGAGTCGATGCAAACCCGAGCGGATGATTTTTACGCCGAGATTAAACACCGCCGCACAGTGCGTGATTTTTCAGCGAAGCCGGTGCAACGTAAAATTATTGAGAAATGTATCCTCGCGGCGGGTTGTGCGCCGAGTGGTGCCAATCAACAGCCGTGGCGGTTTGTGGCGATATCCGATGCGGAAATCAAAAAAACCATTCGTGTCGCCGCCGAGGCCGAAGAGCGTGAGTTTTACGAGCACCGTGCCACCGATGCCTGGCGTGCGGCGTTGGCACCATTGGGTACCGATGCCGACAAACCATTTCTCGAAACCGCGCCGTGGTTGATCGCGGTGTTTTTTGAGGCGTATGCATTTGCCGCCGATGGCAGCAAGGAAAAACGTTATTACCCGATTGATTCGGTGGGCATTGCCACCGGCTTTTTGATCGCGGCGTTACATCACGCTGGTCTGGCCACCCTCACCCACACACCCAGCCCGATGGCCTTTCTCAATTCGATTGTTGGTCGCCCTGAAAACGAGCGGCCGTTTGTGTTGATGGTGGTCGGTTATCCGGCGGACGATGCGACCGTGCCGGATATCACCCGCAAACCGCTTGACGAGATTGCGCGCTTTATTTAATAGGCTTGCTTATTCCCGCCACCATCCTTTTCATGCTGACTGCATCCGATTGGTGCGCATCAACGTATCATTTGGCATCAAGTGGCATTTTTAAGACATTGTCGAGACCAACATGCACCAAACCCTGCATTTAATGAAATCACGCGGATTTCCGCACATTCAACGTCAATCTTTGGAAACCCTGCAGGTCAACCTCGGTTATAAGTGCAATCAGTCGTGTTTTCATTGCCACGTTAATTCCAGTCCGGACCGCACCGAGATGATGTCGGCCGAGACCATTGAGGATGTGATTGTTTTTATGCGCGCCTCAAAAGTGAAGCTGCTGGATTTAACCGGCGGCGCGCCGGAAATGAATGAACATTTTTGTACCCTGGTACGTGCCGCGCGCGCGATGGGGGTACGGGTGATTGATCGTTGCAACCTGACGATTCTCGAAGAGCCGGGTTACGAACACATGGCCGAGTTTCTTGCCGCAGAAGGTGTGGAGATTGTCGCGTCGCTGCCTTGTTATAGCCAGGACAACGTGGATAAACAACGCGGTGATGGTGTGTTTGAGGCGTCAATTGTTGCACTGAACAAACTCAACGTTCTCGGCTATGGCATGCCCGGCTCCAATTTGATTTTGAATCTGGTGTTTAACCCGCAGGGGCCGAAGTTACCCCCGCCGCAGGAGGCGCTCGAAGCCGATTACCATCGTTTGCTGCTGTCCAACTTTAATATTCACTTTAATCAACTGTTCACCATCACCAATATGCCGATCAAGCGTTTTGGTTCGACACTGATTTCCAAGGGCGAATTTGAAGGTTATATGGATTTGTTGGTGGCCAATTTTCAGGCGGCCAATTTGGACAACGTGATGTGTCGTACCTTATTGTCGGTTGACTATCAGGGTTATGTGTACGACTGCGACTTTAATCAAATGCTCGCGCTGCCGTTGCATATGGCCGGCACCCTCGAGAGCGCACTAAAAATACATTTGCGTGAATTAATGAATGTTGATTTGCTCGGTAATCCGATTGTTGTCAAAGACCATTGTTACGGCTGCACGGCGGGGCAAGGGTCGAGCTGTGGCGGTGCGCTGGAAGCGGATGTGCAAACCGTGGTTGGCAACGAGCGTGCACTTGCCGCTGCTGAATAACAAAGTCTGGATTTGGCGGGCAGTTTCAGCTATTTTTGCTCCAATTTACCCGCCAATAAACGCTTTTCAAAAAAAGTCGATATGACACCCGGCCGCTCGTGTCCCCTCCACTATCGTTATTCACCAAGCGTGTTTTCTCGCCCGGCGGATGAGCGCGCCAAAACGATCTACGTAATCGGTGGCTTGTACGGCAATGTCGGTGCACTGCAATCCATTCTGGAAATGGCTGCGCGTGAAACGGTTAAACCACTGTTGATTTTTAACGGCGACTTTAATTGGTTCAATATCGACCCGGCTGGATTCGAGACCATCAATGTTGAAGTGCTTAAACACATTGCGCTACGCGGCAATGTTGAAACCGAATTTGCCGCCGACGCGGATGATTCCGGTTGCGGTTGCGCCTACCCCGACTATGTTGACGACGATGACGTCGAACGATCAAACACCATCATGCGCAGCCTGCGGGGTACCGCACGCGCCACACCGGCCACGGCAGATCGATTGGCAGCGCTGCCAATGCATCTGCTGGCCGAAGTTGGCGGGCAACGCATCGGCATTGTGCATGGGGATGCCGAGTCGTTGGCCGGTTGGCGTTTTGCCCACAACTCCCTGCACGAACCAAACAACGTCGACTGGCTGAAACAAATTTGCCATGAAAATAATCTGGCCGGCTTTGCTTCCAGCCACACCTGCCTGCCTACATTTCGGCGATTTGGTACCGGCGGCACCGGTGATGCGCGCCGGTTTGTCATCAACAATGGCGCGGCTGGCATGCCCAATTTTGCCGGTACCCAATATGGTTTGATCAGCAGGATTTCGATTTACCCCTTGGCCGAAGGTGTGGCGCAATACGGCGAAGTGATCCGTGGCATCCATATCGACGCCCTGCCCGTACATTACCCACACAATGTTTTTCAAAAAACGTTTTTGAATAATTGGCCGGCGGGATCGGCGGCACATGTGTCGTATTTTTCTCGCATCAGCCGTGGCCCGGCCTATGCACCACCACACGCGTTGGGTTTGGTACGGGCACCCTCCATGTGCGCGTAGCAAGTTTTATGATGCACGGCCAGACTTACGCCAGACCATTTCTATTTGAATCACACTGCACGCTTGCACCTCAGGAAGAACAATGAAAAAAAGCCAATGGATGGTATTGCTTGTTTTGATCGCGCTGGTCGCCGCGTTTTTTATTTTTGATCTCCGCCAATTTTTTAGTCTCGACTATTTTCGTGCGCAACAGCAGGCCATCAACAACACTTATGTCGCCAATCCTGTCTTAACCATTGGCATCTACTTTGTGATCTACGTGCTGATGGCGGCCACGTCACTTCCGGGTGCGGCGATTCTGACCCTGGTGGGTGGGGCGGTATTTGGCGTGACCACCGGCGTGATTGTGGTGTCGTTTGCCTCGACCATCGGTGCGACGCTGGCGTTTTTGATTTCGCGTTTTGTCATCGGCGACTGGGTACAAAACAAATACGGCAATAAACTCAAAACCTTGAATGAGGGTGTCGCCAAAGAGGGCGCGTTTTATTTGTTTGCGCTGCGTCTGGTGCCTGCCGTGCCGTTTTTTCTGGTGAATCTGGCAATGGGCCTGACCAAAATCCGCACCTGGACGTTTTATTGGGTGAGTCAGGTCGGCATGTTTGCCGGCACGATTGTTTATGTGTACGCCGGCACCCAACTCGGCCAATTCAAGTTGTCGTGGCAACTTGGTTTGGCGTTTGTGCTGCTCGGCATTTTTCCGATCATCGCCAAAAAAATTCTTGACCGTATCAAGGCCAAAAAAGTTTATGCGGCGTGGGCGGATAAAAAGCCGGCACACTTTGATCGCAACCTGGTGGTGATCGGTGCCGGCTCGGCCGGACTGGTGACCAGTTACATCGCCGCTGCGGTGAAAGCAAAAGTCACCTTGATTGAGAAACACAAAATGGGCGGTGATTGTTTAAACACCGGTTGTGTGCCCTCCAAGGCGTTGATCCGTGCCGCCAAATTGCTCAACCATATTTCGCGTGCCAAAGAGTTTGGTTTTATATCGGCCAGCGCCGAGTGGGATTTTGCCGGGGTGATGGAACGGGTGTCACGCGTGGTGGACGCCATCGAACCACACGATTCGGTGGCGCGTTACACATCGCTGGGTGTGGACTGTATCAAAGGCACCGGCAAAATTATTTCGCCGTGGGAAGTGGAAATCACCCATGAAGACGGCCACACACAACGCTTGACGACCAAAAACATTGTCATCGCCACCGGTGCACGGCCGTTTGTGCCGCAGATCCCCGGCTTGGCGGAAGCAAAACCGCTCACCTCTGACAACGTCTGGCAACTCCGCACCTTGCCAAAACGTTTGGTGGTACTGGGCGGCGGGCCGATCGGTTGTGAACTGACACAATGTTTTGCGCGCTTTGGCAGTCAGGTGACCCAGGTTGAAATGATGCCGCGCATCATGTTGCGCGAAGATGTTGAAGTCTCGGCCATCGTCAAACAAAAATTTGAGCGCGAAGGTGTGACGGTATTGGACAACCATAAAGCCACCGCCGTGGTGGTGGAGAACGGCGAAAAGTTTTTGGTGGTGGAGCACGATGGTGCCAGTGGCAAACAAACCAAACGTATCGCCTTTGATGAAATTTTGTGTGCCGTCGGCCGTATTGCCAACACCACTGGATTCGGCCTTGAGGAGTTGGGCATTCCCGCCAAAAAGGTGGTGGAAACCAACGACTATCTGGAGACGATTTACCCGAATATTTTTGCCTGCGGTGATGTGGCCGGTCCGTATCAATTCACCCACACCGCCTCACATATGGCGTGGTACACAGCCGTGAATGCGTTGTTCGGCACATTCAAAAAATTCAAGGTTGATTATTCGGTGGTGCCATGGGCAACGTTTACCGATCCGGAAGTGGCGCGGGTGGGCATTAATGAACAGGAAGCCAAGGAACAGGGCATCGACCACGATGTACATGTGTATGGTATCGATGATCTCGATAGGGCGATTGCCGATGGTGAAGCACACGGCTTTGTGAAGGTGATCACACCCAAAGGCTCGGACAAAATTTTAGGCGCGACTATTGTGGGTGAACACGCCGGTGATTTGTTGATTGAATTTGTCGCGGCGATGAAACACGGCTTTGGTTTGGAAGGTATCCTCGCCACTATTCACACTTACCCGACACTCGGTGAGGCAAACAAATTTGCCGCCGGTGTCTACAAACGCTCGACCGCCACGGTGGGCAAATTGGCGGTGGGCAAGGCGCTCAATAACTGGACACGTGGTGAGGGCAGTTTTGCAACCTTGTTATCGACTGTGGTGTCGTTGCTGGTGAAACCGGACAACACACCTGCTTACCCAAAACAACCCCCATCTCATTGAGCGACATTGAACCGGAATGAATATGAATAAGCGCACATTTTTAATGGCACTGGTATTGATGGCCGCGGGGTTGGCCGCGGGCGTTGCACGCGCCGCAGCCGCCACATCCACCACCAGCGCCGCAACCGCCGTATCTGCGGCAACCGGTTTTGATCACAGCCATGCGGCATTCACCACCCTGCTGAAAAAACATGTGGTAGTAATTGATGGCGGCAAAATTACGCAGGTGCGCTACGCCGCATTACAAAAAGATCGTACTGCATTACAAGCCTACCTCTCCAGCCTGTCCGCAGTCACCGCTGTTGACTTTAATGCCTGGACCAAACCTCAACGCATGGCTTTTTTGATCAATGCCTACAACGGCTTCACACTGGAGTTGATGTTACAAAACTATCCGCTGAAGTCGATCAAAGATATCGGCAGTTTTTTCGATAACCGCTGGAAACGTCCGTTTATCAAATTACTCGGGCAAGATTTTTCGCTCGATAGTATTGAACACGACACCTTACGCAAACCCGGCAGCTACAACGAACCACGGGTGCACTATGCGGTCAACTGCGCGTCGATTGGCTGCCCGGCGTTGCGTGAAGAAGCGTTTGCCGCTGAGCGCCTGGAAGCCCAACTCGAAGAACAGGCCGTGCGGTTTTTGTCCGACCGCACACGCAACCGTTACGCCAACGGCAAGCTGGAAGTGTCGATGATCTTTAATTGGTTTGCCGAAGATTGGGGAAAGGGATTGTCCGGTTTTGACGGCAAAACCATTCCAATCAAGTCAAAGGCGCAATATTTCGGCCGTTATGCACAATTGCTGGCGGATAGTCCGGCCGACCAACAGAAGATTCGTGACGGCAAGGTCACCATTGGTTATTTGGAATACGACTGGGCGATCAACGATAAAAAGTAAACGCGCCAATTGGCGCGGCGTTTCGGCCCTTTATTGCCGGAAATGCCCGACCTCTCTATGGTTTCATTTGCAGGATATTCTACTCATCCGGCAATTGATGATGGTGACTTCACCCTCACCCCTCTCCCTCGGTCCCTCTCCCTCCCGGGGAGAGGGCGACTTCACCCTCATTGCGCGTCTAAAATGGCGTCATGTCCCCATCCCCCGCACCCCGCCTGACCATCATCATTCCCGCGTTGAACGAAGCCGCCAATATTGCCACCACTCTTTCGACGCTCCAAGCGATGCGTACACGCGGTGTTGAAATTTGTGTTGTCGATGGTGGTAGCACCGACAACACTATCGAGCTGGCCACCCCACTCTGTGACCGCGTACTGAGTGCAGAAAAAGGACGCGCTTTACAAATGAATGCCGGTGCGGCCGCCACGAATGGTGATGTGCTGCTGTTTTTGCATGCCGATTCGTTATTGCCGGGCGACGCGGACAAAGGCATGTTGGCGGCTGTTTCCGGAGGTGCATCATGGGGACGATTTGACATTCGAATCGATGGCAAACAGTCGATGTTGGCGGTGATCGCATGGTTCATGAACCATCGCTCGCGCCTGACCGGAATTTGCACCGGCGATCAGGGGATGTTTATGACGCGTGCAGTCTTTTTGAAGATGGGCGGATTTCCCGCGCTACCACTGATGGAAGATGTGGAAATGTCATCGCGCTTAAAAAAAATAGCGCACCCCGTCTGTTTGCATGACACCATGGTCACTTCCGGTCGCCGTTGGCAAAAACACGGCATCTGGCGCACCATTTTCACCATGTGGCGGATTCGTCTGGCCTATTTTTTTGGCGCTTCACCGACAACTTTGCATCGACAATATGATGGCCATTGATACCGCAATTCTAATTTTTGCCAAGGCACCGATTCCCGGCACGGTAAAAACCCGTTTGATTCCCGCGCTCGGTGCCGCTGGCGCGGCGATGTTGCACACCGCCCTGGCGGAGCGGGTCATCACCACCGCCTGTGCCACCGGTTTCGATGTGGTGTTATGCGGCGCGCCGGATGTGTCGCATGGTTTTTTTGAGGATTGTGCCGACGAATTTGATGTCGACCTTGCCGAACAATGCAGCAGCGACAATCTCGGTGAACGCATGTTGCACAGCCTCAATGAAGCACTCGCCGAGTGGCCGCGGGTGTTGTTGGTCGGCGCGGATTGCGCCGCCTTTAACAAAAAACATTTGCTGGAAGCAGCCGCGAAGCTGGCCGACAACGATGTGGTGATCACCCCCGCCGACGATGGCGGCTACGTATTAATCGGTGCCAACAAAACCAGACCCACCATGTTTAACAACGTCGACTGGGGCACTGACAAAGTGCTGGCGCAACAACGTGAGGCGTTGACTGCATGCAGATTTGTTTGGCACGAGATGCCCACACTCTGGGACGTTGATCGGCCGGATGATATGGCGCGCTTAAAAACACTCAAACCCGCCTTTGAGTTTTATTGGCCGACATGATCAAGCGCGCGCGGTTATTGCCGTTTACAACCGCAATGGTTACGTTGGTCGCGGCAACAGGATGGGTGTCGTCTGCCGAAACCGGGGTCAATACCGTCACCGCAAAGTTTTCTGATCTCATACCCGCCGCCGCACTACCCGCCACCTTTAAGCCGCTGACGGTGCCGAATATTCCACCCAATCGATTTTCGATGGTTGACGATACGGGCGTCACCGTATTGAAGGTGGAGTCCAATCAATCCGCAGGCACGGTGGCATTGCCGTTGCAGGTTGACCCGCTCAAAACCGGACAGTTGTTGTGGCGCTGGAAAGTCAGCCGCACCATCACCAGGGCGGACATCAACCGCAAAGAAGGTGACGATTTTGCGGCGCGTGTCTATGTGGTTTTTGACGTACCGTTGGAGAGCCTGTCGTTTACCAATCGCGCCAAAATCCGCTTGGCACGATTTATCAGTGGTGGCGATGTGCCGACTGCCGCCATTTGTTATGTGTGGGACAACAAAGCGGCAATGGGCGTGAGCCAATGGAGCCCCTACACCGATCGTGTGCGCATCATTGTTTTGCAATCCGGCGACAGCAACATCAATCAATGGCAGGAACAAAGCCGCGATGTCGCCGCTGATTTCCGTGCCGCCTTTGGCAGCGAACCACCACGGGTGATGGGGGTTGCAATTGGCAGTGACACCGACCAAACCAAAGAACAGGTCAGCACCTGGTTCGGTGATTTCGTTTTTCAAAAACAGTCGCCATCAAAATAACCATGAAACATCTTGTCCTGCTCGGTGGTGGTCATGCCCATGTTCATGTGTTGAAATCTTTCGCGGCAAATCCGCCGGTGGATGCCGCGATCACCCTCGTCACGCCCTATCTACGCCAGGTGTATTCGGGAATGTTGCCGGGATGGATCGCCGGCCACTACGAGTTGGATGATTGTTTGATTCAGTTAAAACCGCTCGCCGATGCGGCGGGCGTCAACATCATTGAAGCCGCCTGTCAGGCGATTGATTTTCCATCGAATGAGGTGCTGTGCACATCCGGCGAACGGATTCAGTTTGATTGGTTGAGCGTCGATACCGGCTCGGCGACCAAAACCATATCCACTACTGCTGCCGATCTAAATAAATCGTCCGCACTGAACAAAGGTGGGATTATTTCCATTCGGCCGATTGAACAATTCATCACCGACATGCGCGACTTAAAACAACAGGTTTTAGATCGTGATCAAGCCGGGAAATCGTCAACCATCGCGATTATCGGTGCCGGTGCGGGCGGTGTGGAAGTGGCGCTGGCTTTGCAATTTGCATGGGCCAAACAAAAAATCAACATCACCCTCCTATCCGCAGACAACACCCTGCCCGGCCCGGTTGCGCCACGCATCCAACACGCATTGTCACGGGCGGGAATCACGCTGCGCAGCGGCGCGGTTGCGCAGGACGTGAATACAGAGGGTGTGGTGTTGGCCGACAACAAAATTATTCCGGCGCATTTTGTGATTGCGGCATTGGGCGCGGCGGCGGCAACATGGCCGCACGAATCAGGAGTGATGTGTGATGGTGGCGGCTACATTTTGACCAATGATTGTTTGCAGTCGGTCAGCCATGCCAATGTATTTGCCGTCGGGGACTGCGCCACCATGCGAAATTTTTCGCGGCCCAAGTCGGGCGTATATGCGGTGCGTGCCGGGCCACCACTGGCCGATAATTTACGGCGTGTTTTGGCGGGCGAAGATTTAATGCCTTACCGGCCGCAACCCACCTCGTTGTATCTGATTTCAGCGGGAGACAAACATGCGATTGGCACTTGGGGAAGATTTTCCTGGGAAGGACGCTGGGTGTGGCACTGGAAAAATTACATCGACCGGGCGTTTATCAAAAAATATCGCATCTAACGTTTGGCACCGTTTAACTTATTCCGGACGGTCCCTGACCACCAACGCCAGATAGTCGTGCACATTATTATCGGCCAGTGGTTTGACCAACACATCCAGAGTGTGGGTGCGGCCGGCATTCTGATAAAAGCTTTCGCGCGTTCGCACTTTTTGATACTTGTTTCGCTGCCAAAATTTCTTGCCGCGCGGGTTATCCGCAACCACCCCCAGCCGGATCCAACGCGCACCCTGCTGTGCCATCCACGTTTCCAACGCCTGATAAAAATGGCCGGCCAACCCGCTGCCATAACGCGCGGTTGCCACCATAAAAAAACCAATGTGCCAAACATGGGTGACGAATAAATCAGAAACAATGTCGGCAATACCCAGCATTTCGCCGTTTGAATCAACCATGGCAATCATGATTTTTTTGGTCATGGGAAATTCCGGCGGCGGCCGCTCATAAAAATCCTCGTGCGCCAGGGTGGCGTGCGGCGGACAGCCGGCAACAATCAGGTTGTATTGCGGATTGGCTTCATAAAATTGCTGCAGCGTGGCAATATCCGCCGCGCCGATTTCGACCAGCCGATAACCATCCATCTTCACTAAAGCGGGCCGTGATAAAAATGAAACAGCATTCATAACAACAGTGCGTGGTTAGAAAAGTGAATTGCCAACGGCACCCACTTTGTTACGCCGCCAACGACGTCTTTTGCACAACAATCAATTGACCTATACCCGCCTCAGCCAGCGCCAACAATTGATCGGATTGCGCGCGCGTGAACGGCGCCCCCTCGGCGGTGCCTTGGATTTCGATGAATGTTCCGGAACCGGTCATGACCACATTCATGTCGGTTTCACAGGTCGAGTCCTCGGTGTAGTCCAGATCGAGCAGTGCACCATCAGCGTGCAAACCGACCGAAACGGCTGCGACCGCATCGCGCACCGGTGACTCCCTGATGAGTCCTTTTTTAATCAAGCCGGCAACTGCATCCTGCAAGGCTACAAACGCGCCGGTTATGGCCGCGCAACGGGTACCACCGTCGGCCTGAATCACATCACAATCGAGTGTGATCTGACGCTCACCGAGTTTCTTGAGATCCACCACGGCGCGTAATGATCGGCCGATCAGGCGCTGAATTTCCTGGGTGCGGCCGGTTTGTTTGCCACGCGCCGCTTCACGATCGGAACGGGTGTTGGTGGCGCGTGGCAACATGCCATATTCCGCGGTCACCCAACCTTCACCGGAATTTTTCTTATGTGGTGGCACCCGCTCTTCAACACTGGCAGTGCACAACACCTTGGTGTCGCCAACCGCGATCAATACCGAGCCTTCGGCGTGTTTGGTGAAGTGACGGGTAATGGTGATGGGACGCAACTCGTTGGCCGTGCGATTAAAAGAGCGTGACATGATCAATTTCTACAAGTTAAAAATAAGAATGGTAATGGTCGGCGCGGATTGGCGCCCACAATATTATTGACGGCCGACGTTTTTGATTGCGTTTTGAATTTCAGCGATCGCCTTTTCAATTTCATCGTCGGAGATATCATCTTTGAGGCCCTCGGTTTGTTGTACGGTTTTGGCTGACGTGGCAAAACCTTCAATCGGCTCGGTCACCGTCACCGATGAAGCCGGTTCATCTTCGTCCTGTTTTTCCCATTTCAATGCCACCACCGAAAGATTGTCGGATTCATCCCCCGCTATCCGTTCGGCTTCTGCGATCAACTCGGGAACCAACGACAACACGTCGGTGTTGCGCGCCCGGGCACCAATTTGGTCGGTGCTGAGCGGCCCCCAAAATCCGTCGGTTGAAATCCAGATGCTATCACCAACATTCATATTCCACTCTTCGGAATGAGTAATGGTTGGCGGCAGTACGCCGCCGAGGCAGTTATAAATTTTATTGCGATCCGGATGCACGGCAGCTTGCGCCTGGGTGATAACGCCGGCGTCAATCATTTGCTGCACCCGCGAGTGATCGCTGGTTGCAGTCGCCAGTTTGCCATCACGAAATATATACAAACGCGAATCGCCAACGTGCGCCCATACGGCTTTGCCGTGCTGGATCACCACCGCGACAATGGTGGTGCGCGGACATTCGAGCATGTCATTTTTATCAGCAAAAGCGACGATGGCGCGATGCGCTGAATGAATCGCGGTTTCGAGGAATTCCCTGGGTCGGCGCAACGCTGTGCGCGCTTCAACCTGAAAGCGGTTATTGATGGTGTTGACGGCAATTTCAGCAGCGATTTCACCGCGCGCATGACCGCCCATACCGTCGGCGATGACCATTAACAGCACATCTTTCGAATATGAATAGGCGAGCCTGTCCTGATTGACCTTGCGGCCACCAATATGACTTTCCTGAAAGATGGTGAAGCGCATGGTCAGAATATTTTCTTGTTGAGCGTGGCTTTGATCCGACTGGTAAACGTCGACTCGACGGTGCCGGTTTCGGCCTCAACCCGCCACTCGGTGGAATCTTTCATCAGGGCTTTTTGCAATTCAAACGCCGACTGTGGACGCGCCAGATGATCCAATTGCAGACACCAGTCGACAATGTCGTAAAGGTCCTCTGAATATCCACATTTGGCAAGACTGCGCAGCGGCTCGATGCGGTCATTTTCCAAGCGCTCATTGGCCGGTTGCGGGTGATTGCCGCCGATACAGTTGTACATGGTGGCGCCGATGGCATAAATGTCGGTCCACGGGCCCATTTGGTCGTGGTTCAAATACTGTTCTGTCGAAGCATACCCGGCGGTGTACATGGGCCGCAGCTTCGGCGCGTCGGCGGTCAACGCCTGCCGCGCCGCGCCAAAATCCAGCAACACCGGTTTGCCTTCCATGGTGATGTAAATATTGGCCGGCTTGATATCCAAGTGTAAAAGTTTATTGGCATGCACTTCACGCAGGCCGTTCAGCAGATGCGTGAACATTCTGCGGATAAACGACTCTGAAAACTCATGTCGGTGGCGCTGAATGTGGAATTGCAGTGTGCGGCCGCGCACGTATTGCATGACCATGTACACGGTCTCATTGGCGCGGAAAAAATTCTCCACACGAATGATGTTTGGATGCGAAATCAACGCCAGTGAACGACCTTCTTCAAAAAAACATTTCAGTCCATGCCGAAACACCGACAGGTTTTCATCGGCATTAATCGCCACATCGGCACCATCGGCCCGTACCACCAACGCGGCCGGCAAATATTCCTTGATTGCAACAGGAATGTTGTTTTCATCATGAGCCAGATACACAATCGAAAAACCACCCGATGAGAGCACTTTTTCAATCGTGTAATTTTTGAGCTGGTAGCCTTCGGGCAACGGCTGATTGGATTGTGACGCCATGATTCCGTTTGGTCAGGGATGCCGCAAATGTCGTGGTCGCCTGCCTAGCCGACTACGACGGTAAGCTATAATTGTGCCCGAAACTGCACGCCAAGACACGCCCGCATTTTTCCTTGCCGCATACCTCGGACGGCGGTTTTCCACACTCCACCTCACTTACGGACCCTTCGACAATGGCTCATGCGTCCCAATCAGTCAAAAGCATGACCGGCTTCGCAGCGGTCACGCGCGATGTTCCCGGCGGCCGGGTGGCGATTGAGCTTAAATCTGTCAACCACCGCTACCTTGAATTTCAGACCCGTATGCCGGAAGAAATCCGCAGTCTGGAAGGGCTCATGCGCGACAAACTTGCGGCAGCACTGACCCGTGGCAAGGTGGATTGCCGGGTCACCCTGACCAATGATGCAGCCCAGACGGCCAGCACCCCGAGCGCAGCGGCACTCGCCTCCTTAAAAGCAACCCAGGTTGACATTCTGGCGACCTTTGATGCGCGGCCCCTGTCCGTTTGGGAAATCATGCATGCACCCGGCGTCATGGCCAATAGCGAAATGACCGCCGAATCAATCAAAGAGCCGTTTTTGACGTTGTTTGGCGACGCGATTCAAGAACTCGATGCCACCCGCTGTCGCGAAGGCGAAAAATTGGCGCAAATGCTGATTGAGCGACTCGACGGCATCGACAATCTGACCAAACTGGTCGCACCGCTGGTTCCACAAATGGTCTCGGCCTACGAAGATAAACTCAGGCAAAAAATCGCCGACGCAGACCTGAATGCCGCCAGTGACGACCGCCTGAAGCAGGAAGTGGTGTTGTTTGCTTCGCGCATCGACATCGCCGAGGAGCTCAATCGACTGGGCGCCCATACCAGTGAGGTGCGGCGGGTATTAAAGTCAGGCGGGGCCATCGGCAAACGCCTGGATTTTTTGATGCAAGAACTCAATCGCGAATCCAATACCCTCGGGTCAAAATCCGTGTCGGCAGAATCATCACGTGTGGCGATTGAGCTGAAGGTGTTGATCGAGCAAATGCGTGAACAAATCCAGAATATTGAGTAGTCCTATGAGTGGCTGCCTTTTTACCGTGGTAGGACCATCCGGTGCCGGCAAATCCAGCCTGATCGCCAGCCTGCTGAAATCCAATCCAGCGCTGCAATTGTCGATTTCGTACACCACCCGGCCGCCTCGTGAGGGTGAAATTGCCGGTCGTGATTATCATTTTCTGACCCGGCCGGCGTTTGAAGCGCTGGCCGCCAACGACGAATTCCTGGAGTTTGCCGAGGTATATGGCAATCTTTACGGGACGTCTAAAAAATGGATCGAAACCACCCGCGCCACCGGGGTGGACGTTTTGCTGGAAATTGACTGGCAGGGTGCCTTGGCGGTTAAAAAAATCTTCGCCGACATGGTTTATATCTACATTGTGCCGCCGTCCATTGAAACCCTGCAGAAACGGCTGGTTGAACGTGGCAAAGACTCGCCAGAGGTGATCGAGCGGCGCCTGAACGCCGCCCGCGAGGACTTAAAACATGTCCACAATGCCGACTATGTTATTATTAACGAAGACTTTAGCGTGGCTTTGGCGGATTTGTGTGCCGTCACGCGGGCGTGTCAATTGACCGCTACCCGGCAAATTTCCAAACATGCCGATTTGATTGAGTAGTTTTTGACCATCCGCATCGAGCAACCCCGACGATGCGGATGATTCGTTTTCCCTGAATTTTGACTTGTTGGAGTAGCAAATGGCCCGTATTACCGTTGACGACTGTATTAAATTGATCCCCAATCGCTTTGAACTTACCCTTGTCGCAACCACCCGTGCCCGTCAACTCGCGCTCGGCTCGGCACCGTACGTTGACGCTGGCAAAGACAAGCCTTGCGTGGTTGCATTGCGTGAGATTGCCGGCGGCCATATCAAAATCGATATTTTGAAGCCCATCGCCCCGAGCATTCCAACGGTACCTGCCAACATGTAGTTTTTAAGGGGGGGTCGTGCGGTGCCAAAAACCAGTCCTCATCCCCCCGCTGTTTCAGGCCCGGCAAAAATATTGCCCACTGTCGCCTCTATACCACCCGCATCAGTAGTTGATGCGGTCGTGGCTTCCGGTCGTCATATCGACGCCGACAAAGAAGTCGCCCCCCTCAAGGCGATCATCGCCACCTATCTCAAGCCGGTCGACATTGAAAAAGTCGAAGCCGCCTACACCATCGCCCGTGATGCGCATGCCGGTCAGACGCGCAAGTCAGGCGAACCCTATATCACCCATCCACTCGCGGTCGCCACGTTGTTGGCGGAATGGCACCTTGATGCCCAGGCATTAATTGCGGCGATTTTGCATGACGTCGTCGAAGACACCCCGACCACCAACGACGATATCGGCAAATTGTTTGGTCAACCGGTGGCGGATTTGGTGGACGGTGTATCCAAACTCGACAAACTGCAATTCGCCACGCTCGAAGAAGCGCAGGCGGAAAACTTTCGCAAAATGTTGTTGGCCATGGCGCGTGATGTCCGCGTCATACTCATCAAGTTGGCTGATCGTTTGCACAATATGCGCACGCTGGGAGCGGTCCATCAAAGCAAACAGGAGCGGGTCGCGCGGGAAACGCTGGAAATTTATTCGCCGATCGCCAATCGACTGGGTTTGAATGCGGTTTATTACGAATTTGAAGACCTGGGGTTCAAGGTGCTGCACCCGACCCGTTATGCGGTGCTCGACAAGGCAGTCAAGGCGGCGCGTGGCAATCGTCGCGAGGTGGTGGGCAAAATTCTCGAGGCGATCAAAACACGGCTGGCGGAGTTCAACGTCGCCGCCGTGGTCACCGGCCGCGAAAAACACCTGTCATCCATTCATAAAAAAATGCAGGAAAAACATCTGTCGTTTTCGGATGTGCTGGACATTTACGGCTTTCGCATCGCGGTGGACACCATGCCCGAATGTTATTTGGCATTGGGTGCGTTGCACACTCTTTACCAGCCGTTCCCCGGGAAATTCAAGGACTACATCGCCATTCCAAAAAACAACGGTTATCAATCGTTGCACACCACCCTGTTCGGTCCGCACGGCACGCCGATTGAATTACAAATCCGCACGACCAATATGCATAAAATCGCCGAAGCCGGCGTGGCGTCACATTGGTTATACAAAACCTTGGATGCCGAAGTCACCAATGTCCAACAAAAAACCCACCAGTGGTTACAGTCGTTGCTCGAAATCCAATCCGGCACCGGTGATGCGCTTGAATTTTTGGAGCACATCAAAGTCGATCTGTTCCCCGATGCAGTTTATGTGTTTTCGCCAAAGGGAAAAATTGTGCCGCTGCCACGCGGAGCCAGCACCATTGATTTTGCGTATGCGATTCACTCCGACATTGGCAATCGCACAGTCGCGGTCAAGGTCAATGATGAAGCGGCACCCCTTTCACAGATGCTTAAAAACGGCGACCGGGTCGAAGTACTGACCAGTCCCGACGGACGACCCAACCTGGCGTGGCTGAGTTACGCGTCCACCGGCCGCGCCCGCTCGCATATTCGCCATTATTTAAAAACCACGCAACACGCCGAGTCGGTTGAGTTGGGCGAGTTATTGCTCATTCAGGCGGTGCGAACCTTAAATTTTGATCCCAACGACATCGGCATCAAACATTGGCAGCGATTGCTCAAAGGTGACAGCGCCCACACAAAAGAGGATGTGCTCGAAGAAATCGGCCTCGGCAAACGGCTCGCAATCATGGCGGCACGACGCTTGTTTGAGGTGGCTGAACTGGAGCAGCCGGAACACAAACCCAATGACGCCATTGTCATTCGCGGCACTGAAAACATGGCGGTACAATTTGCGCCGTGTTGTCGGCCGATTCCGGGCGATCCAATTATTGCTGCGATCAAGGGTGGCCAGGGTCTGATAGTCCACACCCATGATTGCCCAACCATTCGCACCAACACGATTCCCAATGGCTTCAAATTTGATCCGGACAAATGGGTCGATGTCACCTGGGACCGGGCCATCAAAAAACTTTTCAAGGTCGACGTTCGCATTGTGGTCACGGACGCGCGCGGCGTACTGGCGAAACTGGCGGCCGAAATCTCCGGCTCGGACTCAAATATTGTGCACATTCGAATGGACGATGTTCCACGCGATGAAAAATTTTCCACCCTGCACTTCACCATTGAAGTGAGCAATCGTCAGCACCTTGCCCACGTGCTGCGCCAAATGCGCATGTTGGAGGAGGTGGTGCGGGTGAGCCGTGTAAAGTCGGGGCCGGGCAAGGAAAATAAGGCCGATACGAAGTCGGACACCAAACCAGACGGCAAATCTGAAAACAAACCAAACGAAAAATGAAAATAATTATTTCCAGCCCCAATGCACCCGCCGCCATCGGCACCTATTCACAAGCTGTAAAGGTCACCGGTCCGTGCGAAACGGTTTATCTGTCCGGGCAAATTCCGCTCGATCCCAAAAGCATGCAAATGGTGTCCGGTTTTGAGAACGAAGTGAAACAGGTGTTCGACAATTTACAAGCCGTCTGTGCCGCAGCCGGTGGCAGCTTGAATGACTTGGTAAAAGTAAACGTGTATTTGCTCGATCTGGCGAATTTTTCCAAGGTCAACGAAATCATGGCGACTTATTTCCATCAGCCTTATCCGGCACGTGCGGCGATTGGTGTGGCGTCATTGCCGCGCGGCGCACAGGTGGAAATCGAAGGTGTGATGGTCTTGCACGCTGCCAGCAGCGGCAATTAACCAATCTGGCACCTGTCACTTTTTTATTTCCTCGCCACCTCATTTTTAGACTTGGCAAAAATCAAAACCACATCGAAAGCGGGCGTGAGCGCAAAGTCACCCGCCAAGACCGCAAAATCCACCAAGGCCGCCATATCCGCCCACGCCGCTGTGTCAAAAAAATCCACGACAACCTCTTTGTCGCAAAAATTATCGCAAATTGGCTTACGCAGCGAATGGGACTTTGCCCTGCACCTGCCCATTCGCTACGAAGACGAAACCCACATCACGGCCTTGCGCGATGCGCGCGCCGGCGTGGATTGCCAACTCGAGGTGGAAATTGTCCATAGTGAAATCACTTACCGACCACGTCGACAGTTGGTCGTCGAAACGCGTGATGGTGACCAAAAATTATATTTACGTTTTTTGAATTTTTACGGCAGCCAGACCAAACAACTGGCGGTGGGTAAACGCCTGCGTTTGTTTGGCGAGGTGCGCAACGGATTTTTTGGTGCGGAGATGGTGCACCCCCGTTATCGGATTGTCAGTCCGGGCGATCCGGTTCCAGAGGTACTCACACCGGTTTATTCGACCACCGCCGGCGTATCGCAAACCGCCATTCGCAAAATTATCGATCGCGCCCTTGATGCCTTAAACACACAATCACAGTTCGCAGACTGTGTGCCGCTTGCCATTCGCCAACACGAACACCTACAATCGTTCGGTGACAGCGTGTTTACCTTACACCGACCGCCACCATCGGCATCGTTGGAAAGCCTGGCGGGTCGCACGCATCCGGCCTGGCGGCGAATCAAATTTGATGAGTTGTTGTCCCAACAATTGGCCATGAAAAAAGCCCGCGCCGCGCGCGATGCCAAAACCGCACCGCGTTTGCAGGGCACCGGCATGTTGGCAAAACAGCTCATCGCCGCACTGCCATTTGCGTTAACGGCTGCACAAATTCGCGCCGCAACTGAAATCGGCAATGATCTGGCGCAGGCGCATCCCATGCAGCGTCTGCTGCAGGGTGATGTCGGCTCCGGTAAAACCGCAGTCGCCGCTTTGGCGGCGGCGCAAGCGATCGAGTGTGGTTATCAGGTGGCATTGATGGCGCCAACCGAAATTTTAGCCGAGCAACATTTCCGCAAACTTGCGCTGATGCTGCAACCGCTGGGAGTGGTGGTGACCTGGTTGTCCGGCAGCCTAAAAACCAAAGAAAAACGTGAGGCCACCGCCGCCATTGCCGACGGTCGCTGCCAATTGGCGATCGGCACACACGCCCTGTTTCAAGACGGTGTCAGCTTTGCCAATTTGGGTTTGGCAATTGTTGATGAACAACATCGTTTTGGTGTGGCGCAGCGATTGGCGTTACGTGAAAAGGCCGGGGGTGCCAAATTCAATGGCGAAGAAGCACATCAGTTGATGATGAGTGCCACGCCGATTCCGCGCACATTGTCGATGAGTTATTTTGCCGATCTTGATGTGTCGGTCATAGATGAAATGCCACCCGGACGCACGCCGATTGTCACCCGTTTGCTCGCCGACAATCGGCGCGACGAATTGCTCGAACGCATTCGTGGCGCCTGCCTCGCCGGCGGTCAGGCATATTGGGTGTGCCCACTCATCGAGGAAAGTGAAAAGCTACAATTACAAACGGCGGTTGATACCTATGCGCGTATTGCCGCCGACTTTCCGGAACTTCGCGTCGGCCTGGTGCACGGCCGTTTAAAAGCATCGGAAAAAAACGCTGTGATGCGGCAATTTATCAACAATGAAATTCACCTCTTGGTCGCCACCACGGTGATTGAAGTCGGCGTCGACGTGGCCAACGCCACCATCATGGTGATCGAACACGTCGAACGCATGGGACTTTCGCAACTGCACCAGTTACGCGGCCGGGTTGGCCGCGGTGCCAAACAAAGCACGTGCATTTTGTTGTATCAATCGCCCTTGAGTGAAACCGCGCGGACACGACTAAAAGTAATTTATGAATCAACCGACGGTTTCGAAATTGCCAGACAAGATTTGTTGATTCGTGGTCCCGGCGAACATCTGGGTGCACGCCAATCCGGCGCGCCGTTGTTACGTTTTGCTGATATTGAGCGTGACATTGATTTGCTGGAAGCTGCGCGCGACGCCGCCATCTGGATGCTGACACACGATCAAGCCAACGCCGAACGACACCTTGCCCGCTGGTTGGGTTCCCGCCAGCATTATTTGAAAGCGTGACGACTCCATGCGCACTGTCAAACTGACCCAGCCTGATGCCTGGCGGCAAATTCCGCCCGCCGGCAAATTGCGCGTCTGGTTGACCGACCGCGGATCGCTCACCGCGCGCATGATTGAACACGGCTGCCAATTTAATCTCATTCGTATTTCCGAGCAGCTTAAGCGCCCGCAATATGATGAACGCCGCGTATTGGCGTTACGCGCCGGTGAGTTGGCGGTGGTACGTGAGGTGATTCTGCGGGACGGACCGTTGCCGCTGGTGTTTGCCCATACGGTTGTCAATCCGCGTGACTTACGTGGTTCCTGGCGTGGCCTGTCGCGACTGGGCTCACGACCGCTTGCCGAAATGTTATTTCACGATCCTACAATCACGCGTATGCCGATGGAATACAAGCTGTTGCGATCGCCGAGTTTATTGTTGGCGTCTGTCAATGATTTGCTGGGCTTGATGCCAGGCGATTGCTGGGCGCGGCGCAGTGTGTTTTTAAAAAATGCCCGGCCGCTGCTGGTTACGGAAGTATTTTTGCCCGGGATATTGGCCTGCGAACGGCGGCAAACATAAACGCACGATGGTCACGCTCACACAATGATTAACGACATCCCGCTTGTGTATTCGATTGATAAGCTGCAAGATACTCTTGGCAGAATTGGTTAGGATCTTTTAATTGACATCAGTTTCGACTTTTCACCGGATCGGTAGGGTGCATCGCGGAATGCGAGACGGATAAGCCCGTTGTTATTGCAATCGGGCAACGGCGCAACGAGGTATGTACATGGACGCGTTCAAGGTGCGTGATTTCGAAACGGCGGGACAAGCGGCACTGGCGTTCCTGCACCGGCGTATGGGCTTCGATCTTTGGATGGTCACGCGCACCGAGGGTGACCAATGGATCGTGTTGCAAAGTGAGGACCACGGCTACGGGATCGTTCCGGGCACTGTTTTTAGCTGGGCCGATACTTTCTGCTCCGAGATGGTGAAAGGCAACGGTCCACGCATCGCGCCGAGCTCGCAAGATATTCCAGCCTATGCCGCCGCACCCATCGGTCATCAAGTCCAGATCGGGGCGTATGTCGGCCTGCCACTGACGCGTACAGACGGCAGCCTGTTTGGCACCCTATGTGCAATTCATCCCTCGTCGCTGCCATCGTCCATCGTCCACGAACAAGAGCTGGTTGAGTTGCTCGGCGCAATGTTGAGTACCATTCTTCAGGCGGAACTGGCGACTCTGGCCGAGGCACGCAAGGTCGAACAACTGCAAACAGACGCATTGACGGACGTATTGACCCATATGTACAACCGCCGCGGCTGGGATAAATTTTTGGATGCCGAAGAAAAACGCTGTCGCCGATTTGGTCATTCGGCTGCCGTGCTGGTGATCGACTTGGATGAATTGTCACGCGTTAATGACTCCGATGGACATGCCGCGGGCGATGCGCTGATCGTGCGCGCCGCCGAGGCGCTGCGACGCGCGACCCGATCACCCGATGTGGTCGCCCGCCTCGGTGGCGACGAGTTTGGCATTCTCAGCGCCGAGTGTGATGACATTGGCGGCAACGCCCTGCTCGAACGTGTTCAATCGGCCCTGCGCGATAAAAATGTAAAAGCATCAGTTGGTCTGGCCCTGCGGACTCCCTCACTCGGGATCATGGGGGCGTGGGAAGCGGCGGATAAAAAAATGTACGAGGCTAAGCGCGCCCGCTGACGAACAACCGTCGAATCATCTTGCGCCACGCCGACGCCTTAACCTGTACATTTCGCGGGCACGGTCGCGACTTGAGTGAAAATAGGGGAATGAGACCGACCATCCCGTCACGATTTGCGCTTTATCTCAAATTGATTCGCTTCGATCGCCCGATCGGCACGCTGCTGTTGTTATGGCCGACGCTGTGGGGATTATGGATCGCCGCAAGTGGAGTTCCGAATGCCACCGTTCTGGCCGTATTTGTCGCCGGCACTTTATTAATGCGTTCGGCGGGTTGTGCGGTCAATGATTTCGCAGATCGTAAGTTTGATCCGCATGTTGCCCGCACGGCATTACGACCAATCGCTGCGGGCGAAATTTCAGCACGCGAGGCGCTATGGGTGGCGGCAATACTGGCGCTGACCGGGTTGATGCTGGTGATTGTTTTTCTCAACACGTTAACGTTACAACTGAGTGTGATCGCGGCGGCGTTGGCAGCGAGTTACCCATTCACCAAGCGCTTTTTTGTCATGCCCCAAGCCGTATTGGGCATCGCCTTTGGATTTGGTATTCCCATGGCGTTTGCTGCCGTCAACAATTCGATTCCTGCGATTGCCTGGTGGCTGATGGCGGCGAATGTTTTTTGGACCATTGCCTACGATACAGAATACGCCATGGTGGATCGTGATGACGATGCCAAACTTGGTCTGCACACGTCGGCGATTTTGTTCGGACGATTTGATGTTGCCGCCGTCATGTTTTGTTATTTGGCGTCACTTATTATTTTACTGGGAATCGGCAAAACGATCGGTCTAGGCTGGCCCTATTGGCTGGGCCTGGCGGCGGCCTCCGGGGTATCGATATATCACTACAGCTTGATTCGCCATCGACAACCGGCAAAATGTTTTCGTGCGTTTTTGCATAACAACTGGTACGGCGCGGCCATATTCATCGGCATATTGATGCATTACCCCATCGGCTGACGCGCGTGCTTGCGCTTAAATTATTGATGGTGCCGTTTTTTCTGGCAGTTATTTCCATCGTCGCCAAACGCTACGGGCCGAGTACCGCGGGCTGGTTGGCTGGTTTGCCGGTGATCGTCGGGCCGATTTTATTTTTGCTGGCATTGGAACATGGCAACCAATTTGCCGGTCGTGCGGCGTTGTTCACGCTCACCTCCGTTTTTACCGTGTTTGCATTTGGCTTGGGCTACGCTTGGACGGCACGGCGGGCCAGTTGGGGTCGGTCACTGGCGGTTGGATTGTTGGCGTGGCTCGCTTCCGCCTGGCTGGTGGCCGCCAATCCGTTGCCACTGGTTGGCGCCATGGTGCTGGTGTTGGGTTTGTTATTGGTCGGCCCCAGGTTGTATCCAAAAATCAACAATGCCTCGTCGCATGCGCCCAGCGCCTTACCGCACAGCGAATTGCTGCTGCGTATGGCGATTGGTGCAGCGTTAACTTATGTCGTGACCACCTTTGCACAATCGGTCGGCGAAGCGTGGAGTGGTATCGCCGCCCTCGCTCCGGTGCTCACACCGGTGTTGGCGGTTTTTCTTCATGCCCGTTCCGGCGGTGTGGCGGCGATTGCGTTATTGCGCGCGTTGGTGGGCGGACTGATCTCGCTGGCGGCTTTTTGTTTTGTGGTGGCTTGGCAATTAGCCACACTTGGTTTGGCAAAAACTTTTTTGTGGGCCATTGTGGTCGCGCTGACCATGCAGACCGCGACCTATTATTGGCGCAAACGGGCTTTGCAAAAATTCAAGCCGGCCAATTCCTGATGTACTGCTTGAGCAGTTGATTTTCAAAGGTCGCGTCCTTGATTGCGCTTCTGGCAATATCAAAAAAGGACAAAATTCCGACCACAACATTGTTTTCCATCACCGGTACGTGGGTGATATGTAATTCGGTCATGAGTTGGCGCAGGTGATCAACCGTATCACCCGGACTTGCGGTTGGCGGGTTTGCTTTCATCACTTCGCTGCACTTTGCCTGCAAAATTGCCCCGCCGCGGGTATGCAGTGCCTCTAAAATTTCCCGCAGGGTAATCAGTCCATGCATGGTTGCGCCCTCCATGACCAGCACCGAACTGATTTCTTTTTCGTCCATGAGGGCGACGGCTTCGGCTACCCCTTTGTCGGGACCGATGGTAAAAAGAATCGCGCCGGAGGTCGGCGATTGATTGGCTTTATCGGTAAGCACCTCTGCAACACTCATGCTCATAATAACCACCCATTAAATTGATTGATTGATGAAGCATAACAAACCCGGCGTGCTTGTGGCACAGGCATTACGAATTACTTGATCACACGCAGATTGCCACGCGGCGGCCCCTTGGGGGTGTTGGGAGAGTCTGGCGCATGTGGATCCTTCGGCGTTTCCACGCCATCGGGTTGATCCGCCAACGTTCCCTCGGCGGATGCAAATGGTGTGACCGTCCCGCCTATTCCATTTTTCAGACGATCTGATTCGATTGGATCTGCCACAGCGGAAGGCACGGCCTGCAAATAAGGGGTGGCCGTAACAGCTGATAACGGTGCTGTCGGTGTGTCTGCGGAGGGCACCGCCGCCAAATCCGGCACTGGCGGCGCTTCCGGCTCAAAAAAGTAACCGCGACCGTTTTCACGGGCGAATATTGCTTGAACTGCGTAAATCGGCACGGAAATTTCGCGCGATACCCCGTTAAATCGGGCTGAAAATTGCACCCATTCGTTGCCAATGGTCAGGTCACGGGTCGCCAACGAGGCAATCGATAATACGATTTCGCCGTTTTTAACATACTCCATTGGCACGCGCACATTTTCATCCACCTTGACGCTCAAGTAAGGTGTAAAACCGGCGTCGTTGCACCATTCAAAAATAGCGCGAATCAAATACGGTTTGGTGGATATTTCATTCATGGTCGTATGATATTACCGCGAGGCGACCGATTATTTTTTTACGCGCAAAAATTTCTCACAAACAACGGGCGCGGCGTGCAAACCGACACCCGTCCGGCAACAGCAGGCCTGGTGACGACCAATCTTAGCGGCGCATCGCCTTTTCAGACGCAGTCATCGAATCAATAAATGCCTGACGGGAAAACAACCGCTCGGCGTATTTGAGTAACGGTGCCGCCGTTTTTGGCATGTCCACCTGATAGTGGTCAAGGCGCCACAACAAGGGGGCGATGGCCACATCCAGCATTGAAAACTCGTCACCCAGCATATGTTTTTGTTTGACAAAAATTGGCGCCAATTGAATCAAATTTTCACGAATGTACAAACGCGCCTTGTCAAACGTCGCCGGCTTGCCACGTTCAAGAGTGTCAACATGATTAAAAATCTCGTTTTCCATGCGATACAAAATGAGTCGTGCACGGGCACGCATAACCGGATCGGCGGGCATCAACTGCGGATGCGGAAAACGCTCGTCGATATATTCGTTGATGATGTTCGACTCGTACAAAATCAAATCACGTTCAACCAACACCGGCGTGCGGTTATAGGGATTCATCACCGCCAGATCTTCTGGCTTGTTCATCAAATCCACGTCAAGAATTTGAAAGTCCATGCCTTTTTCATACAACACCACGCGACAGCGGTGACTAAACGGACAGGTGGTGCCGGAATACAGGGTCATCATGATGCGTACCTATTTCTCTTATGAATTGCTGAATCTTGTAAAACTGATGAACGCCAGACACGTCTTAATCGCTCGGTCTGGCGCATTAAAAATACGGCGTTAACTATTTGACGTCTTTCCAATATTCGCGCTTGACCAGCAGCGCGGCGAAAAAGGCAATGACCAGGAAAAACAACACCCATACACCCAGTTGTGTGCGTTTCACTTGCGAGGGCTCGGCCATAAAGGTCAAATAATTCACCAAATCACGCACATACAAGTCGTACTCTTGGGGGGACAAGGTGCCGGCGCGCTCCAAAACAATTTTGGTGACCGCAACCTTTTTGCCGTGTGATTCCTTTTCGCCGACAACAACCTTGGCGGCCGCACCTTGCAAGTCGTGCAACACATGCGGCATGCTCACGCCTGGAAATACGCTGTTGTTCCAACCAGATGGTGTGCTTGGGTCAACATAATATGACCGCAAAAACGTATAGACCCAATTCGAACCGCGCACACGCGCCACCAGGGTCAAATCTGGCGGCACACCGGCAAACCACGCCTTGGCATCCTGCGGTTTAAGCGCGGAGGTCATGTAGTCGCTCATTTTCGAGTCGGGGTTAAACATCAGATTGGTTTTGATTTGTTCCTCGGTCAAACCAATCTGTGTCAAATGTCCCCAGCGCATAAATTGCGCGTTGTGGCAGTTCAAACAATTGGTGACAAAGTTGCGCGCACCACGTTGCAACGAAGCTTCATCTTTCAAATTGAGGCCCGCGTCGTCCAAATGGACGGCTGGCCCACCAGCCGCTAATACTGGGGCGGAAAACATAACAGTGGCGACGAGCGCAGCCAGCAGTGATCGAATCATATTGGTTTTCATTATTTCGTCACCCTTTCCGGCTCCGGCAACTCGTTGGGGATGTCTTTTTTGGTGTACCAGGGCATCAACAGGAAAAATGCAAAGTACACCGCAGTCAGAATGCGCGCAACCACAGTGGCGGTATCCACACCACCAATGATTGGAATCACATTGGGAATCTGTCCCCAAACAGTGGTGGGGACCACGCCCAAATAACCCAGCACCACAAAGCTGATCACAAAAGCGGTCAGAAAGCGCTTGTAGATCGGGCCGCGATAACGGATTGACTTCACCTTGCCACGATCAAGCCAAGGCAGGACAAACAAAATCAGGGTGGCCGCGCCCATCACCATCACGCCCCAAAATGCGGAGCCAAAGAAGGATGGAACCGCACGCAACATGGCGTAAAACGGTGTGAAATACCAAACAGGGGCGATGTGTGCCGGCGTTTGTAATGGATCAGCCGGAACAAAATTAGGTGCCTCGAGGAAGTAACCGCCCATTTCCGGCGCAAAGAAAACGATCGCCGAGAACAGCGCCAGGAACACCACCACACCGACAATGTCCTTGACCGTGTAATACGGATGGAACGGAATGGCATCCAATGGAATACCTGTTTTCGGGTCGACGTGTTTGTTTATATCAATGCCGTCCGGATTGTTGGAGCCGACTTCATGCAACGCCATGATATGTGCCGCCACCAAACCCAGCAGCACCAGCGGCAGGGCAATCACGTGAAAGGCAAAAAAGCGATTCAAGGTGGCATCACTGATGTTGTAGTCACCCCGAATCCACACTGCCAGATCCGGTCCGATAAAAGGCACGGCGGCAAACAGATTAATAATCACCTGCGCACCCCAATAGGACATCTGGCCCCATGGCAACAAATAACCGAAGAACGCCTCGGCCATCAGCGTCAGATAAATCAGACAGCCAAAAATCCAGATCAGCTCGCGAGGTTTACGGTACGAGCCGTACATCAGGCCGCGCATCATATGCAAATAAACCACCAGGAAGAACATTGACGCGCCGGTGGAGTGCATGTAACGAATCAACCAACCCGCCTGCACATCACGCATGATGTATTCCACCGACGCAAACGCCAGGTTGGCATCGGGCTTGTAATTCATCGTCAGGAAAATACCGGTGACAATTTGCATCACCAGAATCAGCATGGCGAGGGAGCCAAAGTAATACCAAAAATTAAAATTCTTTGGTGCGTAATATTCGGAAAGGTGATCTTTCCAGAGTGACATCAATGGAAAACGCTGGTCGACCCATACCACCAGTTGACCCAATGGTCCGCTGATCGGCGGGGTGATTTCTGGTTTAGGTCCGCTTGCCATAATCGTTATGCTCCTTTGCTTTCGGCAGCCACGCCAGACGAGGCGGCAGCCACCGCGGTAGCTTTCAAGTCCGCATCAATTTCGATGGTGTTTTTATCGACGAAACGATAGGCGGTCACTTCCAGATTTTTTGGCGCCGGCATACTTTTGAACACCCGTCCAGCCATATCAAATTTTGATTGATGGCATGGACAGAAAAATCCACCAGGCCAATCCGCGCCCAAATCTTCCGGCGCAATTTCTTTACGCATGGTCGGCGAACAACCCAAATGGGTGCACACACCCTTGACCACAAAATATTCCGGATTAATCGACCGGTGCGGATTTTTTGCCGTAGGCGGCTGAACAGAGTCTTCCGATTTTGGATCGGCCAACAAGGCATCATTCTTGGCCAGCTGCGCAATCATTTCCGGTGTGCGCCGAATCACCCAATGGGGTGCGCCGCGATATTCAACCGTGACCAGCTGACCAAGCTCCATTTTGTCGGTTACAAATTCAACCGCTGAACCGGCCGCTTTGGCGCGATCAGAAGGAAACATGCTGTAAATAAACGGGACAGCGGCGGCGGCACCGGCTACCGCACCAACAACGGATCCACCGATGACCAAGGTGCGGCGTTTTTTAGGGTCAACATCGTTCAAGGCAATAGCACTCATAGCTGAAATAGGCCTGGCAAGTGGGGGAAGTCGGAGCCGATCGACGGGCCGGTTTGGCCTGCCTGATAGGCAAGGGATGGGGCGTCAAAACAGGACAACCGGCATTTTAATCTATTGCACTACACAACTTAAAGCCCCCCGACAAAATCAGCCTGACTTTCGGTTGCAACCAATTGATTCCAAAAGGTTTATTTTGGGACATTAAATTGTCGAGTAGAAATGTTGGGGCGCGTCATTGACAGCAAATTCATCAAAACATACAGTCGGATCTGCTCAATTCGCACTATACATTTTTTAAAAAGGGGTATTTCATGGGAATGATGAACGAGTTTCGACAATTTGCCGTTAAAGGCAACGTCATGGATTTGGCGGTTGGTGTCATCATCGGTGCCGCTTTTGGCAAGATTGTTGACTCGGTGGTGGGCGACTTGATCATGCCGATCATCGGCAAACTGACCGGCGGACTCGACTTCAGCAGCATGTATATACCACTCAATGGGCAGGCAACCGGACTCGTTTTGGCCGAGGCAAAAAAGTTGGGGGCGGTGATTGCCTATGGCAGCTTCATCACCATCGCGATCAATTTCGCCATTTTGGCTTTCATTATTTTTTTAATGGTCAAACAAATGAATAAGCTCAAAAGTGCCGTCCCACCAGCTGCCACCCCCGAAGACGTGATGCTGCTGCGCGAAATTCGCGACTCACTGAAAAAATAATCCTACTGTTACAAGCTGATGAAAACCAGCACAGGCAACGATATGTTGCCCGTCCGCTCCATTTGATTTTTGGCACACCGCCCCCATTGTTTAAGCCTTGCCCCCTAAAGTAGAGTGAAATTCATCTATGCGCCGTCTTTGGATCATTTTTGCCGAATTTGTCACTGTCACTTTGGCGGTGGTGTTTGTTGTCACTTTGATCCGTCCAGACTGGAATCCATGGCGTCAAAACGTGGTTGAAATCCGCGAAGCGCCAACATCTGCCGGATTCATTGGTGCGCTGACCCCTGCCGGCCATCCCACCGGCAGTCGCGCCTCATTCGCCGATGCCGCCGCCCGCGCCAAAGTATCCGTCGTTAATGTATCTTCATCACGCCAAACCGGATTGCAAAAAAGCCACCCGCTTGCCAACGATCCCTTGTTTCGGCGGTTTTTTGGACTACCGGAAGGAGATGGTGATGGTGATGGTGAAGGCGACAATGGCACACTTGGCGGCCAACAAGCGAGTCTCGGCTCGGGCGTGATTGTCAATGCCGATGCCAAAGGGGGTTATGTTCTGACCAACGATCATGTGGTGGCGAATTCACGCGATATCAAATTGTCGTTTGGTGACGGGCGCGTGTTACCGGCCAAACTGGTGGGCAGTGATCCCGAAACCGATTTGGCTGTATTGCGAGTCGAAGGCACCGGACTCAAGGCAGTCACCTTTGGCCAGTCGGAAAAATCGCAGGTGGGTGACGTGGTGCTGGCCATCGGCGACCCATTTGGTGTCGGCCAAACCGTTACCATGGGCATCATCAGCGCTCTGGGACGAAATCGCCTTGGTGTCAATCGTTACGAAAACTTTATTCAAACAGATGCCGCCATCAATCCGGGCAACTCCGGCGGCGCATTGGTGGATATCCACGGCAATCTGCTCGGTATCAATAGCGTAATCTATTCGCGCACCGGTGGCTCACTCGGCATTGGTTTTGCCATCCCGGTATCGATGGCCAAAGATGTCATGGAGCAAATCATCAAAGATGGCTCGGTCACCCGCGGCTTTATTGGCATTGCACCGCAGGATGTCACGCCCGAATTGGCAGAGTCGTTAAAACTGAAGTCGGCACGTGGTTCGCTGGTGTCGTCGGTCAATCGCGGCAGCCCCGCCGACAAAGGCGGCCTCAAAGCGGGCGACGTGATTATCTCCATCAACGACCAACCTGTTCAGGACAGCGTGGCGGCCATGGCGGCGATCGCCGCACTCAAACCCGGCATGATCGCCAAGTTTGGCATCATTCGCGGCCAGAAAGATGCCACGCTGAATGTGGAAGTCGGCAAACGACCACGCATTCAACGCAACCGATAAAAATATAAACGCAGCCACTGGCGTGCCGTTCGGGTCGTTTTTACTTGAAACGGCCCGCCAATAGGCATGTTTGATAGCGTTAATCTGGGATGGACGCCAACGCTGTTGCCATATCCGGTGCCAAATTTTCTGTGCCCAGTTGCTCGACAAAATGACTGCGACTCAACAGCGACAACGGCTGCTCGTTTAAGCCCACCAAAATCATGCGGCCGTTTGATCGTTGCATGTATCGATGCAAGTTCGACAATGCATCGAGCGCAGTGGTGTCGAGGTTGATGACTTTATGCATTTCCAGAATGAGCACGTCTGGTAACTTTCGCTGCGGGTCGAGCAACAACTCCAACTTTCTCACGCTGCCAAAAAATAGCGAGCCAAACAACGAGTACGCACCAACTTGCCGGCCGTCTGTCCGTACCGCCACATCTGCCGGCAGAACAATTTGATCTATTTTGGTGAGCGACGAAATCCGGTAAATGAAGAACAAGCTCGACAAAATCAAGCCGACTTGAATCGCCACGATCAAATCAAATATCACCGTCAGCAAAAACGTCGATAACAGCGTGGTGCGATAAAACATCGAGTACTGGCCAAGTTTGGCAAACTCTTTCCAGTCACCCATGGCGTAGGCCGTCCACAACAAAATGGCGGCAAGCGCAGCGAGTGGAATATGCGTGGCAAGCGGCGCGGCCACCAGCAAAAATATCAACAACACCAGGGCATGCACCATACCGGCGATCGGCGAACGCGCGCCGGCATGAATGTTGGTGACGGTGCGGGCAATGGTGCCGGTCGCGGTGATACCACCAAACCACGGCGTAATAAAATTCGCCAACCCCTGCGCCATTAATTCCTGATTGGGGTCGTGTCGATCGTCTATCAGCGCATCCGCCATTCTGGCGCACAACAATGATTCGATGGCACACAGCGCGGTAATGGCCAGCGTCGGGGCGACCAGATGTTGGGCGGTCTGCCAGTCAAATTGAGGCATGGTTGGCATGGGAATGCCACTCGGCAACTCACCAAATTTAGTGCCAATGGTTTCCACCGGCAAATTGAACATCCAAACAAACAGCGACCATACCACCAGCACAATTAAGGTGGACGGCAGCTTTGCGGAAATTTTCTTCCAACGAATCACCTGCGGCTGATAACTAACGGGCCACAGCACAATCAAAAACAATGACGACAGGCCGATGAACAGGGCCAGCCAATTGACGGTGTGGATGCTTTCGGCGATGGCGGCGACCTGCGAAAAAAAATTCGACGGAATATTGCCGGTGGCCAATCCTAAAAAATCTTTGATTTGTGAGGAGGCAATGATCACCGCCAGTCCACCGGTGAAACCAATAATGATCGACACCGGCACGTAGCGCACCACCGAGCCGAGCTTAAACGCGCCCAGCAAAAACAACAGCACCCCGGCCATCATGGTGGCGAGCAACAAATTGGCGATACCGTACTTGGCGACAATGACGTACAACAACGCCACAAACGCGCCAGCCGGTCCACCGATCAATACCCGCGAACCACCCAATGCGGAAATGATAAAACCGGCAACAATGGCGGCGATCAACCCTTGATCGGGCCGCGCACCCGAAGCCACGCCAAACGCCATCGCCAGTGGCAACGCCACAATCCCGACTGTTAATCCCGCGCCCAGGTCCGCAACAAAATCGCTGCGGTTATAAGTCGGAATGTGACTCAGCAAGCGGGGGCGAAACTGTATGGCCGAAACCATCGACAGGAAGTACCTCATGATGGGCGGCACTCCACTGACATAACGATGAACCTGCTCCTGTATTTTTTAGGGCAACAACCGCGCACATCCAGATTTGGATGGGTCGGCTGGTGACAATATTTGCCTAGATTACTCTCTTCAATCCAATTCGGCAAAACGATGCGCCGCAAATTAACCTGCATATTTCACGGGGTTGCGTTCGAGAGTGGGTCGATGGGCGTGTGATTTTTTGTTCGACTAACCACGGCATTGCGAGCCGTGTTTGGCAAATGAGCACGCGAAGAGAACAGAAAAGCGCATGTTCAGCGGCATGTTATCAAGCGCAAATGCCCAATGTTCGATCAAAACCAAATTGGATGGCAAAGTGCAAAAAAACTTAATGGGCCAGCCCCCAAGCAGAGTGGGGACGACCCGTGAAATATGCAGGTTAATGGGTCGATGGCGATGGCGTCACAAGCGCGCCCGGTCTTGCATAAACCCACTGTAACAACGCATCTTGCGCGTCCTGCGTGAGTGGCGCGTTGGCATGATTCACCATCATCACCACCGAATAACGTCGTTCATCACCGGCCAACACATAACCCGCCATCGCCCGCACATCATTCAGGGTGCCACTCTTGATATGTGCCTGCCCCGCCACCGGTTCATACTTCAGGCGGCGGCGAAAGGTGCCATCGACACCGATCAACGACATCGATGAAACAAACTCCGGCATGGTCGCTGACCGCCAGGCCGCATCCAACAACTGCGACAAACTCGTCGCGGAAATACGATCAATACGCGACAATCCTGCACCGTTTTCAATCGCCAACTCCGCAGCGGCAATACCCTTTTTGCGCAACCAATCACGCACAATGGTCAACGAACGCGCCTGCGTCGCAGGCTGTTTGTCGAGTTCACCGGACAGAGTGAGGAACAACTGCCGCGCCATGACATTGTTGGAAAATTTGTTGATATCTCTGACCATTTCACTCAAGGGCGGCGACTCGATGCTGGCAATCAAACGCGCATCCGCTGGTGTCGGCGCCAGCCGCACGCCGCCTTTCCAAACACCGCCCACATCTCCCCACATATTGGCAAACACACCGCCGACAAAACGGGCGTGATCAAGCAGCGAGATATTCCAAACGTTGTCACCACAACGGCGTGGATAGTTGCCGGTAAAAACCAATTTGATTTTGGCTTCCGACACGGTTTGCACATCCAGCTTGATGCGCTCGCGCCAATCGCCACAGGGCGCATCTACCAGTTTGGTGCGGTTGACAATTTCAAATTGCGCCGGCCTCACATCGGGTGAAATGCTCACCGCTTTGTCATTCACCGTGGGTGCAAAAAAGAAGCGTACCGTCTTAAAGTTGACCAGTAACGCGTCGGAGCCGACATTGTAGGCACGCGTGACTTCGCCATCAAATTTGGCAGGATCAAAATCACTTTCCTCGAAAAATGAACGATCCAATATCAAATCACCTGTTATGGTGCGCAAACCGCGCTCGCGCAACTGCCTGAGCAGCAGCCAAAATCGTTCAACCGTCAACTTGGGGTCTCCCGACCCTTTTAAAACCAAATCACCATGCAAGGTTGAACCCTTCAACTCGCCGGCAATCCACACCTGTGTTTTCCACGTGTATGCAGGGCCGAGCAACTCCAGCGCGGCATAGGTGGTGAGCAACTTCATGACCGAAGCCGGATTCATTGCACGATCAACATTATGCGCAATCAACGGCTCGTGTACGCCCACCTCTTTGACCAGCACCGCCAAACTATCAAGCGGCACCTGCGCCCTGGCAAATCGTTCCGCAATAACCCCCGGCAGAGAACCTGGCGCAAGTGTGACCGCCGCAACCGGCATGGCAGGCATACCAGCTGCGGCTGATTTGAGAACCACGCCGCTCTGGGCGAGCGCCGGCTGGCCGCAAAGTGCCGCCATCAACATCAGCCAACCACAGGTATTTTTCAATGTTCGAGCTCGTTAATGATCACAACCGTTCTGTCCACCATCGACTGAAAATCGGCATCACTGATCACATAGGGCGGCATAAAATAAACGGTGTTACCAATGGGTCGCAGCAACAAACCATGCTGTAAAGCGGCGGCAAAAAATTGTCGCGCAAAGGCCGGCTGGTTGGAAACAACATCAAACGCCCAGATCATGCCGAGATGCCGGAAATTTTTCACACGCGGATGCGCCCGCAATGGCGACATCATGGCGGTCAAATATTTCGCACGCGATTGATTGGTCGCAATCACATCATCGTCTGCAAAAATATCCAGCGTCGCCAGTGCCGCGCGACAAGCGAGTGCCGAGCCGGTGTAAGAATGGGAATGCAAAAATCCGCGCGCCACATCGTCATCGTAAAACGCGTTATAAATTTGCTCGCTACCCAACACACACGACAGCGGCAAATATCCCCCGGTAATGCCTTTGGATAGACACATCAAATCCGGCAGAGGCGCATTGACCTGCTGCCAGGCAAACATCGTACCGGTGCGGCCAAAACCGGTCATGATTTCGTCGGCAATCAAATGCACCTGATAACGACTGCACAACTCGCGCGCCAGCTGCAAATACAACGGGTGATAGACACGCATACCGGCTGCGCCTTGCACCAACGGTTCAACAATCAAAGCGGCAATTTCGTGATGGCGCGCGCTTAATAATGTTTCCAATGCGGCGGCGGCGTGCCTTGCATCTGCCTCGGTGCCATTGGCACAATTGGCGCCATCGCCCCCCCCCGCTGCGTTTGGAAACGGCACCAATATGTTGTTGTTCAACAATGGCGCATAGGCGTCTTTAAAAATCGCCACGTCGGTCACCGACAAGGCACCGAGTGTTTCACCGTGATAACTGCCCTCGATTGAAACAAATTTGGTCTTGCCGACGGCACCGATGTTGCGCCAATAATGAAAACTCATTTTTAGCGCGATCTCGACCGCCGATGCGCCGTCACTGCCAAAAAAAGCGTGGCCAAGCCCGGTTAGTTTATTTAAGCGCTCGGCCAGCTCAATGGCCGGCTGATGGGTGAACCCTGCCAGCATGGCGTGTTCAAGTGTATCGAGTTGATCTTTAATGGCGGCATTAATACGTGGATTGGCATGTCCGAATAAATTAACCCACCAACTCGACACACCATCGAGATAGGCCTTGCCTTCAAAATCGGTCAACCATACGCCTTTGGCAGAGGCAATCGGCACCAACGGAAATTGCTCGTGGTGTTTCATCTGGGTGCACGGATGCCAGATGCTGGCGAGTGAACGCGCAATCAGATCGCTGTTATTTTGTTTGCTGTTTGACATGGCCTGTTGAATCTACCACGCATTAAACACGGCAGACGATTCATTGGTCCGGCGAGTCGTGACCATGCAGCGTGATGGCTGGTTTGCCCGGTCGCTGATTCAAGGCATCGAGGACTTTGAGCGCCGCATAGGCGTCGTTGGCCGCGTACAACAATTGTTTGTCGTTGAGCACCGGCAACGCCCAGTTGGTGGTGGTGACACGTTTTGATTTGTGGAATTTCTGGTTCATGACAATCGCCACGGCCGCGCGCACACCGGCGGTGTTTTTATAACCTTCGCGGCGAAAAACAGTATTCAGATCAAGCACCGCTGCCAATGTCACGTCAAGCTTGCCTTGGATTTGGCTGCGATCAGACTCCAACCCGAACCCAACCTTGAGCACCTCGTTGGATTGCAAAATTTCAATCAATGACGCCCGTCCCTCGCCTCGAAAAACCTGAAAAATATAGGCCTTGTCGCGGGTCGCAAATTGCACGGTATGCGGCCCACTGCTGACTTCCCCCTTGGCAAAGGTCGGCTTGGATTCAGTATCAAACCCGACCACCCGCGCGGCGTGAATGTCGTGCAACGCGGCGGCAAACCCGGCGTGAGTCGAGGGAACTACAATCGCACTCAGCGGCAATCCAACAAACGGATCGAGAAGAATGGTTTCGGCTTTTGAGGGAGTGACTTGTTTCATTTCTGGTACATGACAGATGGAATTGTGTGCGGGCCAAGGGGGATGACAGAAATTTTGTGCGAATTAAATTTTTATTAGTCTCTTACCAACACACAAGGAGCCAACATGACCAGGCTGAAGAATAACAAAAAATCCAACAACACAAACGAAGCGAACCCACCTCCACCCGCAATTCCATGGCGTGTGAACTGATTGACCGGCATGTCTGGAAGACGCAAACCGAGGCGCGTCTGGCGGAATTTGCCTGGATTGAAGGGGGGGTACAACCTGCGTTGGCTGCATTCGGCGCTGGGCCACATGTCACCCATCAACTTTGAGCGGAAACAACAAAACCAGGAGAATCAAAATATTTCCACGCAACACCCTACACCGCTAATAAACAATCAGATTTTGCAGTCATGGCAGCCTGAACCCAAGTAGCCAAAATGTGTCCGTGGGATCGGGGTAACTTCACTACCAGCACTGACTTGCATGGGAAAATAATACTTGTATGAAAGCTGAATGTGTGTGATTGATGCCCAATGTGCAGTTCAGCGGCGCGTTGCATCTGAGCGCGCCCGTCGGAACGGCAAGTTAGAAGCAGTCGCCTCAAGACGCTCTGCAAGCCAGACTTTAATGACAGATTGCCTTGTCACCCCGAGCTTACTGGCTTCACGATCCAGTGAGTCAATCATCCAAGTTGGAAAGTCGACATTCACCCGCTTCTGCTCCTGCAGCACGCGCTTCGCTTTGGACAAATCCAGACTCGCCGAGATGTCGACACCCTCATCAAACTGTTGCTCGAACTTTTTAGCTTTCATAAAGTGCCACCTCTTCTGTACGTGCGCGACGAACGGAAATCAATCTGATATTGGCTCCACGGTGTGTGATGACGGCTGACCAATGCTGTCCGTCGATTTGCCCTATCACAAGAGACCGCAGCTCATCTTCAGTCTTCGCCGGAATCTCAAGCAGCATCGGGTCATTCCAAAGACGTTGGACCTCCACGAAATCGAGGCCATGTTTCGAGCGATTGGACTCGCTTTTTGCGGCATCGAATTCGAAAGGAGCCATAGTATAAAAAGTATACCTTAATTGGTATCATCTAGCCTGCATATTTCACGGGATTTCGTTCGAGAGTGGGTCGATGCAGTCCGGCTACGATATTCGTACTGTGCATGAGTTGCTTGGCCATTCGAGCGTCAATACAACGATGATCAATTCACATGTGTTGAACGTTGTTGGACGTTGTTGGACGCGGCGCAATTATTCTGCCGGATCGAATATGACCTGCCATCGCCGTCAGCCAATCAAATTGCGAAAGCCCTTTATTGGCGTTCATATCCAGCCATTTATGTCGCAAAGTCCGCGCCAACGGTAGAGTTTGCATATTTTTCTGCTTTTTAATGATTCCCACCGGCTTTTTCCCCTGCCAGCCTTGAAATTATCAATCCCGCCCCTATAATTAGCACTCACCTCGCTTGAGTGCTAACGAATCTTGCCTTTCGGTATAAATCCCGTCGGCACAGCGACCTCGCTGCGGTGTGCGGCCTGCTTTCCCGGCCCTCACCGCCAAACGAATTGATGTATCTGTTTTAACCAACCACCAGGAGTGAGCTATGAAACTGCGTCCCCTTCACGATCGTGTGATCGTCAAGCGTCTAGAAGAAGAGAAAAAAACCGCGTCCGGTATCGTTATCCCTGATAGCGCCACCGAGAAGCCTGATCAAGGTGAAGTATTGGCTGTTGGCACCGGCAAAGTTGGTGACGACGGCAAAGTCCGCGCGATGGATGTCAAAGTCGGCGACCGCGTGTTGTTCGGTAAATATTCCGGTTCAACCGTGAAGATTGATGGCGATGAGCTGTTAGTCATGCGTGAAGAAGACATCATGGCCGTCGTCACAAAATAGAGCGGCGTCTTTCGTCCTTATGCGGCGTTGCTCAAAAAATTTCTAGCTCACGTACTACCTGTACAGTTCGCGTCGAAATTTTTATCACGCCTTGCCTAAGAACGAAACACTTGCTCTCTTTTGCGCCGATCACGTTGCTTATTTCGTATCGCAAAGTATTCAGATAAACCAATTCAGCATTTAGAAGGAGTAATTCATCATGGCAGCTAAAGAAGTCAAATTCGGCGAATCCGCCCGTGCGCGGATGGTCAATGGCGTAAACGTTCTCGCCAATGCAGTTAAAGTCACCCTCGGCCCTAAAGGCCGTAACGTGGTGTTGGAGCGCTCATTCGGCGCGCCAACCATCACCAAAGACGGTGTATCGGTCGCCAAGGAAATCGAACTCAAAGACAAGTTCGAAAACATGGGCGCACAGATGGTTAAGGAAGTCGCTTCCAAGACCTCCGACGTTGCTGGCGATGGCACCACCACCGCCACCGTGTTGGCGCAGGCAATTGTTGTTGAAGGCATGAAGTACGTTGCCGCCGGCATGAACCCAATGGACTTGAAGCGCGGCATCGACAAGGCGGTCATCGCCATCGTTGCGGAATTGAAAAAAATCAGCAAACCGACCACCACCAACAAAGAAATCGCCCAGGTCGGCGCGATCTCGGCCAACTCTGACGCCAACATCGGCAAGATCATTTCCGATGCAATGGAAAAAGTCGGCAAAGAAGGCGTGATCACAGTTGAAGACGGCAAGTCACTCGACAACGAATTAGAGGTCGTCGAAGGTATGCAGTTTGACCGCGGTTATTTGTCACCGTATTTCATCAACAATGCCGACAAACAAGTCGCGTTGCTGGAAGATCCGTTCATTTTGTTGCACGACAAAAAAATCTCGAACATCCGTGATTTGTTGCCGTTGCTGGAGCAGGTTGCCAAAGCCGGTCGTCCTTTGCTGATCATCGCCGAAGATGTCGATGGCGAAGCCTTGGCCACCCTGGTTGTGAACAACATCCGTGGCATTCTCAAAACCACCGCTGTTAAGGCGCCGGGTTTTGGTGATCGTCGCAAAGCCATGTTGGAAGACATCGCTGTGCTGACCGGTGGTACGGTTATCGCTGAAGAACTCGGCCTGAAACTGGAAAACGTCACCCTGGAAAATCTGGGTCGTGCCAAGAAGATTGAAGTGGGTAAAGAAAACACCACCATCATCGACGGCACCGGTAAAGAAGACGACATCAAGGCACGTGTGGCCACGGTTCGCAAACAAATCGACGACGCCACCAGTGACTATGACAAAGAAAAATTGCAAGAGCGCGTGGCCAAATTGGCCGGCGGTGTTGCGGTGATTCGTGTTGGTGCCGCAACCGAAGTCGAAATGAAAGAAAAGAAAGCCCGTGTTGAAGACGCATTGCACGCCACCCGTGCAGCCGTTGAAGAAGGTATTGTTGCAGGCGGCGGTGTGGCATTTTTGCGCGCACGCACCAATGCCGGCAAAATCAAAGGTGCCAATGCGGAAGAAGAAGCCGGCATCAAGATCATTCTGCGTGCGATCGAAGAGCCATTGCGTATGATTGCCTACAACGCCGGCGACGAGCCAAGCGTGGTTGTTAACAAGGTTGCAGAAGGCAAGGGCAATTTTGGTTACAACGCGGCCACCGGCGAGTACGGTGATCTGGTTGAGCTGGGTGTGCTTGACCCAACCAAAGTAACCCGTTTTGCATTGCAAAATGCAGCCTCGATTGCGTCGTTGATGTTGACGACCGATGCAATGGTTGCCGAAATGCCAAAAGAAGAATCCGCTGGTGGCATGGGCGGCGGCATGGGTGGTATGGGTGGCATGGGCGGTATGGACATGTAATTTGAATTGGGCAGATGCCGCGCGTTTGCCCGACTTGAATTGTTGAACCCAGCAGGAAATAGAAAGGCCGCACATTGTGCGGCCTTTTTGTTTGCGGGATAAATTCTGACGAACAACATTAAATTTTTAGAGGTCGTCACGTCTACGATCGAGATGCGCTTTGATCCGACCGACCCATTCCATTAGCTCTCAGCCATGGGAGGTCGATCAACTTTCAGCGGTGCATAAAAGTGCACCAACAGGCTCGCCAAAATGGCCAAAATGGCCAACCAAAAAATACCCAATCCTGCCGGTTTTACGAATAACGCGATAAAAATCAAAACCAGATACGGAGCAGACACAAAACCATACCAATGATGTTTCATCTGCAACCGCGCATCACAGTTATTGCATCGTATTGGTTTGAACGCAGTCAGAAATAATTTTTGTTTGGCGGTAATGGATTGTTGCTGGCAATGTGAGCAGACAAAGTTCGGCACGTTTCCCTCTCGATTGACCGCACGTTTGATCATGCGGTTTGAGTGCAATTGAAGAAGACTGTTAAGGTAAGCTGACCATTAAGTTGTTGCCGTCCTTGTGTGTTTTTAATAACCCGCGCTTGGCGGCCTCTTCCAGCACCTTGTTAAAACCACCCTTAAAACCAAACGCGGTTTCCAGAAAATCCGGGCGGCGGCGCTTGAGCGCCTGCTTGACCTGTGAGGCGTGAAAGTCATCAATATCTTTTTCGCTCATCAACGCTTCCACGGTTTCGACCACCAAATCAATCGCTTCGGCACGCCGCGCTTCATTTTGGGTGTCGTGTAGGGTCGGAGCCACCAGTGTGGCAATGGGCGCGCCGTCACTCGGCACACTCTTGAGTTTTTTGCCGTGTGCGGACGACGATTTTTGCGCGGCACCGGCGGATTTTTTAACCAGGGTTACCGCCGGTGGGGCCGATGTGTCGGTTGATTTTTTGGTCTTTGCTTTTTTGCGTGCCTCTTCGGCCTTGACCAGGTCGTCGTAAAAAATAAATTCGTCACAATTACTTTTTAACAAATCCGAAGTGGCGGCCCGCACGCCAACACCAATCACGGTCTTGTTGTTTTCTCGTAGCTTGCTGACCAATGGGGAAAAATCCGAGTCGCCGCTGATAATTACAAACGCATCCACATGGCCCTTGGTGTAACAAAGATCGAGCGCATCGACCACCATACGAATATCGGCGGAGTTTTTTCCTGACAAGCTGACGTGTGGCACCTCGATCAATTCAAAGGCGGCCTCGTGCATGCTTTTTTTGAAGTCTTTGTAATTTTGCCAATCGCAATAGGCTTTCTTGACGACGATATCGCCCTTCACCAATAAACGCGCGAGCACTTTGCGGATGTCGAACTCGGGTGAGTTGGTATTGCGCGCACCCAGCACCATGTTCTCAAAGTCACAGAACAGTGCCATATTTTGAATTTCACCACGTGTTGCATTTGCCATTGTTGCCCTCGGCTTCCGAATGGAGCGTAAGGTCTAAGCTTACTCTGCCCGATCACATTTGACAAAGGGGAAGTTAGGTTGGGCGTTCGGCTGGCCCTAGCGGAAACGCGCTTCGTGATCGAGTAGCCATTGTTTACGCGCCAGTCCACCACCGTAGCCGGTCAACGCACCATCCGAGCCAATCACCCGATGACAGGGAATGACAATTCCACGGTAATTGTCGCCATTGGCACGCGCCACAGCCCGCACGGCGGTGGGCTGGCCGATGGCCTTGGCGATGGCCGCATACGAACGGGTTTCACCCGGCGGGATGGCAAGCAATTGCGCCCACACCGCGCGCTGAAAATCGGTGCCACGTTCGGCAAGTATTAAAGTAAATTGACGGCGTTTGCCGGCGTAGTATTCGGCCACTTCGCGGGCGACGTGGTCCAGATGGGGATGCACACCCGGCACCACCACACATTTGGCGCGCGCCCGTAAACGCGTGATCTCGCGTTCCAGCCCACGACGATCAACAAAATCGAGCACGTACAACCCGTCGTCATTGGCAATCGCCAACATCGGGCCGAGTGGTGTTTCCAACCAGCGCGAATACATGACCTTCACATCACGTGCGTTCGATGGCCGTTCGCCAAATAATTTTGCAAAGGCCTCGCGATAACCGCTGGGGGATTCAAAACCTGCGTCGAGTTGTTGATTCAGCACGTCGGCTCCTTTGCCTTGATTGCCTTGATGGGATTGGCGGACACTGGCCAGCGCCGCACCCATGCGGCGGGCGCGTGCATAAGCCTGAAAGCTCATTCCAAAGTAGCGTTGAAACTGGCGGCGGGCGGTGGAAGGGTCAATGCCCATGGTAATCAATTCGCCCTCACGGATGCGTGTTGACGGATCGGCTTCGATGAGTGCGGCCAGTTTTGCCACCAAAGGAGGCTTATCGCCATGGTCCATCGGTTTGCAGCGCAAACAGGCGCGAAAGCCGGCGTACATGGCCTCATCGGCGCTGGAGAAAAACGCCACATTCTCGCGTTTGGGTTTACGTGCCGAACAAGTCGGCCGACAAAAAATGCGGGTTGAAGTCACACCGGTCATAAACACGCCGTCAAAAGTGCTGTCGCGGTCAACAAACGCGCGCCACATCACGTTGATTGGCGGCAGGGTACGGGGATGGGAAGCATTCATGGCAATCATCATAGCCAACATTGCAGCGTGTTGCCGACGATTTTCAGGCAGTGAATTTTTTGGCTTGTCTGGACGTTGGCGGACAATGGAATGTCACCCTCCCTGCGCTTGCAAATATGCTGTAATTCGGACGGCGTACAAAGTCCGCGAATAGCTGCATTCGACTTACCCACTTGTTGTTTCCTCCAGCCCACCGAACCAAGGGATACCCATGAAAAAATCAGCCGCACTGTTGACTTCGTTATTGTTCTCCTTTGCCACGTCCATAATGGCGCAAAAGGCCGAGGCACCTAAAGCTGTACCTGCCGTGCCTGCCGTGCCCGCTGCCAAAGCCGCCGCTACTCCGCCCGCCCCACCCACTCCGCCTGCGCAGCCAAACGCCGCACCTGCAGTCAAAGCGGTCGCCGCACCTGCTCCACCCCCACCACCGGCCGCACCCGTTGCACCGGCAAAAGCAGAATTGATCGACCTCAATTCAGCCGACGCCAAAACGCTAATGACTCTGAAGGGCGTTGGTGATGCCACCGCCGAGAAAATTATCAAGGGCCGCCCATATGCTGGTAAAAACGACCTGGTCAAGAAGAAAATTATCGGCGAAAAAGCTTATGCGGACATAAAGGACCACGTTATCGCCAAACAAGCGCCAAAGGATGCGGCAAAAAAAGACGAGAAAAAGAAGTAATTTGCTGTGAATTCCGCCGAAACGGGCAGCTTGGCTGCCCGTTTTGTTTTGAATGGGCGGCATGCTTGGCCATCCGACGACTTAGCGGACTTGGTATCTGCCCTGTTTCCCGCTATAATTTGCGGCTTCGCTTTCGCTGAATCGCCAAAACATGGGATCGGTCGCGGAGGAGTTCACAGATTTCGCAATTCATACCGAGTTCGGCCTGGTAGCTCAGTGGGGTGAATCAGGGGTTTTGCGAAGCACAGCTTCGCACCTGATGAACCGACAAGCCATGCAGGGCTTGTCGTGGAAGAGCAGAGGCCACGTTGTCGGCCAAACAGAATTAAAGCAGTAAAGGTTTTAACCGAGTTCGGCCTGGTAGCTCAGTCGGTAGAGCAGAGGACTGAAAATCCTTGTGTCGGTGGTTCGATTCCGCCCCAGGCCACCAAATAAAAATGCCCGCCCTGTGCGGGCATTTTTATTTTTACCGTCACACAAAACACCTGAAACCACGCGCGATTCCAGCCATTTTTCCCGAAAAATACCCGCCAATAAACAACTTGCACTTTTTGCCAGCCCTTCAAAGTAACATCGCGCCGACGTACTAAATTCACTCCGCATACCCCACCCCTCGGCCTCCCGCATGCCGCTTTGTTATAATTTGACCTGCTGCTTTGCGTCAATTCCCAAGCAACCAATCCCTTCCCGCACTTTCTCCGTCACCCTTCTAGCAGGAACGCTCATGTCAAAAATTAAAGTCAAAAACCCGGTTGTTGAAATGGATGGCGATGAAATGACTCGCATCATCTGGCAACGGATTCGCGAAAAACTCATCCTGCCGTATCTGGATATTGATTTGAAATATTTCGACTTGGGCATGGAGCATCGTGATGCCACCGATGACAAAGTGACCGTTGATTCGGCCAAAGCGACGTTGCAACACGGCGTGGCCGTCAAATGCGCAACCATCACCCCCGATGAAGACCGCGTCAAAGAATTCAAATTGAAACAAATGTGGAAGTCGCCAAACGGCACCATCCGCAATATTCTCGATGGCACCATTTTCCGTGAGCCGATTATTTGTAAAAACGTGCCGCGTTTGGTTTCGCATTGGGACAAACCGGTGGTGGTGGCCCGTCATGGTTTTGGTGACCAATATCGCGCGACAGATTTTCAGTTCCCCAGCGCCGGCACTTTGACGGTCAAATTCACACCGGCCGATGGCTCCGCACCGATTGAAAGAGAAGTATTCAAGGCGCCGGGTGCCGGCATTTCATTGTCGATGTATAACCTGGACGAATCGATCGCCGGTTTTGCGCGCGCTTGTTTTAACTACGGCTTGCAGCGCAACTACGCAGTGTATCTGTCAACAAAAAACACCATCTTGAAAATTTATGACGGTCGTTTCAAAAATCTCTTTCAAGAAATTTTTGACGCGGAATTCAAAGCAAAATTTGATGCGGCAGGAATCATCTACGAACATCGATTGATCGATGATATGGTTGCCTCCAACCTGAAATGGTCGGGCGGTTATTTGTGGGCCTGTAAAAACTACGACGGTGACGTGCAGTCCGATACCGTTGCCCAGGGATATGGCTCGTTGGGTTTGATGACCTCGGTACTGATGTCACCGGACGGCAAGACGGTCGAGTCCGAAGCCGCGCATGGCACAGTCACACGCCACTACCGTATGCACCAACAGGGCAAACCAACCTCGACCAACCCGATTGCGTCGATTTACGCCTGGACGCGTGGTTTACAAGCGCGCGGCCGTATGGACAACACACCTGAGGTGGTCGACTTTGCGTTAACACTGGAAAAAGCCTGTGTGGATGTGGTCGAAAGTGGCCGTATGACCAAAGATTTGGCCATTTTGATCCGCCCGGATCATCCGTACCTCACCACCGAGCAATACATGGATGCAGTTGATGCGGAACTCAAAGCACGCATGGCTTAATCCCGCATATTGAGTTGGTTGCCGTGTTGGCAACAAGGGTCGCTTTAGCCCTTGTTTTACCGCGGCAACAGTGCGCTGACTGTATTTGAATACTCGCACTGGAATGCGCTGCATGTCAAAACTCTATTGACCAAACCATTTGCTCCACACGCGCCAAACAAGGAACACTTATGAAAAACACCCTTATCGCCACACTGGTTTCCACATTATTTTCTTCCGTTGTTTTTGCCGCTACGGTTGGCAGTCCTGCACCTGATTTTGCGTTGACTGACATCGACGGCAAGGCGGTGAAATTGGCGGACTTCAAAGGCAAACATGTGGTTCTCGAATGGCACAATCCAGCCTGCCCGTTTGTGGTCAAACATTACGACTCAAACAATATGCAGTCGTTGCAAAACAAGTATGATGCCAAAAACACCATCTGGCTGACCATTAACTCCACCAATCCGACCCACAAAGAATTCCTCAGCAATGACAAGCTCAAGGCTTACGTGGCGGACAAAAAAGCAGCGCCGGACTATTACATGACCGACGCGGACGGCAAAGTGGGTCAGGCATATGCCGCCAAAACCACCCCACACATGTATGTGATCAATCCAACCGGCACACTGGTATATGCGGGCGCCATTGACGACAAACGCAGCACCAACCAGGAAGATATTAAGACGTCAAAGAACCTATTGGCTGCGGCACTGGACGAATCGTTGGCGGGGAAAAATGTCAGTGTGGCGACCAGTACACCGTATGGTTGCAGCATCAAGTACAAGTAAAATATTTTCGGCGGTGTTTTAGCCGATGGTCAAAAAAACCCGCCGAATTGGCGGGTTTTTTATTGGGCGGATTATTTAATCGACCCGCATATTTTCATTCAATATCGTGATCGAACCACGTTGAATAGAAATATAACCATTCTCCTGTAAATCCTGCAAGGTCCGATTGACCATCTCTCTTGACGCACCAATCATGCTGGCCAGATTTTTTTGTGTGAACGGCTCACCGACCACCCGCTGTCCATTCGACATAATGGCCAGTTCCAGCAGGGTACGCGCCACGCGGCTGGAAATATCGAGCAGCGCCAAATCACCAATCTTGCGGTCGGCATCACGCAGTCGTTTGGAAAGCGTGAGCAACACCTTGTGGGCAATATCAGGGGAGGAGGCGATGGCGCGCTCAAACGCCTGATACGACAATACTTGCAAATGACAGCGCTCCAGCGTGGCCACGTTGGCACTACGCAACTCGTTGTCGAACATCGGCAATTCGCCAAAAAATTCCCCGGGTCCGAGAGTCTTAAGAATGACCTCGCGCGATTCATCATCCGGATCCACTGAAAACACTTTCACCGTGCCGGTGACAATCACGTACATCGAATCGGCCTGTTCGCCTTCACGCAAAACAAACTCACCCTTTTCAAACACCCGCATCGACAAATGCGCACCAATACTGGCGAGCTGCATATTGTTCAGGTCGTGAAACAGTGGAATGGTGTTCAACATGCGGATGGGTTGAGTTGGACGTTTTTAAAGGGGAAACGTTAGGTTGGGGGTTTAATTGGCCATTCAATATGACACAAATCATGCTGATAACGAAACCGGCATGGCCGCCGCCCGTTTGAACGGGTTGTTGACACTTATTCCGCCGGGGTATCCGCAGCCGAATCCCGCGCACCCAGGTGGCGCAGGGTCAATCGTTTGATGAAGTGTAAACGCAGATGAAAAAAATGATCCGCATCAGGAACAACACAAACGGGAATATCGCGGGTGCGTGCCCAATTGAGCGAATCCATCATCGGCACGGTGTCGTCTTTTTCGCCGTGAATCAACAGTGTCGAGACCGGCGGCTTGCCACCCGTGGTATTCGACCAGTGTGACATGCGCCGAAAGGCCGGTGCAATCAGCACCAATTCTTCGTTGGCAATTTTTTCTGACGCCGCCAACGCCACCGCGCCGCCAAACGAAAATCCCGCCAACCACACCGGCAAATTTGCATGTTCTTGCCGGGCATGGGCGATCACGGTCAACATGTCGTCGGTTTCACCGCGCCCTTCGTCGTGCGTACCTTCTGTTTTACCAACGCCGCGAAAATTAAAACGGTAGGTGGCGGCACCGGCATCAAACAGCGCACGCGCAAGTGTGGTCGCCACTTTGTTGTCCATGGTGCCGCCAAACAGCGGGTGCGGGTGGGCGACAACGGCAACGGCGCGGGGCGCGCTTGGCAGATGGGCGGCGATTTCAATGGCACCGGCCGCACCCGGAATCAGCGATTTTTTATTTGGAAAACTCGCGGCCATCAGATTTTCAACCGCTCAACCACACGACCATTTTGTAAATGTTCGCTGATAATTTCGTCAATGTCGCTCTTATCAACATAGGTGTACCAGACTTCCTCCGGATACACCACCAACACCGGGCCCTCGCTGCATCGATCCAAACAGCCGGAAATATTGATGCGAATACGCCCTTCGCCATTCAGTCCGAGTTGTTTGATGCGTTGTTTGGCGTATCCACGAATGTCTTCCGCACCCTGCTGTGCGCAGCACTGTTCTCCGTCCTTGCGTTGATTGCAACAAAAAAACACGTGGTGTTGGTAATAACTCATTTACGATTCCTGGTTAAACAATTTTAGTGCTGTCCGCTGAAACGTCGCTCGATGCGTATCCGGAACGAATAAAAATTGCGGCTAAGAACAACAACACCGCGACCGGCCAGATTTCATTTAACCATCTTGTCAAATTTGTGAAATTCGCCATTTGCCCGTGTGGCCAGCTGAACAGGGTCAAAGTTTCGCCCAGGGCTGAATACACACTGGAGAGCTTCGCCAACACGCCGCCGGCAAATACCAGCAGGGTCGCCCAAAATGCGCGCCAACGATAACGAATGCCGGCAAAAATAACAAACAAAATCAGTCCGGCACCAACACCAAATACGGTTGATGGTGATAACGACGAGGCAATTAACGGTGTCTTGAGCAATAACGCGGCCATCGCAAATTTTGCCAACAGACCAACAATGAGTATCAGGCCGACATTTGGCAACACCCGTTTGGACGGGTGCAACAATAACGAAACGTACAATGAAAATGCCGTCACATTCAGCGCCTTGCCAATCGACTGCGGCAACAATATGAGCGGGTCATAAACTGTGGTGCCGATTTGCGGATACAAATCACCGCTGCCTGCATTACCAGCGTGACCTGAAGCGCCAATGAGCCCCGCCTCGAAAAACGGGATCGCCGGATTCAATTGGGCGACAAACCAAATCACCAGCAATATCAGACCCCAGTCAATAAACGAGTCACCCGCAAAATGTCGCTGCCGCCATTTACCAATTGCAGCAATGGCATGGCCGCCCAATGGCAGCAACAATATGGTCGCACCAATGGCCGCACCAAGCGTATTGGCCATCACATCGAGCGGCGAGGAAACCCGCCACGGCAACATGGACTGCAGCAACTCCATGCTTACCGATAAACAAAAACCACCCATCACCGCCACACACCAGGAAATGAAGCCCGCGCGCTTATCACCACCAGGCGACATGTGCCGCTGACAGGCCTGCATTAACATGCCCCCCAATGGCAGGTAGGCAACAATGTTGATGGCCACATCAAAATTGGTTACGTATTTTGGCCAGTCAAACAACGTGAGCGTTTGCGGCAGATGCCAGCCTGAAAATGGATTCAGACTGGCAAACATCAACAACAACACGTAAACCACCAGAGCGCCGCGACTCGCGCGTGATCGCGCCACGATCATGGACGGTACGTCAGGCGTGGCCGCAGAATGCATAGCGGGTTGCATTCTAGGTCTCGATTCGGCAATCAACTAGGCGACGACGGAAAGGTCGCGCTGGTAGCGCGCGGCATTTTCGACGTAATGACCGGAAATCCAGTGGATCATTTTTACCTCATCGTCGCTCAGCTGGCGAACCACTCGCCCCGGTGCGCCGAGCACCAATGAACGGTCGGGTATGATTTTGCCTTCTGCAATCAACGATCCCGCGCCGATCAAACAATCGCGCCCAATCACGGCGTTGTTGAGAATGACCGCCTTGATGCCAATCAGCGATCCCTCGCGTACCGTGCAGCCGTGCAACATCACCATATGGCCGACCGAGACATTTTTTTCCAGGGTGAGTGCGATACCTTCGTCGGTATGCAACACCGAACCATCTTGAATGTTGACGTTCTCACCAAGGGTGATGGTGTTGCTGTCGCCACGTATGGTCACACCCCACCAAACGTTGGCATTTTTTTCCAGCACCACGTCGCCGATGACGGCGGCATTGGGTGCAATGTAGTTACCGCCTTTTAATTGCGGCGATTTGTTGCCAAGCGCGTAGATCATAGAACCCTCACCTGTAAGGCTCCATTTTCACCGAAATCGGCAAACTACGATACCGGCGCAGCGGACAAACGCAATTTTACAATCACATATTGCGAAACAGATGCATAAACGGCTGGCTGACCTGAACCGTTTGTTTGCAAGGCTTGAAGTGGATCACGCCCTTGCCGGTCTCATCCCGCGCAATCGCCTTGATGGCACGTAAATTCACAATGGTCGAACGGTGCACCTGTCGAAATTGGCCGGAATCCAATTCCTCCAGCAGCTCCTTGATCGGTTTTTTGATCAGGGCCTCGCCTTCTGCGGTCATGACTACCGTGTATTTGTTATCGGCCTGAAAATAGGCAATATCTTCGATCATGATCAACCGGGTATCTTTACCGGCGCTGGCGGTAATCCACGTTAGTGGTGGCTTGACCGCCGGCGCAGACAATGCCAGCTGTTGCATGACTTCCGCTAGGTTGTTCGCCGAAACGCCTTGATTGACGCGGCTTTTAAGCCTGTTGACAGTTTCCAGCAAACGCGTTTTGTCGATCGGCTTGAGCAAATAGTCAACCGCGCCTTTTTTAAAGGCATCAATGGCGTATTGCTCATAGGCGGTGACAAATACAATTTGTGGCATCACCGCCATGTCCTGAAGGGCGGCGGCGACATCCAGACCGGTCAATCCCGGCATACGAATATCCAAAAACACAATGTCTGGTTTTTTGGCGGCAATTTCTTCCAACGCCTCGGCACCATCTTCGGCCTCCGCAACAATAGTCAATTCCGGCCAAAGCTCTTGTAAGGCGTTAACCAAATCCGTGCGCAACAGCGCTTCGTCTTCAGCAACAATGGCTGTCAAGCGCATAAATTTGTTCCCAGCGGAATCGTAATAGTTGCGGTCATGCCCTTCTCCTGATTGTGCTGTAAGGTGAACTCTGCGTTGTTGCCATAAATTAAATGCAGCTGGTCACGGACATTTTTTAAGCCGATGCCACTGCCGGCTGTTTCTGCCGATATGCCCATGCCGTCATCACCAACATGCACGGACAATCGATCCGCATGCAGCGTCGAGTTGATGGTTATCGTTCCCGCACCTGGCTGTGGCTCCACTCCGTGTTTGATGGCGTTTTCAACCAGCGTTTGTAATACCATCGGCGCGAATCGAACACTTCTAAATTCGTCGGCTACTTTCACCGTGTATTGCAAGCGTGCGCCCATGCGAACTTTCATGATCTCGAGATAGGCCGACACCCGATCCAACTCCTGCCCGAGAGTGGAATCCACGCCGTCATGTTTGGGCAACGAGGTGCGGAGAAAAGCGATAAGATGACCGATCATTTGTTCCGCCCGTACGGGGTCACTGCGTGTCAATGATTGTGCGGTGGCCAGGGTGTTGTATAAAAAATGCGGTTCAATTTGCGCCTGTAACGCGCTTAGTTTCGCGGCGGAAAGTGAGCGTTGCATCTCGGCCTTTTCGGCCGCGATATGCGCCTGATCATACTGTATTTGTAACTCGCGATTAATATGCTGCGAGATGTTGTTGATGTTTTGTCGATTTTTCCCAAAATCCAATGCCACCAAAAGAAACCCGGGCTTACTTTGAATTTTTGCCCTTGATGTGTTGGCAGAAACCGCTTCAACCGTTGCCAGCAACCGCTCACCGGGCGCGCCAAACGACCAATAACCGAACGTTCCCCCTCCGGTCATGCCCGCAATGATGCCGCCCCCCTGGTCGAGGCGGGTGGCATGGAATCCTGCCAATGCGTTGAGCGCGGTTAAACACAATTGGTAGGCGTCGGCGGCATCAACTGGCAATTCGAAAGTTGCTTCACACCGCGAGTCGGCATCGTAAAACGTAAACGACGGATCACGTCGACGCATCGAATGCCGATACCAATAAGCCACACCAACTACGCAAAAAATTGCCGCGGAAATGCCCATCAAAGCGCCCATCCAAACAGAGCCGAATTTTGTGCCAAGTCCAGCCCCCACGCCAAGGCCAGGGCCGAGCCCAATGCCGAGCGCAACGGTGATCCAGAAGCGCCAGGGGAATGTTTTCATGAAAAGAACTTTTGCGAGAGATGACGACCAACTCATTCTGAATGGTCCGCGGCGATGATGCCGCTGCTGATCGACAAAATGAAAAATTCAGCGACCAATCGGCCGCAATTGAATATGAATCCGCCGTGCTGCTCGGTCGACTGCAGTACGACCGCGCAACTACATCTGTTTGAACAGGTGCGAAAACGGCCGCGAGACGGTCAAATTTTCCTTGCGACCCTTGACCCGTACCGTCGCCTGGCCGCGAAAATCACGTGTCACCGCTTCAATTGCACCGGCCTGGACGATGGTGGAGCGATGAATTTGCCAAAATTTTTCGCCATCAACGCCTTCCAGCAGCTCCTTGATCGGCGTCTTGATCAAGGCGTCAAACTCTTTGGTCGCCACCAGCGTGTATTTCTCGTCCGCCTGAAAAAACAATACTTCATCAATCGGGATCAGACGCAAATTCGACCCGATGTTGGCTTTGATCCACTTCAGTTTCTCCGCATCCGGCTTAAGTTGTTTGGACAAATGACGCATCAGCGCGTCCAAATCCTGCGGCTGTGCGGGCACCGCGGAAAGGCGTTGTTTGAGGCGCTCTACGGCCGCTTGCAGGCGTTCGTCGCTGTAAGGCTTGAGCACATAGTCAATCGCGCCGGTGTCAAATGCATCAACGGCGTATTGGTCAAACGCTGTCACAAACACAATGTGACATTTCAGATCACGATTGGCGGCCAAACTTCTCGCCACCTCAATACCGGTCATTTCCGGCATTTGTATATCCAGAAAAGCCAGTGTCGGCTGGTGGGTGGCAATGGCTTCCAGGGCCGCTTCACCGTCGCCGACATCGGCAACGATTTGCAACTCCGGCCACACCTTGCCAAGTTTGGTTTTGAGTTGAGCGCGGAGAATGGGTTCGTCTTCAGCAAGGATTGCGGTATATGTCATGGTCTTTTCTCAACGGTTAACGAGGTCTTTATTACCCACACTCACGCGCGCCCTTCATGGCGCTTGTGCGTACCTTAGATATTACTCAGGCAGTCGGCGGCTTGATGATGATGGATTTGTTTTTCTTACGCCACCAAAACCAATACACACCAAAACCAATAACGACAAACGGTGCCAGCACCGGAAATAATGACACCAGTATCATCAGCGGAATACTAATCGCCAGTCCGACAAACAAAAAACCCAACCCATAAATCACCGCCACTAAGATTAGCGCAACAATCGACAGGATTCCGAACGCCAATAGAAATGCGATCGTACCAATGGCCATACCTTCAATGCCGGAAATGTTGGTGTTACCGATATGCATGGGGATCGCATCCGTCGCCAAACCAATCATGCCGACAACAAATAGCACCCCCAGCATGGCGACGATGCCTATAAAAATTTTGACCAAAATTGCCGCCCACGCATTGTGGGTTTTGGCCGCGACGTTTAGGGTTTTTGCCCCCCAGCCTTTTGGCTCCTCAACGCGTAACGTGTCTGCTGCGGACGCCGACATAAAGGCGCTGGCACCGGATGCCGGGGTCTCGATGGTGGCGATGACGCCGGTCGGGTGATTTGATTGCAAGATGAGTCGTGCCTGTTCACCAAACAGCGCCCGCAATCTTTCACGAATATTGTTTAGGCCGATTCCCCCACCGGATTGAACAGGTGACTCAGCCAGACCCTTGCCCGTGTCCTTGACCAATAATCGTAGTTTGGCGTCTTTACCGAAGCCGGTTTTTTCTGCCACCACGTCGATACGTCCACCCTCGCGCAGCGGCTCCAACCCGTGTTTGATGGCATTTTCCACCAACGACGGCAACATCAACGGTGGGAATGGCAGGTTTTCCAATTCCGCGGGCACATCAATTCCGAATTCAAGTCTTGATCCCATGCGCATTTTCAGAATATTAAGGTAGGCGCGAACCAGTTCAATTTCTTGACCGACTGTTGAAATGTTTTCGCGCATTTTGGGCAACGATGCACGTAAATATTGAATCAGGTGGCCGGTCATTTTGTTGGCCTGGATTGGATCGACTTCGGTCAGTGCCTGCACATTGGCAAGTGTGTTGTATAAAAAATGTGGCTCGACCTGCGCTTGTAGTGCCATCAGTTTGGCTTCAACAATTTGTCGGTTGATGTTTGCTGATTCCGCCTCCTTGGTTTTCACGCTGGCGACTTCAAGCGCACGACGCGAACGACCGATATAGATCTTGGCAATAATCAGGATAAGAAATAGCGGTATGAACGAAATAATCAACGCCGAGCCGATGCCAACTCTTTTGAAGTCGCTTGATACACGACGACGAATATCTTCACGCAACTCCGGCGTCAATGGTGGTACGGCAGTCGCAATATTGGAGCCATCAATTTTTACCAATGATTTTTCAATGTCGCCAATGGCAATATCGCCTTTGACACGTGTGCCGCCGATCGTACCGTCAATCTTGACACGATCATCTTTGCTGCTAATCGTGAAGTCGTTCGACTGGCCAGCCTTGTTTTTGTCGTCACTGGACAATGACAGTGTCGAGGCCTTGGCTTGATCCGTCGAGGCCTTGGCAACCGATGTCGGGGGCTGGGTTGATTTTTCAGCCTTTGGTGGCGCGGGTGGCGCGGGTGGCGCAGCCGGTGCTGGCGGGAGCGGGGGCGCATTGGGGGGTAGGGGCGGCATCGGGTCGGTGATTGCCCTTGACTCGTTGTTGCGAGGTCCCAAGCCAATTGAAAACGATCTTTTTTTAATCTTCCTCAAGATTTCATTGGCATCTTGTTCGGCCTTTTTTGCCTCGGTGATGGCCTGATCAAACGCAGCAAATGCGGAAGGATCATTTATGCCGACACTTTTTTGAGCGCTGACGGCATCGGCACGGGCGTCGTGCAATTTTTTGATTTTTTCGCGCGCGTCATCACGCATCTGTAATGCGGCTTCTCGCGCTTGTTGTTGCATTTCGCGTGCGGCATCAGTTTCCGCGCGGCGCGCGTGCGCGGCGGCATCCTTTGCTGCCTGCGCACTGTCGGCCCACGCGTGTTTTGCTTCGTTTTCCGCAAGCAAGAGGTCTGCCCTGGCACTGGCAATTTCCGTCAACGCTTGCGCAAATTCGGCTTTACGCGCCGGGTCAGTTGTTCGCTCCGCCATCGAGCGAACAACCTGCTCGGCAAAGGTCAGCGCGCCATCGCCAAAGGTGCGATCAATTTCGCGTTGAATAGCGCGATTCTCAACTGTCGTTTTCCCCGAGTCAGCCAAACGAATGACATTAAACGGCACGGTAAATAACGTCAGCACCAAAAAGGTGAACAGGCCGAGGAGCGCCAGCGCCCACCAAGGTGTTTTATATAACAAATTTCCGAGCGATTTAAACATGGTGACAGTTTACTGAAGAGTCCAATTTAAGAGTGATTGTTCAATGTGCCCATTTCGCAAAAATCATTCCGCAAAAAAAATGCGGGATTAGGGTCGCGAGACCACCAAAAACGACAATCCCGTTCGAAGCTGGTCTAGCACCAAAAAATTAACAACAATCGTTGGTCCCGCCATTTCGAGGAAAATAATTTTAAAAAATTCCTGTTGAACAAAGCATAGGCCGCATCGGCACCCTCATCAATGCATAAACGGGTGGAATGCAGAATCCCTTGACCGAATGGCAGGCAATTCAACCGTACGCACATTAGTCGGACAGCCGCAAGACAAAAGTCAAGCAAGTGCGCCGTCTTTGCGGCACAATTGGCTTAAATGACGCGTCTACACGTGTGTTTTAAATACGGAGAATTCTAAAAACTTGTCCTTTACCGGCGAAGGCCGGTACCTAACCTGCATGTTTCACGGGTCGGCCCGCCTTACATACGTTTTTCATTCTTGGCGACCTATAAATTCTGCGAATCCAATCTTTACCTCGTAAGGTTGATGGCCTACGCACTCGATAACAGGCGGCTGAGCAGCGCTTTTCCGCTCTCTTCCCTCTTAATATCTCGATATTAAGAGGTCAGTCGAACAAAAAGTCACTCGCTTATCCACCCACTCTCGAGTGCGTCCCCGTGAAATATGCAGGCTAATTTTGTATGCTACTGATACCACAACAAAAGTTGGACCCCTGCCTACGCAGGGGAAGGAAATTTTGGGGTTTTTAGAAGTTCCCGTAGACAGCCCTGATTCGATCAGGTGGGCCCTTCTGGATGGCAACAATCATGCTGTCGCGAATTTACATTTGCTTGAACAAATGGGTGTAGTTTCGGCTGACCGTGAGCGTCTCGTTTCGTCCGTTGAGTTTTAAATCAGCCTGGTCCCGAAGCCCTCGCACCACGCCGGCGATGGCGCGGGTATTCACAATGGTCGAACGATGGATTTGCCAAAAACGATTGGGGTCCAGTTCTGCCACCAACTCCTTGATGGACTTGCGAATGAGTACTTCGCCATCAGCAAGTACCACACAGGTGTATTTTTCATCCGACTGAAAATAAAGGACATCCTCAACCGGAATCAATCGAACCGTTTGACCGACACTGGCCTTGATCCACTGCAAAAATGACGACGAAGGCAGCAGTTGATCCATCAGTTTTTTCAACACCCCATCTAGCGTTTGTATTGAAGGATCAATTTGTTGTGACGAGCCGGCATGCAGCAGCCTGTCTTTAAGTCGTGCGATCGTTTCCATCAAACGGTCATTGTTGAATGGTTTCAATACGTAATCAATCGCACCATGTTCAAAAGCCTCAACGGCGTATTGGTCAAACGCAGTGATGAAATTGATTTGACATCGATTGTTTCCGGCTTTGCAAATGTCGCTGATTTGCCTGGCTGCCTCAAGGCCGTTTAACAGGGGCATGTGAATGTCGAGAAAAATCACGTCCGGCAGATGGGACGTAAACAAACTCACCGCTTCTGCACCATTTGCGGCCTCCGCGCAGATCACGAGCTCCGGCCACAATTTGGCCAGACGTGACTTTAGCTGGTCACGCAACAGCGGTTCGTCGTCGCAAATTATCGCGGTTTGCACATTTCACTCCTGCCGGCTACGGCTGTCCTGGTAGGGACCGCCGGCTCGTCCGGCACCAAGTCAAAGCAGTTTGACTTGGCGAAACCCCGACCCTCGCTGTCGTCGCAAATTATCGCGGTTTTGCACATGTCACTCCTGCCGGCTACGGCTGTCCAGGTAGGGACCGCCGGCTCGTCCGGCACCAAGTCAAAGCAGTTTGACTTGGCGAAACCCCGAGCCTCGCTGTCGTCG
>CAMTWK010000003.1:0-48726 GCA_947085425.1 uncultured Burkholderiales bacterium | reverse complement strand
GGCCGGGGTCCAAGGTTGATTGAATTACGGGAAACATTGAAATTGGGTCCCGGACTCCACCGGGGCGACACAAGTTAGGTTATCGACGTGCAGCGATGATGGCTGGTTTAGCGATGAAAAGTCCTTAAGTAAGTGCCATTCATCACTGGCACCCTTTGTCTCGAGTCTCGTGTAACGATTCCTCTTCACGCAATAAAGTCGCGCTCTTGCGGCAGGACAATATTTTTTCGCGATGCGTTTGCACACGGCACACAGCACACCGACCCGTTTAACGTAGAATCCGCCCTTCGGTTTTTTATTTTTTCACTGTTGCCAATTCTTCCTCTCCATGCTCCCTTCGATTCAATCCCGCCTCGCCGTTGAAGTTTCCGCCCATCCAAACCAAATCGCCGCGGCCATCACGCTGCTCGATGAAGGTGCCACGGTGCCGTTTATCGCCCGCTATCGCAAAGAAATCACCGGTGGGCTCGATGATATTCAGCTGCGTTTGCTGGAAGAGCGCTTGCGTTATTTGCGTGAGCTCGAAGACCGGCGTGCGGCGATTCTGGAAAATATCGAATCACAGGGCAAGTTGACCGAGGCACTCACAGCCGCCATCAACAACGCCGCCGATAAAACCACGCTGGAAGATTTGTACCTGCCGTATAAACAAAAGCGCCGCACCAAGGCGATGATTGCGCGTGAAGCCGGGTTGGAGCCGCTGGCCGATGCATTGTTGGCCGACCCGACCTTGACGCCCGAAGCAGAAGCCGAGAAATATGTTTCACTCGAACCCAAAACCGCTGAAAAAGACACCGCCGTTGCCGACGTCAAAGCGGCACTTGAAGGCGCAAAACAAATATTGATGGAGCGGTTTGCCGAAAACGCCACGCTGATTGGCCGGGTGCGCGACTACATGATTGCGCATGGCGTGGTTGAATCAAAGTTGGTCGAAGGCATGGACGACAAGGGTGCCAAATTCGCCGATTATTTTGTGTATAACGAAACGCTTAAAACCATTCCGTCACACCGCGCGTTGGCGTTGTTTCGCGGTCGCAACGAAGGCATTCTGACCGTGACGTTGCGCCTCGACAGCGAAGAAGAAAAGCCCACTTGGAATGCGGCGTTTAATCCGATCGAAGACATGGTGGCGGCTTCGGCCGGTGTCGCCAACAAAGCGCGGCCTGCTGATAAATGGCTGAACGAAGTGGTGCGCTGGACCTGGCGCATCAAACTGTCGATGCATTTGGAAACCGAATTGATGTCGGCGTTACGCGAGCGCGCCGAAGTCGAAGCCATCAATGTATTCGCCCGCAACCTGAAAGATTTGTTGTTGGCCGCACCGGCCGGCCCACGCGCCACCATGGGCCTTGACCCCGGCATTCGCACCGGCGTAAAAGTGGCGGTGGTCGACGCCACCGGCAAGGTGGTCGATACCGCCACCGTGTACCCGCACGAGCCGCGTCGCGACTGGGACGGCGCACTGGCGGTACTGGGCGCGTTGGCGATGAAACACAACGTCGATTTGATTTCGATCGGCAACGGCACCGCCTCACGCGAGACCGACAAACTCGCCGCGGAATTGATCAAGATGATTGCCACCCACACGGCCAAATCAGGCACCGTCGGCAACGTTGACAAAACGCGCAAGATCACCAAGATTGTCGTGTCCGAAGCGGGCGCGTCGGTGTATTCGGCGTCGGAATTTGCCTCTAAAGAATTGCCGGATCTGGATGTGTCGTTGCGTGGTGCGGTGTCGATTGCGCGCCGTTTGCAAGACCCGCTCGCCGAGCTGGTGAAGATTGATCCAAAATCAATTGGTGTCGGTCAATATCAACACGACCTCAATCAATCACAACTGGCGCGCTCACTCGATGCGGTGGTCGAAGACTGTGTGAACGCGGTGGGGGTGGATGTGAATACCGCCTCGGCGGCGTTGCTGGCACGGGTGTCGGGCTTGAGCTCGTCGGTCGCGGCCAATATTGTCAACCACCGTGATACCCATGGTGCGTTTGCCAGCCGGGTGGCACTCAAAAAAGTGCCGCGCCTGGGTGACAAAGCGTTTGAACAGGCCGCCGGATTTTTACGTATCCCCAATGGCGACAATCCGCTGGATGGTTCGTCGGTGCACCCGGAAGCCTACCCCTTGGTGGAAAAAATTCTTGCCGACATTCAAAAAGACGTCAAAGCCGTCATGGGTGAAACCAAGTTGTTAAAGTCGCTCACCGCCGAAAAATATGTCGATGAAAAATTCGGCTTGCCGACCGTCACCGACATTTTGAAAGAACTGGAAAAACCCGGCCGCGACCCACGCCCCGAATTCACCACCGCCACGTTTCAAGACGGCGTGGAAACACTGAATGATTTGCAACCGGGCATGATCCTCGAAGGTGTCATCACCAACGTCGCCGCGTTCGGCGCGTTTGTGGATATTGGTGTGCATCAAGATGGTTTGATCCACATCTCGGCGCTGGCGGATAAATTTGTCAAAGACGCACACGACGTGGTGAAAGCCGGGCAGGTGGTGAAAGTCAAAGTGCTCGAAATCGACATCAAACGCCAGCGTGTGGCGCTGACCATGCGCCTCAACGACACCCCGACTAAAAACACAAACTCTAGCACTGGCGCTGGTTTTCAGGCAAAACCGTCGCAAACATCCCGCCAGATGGCGGGTTTACAGTCCACCACGCCGCAGGGCAGCAATGCGATGGCGGATGCGTTCAATAAATTGGCGAAGTTAAAGGGGAGGGGTTAGTCGCGTGGTGGGTTGATAGCGCTTATTCAACCGCCACCGGTTACCGCTCGTCAATCAGCCGCTCAATACGCTGCAACACCTCTTCATCCGGCTCAACACCAAAATGCTGCCGCCGCAATCTGCCCTGCCGGTCGATCAACAACATGGTCGGCGTGCCCTGCATGCCATAGGCCTGCATGGTTTGCGGTAGTTGACCGGACTCGGCCGGACAGTCGACCGCCACCGGGAATGGAATGCGAAACTCATAGAGATACACAGCAAGCGCCGGCGGACCCATTACCGCGTGATGTTCGAATACTGAGTGCAACCCCAGTATCACAACGTCGTCGGTGACCGGGCTGGCGCGATAGTGATGCCACAATCGCACCGCCTGCGGCATCGCTTGCATCACGCAGCCGGGGCACAACATTTGGAACACTTCGATAAACACAACCTTGCCACGCAGCTGGTCCAACGTGATGTCTTCTTTGGAGTTGAACCACTGCGAGACAATCAGCGGCGGAGCCAGGTCTTGTAATAATTTACTCAAGGACGCAATTTGCTGAACACAAATCCGGCATCCTTTTGTGCGATATGGCATTGGTGGCAGGCGGTCGCGGCATTCGCACCGACAGCACGTTCGGTTTTGCTGTTGCTTTTGAATCCCTCGTAGCCCCAGCCGCCGGTAGCGGCGTATTTTTTTGCATCTCGATGCATCACACCGACCACTTTGCGGTTGCCTTCGGTTACCGCATTATCCGCCGACTTGGTCTCGAGCAAATCAAACACAATCACCGCGCCATCGGGCCATTTGCCGCTCTTGTAGCCTTGTATGGCCGCCTTGTTGGCATACAGATGATGAATGCCGCCGAACGCGTCATAGAGCCCGTGGCCGGGGTTGATGATCATCGACTTAACGTGGTGCCAGTCGCGGTAGCCTTCCGGGTACGGCACGACGGCGGTCTGCGCGCTGGCGGTGCTGACGGCACCGATGGCGATGACGGCCATGGTGGCACACAACATGGTGCGGCGAATTGTCCGGGAAATAGTTGAACGCATGTAAAGCTCCTTTCGCATAATATGGGAAGACAACACGGGCACTCTACGTCGCGATATGGCGGCGCTCAAGCAGGCACAAAACCGTGGGATGGGCACTTTTTGGTGTCTCTTGTTGATCACAAACGAATTATTTTTTTGCGGCATTTTATCGATATGGAAAAACCAAGCGTACATCAGATGGTCGAGAGTATTATTGGCTGCAAATGGTCGTTGACCGTGCTGAGCCTGGTCCGAAAAGGGGTGCGCCGCCCGGGCGAAATGGAGCACGCCATCGACGGCTTGAGCGGAAAGGTGTTGAACGAACGGCTGTTGAAACTGATGCACTTTGGCATACTCGCGAAGGAAACTTTTGCCGAGGTGCCGCCACGGGTGGAATATCGCCTGACACCATTCGGTGAACAATTCGGCAAATTGATCGATGATGTGGATGAACTACACGCAACAATGCAGACTGCGCCACGCGGCGATAAAACAATTGATTAAAAGGGCACGCTCGCTCTTCCCACATTCCCCACCCCCCCCCGCGCATGCCCCGCCTCGCGCTGGCTACGAATAGCCAACACAAACACCGTGTCGATTGCTGCGACATAGCAATAAAGCGCAACGTATCCATGTGAATCGCGGCCAATCACAAGCTCGTTCATTTCACCGGGTGCGGGTCGGCCAATCAGCGGATTGTGTTCAAGCGCGCTAATCGCTTGAATTGTTTCGCTGATAGGCGCTCCGTTTTTTTCGCGATGCTTTTCGCTAAATTGTTATGTACATTTATAATTTTTGATGATTATTACCGCTCGGTCATATCTGCTGACAACCCGTTTCTCAACGCCTCCATTATTACCGTTCGGTCATAATTGTTGACAACCCATGGTGCCGCCTATATTATTACCGCTCGGTAATTTTTAAAATGCCCAGATGAAACCAAAGAAACCCAATCGAAAGACTTTGCGGGCTGTGGCGGAAGCAGTCTGCAATGAGCCAATGCCTGTATCTCCACACCGGTCATTTGGTGAAACGTGTATTCGTAACACAAAGGAGCTTGGCCTCATGGTGAAGCAGGCGCGTCAAACACAAGGCTTGCTGCAGCTTGATGTCATCGGCATTGCCAACGTGGGCAATCGGTTTATCAGTGAATTGGAAAATGGAAAACCGACACTGCAAATTCAAAAAGTATTGGACGTTCTCGACATACTGGGTTTGGAGGTGGTGGTACAGCGCAAGGGCGCGACCAATGTATAAAGCGATAAATACGATTGGCCGCCGTGGGGATTGCCAATGACAGCCGCCAAGAAAAAAACGCCCCTGCCGCCGTCATTGCCCACGCCAGTCTTGCCGAGGCATCTCGATGTCTATCAAAATAATTGGCTGATAGGCGAGTTGCGGGATACGTCACCGCTGACATTTCGTTATAACAACACGTGGCTCAATCACAAAGATGCAACAGCACTTAGTGAAAAATTGCCCCTTATCGCTGACGCACAACAAAATATAGCGGTGCAGGCGTATTTTGAAAATCTGCTGCCAGAGGGTGATATTCGCCGCCAGCTATCAATTAGCCGCCAGGCGACGACAATTTTTGGTTTGCTTGAGGCCATGGGTGGTGATGTGGCAGGTAATGTAAGCGTAATGTCGCCTACGCTATCGCCGAAAAAAACATCACGTAAAAATGAAGCCCAATATACGTCCACATCATGGGCTGATATTCGACAATTGTATGTATCGCCCGCAACAAGCAAACTGATTAGTCAAACAGATGACGTTGGTGTACGCATTTCACTTGCGGGTGCACAAGAAAAAATGCTGCTCGTGGTTTTAGCCGATGGCACACCAGCTATTCCGCTTGGCGCAGCACCTTCCACGCATATTCTGAAACCCGATATTCGCAGGCTTGAATCGGTGTGGGCGTCCGCACTAAATGAAACTTACACCATGCAATTGGCAGAGCGTATCGGGCTTGGCGTGGCGAGTGCGACGTATCAGCCGATTGTGAAAGCGGCACTCATCAAACGTTATGACAGAATCTTGCAAGATCAAAATATTGATTTGCCGATGATCCGTTTGCAGCAGCATGATTTGTGTCAGTTGGATGGCAAAACGTCCGATGTGAAGTACGAGTCTGATGGTGGGCCAACACTCATGCGTTGCTACCAGCTACTGCGAGAGAGCCATGTGCCCGCCAAGGATTTGAAGCGATTCATCCAGTGGGTTTTTTTTAATCTCTATGTCGGCAATTACGATAGCCACGCAAAAAATCTTTCCGTGCTGCGAGACCCGGAAAAAGGCCCCACGCTCGCACCATTTTATGATTTGATGTCGACTAATTTTTATAGCTTTCTGTCTGGAAAATTTGCGTTCAACATTGGCGGCGAATCCGTTCCCGGCGCAATTGAAACGGAAAATTTAGCGTTGATGGCAGCACAAATTGGTGTTAACCCCAGGTATGTGACGAAGATAGGCGCAGAAGTGGCTGACGCGACCATCACACAAGCAACCTACGTTCGCGATAAGTTGGCAGGTTTGGCAGCGCCTGGCACAGAACAAACACTGCTGACGAAACTCAATCAGCATGTCATTCGCCAGACTAAAAAACACAAAAAGCGCTGGAAGCTATAGCGCAATGCCGCAAGATTGCCGCCGCAGAACGTGGCGAAAGCGGTCGTTAGGAAGAAAGCTAAACGCGAGTATTGGCGCCACCCTTCGAGCAAAATCATCCCAAACTGCACGCCAGATGGCGATCCATCGGCCTGGCTCAGGACAAGGTTTGAAATCTGCACCTGCGCAGGGTGGGAACGCCATGGCGGATGCATTTGCCAAGTTGAAGGCGAAGGGTTAGTTGACCGCAAAGACTGCCAGACGCGGGGTTACAAGTTGGGATAATTTGGGTAACCTATCAGCCAACCCTTCACTTTGGCGGATACACTTGTTGACGGATGCGCAAAATCCTCACGACAAACTCATGGCGGCGAGTGCATGATTATTGTCGACGACCAAGCCGAGTTGGTGCTGCCTGATAACTGCGTCGCGTTAGTTCGTGTATTGATTCAGCAACACGCGCCGCATCACAAATTTTTTGCGTTAGGCTCACGCGTGGTGAGAAGTGCTGCGGATCGCCAACGGGTGAAGCCACATTCTGATCTTGACCTGGCCATTGCTGGTGCGCCGCTGCCGCTGGCGAAAATGTTTGCGCTGCGTGACGCGTTCAGCCAAAGCGATTTACCGATGCGGGTGGATATTGTGCTGGCGGATGATTTGCCTGAGGGTTGGGAAATTCGGGCTTGGCCGCTTTGATTTACTTTGATTTGGCCCCTTTGATTCTGCGCTCTTTGCCTTTTGTTAATTGGCTGTTTAGACTGATTACCGGTAACGAACAATAAAGCACCCGCTTCAATTGTCTTGAAAAAATTGGCCGGAGAAAAGCCGATGATGTCCCGAACAAAACGCATCATTCTCGCTGTCGTCGTGGCTGCTGCCGGTTATGTCGGCTGGGTATTTTTCCAACCCGACGACGCGCTGGCACCCGCATTGCGCGGCGCCACGCACGTTGGCGAAAGGCAAGTCTCCGAAGCCACAATCGGTTTGATCGGTCTCGACGCTCCGGCGGGATCAGACTTCATGAAACATGGCCGACTAGCACTTGCAGAGGCTGCGCGTACCGGCGGCTATGTGATGGAGGCAGCAACGTCGATCCGCGCAGGAAAGCCGCGTTTGGAAGTCACGTGGCAGGGTGATCTGGACTGTTGGCTATTTCCCCCCGGCGAAAAAATACACGAAGAGTTTTCAAAAAATTGCACCTCGCCGGCACAACTACAAACGGCGCTGGTTGAAAACGCGGAGATGTTGGAACGTTATCGGGCGATACAAAAACTTCCCGTGACCGCCGACGGTGAATCATTCCGTGGTCAAACAACAATAAAGCTTAGCAAGCTCATCGTCGCCGATATTGCCAACGATTTGCGGCAGGGACAGGACGAGCGGGCTTATCGTAAATGGGCCGATAACCAATTGCATCAAGCGCAGATGGCCGGTTATGGCGGAAGCTGGACCATGACGGCAATCAACATGGTGAACGAAGGTCTCAGTTTTACCGGCCTTGATTTGTTGCTGGCCAAAGCGCCGGACCTGATGCAATCACATCGGGCGGAGTTATTAAAGCTGGTCAAGCCACGTGGCAACGTCGGTAAAGACATTGCAACCATTGCGAACGGCGAGCTGCGCCTATTCGAACAAATCCGTGGCGAATTACTCCTGCAACGTTTTGTCGGTATCAACCGCCTGCGAAATCGAATCGCCGTCTATTCGAGTGAAGTTGTTGATGCGATCGCGACGCATCCTGCCGCTGTTGCAGCCATTTCGACCGTCAATGCACGCCACAGCGCCTGGCGAGTCAGCGACATATTTGATCCCATTACCGCCTCGGCGTGGCAATTGCTAATGAGCAGTCAACTCAAGACAGGCGATTTGATCGGAGCGTTGTTTCGCAAGGAGGCGCAGCGGCGTTTGTACACAATTAAGATCATGCGCGCGGCCGCAAAAGCGCCGAATACGGACATCGAAGCTGACATGAAATCCGCGCCAAGCGAACTTCGCAGTCCATTCGACGGCACGCCTGCACAATGGGATGCCAGCACGCGGACATTGTTTTTCAATGTGGTGGGCGGAACGGGGCGGGTGCAGGAAGTTTTAAGTGATGCGCGGTGAATTTTTAACGGCACGAACCGAAATCGACATCAAACGCCAACGTGTGGCGCTGACCATGCGCCTGAATGACACCGCAATTAAAAGAACAAACCCCAATGCAGGTGCGGCGTTTCAGGCAAAACCGTCGCAAACATCCCGCCAAATGGCGTCTTTGAAATCTACGCCTGCACAGGGTGGAAATGCCATGGCGGATGCATTTGCCAAATTGAAGGGGCGGAATTAGAACTTCTCCGCCCAATCTGGCGATCGATTCGCCGCGTGGGGGAATTGCACTCCCCTTAACGAGGATGAAACGCCGATATAAGGTCGTATTTTGTATAGAGCGATTTCTTTGCCTTTTGTTAATTGCGCGTTTAGACTCGGTACTCATATTGCGCATTGCGTATCAATGACACAAGAGTCGAAAAAATAAATGGCAAATACATTAGAGCTTCCGCAAATAAGGAAATTTAGAATCAAGGGGTACGAGCTATTCCCAGGAAAAGCGGGTGCCGGCATTTTTGAGCACTCGTTCGTTGACGGCGTCAATTTGATTGTTGGCGTGAACGGGATCGGCAAGACGACGCTCCTTCGAATGCTCCATCGGGGGATTACAGGACCGGCAGATTTGCGCGCAGCAGATGAGCTTGGCCAGGCGAAGCGAGAAATGATTTCGCTATCGAACGTAACGGGGCAATTTGCTTCTCGGACGACTGATGGTGCTAAGAGTGCATCGATTACGGTCTGGTTCGATTTGGGCTCATCAAAGATCGAGATTACGCGAAGCCTCAGAACCCTCGAAATTCAGGCGTTCAAGGTGAACGGAAGGACGGTCCGTTCCGACAAGCAAATCTGGGAGGATGCCTATCAGGAGAAAATCCGAGCGTTGGTCGGTGTTGCGAGTTTTTTCGATGTGCTCATGATTCTGCGTTACCTAGTATTCTATTTTGAAGATCGAAAATCCATTGTCTGGGATAGCAATGCACAAGACGAGCTGACACGAGTTTTCCTCTACCCAAGCCAACAGGCTCTTTCATACCGTACCGCATTTAATGTAGCTCAGGAGGCTGACAGCGCCGCGCGTAACTATCAAGCTCTCCATTCAAAAGAGAAGAAGGCTGCCACCGCGCTTCTCGCGGCTTCAGAGGCTGGACAGAATTACGCTCAAGACAAGGCTGCCCTGCAAGGCTATGAAAAGGTATTGGTGGAGCTTCGCGCTAAAAGAGAGACAGCAGAAACTCAGCGCCGCGCTGCGACCCATGCACTGCTATCTCACCAATCAGCACTACTTGAATTGCAAACCAAGGAATCTGAAGTGCGGGAGAAGGTGCTTGCAGAGTGTTTTCCCGCGTTAGAGGACTTCGGTGCATTTCTCTGGACGAAGATGCAGGCTGATGAGAAATGTATTGTTTGTGGGTCAGAGGACAGAAATCGATTAAAGCTGGCGGTGGAGAAGTTCGTGACCGAAAAGACGTGTCCATGCTGCGACTCGCCCGTTTTCGTTGCAGACCATGCGGGCCGCAAGACGAGCCCGAGCTCAAAGGCGGCTCTTGACAAGATAACAATTGAACGAGCCGGCTTGCGCAGCGCCATACGGGAGAGTGAGGCTCAGTTGGCCTCTTTGCTATTGGAATTGCGTCAAATTGCACCGAAGCTAGTGAACACCACGGCAGAAAAAGAACAGGTCGAGGCAAGGGTGCTCGCGGTAGAGCAAAGTAATAAATTGCCCAAAATCGAAGAGCGCTTACGCTTCCTTGCTGACGCTGTTGCCTCCCACACGCTGAGAAAAAACGAAGCCATTTCGACGCTGAAGGGGATTTCAGACAAGTACGTCAAAGATACTAAGCGTGTGATCGATAAGATCTCCAAGAATTTTTCTGAACTAATTTCGGTGGTACTAGCAGAAAAATGCTCGCTAAGCGCTTCAATTGTGGAGGCGCCTGTCGGGCAAGGGGCTTCGAGTCTAAAGGTGCAGGTTCCTCTTTTCGTACCCATGATGACAGGTGCCACTTCGCCAAATACTATGCTTGCTCGCAGAACAGTTGATGACGTGTCGGAATCACAACGCGATTTGATTGACTTTGCCTTTCGGCTAGCGTTCCTCAGAGTATTGGCGCCGAATCAAAAAATGACTCTTTGCATTGAGACACCTGAGGCGAGTCTAGACAGTGTTTTCATTCTGCGGTTCGCAAATCTAGTCCGCGATGAAGCTGGCACAAAGAGCGAGTTCGCGAAAAGCTTCGTGGTTACCTCCAATCTCACCGGGACGAGCATGATCCCCTGCATGCTTGGCATCGGCGTTGAGCACTTGCAGCGCAGCCGTACTCGTCGCAAACCTTTGCTCGCGAAGAGTTTGGGAGCTAACACAAAGAACTTACTAAACCTGATTGAAAACGCAGCAATGAGCGCCGCTGCAAAGAAACATCTTAGCGAATATCGGCGCGACTATGCGACGGCGACAGGCGTTCAATGACGATTGACACCGCCAACGCTGGGCCCCTATTCGACCGAATGTGGACGCTTTGTTTGTTAGAGCAGGCCACAATCGTCGGCATAGCCCCCGCAACAAGAGATGTTTTGTTTGCGCTCGCTTACTTCGCAAATTGCGCGGCCGATGCATTTGACGCGCCAGCATCTCAAAGTGTCCTGATCAAGCAGGAGGGTGGCCCGCAATATCCGAGGGTTGTTGAGAATTTGGATAGGCTGGTGGGAACTGGTCTTGCAAAGGTATCCAATGTCGTGTCGACGATGGGTCTTCGCAAAATGAGCGTCCAATATTTTGCTGCGTCTCGCGCGACCGATTTGCTGAATGAGATATGCAGTGATTCCGTCGCGTTTAGCCTAATGCGTAATTTTCATCGTTTTAGTGCTATTTCATTTGGTGAGTTGGGAATAGGCAATCTCATTGCAGGCGCTCGGGCTGAGGCAAGCTATTCGGACGCAGCGGTCGGCTTCGGCGATCTGATAAACCTCGGCGAATTTGGATCAGCCTTTCCAACTCAGGTTGCTATTGCTGCAATCGTTGATGTGTTCAAACAATCAAAATCACGTTCTACCTATGCTGCAATTCAGGCATACGGCAAATTCTTGTCGCACACGGTAGAAGCGCAGAGTGGCACCGCCCGCATCTCCATTCATTCAAATTAGAGGATAAGTGTCGGTGGATATTGAGGAACTCAAATCATTCGCGCAAAAGATACCGTCTGTGCTACCAGAGCGTCCTTCGATTTCATTCGATCCGCGATGGCTTGCAGAATTTAAGCGCCGACTTGGAATGCTTAAGCCTAATGAGCCAATGGTTTTCTTGTTCCCTAAAAATGTACCCGAAGCCGTCTCGAAAATTGAAGGCTCTTTCTTGGAGCATAGAGAGGTACCCTTTCATGATCCTATTAAGCCAGGCGTACTCATACTGGGTACCGCGACTTCGACACAAGGGTGGTATGGCCATTTCTCAGACGTGCAGACTCTCTTTGTTTTTCTAAAAGCGCAGGGCCTTGATTGCCACGAGACCGTTTTAGGTACCAACGGCCAGCCGCAAATGCATTATTTCCCGAAAGGAACTATCGATAGAACGTCATACGCGGAATTCGAGGTTTCGGATTTGAACGCATTGACATTACCCGTTCTTGAAGCGGCGTTAGCGGATTTTGCCAGCGAAAAGGTTCTCAACCATCCGAAGCTAAGAGCGGATCTTTGGACGAACGCCGCAAAATACTATCCCACCGAAAACCCTGAAAAGGCCATTCAGAAACTGCTATTTTTTGGCCTCTCGATGAAGTTTAGCAATGGCATTGCACTTCAAGAAATTGACGTGCCCTCGGGTCGCACCGACATCGTATTCGAACAGAAATCCGCTTTGCAATTTGTCCGGTATCTGCTTGAATTGAAGACGATTCGCGACTTCACTCACACAGGCAAGAAACGACCAAAAAAGGCAAACAAAGATTGGTGCCTTTCCGGCGTGGTGCAAGCAAAATGTAATGGTGATGATATTCAGTGCGACGAAGCGCTTTTGTGTACTTACGATTTCACAAAAACTTCTGATGCAGCACTGTTTGCCGACATTAAAGCGGATGCAGCAAAGCAGGGGGTCAAAGCGCATCTATACCGAGTGCTAAGTAGCTCTGCCAATGTGAGAGCAGCAAGAGTTGGAAAAAAGAGTTAAGCGGGCTTCAACCAAACCATCGACTCCAAGAGCCCCTGCGTCCTCTTTTGTTGTGGCGATGATCGCATAGACCGAATACTCTCAGCCGCGATCGCTTCATAGCCCATCGATGGCGCCAATTCACTAAGAATCTTGGCGGTATTTATTGAGATACCGGCATATTGCGAATTTCCAACAACCATCGTGACCACACCTCTTGATGAGAGTTTGGGACGCAGCCCGACAAGCGTGTCACTCAGGTCAGCAAAGTATCCATTCACCATTTCAGGAATCGAAGCGCTCCAGAGTTGTTCGCGTGCTCGCCCTAGCTTCTTATAGGTGGCCCTCAATGTCGCGCTATCCAACACTTCTTTCGCTGAATCCGGCCACTCAACTTGTACATGAGACCTTAAGGTGCTCCGGCGCAGCGTTCGATTGCTCTCGGCTGAGTTGATATACCCCAACATCCAAAGTTCAACGTTGTACACGTCTGTGTAGTCAAATGAATTTGGATATGGGGGTGAAAACAATGCCAAGTCAATCCCACTCTGCAAACTTGATACCTTATGTCGGGTATCGCCACGATGCAGATAGAATTTCGCTCTATCCGTGGGGATACCGCCGATGAGGTCCTCAGCAATCTCGGTGGTTTTCACATAAAAGTGCAGGTAAACATCGTCAGCAGAGACTATCCTCTCGCGCCAGCCACCTCTATATCTGCGCCCTTTGCCATCAACCCGAACGTTGCTCAGCTCGACAAGAATGGCGGCCAAAGCAACCCGCATTAGGCGTCGGTTGATCGGGCAGCTCTCCGCCTCTAGCGATTGCCTAATTGCTTCTATGCTTCGTGCCACGACTTTTGAATAGAGATAGCGATCTTTAACGCCTGGCTCAATGAACGTGGGCGGAAGGCGTTTTCTCAGGTCGCGGAGCGAGATCGAGAGCTTCCGAGCACGCCTAGATGCTTTTTGCACGGCATCGAGGAACGCCCCTCCACATGCGGGTGTTAACTTGGCTTCGATAACGTCTTGCATCAATGGATTTACTTCAATCGATTGAGACTCCACCCCAACCAGCTGACATGAAAGAGCGGTCGTTCCGGAACCCGCGAAGCAATCCGCCACAAGGCGAGGCGCAACCGGCAGCCGGTCGATGACGCCGTATACCAACTGTGGAGAAAACGCCTCCTTGAATTTGAACCACCGCTGGAAGGGGAAATTTTTCCCATGCGTATAGGTACTTTCGAACGGCGCTTGAGCTGTCAAATTGGAGTTTTGATTTTTAGAATGCATTTTGGGTCTATCAATCTTGTCGTTGGACGGCGTATGAGTTTGGGTAGTCTAAAGAACTCTGCGATTAACGGTTCAACTTTTAAACAATTATTAGAGGTCAGCACTAAATGTTACAGGGACCCTGCTATTCGCCTCGCCGCAACAGCATCACACGCCATTGGGAGTCGCGACGTCGAATGGCCATTTGGTGGGGGCTCGGCCAGTCAATCCGCTCCCTGATCTTTCACCCCCGCCGAAACACCACCCGCCGCGCCAGCGCACCGCTGATCTCCAGCGACTTTGCGGCGGCATCAAACACGATCAACATTCTTCCCGGCGGGGTTTCATCGACGCCGCGGCTGATTTCAAAATACGCCGTGGTGGTATTGATCACTTCGACTGGATAGACCTCGCCTTTGCCGAAGGGGCCAGAAAATTGAATGGTGGTGCCCTTTGCGGTGGCGGCCAGCACCAGTGTGGTGTCGATGGGTGCACATTGGTAGCTACCGCTGGCAAAACACGCGGGCTTCGTTAGTTTTTTTGATGCGCTTATTGGTTTGTCTGGTGTGTTGGCTTGGCCCGGCGCGCAGCGCTGCATCAGCGCATGCATATTGGCCTCTTCGAATGACGTCACCAGCTGTGTACGCTTGGTTTGAATAATGCGCAGATATTGATCGTCGCTTTCGACCACATGCGCTTGGTCGCCGGCAAAAAGTTTGTCGGCATCGCGCTGAAAATTGGCCACCGCACCACTTGGCGGATTGCGTAATTGCATCAACAAGCCTTGCTCGATGGAACAATACCAACCGGGTGAAGCCACCCTCGCCACGGCGCGCTTTTTTGTGGCTGCTGTTTGCCACACCGGTTTGATGCCAAGCGCCTTGGCGGCCGCATAGGCAACACGCGACGGAAAATAACCCGATGGCGAGTTGGTGCGATTCATAAAAACAGCGATGGCGGTGTCTTCTGCCACAAACCGCAATAAGATCGAACGCCAGCCGCGTAATGCGCCTTGATGGGTCAAGACTGCGCGGCCGTGTGCCTGCCAATGGTTGATGCCGGATGCATAAGCGGCGGAAGCGCCATTGGTAAAGGGCTGCGGTGTTTTGATCTTGTCGACCCACGGTAAACCGCTGGCGGCGGGGTCACGCAGGCAGGCATCCCATTTAAAAATATCTTCCATAGTGCTGACGATGCCGGCCGAGGCCGACCAGTGCACGCCATTTTGTTCTTCGACCCATTTGCCTTTGATATGCCGATAACCGCGCGTATTGCCCGGCAGCGCTTTTGCGGTATCGACACCCACAAAGGTGTTTTTCATGCCCAGCGGGGCCAACACATGGGTTTGTAATGCCAATTGAAAATCCTGGCCGCTGACTGCCCGCAATATTTGCCCAAGCAATTCGAAATTGCCATTGCAATACAAACTCTGGCTGCCGGGCGCGAACATGCTCGCGGGCGCGCGGCGCATGGCGGCAAACCCATCTTCTAATGTGAAACGTTGCTCGGGCTTGGCGCCCATCATCATCGCCATCACCCATTGGTCACGAATGCCGGATTTGTTTTGCATCAAATGCAGAATCGTCAGCGCCGGGTCAAAACATTTCATCCAGCCCACATATTTGCCGGGGTGGGCGGCGACATCAATACGGCCCGCCAGCACTTCGCGCCAGACCAACGCACAGACAAATTGTTTGGTGATGGAACAAATACGAAAGGCGGAGGTGGCGGTGAAGGCGGTACCGGTTTCCAGATTGGCCAAACCACGCGCGGCGGTGAACAACGTGTGACCACCCTGGCGGATGCCGAGCACAATGCCGGGCTCGGTGTCTTTCACGGCACGGGCAAGAATCGTTTGGATGGCTGTTTGGAGATTTTTCATGAGGGGGAAAAAAGTGGGGAGGGGCGCGTTATTGAAAGTCGCTCGTCGTTACATCGTTACGCCAGACCAGTCGCTGTCGCCGCTTTCCGCCGCCGATTCAGCCACATCACAAACAGCCCGCCGGTGATAAACATGATCAACGAATAAATCGCCGCCGGAATGGCCATGGCACCGTTATACAAAACATTCAGCGCGATAAAGATGGCGAGGGTGCCATTGTGAATGCCGATCTCCATGGCAATGGCGATCGCTTGTTTTTCGGTTAACTTCACCGCCAGCGGCACGCCATATCCGACCGCCATGGATACAAGGTTAAAAACAAGACAGGCCACACCGACCACTGCGAAATTTTTTGCCAACACTTCCCATTGTTGCGTGACCGCCGCCACCACCAAAAGCAGCAGCAACAATACGGAAAATATCCGGATGGGTTTTTCCATTCGTTTTGCCATGCCTGGGAAACGATAACGCAGCAACATTCCCAGCGCGACGGGAACCAGAATAATTAATCCCACTTCGATGATTTTTTTGAACGGGGGCGGGATGTATTGTTCGGCTCCTAAAAAATATCGCATGGAAAAACCAATAATGAACGGCAGTGCAATCAACGCCAACAACGAGTTGATGGCGGTGAGCGTGATGTTGAGCGCGACATCGCCGTGTGCCAGATGCGAATAGATGTTGGCGCTGGCGCCGCCCGGTGCGGCGGCCAACAACATCATGCCGACCGCCAATTCCGGTGGCAATTGGAACAGCACACTGATGCCAAAACAAACCGCGGTCAGCACCACCATCTGAATGACGAGGCCAACAACCACCGCCTTTGGAAAACGCACCACACGGGTAAAATCGGCAACGGTTAACGACAGCCCAAGTCCGAGCATGATGATGCCGAGCGCGATCGGCAACAAAGTGGTCATAACGACACTACTTTCCATGCCTAAAACTCGCGGATCAAATGTTGCTGACGACGCGAAACCGGCAGGGTTTCGGGTATGCCCCTGAGGATACACACCCAATGCATGCCCGCCACATCAACATCGTCGGCCACCCCTTCGGCGCTCGGAGCAGTTGTGTCGTCCGTCGGCGGATGGATCGGCACCCGTTCAAAACCGGCAATGGCGTTGATCGAAACCAGGGCGTTACGGTGAATACGCACAAATGTACCGACGAATTCCTCTTCGAGGCGGGTGAGTGATTCTTCCAACAAATATTCCCGCGTCTGGGTGCGCACGGTGATGTATTTTAATTCCGCCTTTAAATACATAATTTCTTCGGTGGGCAACAACACCACTTTGCCGCGCTCGTGAATCGACAGGTGTTTGCGTTTGGAGTGGGTGGCATCGGCAATGGCATTGGCCGCGGGCGGCAACACCGGACGGGCCTTGAGTAAGGCTGCCAATAAGCGCTCTTGTTTGATCGGCTTGAGCAAATAGTCAACCGCATTGAGTTCAAACGCTTTTACGGCGTATTGATCAAACGCGGTGGTGAAAATAAGTTTCGGTGGCGAATCCAAGGTGGCCAAATGGCGGGCAAACTCAATGCCATCCATCACCGGCATACGAATGTCACACAACACAATATCAATGCCGCCCTTGTTGACCGCATCAATCGCCTCGCGGCCATTGGCCACCTGGTCGGCAATTTGCAAGGCAAAGGCTTCACGACAATCGTCGAGCAAATTGGACAACCGTTTTCGCGCCGGAGCTTCGTCATCCACAATCAATATGTGGGCGGGTGCGTCAGGGGCGGCGGGTGGGGTGGCGGAGGTCGTCATATTATTTTTCGGTGGTGATCGGCATATTGATGGTGACTATGTATAAAGCACCGTTGATGTCGGCGCGCAAACTCGCTTCGGCGTCAAAGTGTAATTGCAAACGCTCTTTGATATTGGCAATGGCCATGCGGTTACCAGAAACGTGGGTCGAGCCACTTTGATACGGGTTGGTCAACACCACCCGCACCTGTTTGCCGACGCTGTGAATGGCGATGGTCAGCGTGCCGTCGCCGGATTGCGGCTCGATGCCGTGGTACACCGCGTTTTCAATCAACGGTTGCAAAATCAGCGGTGGCACCAGTGCGAGTGCCGGCATATCCTTGATCTGCCAATCAACCTTTAACCGATCACCGAGACGAATTTGTTCGATTTCCAAATAGCGCTCACATAACTCAATTTCATCGGCAAGTGGTTTGAGTTGACGGTTATCGGCCATCAACACCCGAAACAATTCAGCCATGTCTTCGAGCATGCGTTCGGCACGTTTCGGTTCATCGCGAATCAGCGACAACACGGCGTTGATCGAATTAAACAAAAAATGCGGTCGGATCCGCGCCTGCAGGGCCTGCAAGCGCGCTTCCGTGAAAGCCGGGGCAAGGGAGCGCGCGCGCAAATCAAAATAAAACAAGACGGCGGCAGTGGCGACAAAAAAGAAGATGGCAAATTGCACAATCGAAATCGACGGCCCACTTTCCCCGGCCGAAACAATTGGCAACAGGGCGCGGTGCAAAAACCAAAACAACACACCAATCATGCCTTCCAGCACAAAAACTGCTGAAATTCCTCGCCAATAGGTGAGTTTCATAAAAAATGGTTTGGCGGCGCAGGTGGCCACCAGCGATAAAATAATGGCCGGCTGCGCCACAATCGAAATCAATAAAAACTCACGCATCAACGCCGACGCATCAACCGCGATATTGGCGCGCGCCAAAGCCGCACCCAATACCATGACGTTGACAATTACCAACAAGCGAAGGATCACACCGAGATTACAAAAGTCCGGCAGGCGGGCGTTGTATTCGATTTGTGGCAGGTGTAACGGTAGCGGCACCGCGTTTGCCGGGCTTGATGGGCGCGATGGGTGAAGCGGCTCGTTTATACTCATTGGATAGACTCTAAGCGCAAATTCACGACTCCGCCCATATTACGTTATATGTCCGCACACCAAGATAACCCAGAAAACCCTGGCCCCGATTCACCATCCACCAATAAGGCTTGGTCCGGCCGATTCTGCGAGCCCGTGACCGAGCTTGTCAAGCGCTTCACCGCTTCAGTGACCTTTGACAAACGCTTGGCGGAGGTGGATATACAAGGCTCACTCGCCCACGCCAACATGCTGCACGCGGTGGGGGTCATCAGCCCGGCCGATTTGGCGGATATTCAACGCGGCATGAGCGCGATCCGTGCCGAAATGGCGGCCGGGGCATTCGTATGGGATGTGGCGCGTGAAGACGTACACATGAATATTGAGGCACGGTTAATCGAACTGATTGGTGACGCCGGCAAGCGGCTGCATACCGGGCGCTCACGTAACGACCAGGTGGCCACTGATATTCGCCTTTGGTTGCGTGCCGAAATTGAAAACATTGTGGATCTGTTGCGGCAAATGCAGCGCGCTTTGCTTGACGTGGCCGATCAACACCACGCCACCATCATGCCCGGTTTCACGCACTTACAAGTGGCGCAGCCGGTGACCTTCGGCCACCATTTGTTGGCCTACGTCGAAATGTTGGCGCGGGACGAATCCCGACTCAAGGACTGCCGTCGGCGTTTAAACAAACTGCCGCTGGGCGCAGCCGCACTGGCCGGCACCAGTTATCCGATTGACCGTTTCATGGTGGCGCGTGAACTGGGCTTTGACGGCGTCTGTGAAAACTCAATTGATGCGGTCAGCGACCGCGATTTTGCGATTGAGTTTGTCAGCGGCGCGGCGGTGGCCATGATGCACCTGTCGCGCTTTTCCGAAGAGCTGATTATTTGGATGAGCCAGAGTGTGGCGTTTATTGATTTGCCGGATCGGTTTTGTTATTCGTCGTCGATCATGCCGCAAAAGAAAAACCCGGATGTGCCGGAGTTGATTCGTGGCAAAACCGGCCGCGTGAATGGACATTTGGTGGCGCTGCTGACGCTGATGAAGGGTCAACCGCTCGCTTATAACAAAGACAATCAGGAAGACAAAGAGCCGTTGTTTGATACGGTCGACACACTGCGCGACTCACTCATTATCATGTCCGATCTGGCCGCCAACATCATTGTGAAGCCCGATAATATGCGATGCGCGGTGATGAAGGGTTTTGCCACCGCCACCGATTTGGCCGACTATCTGGTCAAAAAAGGGTTGGCGTTTCGCGATGCCCATGAAGCGGTGGCGACGGCGGTACGTGCCGCCGCCAACACAGGCAAAGGCTTGGAAGAATTATCGTTGACCGAATTGCGCGCCTTTTCAAAATTAATCAACGATGATATCTACGCCGTGCTTACGCCGGAAGGGTCGGCCGCTGCGCGCGATCATATTGGTGGCACGGCACCCGCACAGGTCAAAGCGGCCATTGTTCGCGCCAGAGCACGTTTGGCGTAGTTTGGTTGGGTTCGGCTTGGTTTTGCTAATCATCGCAAGGTGTGACTTGGTTTAGCCCGCTCACCGGCCCGACTCGCGGAAATTGTGCGCGCAATCACAGTTGCTCAATCATTTTTACCGCATTCACTGCATTTGGCACCCTTTGTCCGCCGTATTTGCGGCATTCACTTGTCACGGCTTATTGTTTACTGGAAGCAATGAGTCGGGCAATTGAGCAGGAGGTGTCATGCAACCAATTAAGACCAGCGTTTGTTTGTGGAATCAACAACTGTACGCAGCGCTCGCTGTGGCATTGATGGTTGTTTCGTTCGCTGCGGTTGCCCAATCCGCACAATCCGCCCGCAAGCTCGCGCCCTTATCGTTGCCGTTGTCCCTGTCGGCACAATCGGTTCATTCAACCGCGCCTGCAACGATTTCAATCAACCAATCCACACCGCAGGTGTTGGTTTTTTCCGCCAACGAAAGAACCAGTGGTCAAGATATCGGCACCACACAAAATAGATTGACGAAGAGCTGTGATGGCGGGAATGCCCCCGTTTGTTATGACTATCGCCGCAATCAAATAGTCGTGCCGGGAACAAAAATGTGGATGCCGGATCTGCCCGGCATGAAAAGAGAAAGTTTGACGGTCAAACGCGATAAAGTCGCCTTTAACTACAGTTTCTAACTTTGCCAAAGATTCGTGTATTGGTGAAACGGGCCTTAACCTGCATATTTCACGGGGTTGTGTTCGAGAGTGGGTCGATGGACGTGTGATTTTTCGTTCGGCCAACCACGGCATGGCTGGCCGTGTCGGGCATGCGTTCCCCAAAATTGGTTTCTATTGGTTTTGTCCCCGGAACACATAAGCAAAACCGCCGACTTATGCCCGCGCTTCTATTGTGGGTTCCCAATACGTAGGCAACACCATAAAAAACTGAACAAGCCTTTTTTATTCAACTGTTTAGAGGTGCATGTGTCAAAGTTAGACTGCAACTTTGGTGAATGTTTGGTTTAACTTTGACGAAATGCAGCACTACAAAAAATCACACGTCCAAGTTTTGCACGATCAGGGCATTTTTTTCTATAAAGGCACGACGCGGCTCGACGTTATCACCCATAAGTGTGGTGAACACCTCGTCCGCACCAATGGCGTCTTCAATTTGCACCCGATGCAAAATACGCACCTTTGGATCCATGGTGGTTTCCCAAAGCTGCTCCGGATTCATTTCGCCCAACCCTTTGTAGCGCTGGATCGACATGCTGTCTTTGGCCTGATCAAGCAACCAGGTCAGCGCCTCGCCAAATGATTTCACAGCCGTTACCTTTTCACCGCGTTTGATTTCTGCACCGTCGCGAATCAAACCGTCTAACACCTGGGCGGTGAGTACGATTTGTTCGTAATCACCTGTTTCAATAAATGTTGCATCGATCACGGTATCGCGTTTGTTACCGTGCAGGGTTTTGGTGCAGCGCAATCGAAAACCATCGTGCACGTCGTCTGCCTCAACCTTGACCTCGAGTGTGCCGACACCGATCGCGGCGGCCAATCGCACCGCGGCTTTTGACGCGGACTCTGCGCTATTCAGTTCAATGCGCGGACAGGTCAACATGCCACGCACCACATCCGGATCATACGAGCGAGACAAACGATCAATGATGGCGTCTGTCACCAGATAATCATCCGCCAATTTGACCAACGCCGCGCCTTCGATCACGCTGCCGCCGGAGCCGGTATTTAATGACGCATCGTTCATGGCTTTTTTGAGTTGCGCCTGCTTCAAACTCAACTCATCTTTAACGTACCGCTCCTCTTTGCCGCTCTTGATTTTAAATAGCGGCGGCTGGGCAATATAGATATAACCGTTTTCAACAAGTTGCGGCATTTGCCGGTAGAAAAAGGTCAACAAGAGTGTGCGAATGTGTGCGCCGTCGACGTCCGCGTCGGTCATGATGATGACGCGGTGATAACGCAATTTGTCGTGATTAAAGTCGTCCTTGCCGATGCCCGCACCCAATGCGGTAATCAGGGTGGCGATTTGTTCCGACCCCAACACTTTGTCGAGACGCGCTTTTTCAACGTTGAGCACTTTGCCGCGTAATGGCAGGATCGCCTGGAATTTACGATCACGCCCTTGTTTGGCGGATCCGCCCGCTGAGTCGCCCTCGACAATATAAATTTCACACAGGGAGGGGTCTTTTTCCTGACAGTCGGCCAGTTTGCCTGGCAAACCAATACCGTCCATCACGCCTTTGCGGCGGGTGAGCTCGCGCGCTTTGCGGGCGGCATCGCGCGCGCGCGCGGCTTCGACAATTTTTGAACAAATAATTTTTGCGTCCGACGGGTTCTCAAGCAAAAACTCGGACAGTTTGGCTGCAACCACTTCCGACACCACCGGCTGAACTTCGGATGAAACCAATTTGTCTTTGGTCTGTGAGGAGAACTTTGGCTCCGGCACTTTTACCGACAACACACAGGTCAAACCCTCGCGCATATCATCGCCCGATGTTTCTACCTTTGCCTTTTTAGCAAACTCATTTTCTTCAATATATTTATTGAGAATACGCGTCATTGCGGTGCGTAATCCAGTTAAGTGCGTGCCACCATCGCGTTGCGGAATGTTGTTGGTGAAACACTGCACGGACTCACCGTAGGAATCATTCCACTGCATCGAGACTTCGATGGTCATGCCGTCTTTTTCACCAACGGCATGAAATATTTTTGGGTGCAAAACCGATTTGGTTCTGTTCATGTATTCCACAAAACCCCGGATGCCGCCGGCATAGGCGAAATTTTCAGTCTTGTTGTGACGCTGGTCGATCATTTCAATTTTGACGCCGTTGTTCAAGAACGACAATTCGCGCAAACGCTTGGCAAGAATTTCGTAATGAAATTCGATGTGAGTGAAGGTTTCCTTGGCCGCTAAAAAATGCACCTCGGTGCCACGCCGTTCGGTATTGCCAACAACCAGCAAGGGTTTGACCCTTTCGCCATGACGAAATTCCATTTCATGCAATTTTCCATCGCGACGGATACGCAGTTTTAACCACTCTGACAACGCGTTGACCACCGATACACCGACGCCGTGTAAACCGCCCGACACTTTGTAAGAGTTGGCGTCAAACTTTCCACCGGCATGCAGTTCGGTCATGACAATTTCTGCGGCCGAGCGTTTAAATTCGTCGTCTTCCTTGATACCAGTCGGAATACCGCGGCCGTTATCAGAAACCGAAATGGAATTATCGGTATGAATGATAATTTTGATTTCATTACAATGACCGGCCAACGCCTCATCAATTGCGTTGTCAACCACCTCAAACACCATGTGGTGCAAACCACTGCCATCGGATGTGTCACCGATGTACATACCGGGGCGTTTACGTACCGCCTCGAGGCCCTTCAAAATTTTGATTGAGTCTGAATCGTATGCTGCTGGGTCGGTCTTTTTTGGCGGTACCATTTGTTTCCTAATTTAACTTTTACTGTCGTGACTTGATGCTGACTATGTTTTGTTGTGCGTTTAGATACGCATAGGCATGACTACATATTTGAAATCTTCGCTGCCTGGCTGGGTGATCAACGCGCTGGACATATTGGCCTCGCCCAGGGACAGTTGAATTGTTTCGGTTGATATATGCCCCAAAGCATCGAGCAAATATGCGATGTTAAAGGCAATGTCCAATGCATCCCGCTCATAACTGATGCCAAGATTTTCTTCTGCTTCTTCCTGCTCGTTATTTGAGCAAATGATGGACAGTGAATCTTTGGTGAACACCAATCTTACACCACGTATTTTATCGTTCGATAAAATCGATGCCCGTTGTAATGCGTTTTGAAATTCGGCCCGGTTTAATTGCACGTGGTTGGTATAACCGGAAGGAATAACCTTGGTGTAATCGGGAAATTTACCCTCGACTATTTTCGAAACGATTTCGATGCCCGCAAAGGTAAACTTCACCTGGTTTGAGTGCAACGCCATTTGAATCGGGTCGTCACTTTCGTCTAATAATTTGATTAATTCCAACACCGTTTTGCGTGGCAGGATCGCTTCCATTTTGGCAATGGGTTCGGCCAATTTATATGATGCCATCGATAAACGATGACCATCGGTGGCAACAACCCGTAAGGTGGTGCCATCACAAGAAATCAGCACGCCGTTGAGGTAATAACGAATATCCTGCACCGCCATGGCAAACTGGACCAGTCCCAACACGCGCTTAAAATCGCGCTGCGGGATCGAAACAATGGTTGCCGCATCTTTTGATTCGGCAATTTTTGGAAAGTCTGTTGCAGCCAGGGTTTGCAGCGCAAAACGACTTTTCCCTGCTTTCACCGTCAATCGCGACTCTTTGGTTTCAAGTGCTGTATCCACGTCCGGAGGCAGGGCACGCAAAATATCCTGTAGTTTTTTTGCGCCTACAGTCAGGCTGCCGGGTTTATGCGCAGCATCCAATTTTACGGTGGCGCGAATTTGCACTTCGAGGTCGGTCGCCAAAAAATGCATGGCGTGTTCTTCTACCTCCACTAACACATTCGACAAAATAGGCAATGTATGTCGACGTTCAACAATGCCGGTGACAAATTGTAATGGGCCCAACAAGGTACTGTTCTTAGCTTTTATAGTAAACATATTACAAACCTAGTAGTAGTAATAGGAGATACACGTTTTTAGGTAAAACTCGGTATTAACTTTAATAATCAAACTGTTAGATGCTACCAATGTCTAAGGATGAAGTGTATTAAGCCGCTTCATGGGATGTGGATATATTTGGTTTTAATGAAAACGACTAAAAGTATCCACAGACTATCCCAACTTCATTCATGACTTTCTGCACCTTTTGTACAGGTTGGATTGTGACCAACATAAAAAGCATTTGTTAATTAACCACGCAATATTTGCATCAATAATGAGTGATCTCTGGCCACAACATGATCCGCATCGACCAACTGTTGTACTTTACGACAAGCATGTAAAACCGTGGTGTGATCGCGTCCCCCAAACGCTTCGCCAATTTCAGGCAAAGACATGGGGGTGAGTTCTTTTGCCAATGCCATGGCGATTTGCCTTGGCCGGGCGAGCGAACGAACGCGTTTTTTTGAATACATTTCCGCGACTTTTATTTTGTAATAGTCGGCAACCGTCTTTTGGATATTATCAATCGAGATTTGCCGGTTTAAGACTGCCAACAAGTCTTTTAAGGCTTCTTTTGCAGACAAAATTGAAACGGGCATGTTATTGAAACGGGCAAAAGCCAATACCCGTTTTAAACCTCCCTCAAGTTCGCGCACATTTGAGCGAATATGTTTGGCAATAAAAAAAGCCACATCTTCATCGATGGTGACACCATCCGTCTCGGCTTTTTTCATAAGAATTGCGACGCGCATTTCCAATTCGGGTGGATCCACTGACACGGTTAAACCCCAACCAAAACGAGAAATCAGGCGATCATCAATACCGGAAATTTCTTTTGGAAAACGATCAGAGGTAATCACGACCTGTTTTCCAGCTTCAATCAAGGCGTTAAATGCGTAAAAAAACTCTTCTTGGGTGCGTGATTTATTGCCAAAAAACTGAATGTCGTCGATCAACAGCAAATCAAGTGTGTGATAGGAGCGTTTAAATGAGTCAAACGCTTTATGTTGATAGGCGCGCACCACATCGGTGACAAACTGTTCGGCGTGGATATAACGAACATTGGCACGTGGATTTTGTTCCAATAATTGATTACCAATTGCCTGTACCAGGTGGGTTTTACCCAGACCGGTGGATCCATAAACAAACAAAGGGTTATAAGCTTGGCCGGGGTTGATGGCAACCTGTTGTGCAGCGGCACGCGCCAATTGATTGGCTTTGCCACCGACAAAACTACCAAAAGTAAAACCCGGATTCAAGCGGTGAGCCGGTAATCCATTGGCAAGGTTGCCGGTTGTTTTTTTGACGGGCGAGTCATCGTTGCCGGTCTGGTAATGGGGGGGGGCCGCGTTTTCGCCGGGTAAGGATGACGCCGGATCCACATCCGCGCCGTCTTCCATGGCCAGCTCAATCATGATCGGTCGGGCGAAGTGTTTTTCCGCCGCACCTTCAATTCGCGATAGCAGACGGTCTTTGACCCATTGCAGCACAAAACGATTGGGCGCAATCAATACCAGACTGTCGCCCTCCTGTTCGAAACGAAGTGGCTTTATCCATGTATTGAATTGGTGTTGAGAGAGCTCGCGCTGAAAATCATCAACACAAACTTGCCAAAATGGATGCATGGAAAAGGGTTTCGAGACGATGGTTATGGGGCAGTACAACGATGAACACCAAAAATATCGGCGGGCGGGGTCTAAAACAAGACTACGAAGTCCGAAACCAACCTTCATCAAATGACGATATCGCGACTAAGCCACTCGTCGTTTTAGAGAAACCATGAATTTGGTGAAGGCGCAGGCTTGTCTTTGTTTTGACAAGCCGCATCGGTTTTGACTGGCGCCATTTTACGCTGAACGCGCCAGGAAAGCGACTTATCCACAGGCAAAAAAGAGAAAAATTCACAAAAAACAGGTCAACTAATCAAGATATAAAACCCTGCGCGACTTGACGAAACCCTAACAAAAACAAGATAATGCGAGGTTCTGCGGGTTCTTCGACAACACTACACGTCTGGGTAGGGAGCGCCAGCCGGTAATGAGCGGCGACCATTCAATTTGGTGCCTCGTTAAAAAGCCGCGACAGTTCCCAACAGGGGTTCCAAGCCCGCAGCCCAGTTTGAACCCAAGTCGACGTAATTTACGAATAACCCGCCTGTTAATTATCCGCAGCAGAAATTCTTTTTAACTTGTAGAAACAGAGTGACATCATGAAACGCACCTACCAACCATCCGTAGCCCGCCGCAAAAAAACCCACGGCTTTTTAGTTCGTATGAAAAGCGTTGGCGGCCGTAAAGTCATTCGTGCCCGCCGCGCCAAAGGCCGTGCACGTCTCGCTGTTTAATTCATTCGCGCCAGCACCTTTCCTCGTGTGATGCGCCTCACCTCCAATGAGGTGAAGGGTCTGCTTGCGCGTGGTCGACGCGAAACCGTTCGTTTGACTGGCGCGGCATTAATGAGTCGGACCCTTGACAAAAACAATGCCGTCGCGACCGCGGCGGGCGAATCTGACATGAGCGCATTGTCAAACCTATCTCTATCCCGAATCGCCTTGTCCGTGCCGAAGCGGCTGTTGAAACGAGCGGTGGATCGCAACCGTGTTAAACGTGTTTTGCGCGAGTCGTTTCGGCAACACAACGTACGCACCAGCGGACTGGATTTTTTGCTGACTGTTGTGACCTCACCTAAATCCGGCGTGGTCACGGCCAAACAATTAAAGCAGACCTGGCGACAGTTGGCGGATAGCTTGTTTAATAAGCTTAATGTGGCGAAGCGGGTCGTCTGATGTCTTTTGCTGCGCGATTCCTGTTGATGCTGGTCCGTGCGTACCAATATGTGTTGAGCCCCTATTTTGGTACTCAGTGTCGATTTGCCCCCACTTGTTCCCATTACGCGGTTGATGCGCTGAAAAAACACGGTGCCATCAAAGGCAGTTATTTAACCGTTCGCCGTTTGCTTCGATGCCATCCGTGGCATGGCGGCGGCTACGATCCCGTTCCTTAACCGATTAATTTAGGTCGAACCCTTGCCCCATGGATACCCAACGCATTATCGCGCTGATCGTTTTTTCCTTTTCAAGCCTGTTGTTGTGGGAGGCCTGGCAAAAACACAATCAACCACCACCCATACCGAACGCGCCGATCGCCGCACAAAATGCGCCTGGTGCCGTTAAAAATGTAAATGCGGATGCGCCGGGCGGCGTCAATGCTGTTCCAACCGCCAGCGTGCCGACGGCAGCGTCACCGAGCGCAGCGGTGCAAGCGCCAGTGGGTGCCGCACCGGCTGCCGCAACCCAGCGGGTGATGGTGCGAACCGACACGCTGGATGTTGATCTGGATGCGGTGAGCGGTGATATACGCCAGGTGGTTTTGCGTAAACATCACGCACGTGGCGACAACAGCAAACCGTTTGTGTTGATGCAAGACAAGGTGGGTCATTACTTCATTGCGCAGACCGGGCTGCTGGGTGAGGGATTGCCAAACCACACCAGCAAATGGTCGCTGATAAGTGGTCAGCCGGGACAGCAACTCGAGTTGGGCAATCGCGACAAACTCGATGTTGTGTTTGCAAATACCGACACTCCGGGAGTGACGGTAAATAAGACTTATACGTTTACGCGCGGCAGTTATGTTGTTGATGTGCGTTATGACATCAAAAATGATAACGCGGAACCGATCGCAGCAAAAGCATATTTCCAGTTTTTGCGTGATGCCAATCCGCCAGAAGGAGAAAGCACCGGCAGCAATCCATTTACGGGTGTCGCCACCTTTACCGGCCCGGCCATTTACACAGACCTGAAGAAATTTCAAAAGGTCGCATTTTCTGATATCGAAAAAAATAAAGCTGAACATGTCAAAGAGGCCAGCGACGGCTGGTTGGCGATGGTCCAGCACTATTTTGTTTCCGCCTGGTTGCCACAAGGTGCGACCGGCCGGGAGTTCTTTACCAAGCGTGTGAATGAAAAGTTGTTCTCAGCGGGTGTTATTTTGCCGTTTGCGACGGTAGCCGCAAATAGTTCCGGATTCATTTCCACCCCGCTATACGTTGGCCCGCAGGAGCAGGAAAATCTCAATAAACTGGCACCCGGCCTTGGGCTGGTGATTGATTACGGCTTTTTGACGGTGCTCGCTTACCCGATGTTTGTGGTGTTGTCGTTCATTAACAATCTGGTGGGGAATTGGGGTTGGACCATCATCATTTTCACCATCTTGTTGAAGCTGGTGTTTTTCCCGCTGAATCAGAAGTCCGGCAAGTCGATGGCGCACATGAAAACGCTGATGCCAAAGATGGAAGCCTTAAAAGCACGTTATGGCGACGACAAGATGAAGCTCAATCAGGCGATGATGGAGCTCTACAAGTCGGAAAAGGTTAATCCCTTGGGTGGTTGTTTGCCCATTATTATTCAGATTCCGTTCTTTATTTCGCTGTATTGGGTGTTGTTGGGCGCCGTTGAGTTGCGCAATACTCCGTGGATTTTGTGGATTCACGACCTGTCGACCCCGGATCCGCTGTACATTTTGCCGGTGATCATGGGTGTGTCGATGTTTATACAGACCAAACTGAATCCACAACCGACCGATCCGATTCAAGCCAAGGTCATGACGATTCTGCCGATTGTGTTTTCCATCATGTTCTTTTTCTTCCCATCGGGTTTGGTGTTGTACTGGACCATGCAAAACATTTTGGGCATTGCCCAGCAGTGGCATATCAATAAGACGTTTACTGCCGCGCCAGCCAAGCCTGTCACGCCAAAGCGGTAGCGGGCGGCTGCGCCTAAAAAGCCGTCTGCGTTGAATCGCAGGCGGCTTTTTTATGGCCAGCAGCAAGGTATGCGGCCACAAAACTGCCCGCCATCATCAACAATTTGTGATCAACCTGATAAATTGTTCCACGTGAAACACTTCATCCAAAATCAATCCACCGATACCATCGCCGCCATTGCCACCCCTCCCGGACGGGGCGGGGTGGGGGTGGTGCGCATTTCCGGGCACAATCTCACGGCGATGGCCGAAACGTTGGCGAAAAAGACTTTGGTTGCGCGGATGGCGGCGCGAGCGACATTTACCGATGCAAACGACGATGTGATTGATCAGGGATTGGTCTTGTTTTTCCCGGCACCACGCTCGTATACCGGCGAAGATGTGATTGAGTTGCAGGGGCACGGTGGCCCGGCGGTGATGCAGGCATTGTTAAAGCGCTGTTTGATGTTGGGTTGTCGCATTGCCCGGCCGGGTGAATTCACCGAACGCGCTTATCTGAATGACAAGCTCGATCTGGCCGAGGCCGAGGCGGTGGCGGATTTGATCGATGCCGCATCTGAGGAGGCGGTCAAGTCTGCGGCGCGCTCGTTATCGGGTGAGTTTTCGGCGCGGGTTACGGTCTTGGTCGAGCGGGTCACCGAGTTAAGAATGCACGTTGAGGCGTGTATTGATTTCCCGGAAGATGAAATTGACCCGGCAGATCGTGCCGCCCAGCAAGACAAACTCGGCTCCATCCAGGTGTTGTGGGACGATTTGGCGCGTGAAGCCAAGCAGGGCGCAATATTACGTGATGGGTTAACGGTGGCATTGATTGGCCGCCCCAACGTCGGCAAATCGAGCCTGCTGAATCGTCTGGCAGGCGATGAGTTGGCGATTGTCACACCCATTGCCGGCACCACCCGCGACCAGGTGCGCGCAACCATTTTGATTGAAGGTGTGCCGATTCATTTGATTGACACCGCCGGCTTGCGCGATACAGCCGATGTGGTCGAAAAAATCGGTATTGAACGCACTTGGGCGGCGGTGGAAAAGGCAGGAGCAGCATTGCTGATCTCAGAGGCGGGCGCGGCGATAGGTGTGGAAGAAGCAGCAATAGCGGCAAAACTGCCGCGTGACTTGCCGATGGCGTGGGTTTACAACAAAATTGATCTATTCGCCCAGCCCGAGCGTCGCCATGATGAGGGTGCCAACTCCTCGATGTTCATTTCCGCCTTGACTGGCGAAGGCTTGCCGATGTTGCGCGACTGGTTGTTGTCGACCGCAGGTTGGCGGCCGACTGCAGAGGGTGTTTTTATGGCGCGCACCCGCCATCTGCTTGCGTTAGACGCGGCACGCCTTCATTTGGACGCCGCTGCGAAATTGACCAACCAATATGAATTGTTCGCCGAGGAGTTACGTTTGGCACAAATAGCGTTGGCGTCCATTACCGGCGAATTTACCCCGGACGATTTGCTGGGGGAGATTTTTAACAAGTTTTGTATCGGCAAATAGGGTTGAGCTGTGTTTCACGTGAAACATTGGCGCGCCTGCAAAAGGTGGATAGGCTTCTACGCCGTCAAAAACCGACTCAAAGCTGATCGAAAAGCAGGCGAAAACAGCATTTTCCGGTATTTGTGCATATAGCCTTTTTGGAGCGGTTGCCGTAAACTTGCCGACCAGGGCCAGTTTCAACTTTTAAGCAAAAATCCCCAAAGAATCATGCAGTTCCCAACCAAATTTGATGTGATAGTCATCGGTGGCGGCCACGCTGGCACCGAGGCTGCGCTCGCCTCGGCGCGGGCGGGTGCGCGCACGTGTTTGCTTACTCACGCAATTGAGACCCTGGGGCAAATGTCGTGTAATCCATCGATCGGCGGTATAGGCAAAGGCCACCTGGTCAGAGAGGTGGACGCATTGGGCGGGGTGATGGCGATTGCCACCGATGAGTCCGGCATTCAATTTCGCACACTCAACGCCAGCAAGGGCCCCGCAGTACGTGCCACAAGGGCGCAGGCGGATCGGGTGTTGTACCGTGCGGCCATTCGTCAACGTCTCGAAAACCAACCAAACTTATGGTTGTTTCAGCAAGCGGTGGATGACCTGCTTATTGAGGAATCCGGCGGTGCGTTCGGAAATTCTCCACGCGTGGTGGGGGCGCTCACGCAAGCAGGTATTCACTTTCATGCGGCGACCGTGGTGCTGACGGCCGGCACATTTCTTGCCGGAAAAATTCACGTTGGTTTGGAAAATTACTCTGCAGGACGTGCTGGTGATCCGCCGGCGATCAGTTTGGCGGCGCGTTTACGCGAATTGAAGTTACCGGTGGGGCGATTAAAAACCGGCACACCGCCGCGAATTGACGGCCGCAGTATCGATTTTTCAAAATGCCAAGAACAACCGGGCGACAATCCTACGCCGGTGTTTTCAACGCTCGGCAATCGCAGAATGCACCCACGGCAGGTTTCGTGTTGGATGACGCATACCAACGAAGCCACGCACGATGCGATTCGCGCCGGGCTGGATCGCTCACCAATGTTCACCGGCGTGATCGAGGGCGTGGGGCCAAGATATTGCCCGTCGATCGAAGACAAGATTCATCGTTTTGCCGACAAAAATAGTCATCAGATTTTTCTCGAGCCCGAAGGGCTCACCACCAATGAGTTTTATCCCAACGGTATTTCCACATCATTGCCGTTTGATGTGCAGCTCAAACTGGTGCAGTCGATTCCCGGTTTGGAAAATGCGCACATCCTGCGACCGGGTTATGCCATCGAATACGATTATTTCGATCCGCGCGGACTCAAAGCCACTCTCGAAACCAAGACCATAGACGGATTATTTTTTGCCGGCCAAATTAATGGCACCACCGGTTATGAAGAGGCCGCTGCGCAAGGGTTACTCGCCGGTATCAATGCCGCGCGTCTGGCGAAAGGTGAGCCGGGTTGGTGTCCACGTCGTGATGAAGCCTATCTGGGGGTGTTGGTCGATGACTTGATTACACGTGGTGTCACGGAGCCGTATCGCATGTTCACCAGTCGTGCCGAATATCGTTTGCAGTTGCGCGAGGATAATGCCGACGCCCGTCTGACTGAAATCGGTCGCTCACTGGGCGTGGTCGATGATGTGCGTTGGAGTGCATTTGAAATCAAACGTGAAGCCATCGCCCGCGAGACGCAGCGCTTGAAAGCGACCTGGGTGCAGCCCGGACGTGTGCCCGCTGCGCAGATGATTGACGCAATCGGTCAGGACATCGAGCGTGATTATTCTTTGTTTGATTTGTTGCGCCGGCCGCATGTGCGATATGACGCATTGATAAAATTACCGCTGGACTCCGGTGTTGGTGTTGACGATGCCGCCGTTGCAGAACAGGTTGAAATTGCCGCCAAATATCAGGGTTATATCGATCGGCAAAATGACGAAGTTGAAAAAAGCCGTGGCCAGGAGTCATTGCCGTTACCAACTGATCTTGACTATCAACACGTGCGTGGTTTGTCGAAAGAAGTGCAACTCAAACTCAATCAGCACAAACCGGAAACACTTGGTCAGGCGTCACGAATACAGGGTATGACCCCGGCGGCGGTTTCGTTGTTGTTGGTTTATTTGAAGCGCGGCTTCAGTGCCGCCCGCATGGCACACGACCAGGAACAGTTGACGCAACAAGCCAACACAGACACCGAGCGGGTCGCGTGAGTTTGTTGGCCAGCTCATCCCCGCCTGAATCGTTGGCGGCGGCGCTGCAGTCAGGCCTGACGGATCTGGGCCTGGACTTGTCGATCGTCCAACAAGAAAAGTTGTTGGCGTACGTGGCGCTGCTGAACAAATGGAACAAGGTTTATAACCTGACAGCGGTGCGCGATCCGGCAAAAATGATCGGCCTGCATATACTCGACAGCCTGTCGTTGTTGCCCCACCTCGGCATGAAACCAGGCGAACACAAATTGATATTGGATGTGGGCTGTGGGGGCGGACTTCCAGGCATTTGTCTGGCGATCGCCGCACCACACCTTGAGGTGGTCATGCTCGACTCCCTGCAGAAAAAAACCACCTTTGTGCGCCAGGCCATTGGTGAGTTGGTCTTGACCAACGCGGCAGTCGTGTGTGAACGGGTTGAGGCGTATCAACCCGCCAAACTATTTGATTGGGTGACCTCGCGTGCGTTTGCCGAGCTGGGTGACTTTGTCACTGGTGCCGCCCATTTGCTCGCACCCGGCGGAAAAATGATCGCCATGAAAGGTGTGTATCCACACGATGAAATTGCCCGACTGGCACCCTTGGCCCACGTCTTTCAAGTGGCCGAGGTGATTAGTTTGAACGTCCCGCAAATCGAAGGCAAACGCCACTTGGTGGTGATGGAAGCCGTATGAAAGCTTATGCAGTCGTGAATCAAAAAGGTGGCGTCGGCAAAACTTCTGTTGCCGTCAATTTATCGGCAACCCTTGCCCATTATGGTCAGCGGGTATTGTTGGTCGATTTGGACCCGCAGGGCAACGCCACCACCGGTAGTGGCGTCGATAAAAACGGCACCGACAAAACGTTGTACGGCGTGTTGCTTGGTGAATATGCGGCGGCCGACGCGCGTGTGACCACTGAGGCCGGTTACGATGTGCTGGTGGCAAATCGTGAATTGGCCGGCGCAGAAATCGAAATGGTATCGATTGAAAATCGCGAATACCGACTCAAGGCCGCCTTGGCGACCATTGCAAGTGATTACGATTTTGCCATCATTGATTGTCCACCCGCGTTAAATATGTTGACGGTCAATGCGCTAACCGCGGCCGATGCGGTCATCATTCCGATGCAGTGTGAGTATTACGCATTGGAGGGGTTGAGTGATTTGGTCGGCACCCTCAAAAAAGTCAAAGCCAACCTCAATCCAAAAATTGAGATCGAAGCGTTGGTACGCACCATGTACGATCCGCGTTCGGCCTTGACCATTCAAGTCTCCGACGAAATTAAAAATCACTTTGGCGACAAAGTGTTCAATACCGTCATCCCGCGCAATATTCGTATTGCCGAAGCGCCGTCGTACGGCAAACCGGTCATCCTGCACGATCCATCGAGCAAAGGCGCTCAGGCGCACTTTGCGTTTGCGCGCGAACTATTAACCCGCCACGGCATACCCATCAAGGAAAGCAGCCCCTCATGATTAAAAATAAAGGCCTGGGTAAAGGGCTCGACGCATTACTGGGCGGCAATAAACCGGTCGGCAATGATGAAAGCGAATTGCGCCAATTGGCGGTCACCGACCTGAAGCCGGGCAAATATCAGCCGCGCACCCACATGGACCAACCGGCGTTGCAGGAGCTGGCCGAGTCGATCAAACAACGCGGGATTGTGCAACCGATTTTGGTGCGCGTGTTAACCAACCCCAATGGCGCAGCCAAATTTGAAATAGTTGCCGGTGAACGCCGTTGGCGCGCCGCACAATTGGCCGGACTCACCACCGTACCGGCGTTGGTGCGTGACATCGCTGACGACGCCGCCCTCGGCATTGGCCTGATCGAAAATATCCAGCGCGAAGATTTGAATGTGATGGAAGAAGCGGCCGGTATTCAACGCCTGATTGAAGAATTTAAACTCACCCATGACGAGGCCGCCAAGGCGGTCAGCCGTTCACGTTCGGCTGTCACCAATTTATTGCGCCTGTTGGAGCTCGCCAAACCGGTGCAAGACATGGTGATGGAACAAAAGCTCGATATGGGTCATGCACGTGCATTGTTGCCACTTGCCAAAGCCAAACAGGTGGAACTCGCGCATCAAATCATCCATAAAGATTTGAGTGTGCGTGACGCCGAACGGCTGGTTAAAGTTGCGCAGGCGCAACCCAAGGTTGCCAAAGGCGCACGCGGCGGTGGCAGCAACAATGCAGATGTGCGCCGACTCGAAATCGATTTGGCCGATAAACTCGGCACCACCGTCGCCATCAAGCTCGACAAAAAAAACAACGGCACCGTCACCATTGCTTTTATGGGCTTTGAACATCTGGACGGCATATTGGAACGCACCAAACTGAAGTAATCGGCAGGAATGACCAGCCTGCATATTTCACGGGTCGGCCCGCCTTATTCCATTTCCACATCAAAAGTGCATTAATTATTTGCTTTATCTACAATAAAAAATGTCATTCCGACAGAGCACAGTTTTATCGTGCGACGAGGAATATCATCCGATGGCATAGCGTAATAGTAAACGTTTCTTATTTTTGCTCGATGAGCAACTGCCTTCAAACTAATGCCATTCCTCACCAAAAGCCGTTCGGAATGACAAAGTTAAGTTTGTGCGTTAATGAATTTATGATCTGTAATTGGAATTACATACGTTTTTCATTCTTGGCGACCTGTAAATTCTGCGAATCCAAACTGTAACTCGTAAGGTTGATGGCCTGCGCACTCGATAGCAGGCGGCTGAGCAGCGCTTTTCCGCTCTTTTCCCTCTTAATATCTCGATACTACTCGGTCAGTCGAGCGAAAAATCACTCGCTTATCCACCCACTCTCAAGTGCGCCCCCGTGAAATATGCAGGCTAGTGTGGGCCGCTGAACATGCGCTTTTGCGTTCTCTTCCCGTGCTCATTTGCCAAACACGGCCAGCTCTGCCGTGGTGGGATTCCTGCTGAATATTTGTCTGGCAATATCGAGATATAGCCCGGTCGGTCGAGTAAAAAATCACCCACTCATCCATCCGCCCTCGAACACCCCCTGTGAAATTTCAGGCTGGTGTTTACTCGTTTTTATTATCAAACAGCGCCGCAATTGCCGCCGCATCAAACCGATATTCCTGATTACACATATCGTCTTTGACAATCACCTCACCAAACTCGGCGAGGGTGGTGTCCAATTCTGCCCGTCCCAATGAACGCAACACGTTTTTCACTTTTTGTTCGTCGCGGGTGCAGTCCGAGTGCACCGCGTTGGCCGCATACAAGCGCACGTCTTCCGCCGCGAACAGACGCTGTAACAATTGCTCCGGTGGTGTGGAAATCAGTTCTTGCCCGGTGACCGATGACGCCAGCATTTCCACCCGCGCCCAGCCATCGCTGTCGCGTTGATCCGCGCCCGGTAATTTTTGTAACATCAGTGCTCCGGCACCCTGCGGTGTCGCCGCCAGCCAAAGGTGGGTGGGTAGTTGTTCGGATTGATCAAAATAATGTTCAAAACATTCCGCCACGGTCAGACCCGAAATCGGCACTATCGACTGGTACATCTGCCCGGATTGACTATTAACGACCGTCATCGCCAAGGTGCCGCCGCCCACCCACGCGGCAAATCCGCCGTCAAGTGGTGGGTTGTTGGTTGGCAGGTTGGGGTCATCGGTGGTTGATGATGCCATGCCACGTAATCCCAGCGTGTGGCTGCAGTCGATCACCACTAATTTGGCGGCGCGTTTGGCGAGGAAGTTGCTGGTGGCGTGGTTGGTCGACTCGTTAGCCGCATTGCTCGCATTGGCCAGCACCGCCGCGTCGGTCATCGGCAACTCAATCGACTTGCCTTGAATTTGCAAAGTAATGCGCCCGGGATGTTTAAGACCGGTGCCAAGCATCACTGCCACCGTGGCCAACTCGCCAAAATAGCGCGTGACATCAGCCGGGTAATCGCGTCCCAGCATGAGTGCGTGCCATGCGTCGTCGAGGCGCACCACCTGGCCGCGAATATCAAGATTTTCCAAGGTAAAACGGCGCGAAAAACTGCGTGGTGATGGGGTCTGGGGTTGAGGCCGAGGGTTATTTTCTGCGGGTGAATTCATGGTGTGAGTTTAACCTGCATAGTTCACGGGTCGGCCCGTTTAACTGTAGTTCTTCGCTCTTGGTTACCGACTATTCCGATTGATCCAAATTGTACTTCGGTCGCGTGATGGCCTGCGCGATCAATAGCGGGCGCTGGACCGGTCCTTTGCCACCCTCTTTTCTCGCAATATCTCGATATTGCTCGATCAGTCGAGTGAAAAATTACGCGCTCCTGCGCACACTCTCGAACGCACCCCCATGAAATATGCAGGCTATCAAAAGCGCATCCCCATCGAATAACCGCTGTATTTTTAGCCGCCGAATTGCACGTGGCCTTTAATAAATCTATGCGGCAACCGCTTCTGGCTTGGGTTGGCTAAGTCGCACGCGTTCGGCTGGCAAAATCGCCCGGAATGTCGATCCGTGGTTAAACGACCCCTGCTCACTTTCAATATCGAGCCGGCCACCGTGCCGCACCAACACGTGTTTGACAATTGCCAGTCCCAGACCCGTGCCGCCAACAGCACGGGAGCGGCCGCGATCAACGCGATAAAAACGTTCGGTCAGCCGCGGTAGATGCGCCGCAGGAATACCTTCACCGTTGTCCTTGACGGCAAATTCGAGCTCCTTGGTCTGCGCATGGACCGCCAGCGTGACACTGATATCACTTCCTTCCGGTGAGTGGCGCACCGCATTGCTGATCAGGTTTGAAATCAGGCTGGCGATTTCGTCGTGATTGCCAATGAGCCAAATTTGGCCGAGCGACGCTTCGATGCGATGACGATCATCGGAGACAATTTTTGCGTCTTCGATCGCCGCTTCGACCAGCGCGTGCATATCAATCACGTTTTCAGACAGCTTATTTTGCGTGTCTTCGAGCTCCGACAGGGTCAACAAATCGTCCACCAGTCGTTGCATGCGTTCGGTTTGATCGTGCATATGATCCAACGAGCGCTGAATCAAATAGGCCTTGTCCGGGCCGAGTTTGCGAATGGTTTCCAAAAATCCCGCCATGACGGTGAGCGGGGTGCGTAATTCGTGCGAAACGTTGGCGACAAAATCGCTGCGCATGCGGTCCAGCCGGAACCGCTCGGACACATCCCGTGACAATAACAACGCCTGGTCATTGCCAAAGGCGACTAATTGCACGGTGAGGGTCATGTCGTCACGTAATCCGCTGCCCGGCACCGGTGGCAATTTTAAAATCAGCGGCTTTCTAAATTCGCGTGCCGCCAAAAAAGCAATAAATTCAGGATAACGGACAAAATAAGTGATGGTCTGCATGCGATCGTTGTCGAGCACAATGCGCCAATGTGTTTCTGCGGTGGGATTACACCAGACGATGTTGTTCTCGTTGTCCAACATCACCACGCCGTCGGGCAGCGCTGCCGCCGCCTCCTGAAATCGCGCCAGGGTTTCGCCCAGCGCTTGCTGATTCACCCGCCCGGTACGCAGCAAGCGATACAGATCCGCCAATACCTCACCCCAGGTGCCCTCACCATCCGGCACCGATGCCGCGCTGTGGTCGGTGGAAAGCCAAGCGTAAAGTTGAGCAAGCTTCCATGCGTGGTATGCAAAGGAGAGTAACCCGACCAACCCGGCCAATGCAAATCCCCACGCCCAACCGCCGAGACCCAGACCCACGCCACAGGCAATGGTTGCCAGCACGAGCACGCGTAACATTGCAGTAAAAAACAACTGACGTGCGGGAGAAGGATTGGCGCTCATGTGGGCCATTTTACGCTGCCATTATTTGTGGCGACCGTGAAACTTGCAGATTAATCTTTGGCAAAGCGATAACCGCTGCCACGCACAGTGTGAACAAAACCATCGTGACCGGAGGGTGACAATGCCGAACGTAAGCGCCGGATATGCACGTCAACCGTGCGCTCTTCAATAAACACATGGTCGCCCCATACCAGATCCAGCAACTGCGTTCTTGAATACACGCGCTCCAGATGTGTCATAAAAAAATGCAGCAGGCGAAACTCAGTTGGACCGATCACCAAAGGTTGATCGTGGCCGGTCACCTTGTGGGTGGCGGGGTCGATGCTCAGGCCGTGATAAAGAATGCTGTCGCGGGTGAGTTCAGGTGCGCGGCGGCGCAACAAGGCTTTGATACGCGCTTCCAGCTCTTTGACGGAAAATGGTTTGACCATATAGTCATCGGCACCGGTTTCCAGCCCGCTGATTTTGTCGGCCTCCTCGCTGCGCGCGGTCAGCAAAATAATCGGCAACGATTGGGTGCGTGGATCGGTGCGCAATTGATGGATTAATTGCATGCCGCTTTTGCCCGGCAGCATCCAGTCGATCAGCGCCAGATCCGGCAATTCGGCGTTGACCAGATTGATCGCCTCTTCGGCCGATCCACTACACCAAACGCGATAGCCGCCCAGCTCCAGATTCATTTGAATCAGATCCTGGATTGCGGGCTCGTCTTCAACAACCAAAATAGTAGGATTCATTCCCGTATGATATTTCAGCTTGATGAAGCGAATGTGACAGTTGCACACATTAAGTGTTGGTCACGGCCGAGCAGGTATTATTACGCCTGTGCCGTTTGTTGGCGTTTATTACCAATTAATCGAACTTTATGCCGTCAAAATCGCCCCATCCGACTGAAATCACCCTGCATCAAAAATCACGCGAATTGGAAATTGCCTTTGATGATGGCAATCGATTTCGCCTCACCTGTGAGTATTTGCGGGTGTGTTCACCGTCGGCCGAGGTGCGCGGCCACGGACCGGGTCAAGAGGTGTTACAAATCGGCAAACGGCTGGTCGAAATAACCGCGCTGGACCCGGTTGGCACCTACGCCATCAAACCGACCTTTTCCGACGGTCACGACACCGGACTGTATTCTTGGGACTATTTGTACGACTTGGGCATCAATCAAAGCAATTACTGGCAATCCTATTTGGCGCGGCTCGAACGGGCCGGCGCCAAACGTGATTAACCGCTGAATACCTATGCCGGCCGCCATTCTTGCTTTTTTTGAATCCTATCGGGACGCCTTTAACCGCCTTGATGGTCGCGCCGTGACGGCGCACTATGGTTTACCGGCGATGATTGCCAATCAACACAGTGCAGGGTTGTTTGTGGAGATGGATGCTTTGATTGCAAATAACGCGTCGCTTTGCCACCACTATGCTCAAGCTGGATTTGAACGCGCCGATTTTTGCGAAAACGTTTGCATTCACCAGGGCGATGATTTTTTTCTGGCGGATTTATGCTGGACGATCCAAGTTAAGGATCAGCCTGCCCAACAATTTAATACCACCTATCAATTGGCAAAACGCATTGACGGTGGTGATGGGTCTTCACGCTGGAAAATTGAACATGTGACCGCTTACAGTGAGCGGCAGTTTTGGAACGAGGAAACAAAATGAGTCACACCCATTTTGGTTTTAAACAGGTGGATGAAAACGACAAGGCCGGCAAGGTGCGTGACGTGTTTCAGTCGGTCGCATCCAGCTACGACCTGATGAACGATTTGATGTCAGGTGGTTTGCACCGGCTTTGGAAAAAATTTACCGTTGACCTGGCCAATGTACAGCCGGGAGAAAAAATATTGGACGTGGCCTCCGGCACAGCCGATCTGGCGCGCGCCTTTGCCAAACGCGCCGGTGCCGGCCACGTCTGGCAAACGGACATCAATGAAGCGATGTTAAAAGTTGGCCGTGACCGGTTGGCCAACGACGGGCTGGTGACACCCATCGCGCTCGCCGATGCCGAAAAATTGCCGTTTGCCGAGGCATCGTTTGATCTGGTGAGTGTGGCCTTTGGTTTACGTAATATGACGCACAAAGACATCGCCCTGGCGGAAATGGCGCGGGTGCTCAAACCCGGCGGTCGGTTGTTGGTGCTGGAGTTTTCCAAGGTGCATCCGGCGCTTGAAAAACCCTATGACGCTTATTCATTTGGTTTGCTGCCCAAAATCGGCAAATTCATCGCCAAAGACGAGGCCAGTTATCAATATTTGGCCGAGTCGATTCGTATGCACCCCAATCAGGAAACACTCAAGACCATGCTGGAAACCGCCGGGTTAGGCCGGGTTGAGTACTGGAATCTGGCCGCAGGAGTGGTGGCGTTACATCGCGGCATCAAAGTCTGAGCGCAGAATCACGGTTCTGCTCGCGCAGCGTACCCGGCGGGCGATTTATGCCCCTTTCCCGTCGGCAAAACAGAAAACCGGCTAAAAGTAAAATTGTGCCGATCACGGCACTAATCTCGCGCAATCTGGTCATAATAGCGACTCGATTTTAAGTCGAGCAAATCCGCAGATTGTTTGCGGTTTTTGGTCTTTCACCCCATTTTAGGATCTGCCATGAAAACACTTCTGGCTTCAATCATTATTTCTGTATTCACCATCGGCGCGCTGGGCTTCATGGCCGACGCCGAGGCAAAAAAGCGTTTTGGAGGTGGCAAATCATCCGGCATGCAACGTGATTCGGTCAAAAATAATCCGACGCCGCCTGCCGCGACACCTGCACCGCCAGCCGCCACACCAGGTATACCTGCCGCCGCGCCAGCCGCCGCAGGTGCCGCCGCCGCCAAACCCGCCGCTTCCGGCATGAGCAAATGGATGGGTCCACTTGCCGGGCTTGCCGCCGGGGGCATTCTTGCCGCAATGTTTATGGGTGGCGCGTTTGACGGCATCAAGTTTTTTGACATTATCTTAATGGTTGGTTTGGCCATTGCTGTGTTTATGCTGGTGCGTATGTTTATGCGTAAAAAAGCAGCCGAAGCGGGCGGCAATCAAATGCAATATGCGGGTCATGCCGGTCGCGATCACCCCCCCCTACCCGCCGCCGATACGTCTGCAACGCCGTCGCCGATGGATCTGGCCGGCGGACAATCAACCAGCGCGCGGATCGCCACTCCGGAAATCGGCAGCCGTCTGTCCGCTGGTAATGCGTCGCCACAAGAAATCGCCATGGCCACCGACCATCCGCGTATTCCGGCCGATTTTGATGTGGCCCCGTTTGAGCGCAATTCCAAAGCGGCGTTTATTCGTTTACAAGCGGCCAATGATGCCAAGGATCTCAACGACATTCGCGAATTCACCACACCGGAAATGTTTGCTGAAATCAGCCTACAAATGCAAGAGCGTGGTGCGGTTGCGCAAAAAACCGAAGTGGTGTCGGTGGATGCCCGTGTGATCGAAGTCATTATTGAGACGCATAAAGCGGTTGCCAGCGTGCGTTATACCGGTGTGATTCGCGAAGAGGGCGAAGGCGCGGAAGGATTCGACGAAGTCTGGCACGTGGTCAAAGACTTGGCGGATGCCAATTCCACCTGGAAACTGGCGGGCATTCAGCAGCTCGATTAATCAGCGTCTGGCGTTTTATTCCAGCCCGTTCGCCACCATTGTTTTCAGGGTGTGACGAACGGGTTTTGACTTTGTGCAAGACGTCTTTGTCATAATAGAAGCATGTTTAACACAGCCGCCAATTTACCCGCCTCCACCGCCATCAATCGGCTATTAAATGATTACCCGATGGCGCGCGATCGATTGTCAGCGTATGCCGGTGCGCGAATCAATTTATTGATCGGCCCGCTGAGTCTTGCGCTGCGTATGACCCAAACGGGCGGCGTAGAGCCGGTCGGCGATGGTGCGGATGACGTCGCGGCGATCTCGTTTGAGGTGCCGCTGGTTGTCTTGCCGGCTCTACTCAAAAAAGACGAGGCCGCTTTTCAACAAATCAAATTCGATGGCGACAGCGAGTTGGCGCAGTTGTTGGCGGACATTGCCCGCAATGTCGAGTGGGACATCGAAGAAGACTTAAGCAGGTTGCTCGGTGGCGGACACCATGCCGACATTGCCGCCCGGCGTGTGGTTGGCGGGGCAGAGGCGCTGTCGGCGTGGGGCGGGGAAGCCAAACAACGATTCACTGAAAACGTCGCCGAATATCTGCTGCATGAACGCCATGCATTTATCAGCAAAAACGATTTAGAAACACTCAGCCGTGAAAACGAAACCCTGCGTGATGACGTGGCACGACTGGAAGCACGTATTCAATTGATACGGGCAAATTTGCCAACCAAGACTTTGATCCAATGAAAAAAATCACCCTGACGCGCTTTTTAATTGAAGAACAATATAACCGCAAGCTGGTGCCGGCCGATTTAAGACTGCTGATTGAAGTGGTGGCGCGCGCCATCAAAGCTATTTCGATCAATGTCGGCAAAGGTGCCTTGGGCGGCAATCTCGGCGATCAAGGTTCCGGCAATATTCAAGGCGAGGCGCAAAAAAAGCTTGACGTCATTGCCAATGAAATTTTGCTGGAAGCCAACGAGTGGGGCGGCCATTTGGCGGCCATGGCGTCTGAAGAAATGGAACATCCACACCCGATTCCACATCGTTATCCCAAGGGTGAATATTTGTTGTTGTTTGATCCACTGGATGGTTCATCCAACATCGACGTGAACGTGAGTGTCGGCACCATCTTTTCCGTTTTGAAATGTCCGGAAGGTGTGGAGACCCCGAACGAACAGGACTTTTTGCAGCCGGGTCGCGACCAGTTGTGCGCCGGTTTCGCCGTATTTGGCCCGTCCACGGTGCTGGTGTTGACACTCGGTGCGGGGGTGCACACCTTTACGCTCGATCGTGAGTTGGGATCGTTTGTGCTCACCCAAGAAAACATGCGCATTGCCGATGACACACAAGAGTTCGCCATCAACATGTCGAATATGCGCCATTGGCAGCCACCGATTCAACGTTACATCGGTGAGTTGCTGGCCGGCCAAACCGGACCGCGCGCAAAAGATTTTAATATGCGTTGGATTGCCTCGATGGTTGCCGACGTGTTTCGAATTTTGACGCGCAGCGGAATTTTTATGTATCCGCGCGACAACAAAGACCCGTCCAAGCCCGGACGGTTGCGACTGCTTTATGAGGCCAACCCGATGGCGATGATCATCGAACAAGCGGGCGGCGCGGCCACCACCGGACATGAGCGAATTTTAGATGTAGTGCCGACGTCGTTGCACCAGCGGGTGGCGGTGGTATTGGGTTCAAAAAACGAAGTCGAGCGGGTGGTGCAATATCACCGCGAACAATAGTCGCGAAGGCGAAAGTCTCCGTCACAACTTCTGACGTCATCTCGGCTAAGTCGTCGGAAAAACGTACCGTCATCCCTGCGAAGGCAGGGGCCCATCCCATCCGTTCACTAGATGTAGAATCGATGAAACCGGCCAATATCGGACCTTCACGATCGATTTCCAATTTGACTCCCTGAAGTACAAGTGCGGCGCTAGCCTGCATATTTCACGGGGACGCACTCGAGAGTGGGTGGAAAAGCGCATGTTCAGAGGCCCGCTATCGAGTGCGTAGGCCATCAACCTTACGAGGTACAGTTTGGATTTGCAGAATTTATAGGTCGCCAAGAATGAAAAACGTATGTAAGGCGGGCCGACCCGTGAAATATGCAGGCTAGATTACGGTGTCGAGGATAAAATGACAATAGGCATCGGGCGAATCAATTTGCCGGGAATAGGGATTCTGTTTTGACTGTACATGGCATAAAACGAGAGAACAACCTGTTGATTGCAAGGGCGTTTTCGCATCTTTCTTTGCCACAGTAGGGAGCAGTGCGCCGCGATATGCGGCATTTTGCATCTCGACATTGAGTTGGGTGCCCCAGACTAGCCCTCTCGCAAGCCTTGACCATTAACTACACTGTAGTTAACATTCCGGCATGGACGGACTTCACTTCGAATGGGATGAGGCAAAGGCTAAAGCCAACCATAGGAAGCACGGCGTTGGCTTTGAAGAAGCCAAGTCTGTTTTTCTGGATGATCATGCCAAGTTAATCCCCGACCCAGATCACTCAAGTGATGAAGAGCGCTTTGTTCTGTTGGGCTATAGCTCAAGCTTGAAGCTTCTTGTGGTCTGTCATTGCTATCGTGCTGGAGACCGGGTGATCCGCATCATTTCGGCGCGAAAGGCTACGCGACCAGAAGCAAAAATTTACGAGAGGTGAAAATCATGCGTGCTGAATACGATTTTTCAAAGGCAGTAAAAAACCCCTACGCTGCTCAGCTAAAAAAGCAGATCACGATCCGCTTGGACGAAGAGAGCATCAGTTACTTCAAGTCCATCTCTGCCGACGTAGGCATCCCCTATCAAAGTCTCATCAATCTGTATCTCAGAGACTGTGCGGCGTCCAATCGCAAGCTCAATCTCAAGTGGAAGTGACGCCCAACAACTCCGTTGAGGGGACGCCTAGCAAGCTGGGTTCGCTCGCTTCGGTCGCTGTCGTTCACGTCAAACGTTGAAACACTGTATTGGGTCCATAGAACCTAGATGTAGAATCGATGCAACCGGCCAATAGCGGTCGTTCGCCAGCTCGGTCTGACTTCATATTTTGATACAGCAAATAAAATGAAAAACATTTTGACTCTCCGTGCTGGTGTTTTACGATGGTAAAAAAATGAAATGGCCTGGGATTGACCAATTGTCGGTGATGGCACCGCTGCCAGAGGGATACCGTTACGAGTGGCTTAAGCGTTCGGACATCCCGGCGCTGGTTAAGGCCATCGCGCGATGGCATCCGGACATTGCTGTCGGCGGAGGAAGTTGTTATTTGCGAGAAGACTTTTATTTCGAGAATGTGTTTCTTGAAGGAGAGCAAGAGAAAAATATCCTCGTCGGATTGTTCAAGCGTGGTGATGAATTTGCTGGCATGTGGTCTTGGGAACAGGAACCTGACGCGTTGTCGCTTTATGGCCGGCTGATCATTGTCGCCCCGGAACACCGGAGCGCGAAACTAGCGTCGAAGGTAATGCCGCTGGCTGAACTGGCCGGGCGGGCGATGGGCGCGGAGTTCCTTTTTGCGCTAGCTACCCTTAAGATTCCACATATGCAGCACGCACTCGAAACCGCGGGATGGCAGCTGATAGGGTTTACTTCTGGTTATGACCGTGAGGAGGTAGCGCCCGGTTTGGTCAAGCGTGTGTTCGAGGGGGTATATACCAAGGTGCTGGTGCCAGAGGAAGAACTGGCGCGTCCTGACCCTAACAACCTGACACCGCGGGGCCGTGCCCTCTTCGAAGTCCTCTTTCCTCACTCGGCGGCCGTGCCGCAAACCACACATTGAAGACAATGAGATGGCCCACCAGCGACAAACTGCGCTCACTGGTGCAGCTGCCCGATGGATACAAGTTTGAGCGGCTTGAGCGTGCGCACGTCGCTCCGCTGATCGCCGCCATCAGGGTATGGCACCCTGATATCACGGTCGGTGTTAACAGTGGTTACTTGCGCGAAGAATATTATCTCAACAGGGTGTATTTTGAAGGTGAGTCAGAGCGGGACATCCTGGTGGTACCAATCAGCTTTAAAGGGGAGTTGATCGGCATATGGTCATTCGAGCGCGAAATAGATTCCCTTGCAATTTACGGCCGGACAATCATCGTCGCACCGGCACATCGCGGTGCCAATCTGGCGCTATTTGTTTTGAAAGGCACTGAGAACCTCGGAAGAGCGATGGGTGCGGCATTCATGTACGCAATGGCGACATTGAAAATTCCGCATGTGCAGCGTGCACTTGAAAATGCTGGCTATCGCCTGCTGGGATTTTTTCCAGGGTATGACCGCGAAGAGGTCGCACCCGGAGTTGTGAAACGGGTCTACCAAGCGGTCTATGCAAAGCTGCTGGTGCCGTCAGACGAAGTCCTGCGCCCCGATCCTAGGAACATGACGCCCACATCAAAGGCACTGTTTGATCTTCTATTTTCAGACTAGACAGAGCCGCAGTCGATTTTTCAAATACGATAACCAAAGAGCAATGGCAAGCACAATTCAACCAAAAGCGGCGGTACGCGCGTTAAGTCCAATTTAGATCGTCAGACCGTTAAATGAACGAGACCGACATCACTAACATCCTCGGCTGGGGCCTTCTCTTTGGGCTAATTGCTTTCATTCTGATGGAGGTAAACCTGCGCGGGGCACAAAGACGACAGGAGCGGACTTCAAACAAAGGACCCTTGATGTGTCCTTTGTTTTTAATAATATGAAATCACGGCTGCTGACCCTCATTGTCTTCGCGATTTTCCCGCTCAACGCGCACGCGCATGGCGGTGAGGCCGTTTTGATGATCGGTTTAGGAGTCGTTGTATTAGTCGGTTTTTTTATTGGCCTAATTACGGCTGCATACAGAGTGCGTTTTTTCCGCACGCTGCTCGTGATGGCGGGGATCTCTGCGGTGCTGTTCGGCCCGATCCTATATGCGGTGACGGGTGGTCACCCATACGAAGGTGAAGGTGCGTTGGCAATGTCGGCAGCAGCAGGGTCGTTTGTCGTTCTTTGCTTCGCGGTACCCGCAGCGGGCCTCATCCCGGGCTGGCTGTTCGTCGCCTTGGCTCGATGGATAGATAGAGTGACAACCCGCGCAGTATCGCCATACAAGCAAAATAGCGCCAACATAACGAAATAGACGTTAGGACAGCGCGCAATCCATGCACGTATTACAGCGATTTGAATTATCAGCGAGGCAAGGTATAAACGAAGGGTATCCGGCAGTGTGTGGTAACCGAACTTGTGGAACGCCAACTAAGTTGGCACAACCGGCCATTAGCGGCGGCACACGCGAGCTCTCTGATTTTATACATTGATCCAGCGAATCAACTGAGCATTGAAGCTGAAGTAACTTCGGCTGTCGGCGAAGACTAATCACGGAGCCAGTATGCAAATCGAAACAACGGTTACACCAGCGCGGAAGGCGACCCGCTTCATCTATGGGTTTAATCTCTTTTTTTGGTTATTGGTTAGCATGGTCGCACCGATTTTCACCTTTTCCATGACGGGCGGGGCCAAGGGCTTGCATTGGTATCTGATGACGCTTCTGCCAACCTTTATCTTTGGGATTTGTGTCGCAATCCGACTGTTCCATGTCGCCACCGGACGCGTCACGCTGTCGAGCCCACCGTTGTTCGGACTCGCGTATGCAGTGCGCCTGCTCGGGATCATCGGCATGTATATGCTGCCGCTGGTCTACTTGGGCGTGGGGCTGGCGTATCTCTATAGCAAGATGGCACCGGCGGAGGCAGGCTTTGGCAGCGGAGCTATGGTGTCCATCGCAAGCTTGATGTATGTCGGACTGCTGAGTTTTGCTGTGGTGGGACCTCTGCTCTTTGAAGTAGGCCGAATACTTGGGTTCGACCGAATCATCCATACCGCTGCGGCGTCATCGTCATAATGCAGTTTTCGGCCAATAGCAGTCATAGGATCTTGAGACCCAACGCGCCAGATTAGATGGAAAGCTAGATGCGAACCGAATCAATCCGCAAGTTCCCTTTGATTGCACGAGCACTATGCATGGCGGTTCTGTGTGCCATAAGCACTGCACGAGCAAGCGGCCCGATTGCGCCTTCAGGTTGGAATGGAGCGCAGGGTGAAACACTGCCAAACGGACAGCCATGCTGCTATCCCGCCGACCTTCAGGGGAACGGTTTGATTGGCGGTGCGTTCGTGCTTGTCAAAGACGACAAGACGGAATTTTCTCTTTTCGCGCTGACCTATGACGCCACAAACAAGCAAACGTGGCAGATGCTG
>CAMTWK010000002.1:0-137062 GCA_947085425.1 uncultured Burkholderiales bacterium | reverse complement strand
GGCCGGGGTCCAAGGTTGATTGAATTACGGGAAACATTGAAATTGGGTCCCGGACTCCACCGGGGCGACACAAGTTAGGTTATCGACGTGCAGCGATGATGGCTGGTTTAGCGATGAAAAGTCCTTAAGTAAGTGCCATTCGTATCTGGACTATTTGATTCGCGTCCCAGGTAAAAATCGCAACTCGCCATCCTGCGCGCAATTTCAACCACAAATGCCAGAAAACGCGCTCTCCACCTTGTGTTTATCTTTCGGGGAACAGTGAGTTCACGATCCCCATCGCTCCATGCAGTAACATCTGAGCATGGCAGAGCCTCTTAAAAACCAATACGGTCCGGATATCCCCAAGCGCATCGCCCGCATGATTGCGGCGGTGCATCCGACCTTCCCATCGGCGCTGTTCATCAAAGACGCTTTGCGTGGTTACGTTGCGCTCGAGCTAATGGACCGAGGCCGTCACATCGCCAATGTGCTCGCCAAACATTTGCCCGCACACTTTCCCGCCGCCGCAACTATTTTGCTGCAGTCACTCGACGCCAACATTGAGAAGCGTGAAGGTGGCAGCATGGCCTCGTTTTTGTTGTTGCCACACGCCATGTTTGTGTCACAACACGGTCTCGATTTTTTTGAAGAATCGATGGCGGCGCAATATGTGATCACGCAGCGTTTCACCGCCGAATTTAGCATCCGGCCGTTTCTGGAGCGCCACCCACAGGCGACACTTGAACAGTTAACCATTTGGGCGCGTGACCCCAGCGAACACGTGCGCCGCCTGGTTTCCGAATGTACCCGCCCGAGGCTGCCATGGGCATCACGCTTGCGCGAATTTCAGCGCGACCCGCAGCCGGTATTGGCGCTGCTCGAATTGCTCAAAGACGATGCGTCGCTGTATGTGCGCCGCTCGGTGGCGAATAACCTCAACGACATCGGCCGCGACCACCCTGCGCTGTTGGTTGAGGTCACCCAACGCTGGATGAAAAACGCCACCCCCGAGCGCGCCTGGATTGTGCGCCACGCATTACGCAGCGCCGTCAAGCGTGGTGACCAGGGCGCACTGGCGGTGCTGGGTTTTGCTGGCAATACCGCGTTGGTCATTTCCAATGCACACATCACGCCGAAACGCGCCGCCGTCGGCGGCAGTGTGGTGATTGCTTTTGATGTCACCAACCATGGCAAACGCGAGGCGCAGGCGGTGGTGGATTTTGCGGTGTTTTTTGTCAAAGCCAATGGCCGCGCCAATGCCAAAGTATTCAAACTCAAGACCATCAAGCTGGCGGTTGGGGAGGGGGTGCATCTGGCAAAAAAAATCTCGCTTGCCGAAATGACCACACGCAAACTTTATCCCGGCAAACATCAGGTTGACATCATCATCAACGGGGTGGCAGAGCCGCTTGGATCGTTTCAATTGGTCGCCGGGCGGCAATGAGGATGGTTGTCCTGGAAACGGATTAGAATATTTCCATGAACACCGACGACATCGCCAGACTCATCGCGCCCTTACACGCCGCCAGTTGGAAAAGTGCCTATCGCGGCATTTTGTCTGACCATTATCTTGACTACGTGGTGGACGGCGACCGGCTGGCCCACTGGTTGCGTTATATCAAGGCATTGTCGGCAGGCGACGGTGAGATTTACCTCGCCACATTGGCGGGCGAACCGGTTGGATTTTTGTGTATCGAGTCGCAGGATGTGGATGAGGCTAATGTGCGCGGCGCCTACGTCAACAACCTGCATGTGTTGCCGCATATCAAAGGGCAGGGCATCGGCAGCGCACTGCTCAAACACGGCGCCCGCTGGGCCAAAACACGCGGTCATGGGCAAATGTATTTATTTGTCTATGAGGACAATGCCGATGCGCGGCGCTTTTATCAGGAGCAGGGCTGGCGTGTTGTGGAGCGGCTGATGAGTGAATTGCCGGACGGATCGCTGGCGGCGGAACTTCGTATGGTCAAAACAATCTGATAAGAATGAAAAAAATTATTGTTGGTTCCTTTGGATTTTTGATTGGCGGCGTTGTTCTCACCAGTGGTGTGTTGTGGGCCCAGCGTGATGCACCCGCACGGGCGGAAAAACCGGTCGAACCGCGCCAGGTCACCACGCGCGGTGCCTTGCTGGAGCATGAAAAATCATTGGTGGCGTTGTTTGAAAACGCCGCGCCTTCGGTTGCCTATCTCACCACCGAAACACGCGTGCGGCGCGGTTTTTTTGGTGAGCACGTCGGTGTGGAGCAGGGGGCGGGTTCGGGATTTGTCTGGGACAACCGTGGCCATGTGGTCACCAACCATCATGTGGTGGCCAATATTGTGCCGGGGCGCGACAAGGTGTTGGTGCAGCTCGACAACACCCGCGAGCCGATTATCGCCGAGGTGGTGGGCACCTCGGCGGTTTATGATTTGGCGGTGGTGCGCTTGTCGCAAGTACCGGCGGGAATTAAACCCCTGCCGATTGGTACCTCCAAAGATTTGCGCGTCGGGCAATCGGTGATCGCCATCGGCAATCCATTCGGTCTGTCGCGCACACTCACCGCCGGCATCATCTCCGCACTCGATCGTTATCTGCCGACCGATGAATACGCCGAAATCGCCGGCGGCATCCAGACCGACGCGGCCATCAATCCGGGCAATTCCGGCGGCCCGCTGCTCGACAGCGCGGGGCGATTGATCGGTGTGAACCAGCAGATACGCTCGGCCTCACGCTCCTCTGCCGGCGTCGGATTTGCCATTCCGGTTGATACCGTCAATCGTGTCGTGCCGCAATTGATCGCGCGCGGTTTTGCGTCATTTCCCGGCATCGGCATCCAGGCCATTGATCCCATGTTGGTGGCGAGCAACGGTATCAAGGGTGTGGTCATCGGTGCCCTGGTGCCCGGCTCACCCGCCGCCGAGGCGCGGCTCAAGCCACTCGCGCGACGCAGCGGTGAATTGGGTGATGTGATTGTTGCGGTGAACACCAGGCCGGTCGAAACCCTCTCCACCTTTGTGGCTGAACTGGATCGGGTCGGCATCGGCAACATTGCCGAATTAACCATCACGCGTGACGGCAAAACCCGCAAAGAGCGGATCAAGGTAATTGACACCAACCGGCGGCAATGAGTCATTGAGAATTTCCAACCAGGCAAACATGAAAACCATCCAGCCCATCCAACCCATCACCCTGACCATCGCACTGCTTTTCGCCAGTGCCCTCACCACGTCACCCGCCAACGCCGAACCCGCCAACGAAAAAAACATCCACAAAATGGCGGGCGAAATTTCCGCCAAACGCATCGAAGCCAACATCCGCAAGCTGGCCGGATTCGGCACGCGCAACACCCTGTCAGAAACCGAAAGCGACACCCGCGGCATCGGTGCGGCGCGACGCTGGATCAAGCGCGAACTCGAACTTTGCAGCAAAGCCAGCGGCGGGCGGCTGGAGGTGGCCTTTGACACCCACATCGCGCCGGTGTCGCCGCGCATCGCCAAGCCGACTGAATTGATGAATGTGGTCGCCACGTTGCACGGCACGCAGGCCGAATCAAAAGAGCGGCTCTACATTGTTTCCGGCCACTACGATTCGATGCCCACCCTGCCGACCGATGGCACCACCGACGCACCCGGTGCCAATGATGACGCCTCCGGCACCGCCGCGTCGATAGAGCTGGCTTGTGTGATGTCGAAATACCAATTTGACGCCACCCTGATTTTTATGGCGGTGGCGGGTGAGGAGCAGGGCCTGGTCGGCGCGCGGCTGTGGGCAACACAAGCCAAGGGGCGCAACGCCAGCATCGCCGCCATGATCACCAACGACATTATCGGCAACACCAAAGGCGCCGACGGCACTATCATCAAAGACCGGGTGCGGCTGTTTGCCGAAGGTGTGCCACCGCAAAAGGATTTGCCCGATGAGGTCATCACCGCGCTACGCACTGGCGGCGAAAATGACCTGCCCACGCGGCAACTCGCACGCCACATCAAATCCTCCGCCGAGCGTTTTCTGACCGACATCAAAGTCGATGTGATTTACCGGCGCGACCGCTACCTGCGCGGCGGCGACCATTTTCCGTTTCTCGATCTGGGCTACGCCGCCGTGCGTATGACCGAGCCGATTGAAAACTGGCAGCACCAACACCAAAACCCGCGTGTGGAAAACGGCAAACACTACGGTGACTTGCCCGAGTATGTTGACTTTGATTACGTCGCCCGTGTGACCCGCGTCAACGCCGTGGCACTGGCTTCACTCGCCCAAGCCCCCGCCAGCCCGCGCGAAGTGCAAATGGAAACAATACAGCTCGAAAACAACACCACACTGCGCTGGAAGGCCAACACCGAGCCTGACCTGGCGGGCTATCGCATCGTCTGGCGCGACACCACCGCGCCGTTTTGGCAACACCGCAAAGACGTTGGCAACGTTACCCGCGCCACGGTTGAAGGCGTGTCGAAGGACAATTTTATTTTTGGGCTGGTCGCGTATGACAAGGATGGTTTCGAAAGCCCGGCAACGTATCCCACGCCGTTTCGATTGCGGTGATATTTAATATTGAAAGTGGCCATTCCGCGCTATTTTTCAGACTGTTTTGGCGGAAAACGCTTGCCTAGTCTAGAGTTTGGCCAATCGGGTTGTGAGTGCATCCACGTATGCTGCAAGATGGTGCAGATTCAAATGTGTGCCGCCTTCGATCTTGATCAATTCCGCGCGCGGCACACGTGTATGTAGTCGCTCGGCGTGGGAGTAGGTGATGAGGGTGTCGCGATCCCCATGCACAATCGTGATCGGCGCACGCACCAACGGCAACCACTGATCGGTGGTGAAGGTGTAACGCATAAAGCTGCCGGGTAACCAGGCGTAGTAGTCCTGCCGCATGGCGTCGATATTAAAAAAGGGCGACACCAAGATCAGCCAGTCGCTGTCGACACCGGAATCAGCAGCCAATTTTGTCGCCAGCGTGGCACCCAGCGAACGGCCATAAATCACCCGTTTTTTTCCAGCGTATTGTGGGGCGATCCATTGCCACGCTGCCATCACATCGGCGTGTAATTCGGCTTCGCTGCGAATGCTGCCGGTGCTTTTGCCATAACCCCGATAGTCGATCATAAAAAGATCGTATTTATTGTTGCGGTAAAAATCGGTGGTTTTTAACCACGACGACAAATTGCCGCCGTTGCCGTGTAAAAAGAAAATCACGCCTTTGGCATCGGGTTGTTTGAAATGTAGCGCCGAAAGGGTGGCGCCATTGACCGGAATGCTCACCTCGGTGGTATCGGCCAGGGTAAAAACATGATTGGCCTGCAAGGTTGTTGGAATAAATATCAGTCGCTCCTGGCTGACATAAAACAAGCCGACCACACCTGTATACAAAAGTCCGCCAATGACCAGCAGCGTGGCGAAACCACGTACCAATCGGCGTGGCCGGGGTGCGGTTGCCGGCGACTTTATGCTGTCGACGCGACTGTTGTCAGTATTTGCCAAGGTAATCCATTTTGCCAATTTCGACCCCGTGATGCCGCAGGATGGTGTAGACCGCCATCAGATGAAAATAAAAATTCGGCATCGCCCAATTCACCAGATAATCCTGTCCCTTGAATACCAGTGTACGGCCGCCCGGGGTGATGGTGATGTCGGTTTGCTCCTTGCCGTCAATTTGTTCCGGCTTGGCCGTGGCGATAAAGGCAAGGGTTTTGTCGATACGCGCATACAGCTCGGCAAACGAAGTTTCATTGTCTTCGTAGGTCGGAATGTCCACGCCGCTCAAACGTGCCGTCGCGCCTTTGGCGACGTCGGCGGCAATTTGTACCTGACGGGTCAGGGCAAACATATCCGGTGCCAGACGGGCGTTGAGCATGACCGACGGGTCCACTTTTTTGGCAGTGGCAAAGTCCTCGCCCTTTTTGAGCATATCCTTGAGATTGGCAAGATATTTTTGGAAGGCGGGAACCGAGGCTTGGTACATAGATAGGGACATGGTGTTCTCCAGTGGAATAAGCCGCTATTTTAGCTGGCTGAATATTTGGTTGCAGGGCTTAAAAAATTGCCGATGCCGATCTACCCGACAACGTCAATCAGCAACAATCAATCTGCCATAATCGAAATTCAAATTGACCCCTGCAGAGAGTAGACCCATGGCACTCAAGCGCCCCACCTGGCCACAAGGCCGCGTCGTTTTTTTAGAGCACACCTCGGCGATTCTGAATGGCAATCCGCTCGGTGACCCGCACGTGCGCAAACTCGCTGTATGGCTACCGCCGCAATACGATGAAGATTCCACTCGTGGTCGTGGCAAACGTTTTCCGGTGTTGTTTGATCTGGTTGGTTTTACCGGCTCCGGTTTGTCACACACCAATTGGCGCAATTTTGATGAGAACATTCCCGAGCGGGTTGCGCGTTTGGTCCACGAGAAAAAAATGGGCCCGGCCATTGTGGTGTTCCCCGATTGTTTTACGGCGCTCGGCGGCAACCAGTACATCAACTCGTCGGCGATCGGCAACTACGCCGATTACCTGACACGTGAGCTCATTCCTTTTGTCGACCGAGAATTTCGCACGTTAGCCTCACGCGAACATCGTGGTTGTTTTGGCAAATCATCCGGTGGTTACGGCGCGATTATTCACGGCATGAAATACGCCAAGTATTGGGGGGCGGTGGCGAGCCATTCGGGTGACGCCTATTTTGATTTTGTGTACATGAACGACTGGCCACGCACCCTCACCGAGCTGACCAAACACCGCGACGTCAAACGTGTCAACGGCGCGTATGACGTGTTGAGCCAGGAAAAACACGCGGGTCTGGGCAGTGATGATGGTCGCGTCAAAAACTTTCTGGAGCACGTCTGGAAAAAAGAAAAACTGTCGGACGGCGAAGGCCACGCCTTGATGATTCTCGCCATGGCGGCGAGCTACGACACCGACAAAAAAGCCCCGCTCGGATTTCGCCTGCCGTTTAATCTGGAGACGGGCGAATTGATTGCCGCGCGCTGGAAGGCCTGGCAAAAACACGATCCGATTCATCTGGTCACACGTTACCGTGACAATCTGCAATCGCTGAAAGCAATCTACATTGATTGCGGTTGGCGCGATCAATACGCGATCCACTTCGGCGCGCGAATCTTGTCCAAACGCATGCAATTGGCGGGTGTCAAACATACCTACGAAGAGTTCGACGATACCCATTCGGGAATTGATTACCGGATTGAAAACAGCCTGCCGGTGTTGGTGCGGGCGTTGAAAGGTTAGGGTTGCTGAAAACCCCACCTTGCTTGTTTTGAAATACGCTACGCCACCAACTCTATCGGAATACGTTTTTCTTCCACCGCGTGGCACGCCACCGCGCCACCATCTGCTGCCGTGAGCATTTTTGGTGATTCGGTTTTGCAGCGGTCATTGGCGTAAGGGCAGCGCGGATGAAAGGTGCAGCCGGTTGGTGGATTGAGTGGATTGGGCACTTCACCGGCCACCGGGGTGCGCTGTTTACCGGTCATCTTCAGATCCGGAATCGCCGACAGCAGCATTTGTGTGTACGGGTGTAGCGGCCGGTTAAAAATCTTTTTGGTGTCGGCGACTTCAACCAAACGACCGAGGTACATCACGCCGACCCGATCCGAGATGTGTGACACCACGGCGAGGTTATGCGAAATGAACAAATAGGTCAACCCATACTGGCGCTGCAGATCTTTCATCAAGTTCAAAATCTGCGCCTGTACCGACACGTCAAGCGCCGAGGTGGGTTCATCACACACCAAAAATTCCGGATTGGATGACAGGGCGCGGGCGATGGAAATGCGCTGGCGCTGACCACCGGAAAATTCGTGTGGGAATTTTTCTTGATCGAGCGGCGACAGGCCAACCTGGGTGAGCAATTCATCAACACGTTGTTTGATTTGTGTCGGGTCGGTCATGATGCCGTGGGCGATGATCGGTTCGGCAACAATTTTGCCGACCCGCCAACGCGGATTCAAACTCGCGTACGGATCCTGAAAAATCATCTGGAATCGTTTGCGCAACTGCTGCTGCTCCTGCGTGGAGGCCTTGGCCATATCGACGCCGTCAAAAATGACCGAGCCACGTGACGGTGCGTATAGTCCACACACAACGCGGGCGATGGTGGATTTGCCGCAGCCGGATTCACCGACCAATGACAGCGTCTCGCCCCGTTTAATCGCGAATGACAGTCCATCAACTGCTTTGAGAATGGTGCGCGGCTGACCATCGATGACGCGGTTTAGCCATGGTTTGGAGACGTCAAAATCACGCGCCAGATCGCGTACCTCGAGTAATACTTGGTTGGTTGGATTGCCAGATTTTCCGGAGTTAATCATACGGACACCGTTGGTTTGGTTGCAGCGGTCGATGTGGCATATAACCAGCAGGCCGCATCGGTTTTGCCGGTTGGCATGAGATTGGGTCGTTCGCTGGTGCAGCGTGCGCCGACTTCGTTGGTGCGTGTGCAGCGTGGGTTAAACGCACAACCGGTCGGGATGGCATTTAGCCGCGGCATGCTGCCGTCGATTTGTGTCAGTCGTTCCACGTCCACACCGAGTGTCGGAATGGCACCCATCAAGCCAACGGTGTAGGGATGTTTGGGTTTGTGAATCACCTCCGCAACCGGGCCGATTTCGGCGATGCGCCCGGCATACATGACGGCGACACGGTCGGCGGTTTCGGCAATCACACCCATATCGTGGGTGATCAGCAACACCGAGGTACCGTGTTCACGACACAGTTTTTTCAGGAGTGTGATGATCTGTGCCTGTATGGAGACATCCAGCGCCGTGGTCGGCTCATCAGCGATGATCAGTTTGGGTTCGGCGGCGAGAGCAAGTGAAATCACCACCCGCTGACGCATGCCACCGGAAAACTGGTGCGGATAATGATCAATACGTTTTTCTGCGGCAGGGATGCCAACCTCGTTGAGCAAATCTATTGCGCGTTTTTTGGCTTCTTCAGGCGACACCGGCAAATGGGTGAGGATGGTCTCGGTGATCTGTTTGCCGATGGTGTAGAGCGGATTCAGCGAGGTCAGCGGATCCTGAAAAATCGCGCCGATTTCACGGCCACGAATTTTGCGCATTTCTTCAAACGGCAAATTGTCAATACGCCGACCATTGAGAATAATTTCACCAGACGCAATACGGCCGGGTGGTTCGAGCAAACGAATAATGGCGGCACCAGTGAGGGACTTGCCGGCACCGGATTCACCAACCACACCCAACACTTCGCCGGGAGCGATACTAAAACTGATGTCATCGACCGCCGTGAGCAGACCACGACGGGTGGGGAACTGGATGCGGAGGTTTTTGACTTCGAGTAAGGGAGTTGTCATTTTGATGTGTCCACTAGCGCAGTTTCGGATTCAAGGCATCGCGCAGCCAATCACCGATGATATTGATCGACAACACCAGAATGACCAGCATCACGCCGGGGAATACGGTAATCCACCACTCACCGGAAAATAAAAAGTCATTGCCGATTCGAATCAAGGTGCCGAGCGACGGCTGGGTGGGCGGCACACCCACACCCAAGAAAGACAGCGTGGCTTCGGTAATGATGGCGGTGCCAACGTGCAGGGTGGCCAACACCAACACCGGCCCCATCACGTTTGGCAATACATGGCTGAACATAATCGCCAACGGTTTGCGCCCGATCACGCGTGCGGCTTGTACGTATTCTTTGTTGCGTTCGACCAGGGTCGAACCGCGCACGGTGCGGGCGTATTGCACCCACCCGGAAGCGGCGATGGCAAAAATCAATACATACACGGCGACGTCTTCGTGACCGTCTGCTCCCAATATGGCGCGCGCCACACCGTCAATCAATAATGCAATCAGAATCGCCGGAAACGACAACTGAATATCGGCGACACGCATGATAAACGCATCCAATGCGCCACCGATATAACCGGACAACAGTCCAAGCGTAATACCGATCACCATTGACAGGGCCACCGCACACACGCCGACCAGCAGCGACACCCGTGAACCATACATGATGGTCGACAACACATCACGGCCCTGGTCATCGGTGCCGAGGAAAAACTGCGCCTTGCCGGCGGCCGTCCATGCGGGCGGGGTGAAGGCGTCGAGCAGATTGAGCGTTTTTAAATCAAACGGGTTGTGTGGAGCCAATATCGGTGCAAGAAAGGCACCCAGAAAACAGATCAGTGACAACACTGCGGCAAGGATCACCAACGGGTGACGCTTAAAGCTGTACCAAAGATCACTGTCGAGCCAACGTTTGAATGTATCAATCATGTTAATGCCCTCCCGATCCGGATTGCTCGACACGAAGTCGGGGGTCTACCGCAAAGTACAACAGGTCAACAATCAAATTCACCGCCACAAAAATAAAGCCAATCAAACAAAGGTACGCGGCCATGACTGGAATGTCGGCAAATTGCACCGCCTGAATAAACAACAAACCCATGCCCGGCCATTGGAATACGGTTTCGGTAATGATGGCAAAAGCGATAATGCCGCCGAGTTGTAAACCGGTAATGGTAATGACCGGCACCAGGGTGTTTTTGAGTGCGTGACCAAAATGTACGGCATTATTGGTCAGGCCACGGGCGCGCGCGAATTTGATGTAGTCGGTGCGTAATACTTCCAGCATTTCTGCGCGCACCAGACGCATGATGAGGGTGATCGGATAAAAGCCGAGTGTGATGGCCGGCAGAATAATGGCGCGTAAGCCGTCGGCGGTCAAAAATCCAGTGGTCCAAAAGCCCAGATCGGTGACTTCACCACGACCAAACGACGGCAACCATCCCAACCAAACCGCAAACACCAAAATCAAAAATATGCCGATTAAAAAATTCGGCAACGAGACACCGACCAGCGAACCGGTTAACAACAGTTTGGAGGTCCATTTGTCGCGCTTGAGGGCGGTGTAGACCCCCATCGGAATGCCGAGAAATAGTCCAAATACAGCAGCGGTCATGGCCAACTCCAGTGTGGCAGGCAGGCGTTCGATGAGCAACTGCGATACCGGCCGTCCGAGCCGCAGCGAGATGCCAAAATTACCCTGCAGTGCATTGCCGATAAAGGTTGCGAACTGCACATAAAACGGTTTATCCAGCCCCAGTGATTGCCTGACTTCTTCGCGATCGGCCTGGGTGGCTTCCGGTGGCAACATCAATGACACCGGATCGCCGACAAAATTAAACAGTGAAAAGGCGATGGCACCCACGGCCAGCATGACCAGAATACTTTGGAGAATTCGTCTGACAATAAAGGCGAGCATGGTTTTTCTTTCTGGCTACTTGCTGCTAAATCGGAAAAAATACGGAACGCCGTTGGGCGGCAATACGGCGCTAACTTCATTGCCTGCGCGGGCGCTCGTCGCCCACGGGATAATCGGTTTGTGCAGGGTCACAATCGGCAACTCGCGGTTCACCAGCAACAACGCATCGCGAATAATCAGGTCGCGTTTTTTGAGGTCATTTTCAACTTTGAAACGGTCAACCAAATCATCAAATACTTTATTCGAATACTGGCCAAAATTATTGTCACCGCTGGACGTGTCGGGGTCGCCCGATGCGTTTAACTTTGACGGGGTGCGTAATAAACTTTGCAGGGTGTAAAGCGCGTCGCCGGTTGGGGTGGACCAGCTCAACAAATAGAAACTGGTATCAAATTTTTGCAACTTCGGAAACAATAAAGCGGTTTGCATGATATTCGGCGAGGCACGAATGCCCACCCGTGCCAGCATCGGGCCGACCGCCTGACAAATGTCCGCAGCAGGCTGATTGGCGCCGCAGTCCAGCGTGACCGCAAAGCCGTCCGGGTAACCCGCCTCGGCCAATAGTTGTTTGGCGCGTGCCGGGTCGTAAGGCAGGCGGGTATCAGCGTCTTTTGAATATCCCTGATCCTGATCGGTAATGATGGTTCCGGTGAGCACCGCCAGATTGCGCATGACTTTGGTTTTGATGGCGTTGGCGTCAATGGCATGTGCGACCGCTTGACGGACACGAATATCCTTCCATGGATTTTTGCCCTTGATATTCGAATACAACAACTCGTCGCGGCGCATATCAAACACCAGATATTGCACACGTGACTCCAGACCTTCAATAACCTTGACCTGACCACTGGCTCTTAAACGGGGGATGTCCTGGGGTGGTGGATCGTTGACAAATTGCACCTCGTTGGAAATGAGTGCGGCCAAACGGGTTGGGTTGGATTTGATCGGCAACAATACGACTTCGGTCAGATTGCCTTTTTCCGGGCTATTTTTGTTCCACCAGTCTGGGAAAGCGGCGAGTACCGTGCGTACGTCGGTTTGACGTTCCTTGACCGTAAACGGTCCGGTGCCATTGGCGTGGCGCGACACATAGGTGTCTTCTTTGTCTTTGTAATTTTGTGGAGATTCGGCGCGGTGTTTGATGGCCCACGCCTGATTCATGATGCGCAATTGAATCAGGTGATTGGGTAACACCGGGTTGGGCTCACGCATCACCAGCTCGACCGTGAGGTCATCAATTTTCTTGGCGTGTGTCACGCCCTGCACGGCGATTTTATGTTGAGACAGCGGGTGCATGGCACGTTGCACGGAAAATACCACGTCGTCGGCGGTTAAGATTGCGCCGCTGTGAAATTTCACATTTGGTCGGAGTTTGAAACGCCAGTTGTGATTGCCGGTGCGTGGGTCGGGTGGCGTCCACGAGGTCGCCAGCCATGGCACGATCCGAAAGTCTTTATCGCGACCCACCAGGCCCTCATAAACATTTGACAATAGGCGGTTGGTGACCGCCAAATTCGCCGCGTGTGGGTCCAGTGTCTGTGGTTCATCCTGTGTGCCATATCGCAGTGATTTGGCATTGGCTCCACCCGTCACCGCACCCAGCAGCAGGGCAATCGCGCAGGTGGCAAACCAAAAAGATCGCTTGATGGGGAAAATAACCATTGACTAATTCTGACCAAAAAAACTGCCGGGGGGCGGGCAAAAAATCGCCCGCTGGTGGAAGAGCGGGCGACAATTGTAAAGTTTAAAGCAAAATCATGTCCGTGCCGGGCCCGGCCAGACTGTGTGAATTATTGAATCATCGCCCATTTGGCATTGACCCGGTTGTCCGGCCGGTGCACCACGCTGACATTTTTACGCATGGCCCATGGGATGATCTGATGGTGCAATGGAATATGGCCCACATCCGCCTGATGCAGTAAAAGCGCCTCGCGCGTCAGCGACACCCGCTTGGCGAGGTCGGCCTCTGTTTTGAGTGCGGAAATGAGCGCATCGACTTTGGGATTGGAGTATCCAGAGTAGTTTTGTTCGCCATCGCCACCACTGACCTTGGTGTGAATCACGCTTTGCAAGGTGTAGAGCGAATCGAATGTCGGCACGCCCCAGCCGTACAGATAAAAGCTGGTGTCCATGTTTTGGATCTTCGGGAAATAGGTGGCACGTGGCATGGCGTTGAGCTTGACCTTGATGTCGATCTTGGCGAGCATGCCGGCGACCGCCGTGCAGATTTTTTCGTCGTTGATGTAACGATTATTCGGACAGTCGAGGGTGATTTCAAAGCCGGTCGGATAACCCGCCTCGACCATCAATTTTTTGGCTTTGACCAAATCGACCGGCGGCCGTTTCTCAAGATCCTTTGAGTATCCACGTACCTGTGGCGCGATCATCGACATGCTGGGCAACGATAATCCGCGCATGACAGTTTTGCCGATGGCATTGACATCGATACTCAATAACATCGCTTGCCGTACGCGCACATCCTTGAAGGGATTTTTGCCCTTGACGTTGGAATAAAGTAATTCGCCGCGGCCTACGTCCATACTGAGGAAAATGGTGCGATTTTCGTTGCCCTCAAGAATTTTTAGTTTCGAATTTGCCTTCAAATTGGCCAAATCCTGCACCGGTGGATCGAGCACCAAATCAATTTCGCCGGTGATCAGGGCGGAGATGCGTGTGGCGTCTTGTTTGATCGGTGTGTAAATCACTTCGGTCACGTTTGATTCGCGTTTGCCCCACCAGTTGGAATTGGCAACCAACACCGTTTTGACATCGGCCTCGCGCGCCCGCAATACAAAAGCACCGGTACCGTTGGCATTCCGCGCCGCGTAGGTTTCTTCTTTGTTTTTAAAATCCTGCGGCTTGGTGACGTTAAATTTCACCGACCAGGCGCGATTCATCATGCGCACTTCGGTGAGTTGGTCAATCAGTGTCGGCGTTGGGCCGTTGGTGATGATATCGACGGTCAGGCTGTCGATTTTTTTGGCTTCTTTGATGCCCTGCATGTATGCACCAAAATTGGAGGTTTTTTCCATGGCGCGGGTGATCGAAAACACCACGTCATCGGCGGTAAAGACTGCGCCATCATGAAAGGTCACCTTGTCGCGCAACTTAAACCGCGTGGTGGTGGGGTTGATGGCGATCCACGACACCGCCAGGGCCGGCTCAATCGCCATTGTTTTTCCACGCGTAACCAATGGTTCGTATACGTGGTCGCAAATGGAGTTATTCAATCCTTCGTTTTGCGAATGCGGATCCATGGTTAATACGTCGCCTTGGCTGGCCCAGCGGAAGGTCTTGGCATCTGCTGGAATCCCACTGACGAGCAGCGTGCAGGCCAGCACTGCGGCAGCAAATGTTGCCCGGTTGGTTGTGTGGCGTAGCAAGGGTATGCGGGTCATCGTGGCTCCAATAAAATGGTTGTTGTTTTGGATGCGACCGAGCGAGTGTGCTGGCCGAGGGTGAATGGTGGCGCGGACACGGCGGCAAAGCGAAAAGTGTGCCCGTATCAGACTGTCAAGTCAACAAAAATCCGGCATTCCCCCTCTGCACGGGTCATTAAAAATTGGTTCGTATTTGGCTCGGCGGGAACGTTAAAATAGTGCATCTAATTGACTCTACCGTCAGGAAGCGTGATGACAACCATTGTGGTGGTGAAAAAGAACGGCCAAGCGGTAATGGCGGGTGACACACTCACCACCTTCGGCTCTACCCGTCTTGGCAGCGCGCATGATGCCGCACCCGAAAAAATTCTCAGGCATAACGGCACCAGTTTTGGTATTGCCGGCTCGGCCGCGCATCAAATGGTGCTGGAAAGTATTTTGACCAACCATGAAAAGGCCAAGGACTTCAGTTTCTATGGCCGCCATGAAATTTACGAGAGCTTTCGAAAAATTCATCCAATTTTAAAAGAGGAGGCCTTCCTGAATACCAAGGAAGAGGAAGACGATCCTTATGAGTCGTCTCAATTGACCGCAATGATCGCGAATTCCTCCGGGATTTTTGGTGTGTATTCGATGCGCGAGGTATTCGAATTTGACCGCTTTTGGGCAATTGGCACGGGGCGCGATTTTGCGTTGGGTGCCATGTATGCCGTGTACAACAGCCGCATGACACCAAGACGAATTGCCGAGTTGGGAGTGAAAGCCGGGTGTGAGTACGATACCGCCACAGCCCTGCCGATGAATGTCTCAACGGTCAAGCTGGCAAAAAAAGTTCGTGGCAAATAAGCCGGTGCCAGTCGCACTGGCACAAGTGCGACTCGATAAATGGCTGTGGGCGGCACGTTTTTTTAAGACCCGTCAATTGGCGATTGATGCCATTCACGCCGGTCGCATTCATGTCGGCAATGAACGTATCAAACCCGCCAAGACCATCAAGGTTGGTGATTGTGTTGAAGTTCGTCACCCGCCTTATACCTGGTCGATTGTTGTCACCGGGCTTGCGGAAAAGCGCGGCTCGGCGCAAATCGCCCAATCCCTGTATGCGGAGACGGCTGAAAGTATGGCCGCACGCGAAGCATTGCGTGCCGAGTTAAAAGAATTGCCACCCCCTCTTTTTCCGGGACGGCCGACCAAAAAAGACCGGCGCACGCTGGCACGTTTTTTTGACCATCAATCAGACCATGAGCGCTCGTAATACCGCGGTTGGCAACTTGTGGCGCTGCGTACTGATGGCACTGTGTGTTGCGTCAATGACGGCGCTTGCCAATGGGCGCTATCAAATTGATCCGATCGAAACCAAGACATCCTATGAAACCAGGTATTTGGGGTTTTTTTCGGTGTATGGTGTGTTTGATCGCATGACCGGTGTGATGCGTTATGACACCACCAAACCAGCAGCCGAACGCGACGCATTTATCCACGTCGTGATTGATGCAACAACGCTGCGTGCGTTGAGTTTTAATTCGAAAGCAAAACGCGAAATGTTGCGAGGTCCGGAATTTTTTAATATCGAAAAATACCCGGCCATAGAATTTGTTTCCAGCGCATTTCGATTTGATGCCGGCAAATTGATCGCCATTGATGGACACATGACCTTGACCGGCGTGATCAAACCGGTTTCGTTGACGGTCGTCAAATCAGGCTGCGAACCCGCCTCGTCGCAGCGTGCGGCGCGTTGTACGGCGACCGCCGAGGTGGTCATCAATCGCACAGAGTTTGGCATGACCGGCTGGGCGGCAACGGTCAGTGATCAGGTCAAAATCGCCGTGGAATTGGTGGCGATCGCCGATCAGAATGGCAAGCCCGCCGCCGCGCCTGTCATCATCAACACGCAACGGCCTGCTGATAGTGCGAATGGCGCGACGCCTGCTGCGCCTGTCCCTGCCACCGCTCCCGCCGCCACTGCCTCCGTACCTACTGTGTCTGCGAAAAACTAAAGCCTAATCGGGTGATTTCCGCCTTGGCTTCGGCCATGGCCATGGGCACCTCGGCGGGCTCGCCGGACAGCGACAGTTCAAGCAAATGACCGCCGGGCACAAACTGTGGCAATGACGAAAGTTTGATGCGCGGATAACGTGCGACGATTCGATCCATCAGATCAATCAGATTGGACTCACCGGCATCGCGGACGACGATACTTTCATTGGCGGTGACTTGTGAATGAAACAGGTGCCGGTATCTGCTTTCCAGCACCCAGTCCATCATCGGCCACGCCATTTCTGGAAAGCCGGGCAAAAAATGATGGTGGCCGCACGAAAAAGCGGCGATACGATTGTAGGGATTGGGAATGATGGTCGCACCAAGCGGAAACTCCGCCATTCTTCGGCGATTGGCGGTCACTTCGTAGTCGGGTTTGGCTTGCATTTCGGCGATGGCCAGCGGATGTTCAGCGACCGGCACACCCAGTGCGGCTGCGGCACATTGGCGGGTGTGATCGTCCGGTGTGGCACCAATGCCGCCAAACACAAACACGATGTCTGCGGTGGCAAATGATTGCTTGAAGGTGGCGGTGATTCTGGCCGGGTCATCGCCAATCATATGTGCGTATGCCAAAACAAGTTCGCGTTTGCCCAAACTATCAATGAGTCTGGGCAAATGTTTGTCCGGCCGTTTGCCCGACAATAGTTCATCACCAATAATGATCGCGCCGAAAGATTGCGTCATGCTGCGCTCCGGGTCGCTTTCAGGCAGACTTACTTGACGCCCAGTAATTCGATTTCAAATAACAATGTTGAATTGGCGGGAATCAAGCCGCCGCCGACATTACGATCACCGTAGCCCAACTGTGGCGGGATGATGAGGGTGCGTTTGCCGCCGACTGCCATGCCTGCCACGCCCTGTTCCCATCCGGCGATCACCCGACGCTCGCCAATGGTGAATTCAAACGGCGAATTACGATCGAGCGAGGAGTCAAATTTATTTCCCTTGGTGCCGGGTGCGCCATTTGCGCCGGGTACAAACAACCAACCGGTGTAGTGCACGCTGGTCGAATTGCCGACCGCCGCAACGGTTCCGCTACCGGTGGTGGTGTCGATTTTGACGAGGTCAGTTGCGGAGGGTGGGTATGGTGTGGTCATGGCGCAGCCTATAAGAGTGGTTGTGAAAAAAGCGAAAGTGATGGAGATAAATTTTTTCATACGGATATTTTCCTACGAAATGAGCGGCATTGTTTGCTGAGACGAAAATTTGCCATGACTGTACCCGCCAAAATGTGCGCTGACCTGCATATTTCACGGGGTTGCGTTCGAGAGTGGGTCGATGGGCGTGTGATTTTTTGTTCGACTGACCACGGCATAGCGAGCCGTGTTTGGCAAATGAGCACGAGAAAAGAACGCAAAAGCGCATGTTCGGCGGCATGTTATCGAGCGCAAAGGTGCAATGTTCATTAAAACCAAGTTGAACGACAAAGTGCAATAAAACTTTACAGGCCAGTCCCCAAGCGGAGTGGGGCCGACCCGCGAAATATGCAGGTTAGCGGCCTTTGGCAACTCCGTCGCGCCTTGGGTCCGCACCGCCTTGCCAGCCGCCAGGCGTTCGCAAAATTCCGTGCAGGCCGCCGGGAATATCGCCGATTCTGACCTCGTGGCCAAGCGCCCGAAGCTGCGGGGCAAGCTGCTCCGCGCGGGTATTTTTTTCCAAGTCGGTGGGGCCATTGCGGCTGCCGGTGTTGGGCAATGATATCGCCGACTGAATGTCGAGGTTCCAGTCAATCACAGCAATGATTGTTTTGGCCACCTGATTAATGATGGTCGACCCCAGAGCAGAGCCCAGCACCATGGTCAGGTTGCCGTCCTTCGAAAAAACCAGCATTGGCGACATCGCGCTGCGAGGTCGTTTGCCGGCATACACCGCGTTGGCAATCGGCACCCCTTGTACGTCGACCGGTGCCAATGAAAAATCGGTGAGTTGGTTATTCAGAAAAAATCCATCGACATAAATCATGCTGCCGAAGGAGGCATCAATCGAGGTCGACATACTAACCGCATTGCCGGTTGGATCGACAATTGAAAAATGACTGGTGCCGGTGTCCCTGAGGGTGCGGTCGGTTGCCGCAGCCGGTTTCATCACCGTCGGCGTACCGGCAATGGCACGACCATTGGATTTATCGGGGTCGATCAATTTGCTGCGCGTTTGAATATAGGCGGGACTGATGAGTGCGGCAACAGGAACCTCGGCAAAACGGTCATCGGCGGCAAATTTTTCACGATCGGCATAAGCGAGCCGACCCGCTTCCGAAAACAAATGCACAGATTCGACCGAATTGGGTTTTAGTGCTTCCAGATTGAATCGTTCGAGCATGCCCAGCATTTGCAAAATCGCCACGCCGCCACTCGACGGCATCGGCGCGCCACATACACGATAGGTGCGATACGGGCCACATACCGGCTCGCTGATTCGGGTGCGGTATTCGGCGAGGTCACGTTCTGTCATCACGCCGGGTCGGACGTGTGAGTGGACTGCGGCAACAATATTGCGGGCCGTTTCGCCCTGATAAAAACCATCGGCACCCGCACGCGCCACCCGCTTGAGCGCAATGGCAAATTCACGATTCGTGACCATGGTTCCGGCCGTCTTGACGTTGCCGTTGGCATTAAAAAACATCGCACGTGTGGCGGGATTCGCCTTTAAGATAAAGCTCGCCTGCGGATGACCGGCTTGCTGGACGGTACGGGCGCTGAGCGGATAACCTTTTTCGGCGAGTTGAATCGCGGGTTGAAATAAAACTCCCCACGGCAACTTTCCATAGGCGGCGTGGGCGGCTTCAAGGGCGCGTAATACGCCCGGTACCCCGACCGCTTTGCCGCTGCGTACGGCGTCGGCAAAACGTATTGGTTTGTCATCATCGCCCAAAAATAATTGCGGAGTGGCCGCCATCGGCGCACTCTCACGGCCATCGTAGGCAACAACGGATTTTTTGGTCGCATCGAAGTGCAGCATAAATGCACCGCCGCCAATTCCCGATGATTGCGGTTCGACCAGATTCAATACCATCTGCACGGCCACGGCGGCATCTATCGCGCTGCCGCCGCGCGCCAGCATGGCAAAGCCGGCCTCGGTTGCCAGCGGATGTGCGGCCACCACCATGAGGTGTTTGGCGAGCACCACCGATTTGGCGGTTATCCCGCTGGCAGGCTCTGGCGCATCCTGGCCAGGCTGGTTGTGGGGTTGTGCATGAGCCGTGGTGACGAAGATGCAAGCGCAGATGAACACGGATAAATACAGAAAAAAACCGTAATTTGGCGAACATTGGGGCATTCTGTTTTTTGAAAACAAAAGTCCTTTATCCGCGCCCGATTTCAAGATGTTTTCCTTGAGGAAGTCCACTGAGAAATGATTCTGCAATAAAAACATGGAAACCACTATCTGTTTGTATCTGTGTTCATCTGTGGCTGCAAATTTTTTTAAACGCTCAAACACAAATACTTGATCTCAACATAATCCTCGATGCCATACTTTGAGCCTTCACGACCGAGGCCGGATTGTTTGATGCCGCCAAACGGCGCGACTTCGTTGGAAAGAATGCCGGTATTGATGCCGACCATGCCACTTTCGAGTGCCTCGGCGACTTTGAACACACGTGATATGTCCCGCGCAAAAAAGTAAGCGGCCAGGCCAAATTCGCTGTCGTTGGCCAGACGCACGGCTTCGTCGTCGCTGGTGAACTTGATGAGTGGTGCCACCGGACCAAACGTTTCCACGCAGGAAACTTTCGCCGCAACCGGCACGTTGGCAAGCAGCGTCGGCATGTAAAAACGACCGCCGAGGGCATGTTTTTTACCGCCCGCCACCAGGGTCGCGCCTTGTGCGATCGCGTCGGCAACGTGCTCCTCAACCTTGGCGATTGCCTGCTCGTCAATTAACGGGCCGACATTGATGCCCGCTTCCGTGCCAACACCGACGTTGAGAGTGGCCATTCTGGTTTTGATTTTGTCAGCGAAGGCATCGTACACGGCGGTTTGCACATAAATACGATTGGCGGTGACACAGGTCTGACCGGCATTGCGGAATTTGCACATCATCAATGCATCGGCGGCGGCATCCAAATCGGCGTCGTCAAAGACAATAAACGGCGCGTTGCCGCCCAGCTCAAGTGAGAGTTTTTTGATGGTCGGCGCACACTGGCGCATTAAAATCCGGCCGACCTCGGTTGAACCGGTAAACGATAACTTGCGCACAACCGGATTTGCACACAACTCGCCACCGATGGCTGGCGCCGCAGCGGCGTCACCGGTCACCACATTGAATACCCCGGCTGGCATACCGGCGCGGTGGGCGAGCTCGGCCAATGCGAGTGCGGATAGTGGTGTTTGTTCGGCCGGTTTGAGCACCATGGTGCAGCCCGCCGCCAACGCAGGTGCGGCTTTGCGGGTGATCATTGCGTTCGGAAAATTCCAAGGGGTAATGGCGGCGGTCACGCCGATGGCTTGTTTTAATACGATCAAACGTTTGTCGGGCAAGGTGGCCGGAATGACATCTCCGTAAACTCGTTTGCCCTCTTCGGCGAACCATTCGATGAACGATGCGCCGTACAGCACCTCGCCTTTTGCTTCGGCGAGGGGCTTGCCTTGTTCGGCGGTGAGAATTTGTGCGAGATCATCGGCATTGGCCATGATCAACTCGTACCATTTGCGCAAAATAACGGCACGCGCTTTTGGTGTCAGTGCACGCCATGCCGGCAACGCGCGATTGGCGGCGTCGATGGCGTCACGCGTGTACGTTGCATCACAGTTGGTGACGCTGGCGATGACGGTGCCGTTGGCCGGGTTGTCGACGTTAAAGGTTTTTTTTGACGCGGCGTTGCCCCACACCCCATCGACAAAACATTGTGTTTTGAACAAGGTCGCGTCTTGTAAATTGATGTTGAGTTTTATAAGCTGGGCGGCGTTCATACAATTGCTTTCAAGAGTTGATGGTTGGCTGCAGCCACGCGTTGCGTTTGGTCTTGGCCACAGCCGGGGTGTCGTTCAGGGTTAAGACACAGGTTTGATTGGTCTGCACCTGTAGGCGAAGGGTGGCCGTCAATAGTTCATCACGGCGAAATGCCACCACGGCCAATTCACTGCCAACCTCGTACGATTTAATGCGGCGCTCGAGGTTGGCCGCGTTGACCCGCAGACCATCGAACGCAATAATGGTATCGCCCGCAGACAGACCCGCCGCCAATGCCGCACCACCAGCAAATACCTGTATCAGCTTGGCATCACCATTGCTGTCCGCGCCGATTTTTGCGCCGATTGATGCCGGCGGTGACGATGCGGCTGGTGTGCCCACCGCCGGTCGCCACGACAAGGTTACGCCGACCGTTGCAAATAGTGGCGCAAGATCGAGATCGGTGGTGCCATAAACGGCTTCGGCAAAAAACGCCGACAGGTCGGTGCCGGCCATTTCGGTGGCAATTTTTTCGATTTCACCCTCGGGCACGCCGCGGCCTGGTTTGGCAAAACGGTTCCACAGTGCGCGCATAACATCGTCGAGCGACTTTTTGCCGGCGCTATGGTCACGAATCATCAAGTCGAGCGCCAAGCCAATCATGGCGCCTTTTTGGTAATAACTGACAATGCTGTTTACCGCGTTTTCGTCTTGACGATAATATTTTGTCCACGCGTCAAACGACGATTCGGCGACACTTTGTTTGGTGCGCCCGGCCTGCGACAATACCCGGCCGATATTTTCAGCATCAATTTCCAAATATTCGAGCGGCGTGATGATGCCGGAACGCACCAACATCAGGTCGTCGTAGTAGTCGGTAATGCCTTCAAAAAACCACAACTGGCGGGTATAACTTTCCTTGGCAAAATCGTAAGGCACAAAGGCGGCGGGCAAAATCCGTTTGACGTTCCAAGCATGAAAATATTCGTGCGAGGCCAACGACAATAATTTGCGATAGCCTGCCGCCGGTTGGGACGCCCCGGCGGATGCCGGCGCGTCCGTGGTCGAATTTGACAGCACCGGCAAATCATCACGACTGACCAGCAATGCTGTGGACGCACGATGTTCAAGTCCGCCAAAACCATCACCCACCACCATGATCAAAAACCAGTATGCCGCCATGGGTGCTTGTGCGGTCTCCGGCTCGAACAAACGAATTTGCGCTTCACAGAATTTCTTAAAATCGGTGCACAGCCGTGCCATGTCGGTGCGATGCCGGCCGGTAATGGCAATGTGATGGGGAATGCCGCAGGCCTCAAAGCTGGCGTGGATAAACGTACCCATTTCCACCGGATGATCAATCAACTCGTCGTAGTTGTTTGCGACAAAAAAGCCAAAGTCCTTTACTGGCTTGCCGTTTGCGCCACTTTTGGCTGAAAGTGCGCTGGCGATCTGCCATTTGGCATATTGCCCGCCAATCGGACGTTTGATCTCGACTTCACACGCCTCCTCGCGGAATCCCTCGGCGAGCAAAAACACACTGGTGCCATTGAAAAAACCATGGCTGTCGTCGAGATGGGCGGCACGCACCGACAGATCCCAAGCGTACACCTCATAGATGACCGTTAACGGCCCCGCACAGGGCGCACATTGCCAACTGCTTTTGTCGGTCTTGGTGCACGTAACCGGCGCGCCCTTTGCAAAGGCATGTATTGACACAATGTGCCGCGCAAACTCGCGAATCATGTAGCTGCCCGGTATCCACACCGGCAACATAAACCGCTGGCCGTCGGCGGCGGGATTTTCAACCGTGACCGTCACTTCGTAAATGTGCGCGGCAGGGTGTTTGGGGAGGATGGTGTAACGGATCAAGTTTGGCTCGATATCGGGCGACGGCGCGGGGAAAAAGAAAGAGTTTACGGTAGCATGAGAAAATACTGAAGTAAATTGCAAACTGTTTTTAAGACGGATGTCCCCTGTTGCCCTGACTGGAAATGTAAATGAAAACCAACTTTGTTGCCCTGCTTGCCGCTGGAATATTTGTATTGTTGTCACTGTCTCCGGTGCAAGCCAAAACCTTGCGCTGGTCGAGCGCCGGCGATATGCAAACAGCCGACCCGCATTCGCAAAATGCCGGCGTCAACAACAACATCAACGGGCAGATCTACGAAGGCCTGGTTGAGCGTGGCAAGAAAATGGAAATCGTGCCACGGCTGGCGACCGGCTGGCACCAGCCCAATCCAACCACGTGGGTTTTTGACATACGCAAAAACGTCAAATTCCACGACGGCAAACCGCTGACGGCCGACGACGTGGTGTGGTCCATCCTGCGCATGCAGCAGCCGACTTCGAATTTTCGTGTTTATGCCAATGCGATCGGCAAGCCGCGCAAGATTGATACACATCGCATCGAGCTGGTGACCGCTGTGCCAAACCCGGTCACGCTCGAGATGCTGGTGAATATGTTCATCATGAGCCGCGAGTGGGCAGTAGCCAACAAGGTTGAAAAGGTGCAGGATTACACCGCCCGCGAAGAAACTTTTGCCGCCCGCAACGCCAATGGCACCGGGCCATTCATGCTGGTTTTCCGTGCGCCGGAAATCAAAACCGTGCTGAAGAAAAATCCACACTGGTGGGGCATCGCCGACAAAAAATTCGAGGGCAATGTCACCGAGGTCATCTATACACCGATCACCTCCGAGGCGACACGCATGTCGGCTTTGGTCTCCGGCGAACTCGATTTTGTGCTCGACCCCGCAGTACAGAACCTAGAGCAGTTCAAACGCAACAAACAACTCAAGGTTATCGAAGGAATTGAAAACCGCGTCATCTTTTTTGGCATGGACCAGGCGCGCGACGAATTGCTTTACAGCAACGTGAAAGGCAAAAATCCGTTCAAGGACAAACGTGTGCGCCAGGCAATGTATCAGGCGATTGACATTGAGGCCATCAAACGCACGGCCATGCGCGGACTGTCCACGCCGATCGGTGTCACCCACCCCAACCCGGCCGCGGCCGGGCTGCCCGCAGAGCTCACCGCGCGTCTGCCGTTCGATGTCAACGCCGCCGGCAAACTCATGCGTGAAGCCGGCTACGCAAACGGCTTTGACATCACCCTCGATTGCCCCAACAACCGCTACCTGGCGGACGAGCGGATTTGTGTCGCGGTGGCCGGTATGCTCGCCAAGATCAATATTCGTGTGCGCGTGAACGCCATGCCGGTATCCACCTATTTCTCCAAGGTGCAAAAACTCGACACCAGTTTTTACATGCTCGGCTGGGGCGGCTCAACCTTCGACCCGATATTCACACTGCAACCGGTCATGCACAGCCGCAACGACAAAGGCGACGGTGATTACAACTGGGGGCAGGTCTCCGACAAAAAATTCGACGCGCTGGTGCAACAGCTAAAAGGTGAGATCGACAGCAAAAAACGCCACGCAATGATCATCGAAGCGTTCAAAATCCAAAACGACAACATCTACCACCTGCCACTGCATTTGCAGATCATCCCATGGGCGATGCGCGCGAATGTGAGCGTTGTGCACCGGGCGGACAATTGGCTGGAGGTGCCTTGGGTGGTGATCAAATAACAACGATCGCAAATCGCCCACAAAAACTGAAGTGCATTGATGAAAAATAATGCACGCATATTATTTCTGTCTCACGGCGGGGGGCCAATGCCATTGCTGGATGACCCTGGTCATCAGGAGATGGTTGCCTGCTTGCAAAAAATAACCACAATGATAAAAAAACCATCGGCCATTGTGGTGGTGAGTGCCCATTGGGAAGAGGGCGTGCCAACCATCACCGCTGCGGCCATGCCGTCCCTCATCTATGATTATTTTGGATTTCCAGACGAGGCATACAAGATTCAATATCCGTGCACGGGCGAGCCAAATCTCGCTTCTCGAATCAACGACTTGCTGAAAACCGCGGGGATTGTCAGCAAACTTGATTCAAAACGCGGATTTGATCATGGTCTGTTTGTGCCACTAAAAATAATGTATCCGCAGGCTGATATTCCGTGTGTGCAGTTGTCGCTGGTCAACACCTTGGATGCAGCGGAACACGTAAGGCTGGGTCAGTCAATTCAAGATTTGATGGATGACGACATGCTGGTCATTGGTTCGGGATTTTCATTTCACAATATGCAGGCATTTTTTGCGCCAGAGACCCGCGAATCAAAGGGCATGAATGAGTCGTTTGAGCGTTGGCTGCGGGATACCTGTTCAAACCCGCATGTGAATGAACATCAGCGGGCAAAAAATCTTATCGATTGGACCCGTGCACCGGGTGCGCGCTTTTGCCACCCGCGAGAAGAGCATCTGCTGCCCTTGCATGTTTGTTACGGCTTGGCAGAACGTCCATGTTCGGATTTTTTTGAAATGCGAATTCTCAATAAAAAAGCCAGCATGATCCTCTGGTAATTTTCGCGCGGCTCGCTTGCGCCGGGAAATGGTTCACCATCCGAAAGTCACCTTCACCCACGGCCACACGGTTGCAAAAAACCACGTTGCCCCGCCGGCCACCAGCAAATAGCGAAACAATTTGCCGACGGCAAATAACGCCATACACGCCCAGAAGTTAAAACGCATCCAGCCCGCCGCCACACACAGCGCATCACCAAACAGCGGCACCCAACTGAACAGCAGTGACCACAGGCCGTATTTTTTCAGCCACTCGACCGCGCGGCCTTCGGCGCGGTTGGGGAACAGGCGACCCAGCCAATACGAGGTGACGCCGCCGCAGGTGTTGCCAACGGTGGCGACCGCGATGGCGATCCACAGCAGCTCGGGGTATTTGGCGAGCAGGCCGATGAGCACCACTTCGGACGAGCCGGGCAGCAGCGTGGCGGAAATAAAGGCCGAGGCAAACAAGCCCCAGAGTCCGGATTCGGGGGAAAACTCAAACATGATGGATGGATAAATAAATTTGGATTGGGGGAGGAGTTGAAATGTGATTATGAGTTAACACGCAATGCCAACGTATGTGGCCACCGGGTACCAGTGACATGCCGCACACCGCCGCGTAGTATGCGTGAATTATTCTTATCCATATATCAAAATTTCAGGAGGCGAAAATGGCGGAACCCAAAACCAAGGCGAGCAAGGCCAGTGTCGCGGCATTCATCAAAAGTGTGGATCCGGCCAGGCAGGCGGATTGCGAAACCATCATCGCGCTGATGCAGCGCATGACAAAATCACCGCCGCAAATGTGGGGCACGTCGATTGTCGGCTTTGGCACCTACCACTACCACTATGCCAGCGGTCGCGAAGGTGACTGGCCGCGCATCGGGTTTTCGCCGCGCAAACAAAATCTCACGCTCTACATCATGAATGGCTTCGACAGCGAGCCGGAGTTGATGGCGGCACTGGGCAAATACAAGACCGGCAAATCATGCCTCTATGTTAATTCGCTCACCGACATCAACTTGAAGGTGCTGGAGAAATTGGTGAAAGCCTCGCTCAAATATATGAGCGCAAAGTATCCGGTATAAGCGGTGTTTGCGGCACTAATGCCCGAAAACGCGCGCCCACAAACGACTTTTAATAAAAAACGGCCGCACATTTCTGTGTGGCCGTTTGATTTTGTTGCGCAACCGCGAATCAGAAATTCGCCTTGAACTGCGCACCCCAAATACGCGGGTCGTTAATAAAGCCAGTCAGGTTATTAAAGTCGATGCCACCAACCACACGAATCTGATTGGTGATGTTGCGACCGTAAACCGCCGCCTCATATTTTCCATTGGCCCATTTGTAGCCGAGGCGCAAACCACCTTCGGTGAGCGCCTTGCCGGTGTACTCCCTGGATTCGTAAAGGAAAAAATTGATCTTGCTGCGATAGGTCCAATCGGTGTAAATGAAAAATTCACCGTTGCCGACCGGCACTGTGTAGCGCAAGGTCATGTTCGCCACGTGTTTTGGTGCCTGTGGCAGCGGGTTGCCGTTGATCGCCACAATCGCCGAGCTGAATCCGGCGGCGGGCACCACCACACGGTTGGTTACGGTGCAGCCTGAGCCGCACACTTGCGTGCGCAGGTTGCCATCCTTGATTTCGGTATCGTTGATGCTGCCGCTCAGCGTGAACAGCAGGTTGTCGGCCAGATAGGCCTCGAAATCAATTTCGGCACCACTGCCCGCGGTTTTTGCGGCGTTGACCAAGCGATTAAAGTTGGCCGCACCGCCCACCGCCGTCAATTGTTGATCCTTGACCGTGTAGCTGAAAACGTTGGCCGACAAACGTGCGCGCTTGTTGAACAAATCGGTTTTTACACCGGCTTCGAACGAGGTGACTTTTTCTGAATTGGCCACGGACAGGGTGTCACCAAACAACAGGCGGCCCTGAATCGACGGTGCGCGAAATCCTTTGGCGACACGTGCGTAGAGATTGGTTTCCTTGTCGATTTTATAGGTGCCGGACACATCCCAACTCATATCCGATGCCGACGTGCTGGTTGCCAGCCGGCCGACAAACGGTGGCGAGAAGGGCGGCGGTGTGATGCGATTGGCCGTGAAGTCTTTTTTGTCATTGGTATAACGAACACCGGTGCGCATATCGAAGGCGTCGGTCACGTCAAAATTGATCGATCCAAACAAGGCGTAGGCCTTGTTTGATTGTGACTGGTTGGCGTAACCGTTTTGCGGATTGCCGGGCGTCAGCGAGGAATAGTTAAAGCTGTCGATGTTCAGATCTTCATTAAAATAATACGCGCCAACCAGCCATTTGGTGCCTTTGCCGGCGCTCGACTCGAGGCGGAACTCCTGCGTGAACTGTTTGTGTTTTGGCAGGCCGTCGGCAGATTCGGCGTCAAATGGAATAAATCCCGGGCCGCTCGACGGCAGAAAAAACGCACCAAAGCCGCCGTCAATATCACCCCGTGAAAGTGATTTCACGGTCTCATAGCCGGTAATGGAATTGAGCGTCATGCCACCCGCGTGCCATTTCATGCGAACGCTGCCGCCGGTTGATTTGAGGTCTTGGTTATTGACGCCATCAATGGAAATATTTTCCGGGTCAAATCCGGCCACCAATTCGTTGCCACCCGCGCGGATGATGTTGGCACGGAACAATCGAGCCGAGCCGTTTAAATCGCGGTGGTGGACATTAAACAGGGCCTCGAAGCTGCGATCGGGTTTATAAAGACCCTGCAATCGAAATGCATTGTCGCGATATCCCTCCAAATCCCGGGTCGGGCCGCGCGTGTTGGTATTTTTGACCCAGTCGTCACGGTTTTGGGATTGCAGCGAAAGACGTACCGCAAATTCCTTGCTCATCGGCACATTTAAGGCGGCTTCAAGATTGACCGTGCTGTAGGTGCCCATTCCCAAACTGGCATATCCCTCATTATTGAAGCGCGGCTTGGCGGACTCAAACTTGATCACGCCGGCCGGTGAATTGCGGCCAAACAGCGTGCCCTGGGGGCCACGCAGCACTTCGATCTGGTCCACGTCAAAAATCGGGAAACCTTTGAGAATTGGATTTTCCTGCACCACGTCGTCATACACCAGCGACACCGGTTGTGATGCATTGATATCAAAATCACCGTTGCCGAGTCCGCGAATATAAAAACGCGGGAAGGCGCGGCCAAACGACGACTCGATATTCAGGCTGGGCACCCTGGCGGCCAACATGCGGATGTCCTGCCCGCCTGAATTGATCACATCGAGTTTTTCGCCGCTGATTGCGCTGATCGAGGACGGCACGTCTTTTATGTTTTCCGAGCGTCGTTCTGCGGTGACGGTAATGGTTTCAAGTTTGCCCGCCTCCGGCTTTTCAGCTGGTTTGCTATCTTGGGCAGACACGATATTGATAGATAGCCCCGCCATTGCGGTGGCAATACTGAGACTGATGACAGATAACCGTAGGTGATTCAATTTGACTCGCGACGACGATTGCATATTGGCTCCTGTGAGTATTGTTGGTTGAGCGTTTTTTTTGCAGGTGTGAAACAGACTCAATTGGTCGGACGGACATGGTAAGTCGAGAAAAGGCGGCGAAACTTGGAACGGAAACAAGTCCGCAGCCCACAAAATTCTACGGCGGTTCATGGCGTGATTGGTGAAAAACAGGTAAAAAGACGGGGGTCGTTGTATGAATGCAAAACCAACTGCTTGTCACTATGTCAGTTTTTGCTCATCAATAACATTCGATGTGGTTTGTATAAAGTTGAATAAAAAGGAAAACATGAAGAATCGCAACTTTGTTTGGGTGGCAGCGGTCGCCTCGTCGATTGTTGTACATACCGGCTTGGCGATGGCAGCCCAAGCCAACGCTGTTTTGCCGACGGCACCCGCTGCGTCTAAGCCAACTGCGGCTGGTGTCAGCAATGTGGCCCACGTCGATGCGCCGGTAAAACAATATGAGAGTTTTAGTGAAATTCTTGCCCGCTCATCATCAGCCGATTGGCGCACGCCGGACGCGGACCAAACCGTTTACCTGGAGTTGGCAAGTGGGCGGGTGGTGTTGGAATTGGCACCACAGTTTTCACCACGTCATGTGGAAAATATTCGCACATTGATTCGCGAAGGATATTTTGATGGTCTGGCCATTATTCGTTCACAGGATAACTACGTGGTGCAATGGGGGGATGCAAACGAAAAGAATCCGCGCCCGCTGAAAAATGCCAAAGCAAAAATGCAGCCGGAATTTACCCGCACGCTGACAGCGGCCGAGTTTGGCCGGTTTGCGTTTGAGCGTTTGCCGGACCCCGATGGCTACGCGCCGGAGGTCGGGTTTGCCGATGGTTTTCACGCCGGTCGTGACCCGGCAAAATCAACCGTGTGGCTGGCGCATTGTTATGGTGCGCTTGGCGTTGGCAGGGGCAACGAACTCGATTCTGGAAGTGGCACATCTTTGTATGTGGTGACCGGTCATGCGCCGCGTCATCTGGACAAAAATATCACGCTGGTGGGGCGTGTGTTACAGGGCATGCCGCTCTTGTCGAGCTTGCCGCGCGGCACCAAGGCGCTCGGGTTTTATGACAAACCTGCCGAAATGGTGCCGATCAAATCGGTCAAATTGGCGGTTGATCTGCCCGTGGCAGAACGCACTAATTTGCAGGTGCTGCGCACCAACACGGTGTTATTCAAATCGGCGGTCGAAGCGTTGCGCAATCGCGGCGGCAACTGGTTCAAAGTACCAGCAGGTCATGTCGAGCTTTGTAATGTGCCGATTGCGGTGCGGGTTGCGCCATCGGTACCTTCGGTTGGTGCACCTGCTAAGTAACCAAAACAATCTTGCCGACTGCTTTGCGATTGATCAAATCGTTTAAGGCCTCGGCCGCGCGCGCAAGTGGGTAGGTCGCCGATATCAGCGGCTGTAATTTGCCTTGTTGCAAAAGCGCCATCAACTCGTGCATGTTCATCATGTGATTGGCGGGTTCGTTTTTGACAAACGATCCCCAGAACACACCCATGATGGACGCACCTTTTAGTAACGTCAGATTGGCAGGAATTTTTGGAATGTCGCCTGCCGCAAAACCGATCACCAAATGCCGCCCTTTCCAGGCCAATGCGCGCACAGCAGGCTCTGTATAGTCACCACCGACCGGATCGATGACCACGTCAATTCCCCGTTTGCCCACAAGGGCGTCAATTTGTTCACGCAGTGGGCCACTGCGGTAATTAATGGTGTCATCGGCACCGTGTTGTTTGCAGATCGCCAGTTTTTCGTCACTCGAAGCGGCCGCGATCACCCGCGCGCCCATGGCTTTGCCAATTTCACACGCCGCCAAACCCACACCCCCCGCCGCACCCAACACCAATAAGGTTTCCCCCGGCTGTAGCTGGGCGCGATCTTTGAGCGCGTGATACGTGGTGCCATAGGTCAATACAAACGACGCAGCGAGTGGAAACGGCATGCCTGCAGGCATGGGCATGGCTTGTGCGGCCAAACATTTGACCTGCTCGGCAAAGCCACCCCAGCCGGTAAACGCGATCACCGCATCACCGACGGCGAAGTTGTCCACACCGCTGCCGATTGCGTCGATGACGCCGGAAATTTCGGCGCCGGGAGAAAATGGCATGGTCGGCTTGAATTGGTATTTTCCCTGAATGATCAACGTATCTGGAAAATTCACCCCGCAGGCTTTGACAGCAATGACCACTTCACCGGGGCCGGCTTCAAGGGGGGCAACTTCTTCCAAGACCAGTGTGTCGGGAAGACCGTACGATTTACATAAAACGGCTTTCATGATGATCCTTTGGCGGCGTCGGATGGAGGTGAATGTTGCGGCGGGAGAAAGCGTAACATCAACGACGGTATTCAAATAATTGTTTCTAATGATACGGAGAACATCATGGTCCGCAAATTATTGTTATGGATGTTTTTGGTTGCACAGCTTTTCTTGATGCCGACGGTGGGATGGGCGGCGGATTTTGACTCGACACCGGCTGAAAATGCCGAGGACAAAAATTTTGTCGCGGGAAAAAAAGCCATTGAGGCAAAAAAGTGGCCGCAGGCGATCGAGCATTTCCAGAAGGTCGTTGCCAAAAACAACGACAGTGCCGATGCCCACAATTACCTTGGCTACGCCTATCGATGGGTCGGAAAAATGGATGATTCATTTAGACACTACAACATTGCACTCACTTTGAGCCCGAATCATCGCGGTGCCCATGAATACATTGGCATGGCTTATTTGAAGGTGAATCAACCGCAAAAGGCGCAGTTTCATCTCGATAAACTCGAAAAACTTTGCGGAAAAAAATGCGAGGAATACCAGGATTTGGCAAAAGCATTGGCGGCGTACAAAACGATCGCCAAGTAACAAACTCCTTTGATTGAGGGGCATTCCGGCAGTAAATGCTTGTAATGAAGCATCCAGGCTAGAGTTTATAAATCACTTGACGTTTTTACAAATGAGAACTATTCTCATTTAAGCGCTTGGATATTGACCCATGGTTTTGACGAACGGAGTGATCAAAATGGACTATTTGGATGTTGAACGCGGGGCAGACGCCGATCCGCAGGCGGTGCTGGGGGCAACACTTTGTATGATGAGTTGCACCATGCAGTCGGGTTGCCAAATCTATTTGCGAAAAATCGCCGAAAACCTCGAATGGCTCAGCGCGTTAAAAACGTTCGACGAAAATTTTCGCCGATTGTGTCGCCGCCTGGCGTTGCATTGGGAGTCCGAAGCCGATCAGCATGAGCGCGCGCGCACCAATGAAAAAACAATCGAAACATGGATGCCACCGTCAATACTGAAACATTAGGCAGGTTAAATTGCGCCTGATTTTTTGAGTAATTCCGCCACGCGTTCGGCAATCATTTTGTAGCCGGCCGCATTGGGGTGGACCAGATCGCTTTTTTTGCTGTTGTCAGTGAGCACCTGTCGCAATATATCCGTGTCGATGGGTATTCCAAATTCTTTGGCGATGTCGGCGTAGAACGCGGGTGCCGATGGCAACAAGCCCGGTTTGGGCGTGGCAATCAATACCACGCCAATGCCGCGTTGTTGCGCCACCCTGACCATTGCGCGCAGGTTTTCAGCCGCTTCCCGTTCGGGTCGTTTTTGCAAAAAATCATTGCCACCATGGCACAAAATCAATAGTGCCGGCTGAAACTCATCAAGCGAGAAAACGAGTCGCTTCAGGCCATCGGCGGTAATTTCACCGGGCACACCGTCACGTACCACTTTGCGGCCGATTTTTTGCGCCAACTGTGTCGGGTAGGAAGTTTCGACGGTTGCGCCGGTACCAAATGTGAGCGAGTCTCCAAACGCCAGGATGGTCGCCTCATTGTTGAGGTACTGGAGTGGTGGTGTCTTGGTGCAGCCCGCGATGAGGAGGGCGGTGCAGCAAAAAAGTGGCGCCAGAACGCGTCGCACCTGAACAGTGGTCATCGCCCGAACCGATCAAAAAACCAGCGGGTCAGCAGTCTTTTACGGTGCAGTGGCATGATTAGAGGGGTGCGCCTGCGCAAACGCCGACATTTGCATGGCGTGATGATAAATACTCATGATGATCGGAAATTGATCGAGCGAGCACGAAAAGCGGTTGGCATTGGTGACTTGGGGGATCAAACAGATATCGGCCATGGTGGGGGTGTCACCGACACAAAATTTTGATTGCACGGGCCGCGCTTGCAGCTGTGCCTCGATAGCCGTAAAACCATCATGAATCCAGCCGCAGTACCAGGTCGTTTTGACTGCGTCACTCACTTTTAATTCGTCTGATAAATAAGTGAGAACGCGCGCGTTGTTAAGTGGATGAATATCACACGCGATCATTTGCGCGATTTGCCTGACCACGGCGCGGTCCTCTATATTGGCCGGCAGCAGTGGCGGCTGCGGGTACTTGTCATCGAGATATTCGATAATCGCCAACGATTGTGATAGTCGAAAATCGCCATCAATCAGGTAAGGCACCAGGCCTTGCGGATTGACTGCTTTGTATTCGGTCGATTTTTGCTCTCCTTTGCCAAGGTGGACGTTTCGCAGTTCTGGCGTCAGCCCTTTTAAATTGAGGGCGATACGCAGACGAAAAGATGCGGATGATCGGAAATAGTCATAAACAATCATGGCGGTCACAAGCTCCGGATATCAATCACTCTTTATAATCGAAAAACGAACCATCGTCGGTAAATCAGCATGAAGTATAACGAGACCCTTGCCAATCCATTCAGTCCAGACCGGCTGCGGCAGTGGCTGGGTGCCGGCGACGCGGTAGTGGCCAGCGGGCGTGGACAATTTGCCGATGACGGTGAAACGCTGTCATTTGTGCCGCCCGATCAGCCGTTAAGAGAAGCGGCAGTTTTGGTGTTGGTGGTCAATCACGCGTCTCCGAGCATTGTTTTTACCCAGCGCACGATGCACTTAACGGAACACGCCGGTCAAATCAGTTTTCCCGGCGGCCGGGTGGAACCAAATGATCGTGACGCCGTTGCGACGGCGTTGCGGGAAACCGTCGAGGAGACCGGTATCCATACCGGACAAATTGAAATTGTTGGCACTCTGCCACATTACACCACCGGCACCGGTTATCGTATTTCACCGATATTGGCGTGGGCCAATGAACCGTTGCACTATGCACCCGATGTGCGCGAGGTGGCGGAAGTTTTTGAAGTGCCGGCGACGTTTTTGCTTAATCCAAGAAACCACCGCCAGGAGACGGCCATGTATAAGGGGCGTATGCGCCGCTACTACGCGATTCCATTCGGGCATCGTTATATCTGGGGGGCGACGGCGGGTATGTTGATCACCTTTTCGCGCATGATTGGGCACGCCGAATCTTGGGGGGACATGGAACCGGTGTTGATGGCGCCAGATTCGGCTTGAAACTTAGTGGCTGAATGGCAGCGGTAACCGTGTGGGCAACAATCAACCGGCGACGGTCGGTGGCCGGTTGAAAAAGGCTTGGTTACTGGGTATTACAACTTGTGGGCACCGACCAACAGCCGTTGGTATAGGTCGTATCTTTCCTCGATCGCGCCGTCCGCCCCCGGTGATCGTTTGACCGTGACCCACACCTCCGTTGCAAAGCCGGACGCGGTTTCGGCGGTGTATTCAATCTCCTCTTTCGCAATGGTACGGGCGGTTTCAAAATCCGGCGCCTTCCAGTCAAACAGCAAATGCTGGGCGAGTTGGTCTTTGAAAATTTCCAAATCAGCTTCGCTGACATCGACCACCTCTGCCAGCGTGACCCGGTTGCGGCGGGTGATGGAAAGAAACGACGCATCACAATAACAACGTGGCTCGCAGCGGTAGCCTGTGGCAAGGTCACACACGGCGAACCCGCCGGTACTCACCCACTCGTTATCGTCACAGGCGCCACTTGCCTGGTACAGCTCGTCGTCGGAATCGTCGAGTCGGACGGCTTTAAAAAATTTTGGCATGGGATGTGAAGTCGAAGACGGACGCCGTAACCGCTGTTAAGCGTGGGTGAAATTTGTTTTTAATTTTTCCATGGTGGCGATCAATTTTGCGCGAATCCCCGGCTCAAATGCCGAGTGCCCGGCATCATTCACAATGTGATAGTCCGCTTCTGGAAAGGTGCGCACCAAATCATCCGCAGAAACGATCGGACAAACCATGTCGTAGCGTCCCTGAATGATGGTCGTTGGGATATGGCGAATTTTGCCAATATTGTCGAGCAAAAAATTGACCGGCAAAAAAATGTTGTGCATGAAATAGTGCGATTCCATCCGCGCCAATCCGAGGGAAACCCGGTCGGTGCCAAAGTTGGCAATAACGGCGTCATTGGGTAACAAGGTTGAGCAGGATCCCTCGTAAATACTCCACTGGCGAGCGGCGGGATGATGAATGGCAGGGTCTGGATCGGTAATGCGCGCGTAGTAGGCCCGCAAAATATTGTTGCGTTCCAGCGCGGGTAAATGATCGGCCAGTTTGTGCCACGCCTCCGGAAAAATATGTTTGAGCCCGTACAAAAACCAGTCGATTTCAAACTGGCGACACAAAAAAATGCCGCGCAAGACAAGTGCCATGACTCTGGCGGCATGAAATTCGGCATAGACCAACGCCAGGGTTGATCCCCATGAGCCGCCAAATACGATCCAGCGGTTGATGCCAAGTTGTTCGCGCAATTGTTCGATGTCCGCAATCAGCAACGGGGTGGTGTTGTTTTTTAATTCACCCAACGGTGTTGAGCGACCCGCGCCGCGTTGGTCAAATATGACAATGCGATAAAACTGCGGATCAAAAAATTGTCGATGTGAGGGCGATGCTCCCGAGCCCGGGCCACCATGCAAAAACAACACCGGCACACCCTTCGGGTTGCCAGATTGCTCGAAGTACATGGTGTGGGTTTCATCAAGAGCCAGGGTGCCGGTCGAATACGGCTCGATCGGAGGGTAAAAGTCCGTACGCAGTATTTGACCGGCCGGTGTGTGCATAGGTGTCGCCTGATGAACGGGTTGGAGGGTCAAGTTGCAGATTAGCAGAGATTGACGCATTTATCGGCGGATGGTTGCGCGAAGCCTGCATATTTCACGGGGTTGCGTTCGAGAGTAGGTCGATGGGCGTGTGATTTTTTGTTCGACCAACCACGGCATTGCGAGCCGTGTTTGGCGAATGAGCACTGGGAGAGAATGGAACAGCGCATGTTCAGCTGCATGTTATCGAGCGCAAAAGTCCCGTGTTCAATAAAAATCAAATTGGATGACAAAATGCAATAAAACTTCACGCACCAGTTTCCAAGCGGACTGGAGCCGATCCGTGAAATATGCAGGCTTGATCGCTCGACAATTGATGCAAGTCAATAAGTTGATATAGCCGGTTGATTCGGTACTGATCTCAAGGTTGATTTACGTGAATGGGCGTATTATTTGTTGCACCGCAGTAAACTGGCAGTTTGTTGAAATTCTGCTGCGCTCGGTGATGCGGCGTTGGCAAGCGGCTCAAAATCCTCATGTATACCGCATACATTCCGGTTTTTCGCCGCTTTCCGCCTTGCCTGACCTTCGCTCGCGACGAATTTCAACAAACTGTTAGGCTACAAGATAGTCGCTGCGCAATCTGAATATTTCCAAATCCTGAGCGCAGATCACATTCGATTTGGTAACGTTGTTCCCGGGTGTGTAGGGACTTTTCGATTCTCCTATTAAGCTCGACCCTCGAAAGGGCACCGCTATTGCCCCACCCCGCCCCTTACTAATCAACCAAAATGCAACAAGTCGTACGCGAATCCACCAAAAGGTCCGGAATGCGGCGTGTACGTTAACGATAATGTGTCAGGTGTGGATGCGCGGCTTTTCCCCGAGTCAGGCGAAGGGAATTTACGATAGTTCGCTATAATTGAGCGATGAATTCTCCTTCGCCGCTCGCTCTATCTGCCATTCGTCCGCCGCAATCCTTATACGATAAATTGTGGGATGCCCACGCCGTGTTTGTTGAGGCCGATGGCACCACTCTCGTCTATATCGACCGGCACTTGGTGCACGAAGTCACCAGTCCGCAGGCCTTTGACGGGCTGGTGATCAACGGTCGCCGGCCATGGCGCATAAAATCGATCATCGCCACGGCAGATCACAACGTGCCCACCACTTCCCGACAGGAGGGGATTGCCGACCCGATCTCACGTTTGCAGGTCGAAACGCTCGATAAAAATATTGAAAAATTTGGCGTGGCCGATTATTACGGCATGAACGACACCCGCCAGGGTATTGTTCATGTGGTCGGGCCGGAGCAGGGGGCAACCCTGCCGGGGATGACGGTCGTGTGTGGCGACTCGCATACCTCGACCCACGGTGCTTTTGCCGCGTTGGCTTTTGGCATCGGCACCTCGGAAGTTGAACATGTCATGGCGACCCAGTGTTTAAACGCCAAAAAATTGAAATCGATGCGGGTCAAAATTGACGGCCAAGCTGGTCGGGGAGTGACAGCCAAGGACTTGGTGTTGGCGGTGATTGGCAAAATTGGCACTGCCGGTGGCACCGGATACGCCATTGAATTTGCCGGAAGCGCGATTCGCGCCTTGTCGATGGAAGGACGCATGACGGTTTGCAATATGGCGATCGAAGCGGGCGCACGCTCTGGCATGATTGCGGTCGATGACAAAACAATTGGTTATTTAAAAGGGCGCCCCTTTTCGCCGAAAGGCGTGGAGTTTGAGCGTGCGGTTGCGTACTGGCAAACTTTGCGCAGTGATGATGGTGCGCATTTTGATCACGAGGTTGTGCTGGACGGGTCGCGTATCGAGCCTCAGGTGACCTGGGGTACTTCGCCGGAAATGGTGACCACCATCGGCGGTCTGGTGCCGGATCCAAAAAATGAAACGGATCAGGTCAAACGTGAAGCCATGGAGCGCGCTCTGGTCTACATGGGTTTGAACCCGGGTACGCCGATTAACCAAATTAAAATCGACAAGGTGTTTATCGGCAGTTGCACCAATTCACGCATCGAAGATTTGCGCGTTGCCGCCGGGGTGGTTCGAGGTCGGCGTATTGCAAATAACGTCACATTGGCTATGGTGGTGCCAGGCTCCGGGCTGGTCAAACGCCAGGCCGAAGCGGAAGGGCTGGATCGGATTTTTATCGCCGCTGGTTTTGAATGGCGTGAGCCGGGTTGTTCGATGTGTCTGGGCATGAATGATGACCGGTTGTCGCCGGGTGAGCGATGTGCATCCACTTCGAACCGAAATTTTGAAGGTCGGCAGGGCGCGGGTGGTCGTACCCATTTGGTCAGTCCGGAGATGGCCGCCGCCGCCGCGATTGCCGGTCGGTTTGCAGACGTGCGTGAAATTCTTTAGGAGATGGAAATGAAAAAAATGATGACTCTGATTTCTGTGGCGATGTTTGCTTTTGCCATTGCCGGATGTAACACCATGGAGGGCGTCGGCAAGGATATTAAAAAGGGCGGCGAAAGTATTGAGAAGGCGGCGAAAAAATAGTGGAACCATTTCGCCAACATTTGGGTTTGGCCGTGCCACTGGATCGCGCCAATGTTGACACCGACGCGATCATCCCCAAGCAATTTTTAAAGTCCATCACCCGCTTTGGTTTTGGGCCAAATCTCTTTGACGAATGGCGGTACCTCGATCACGGTGAGCCCGGCATGGACAATGCCAAACGCACGCCCAATCCAAAATTCGTTCTGAATGAGCCGAGGTATCGAGGCGCGTCGGTAATGTTGGCCCGCAAAAATTTCGGTTGTGGTTCGTCACGTGAACACGCGCCATGGGCGCTGCAGCAATTTGGTTTCCGGGCCATTATTGCGCCATCCTTTGCCGATATTTTTTTCAACAACTGCTACAAAAACGGATTGCTGCCGATTGTATTGCGCGAGGCTGAAGTCGACCATTTGTTCAATGTTGTGTTGGCCACACCAGGGCTAAAATTGCAAATTGATCTGGAGCGCCAGGTTGTGGAATTGCCCGGTGCAGAATCCTACCCGTTTGAAGTTGAGGATTTTCGTAAACAAAGTCTGCTGAATGGCTGGGATGAAATAGGTCTGACCATGCGCCACGCCGACAAAGTCCGGGCTTATGAAGCTGCAAGGGTGAATCGGGAACCGTGGATTTTTAATTAGCGATTGGATCACGGGCATGCTACCGTCGATGATTCAGGTGTCATTTCGGACGTGATTTTTTGGTGATCTGATCATCCGGGAGGATTCATCTGCCGACAAATATGCGTTGGTGCTTGGTTTTGTGTGGGCAACAATTATTTTTTGACAAAAAACTTTATGAAAATTGCAATTCTCGCCGGTGACGGCATCGGCCCGGAAATCATGGCAGAGGCGATCAAGGTGCTTGATGCCTTGAAGGGTGACGGCTTAAAGGTCGAGACCGAGTCGGCTCTGGTTGGTGGTGCCGCTTATGATGCGTTTGGGCAGCCGTTGCCACACGCCACATTAAAACTGGCCCAACAGGCGGATGCGGTTTTATTCGGCTCGGTTGGTGGCCCGCAGTACGACGCGCTCGCGCGTGAGTGTCGACCGGAAAAAGCGATCTTGGGATTGCGCAAAGAGTGTGATTTTTTTGCCAACCTGCGACCGGCAACGGTGTTTCCGGAACTGGCTGATGCCTCAACATTGCGTGCCGATGTGGTTGCCGGGCTCGATATCATGATCATTCGTGAACTCACCGGGGACATTTATTTTGGCGAGCCACGCGGGGTCAGTGGTGAAAAAGGTTCACGGGTCGGCATCAATACCATGCACTACACGGAGGCGCAGATTCGCCGCATCATGCATGTGGCGTTTCGCACTGCCAGTCAGCGAAATAAAAAACTTTGTTCAATCGACAAGATGAACGTGCTCGAGGCGATGCAACTATGGCGCGATATTGCCATTGAAATTGCGCCGGAGTATCCGGATGTCGCCCTAAGCCATATGCTGGTGGATAACGCGGCAATGCAATTGGTGCGCAACCCGAAACAATTTGATGTGATGGTTGCCGGCAATATGTTTGGTGATATCTTGTCCGACGAGGCGTCGATGTTGACCGGCTCGATAGGCATGTTGCCATCCGCCTCGCTGGATGCAAATGGCAAGGGTTTATACGAGCCTATTCATGGGTCGGCACCGGACATTGCCGGCAAGGGCCTGGCCAATCCGCTTGCACAAATACTATCGTTGGCCATGATGTTGCGGTATACGTTTGATTTGCCGGTTTGGGCCGATCGGGTGGAAAGCGCAGTCAAAAAGACGCTTGCCTCAGGCATGCGTACCGGAGACATCGCCAAGCCGGGCGAAAAGGTGGTGGGCACCGCAACGATGGGTGCGGCGGTGATTGGCAACTTGTAGTTATTCGTAAATTTGAGTAGGCAAATCTGGAAATGAGTGTGGTATGGGTAAGTTAAAGGTCGGCATCGTCGGATGGCGCGGAATGGTTGGTTCTGTTTTGATGCAGCGTATGCGTGAAGAGAACGATTTCGCACAGATTGAAGCGTTCTTTTTCACCACTTCCAATGTCGGTGGTGTTGCTCCGGCCGAAGCGGGTGGCGCACCTTTGCTGGACGCAAGGAATCTGGCCGCTTTAACGGCCATGGATGTCATCATGACCTGTCAGGGCGGCGACTACACCACGGAAATTTATTCACCATTGCGCAGTGCCGGGTGGAGCGGTTATTGGATTGACGCCGCCAAGACGCTGCGCATGAACGATGACGCGGTCATTATTCTTGACCCGGTCAACCTGCCGATCATCAAAAATGCCTTGTCGACCGGAGTCAAAGATTTCATTGGTGGCAACTGTACGGTGTCTTGTATGTTGATGGCGTTGGCCGGGTTGTTTCAGCGCGATTTGATTGAGTGGATGACGTGTATGACTTACCAAGCGGCGTCCGGCGGAGGCGCGACGCATATGCGTGAATTGCTGACGCAGTTCGGGACGCTGAATGCCGACGTGAAATCGTTGCTGGATGATCCGCAGTCCGCTATTCTGGAAATTGATCGCAAGGTGTTGGCCAGGCAGCACAGCCTGAGCGCGGATGAGACGCAGCATTTTGCTGTGCCGTTGGCCGGAAATTTGATTCCGTGGATTGACAAAGATATGGCAGCCATGGGTAACCCCGGTATGTCGCTCGAAGAGTGGAAGGGCATGGCTGAAACCAACAAGATTCTTGGCCGTGGCGAGGCGTATGGTTCACCTGCCACGCCGATCGACAGCCTTTGTGTGCGTGTTGGTGCCATGCGCTGCCATTCGCAGGCATTAACGATCAAACTTAAGCGCGATATTCCATTGGATGAAATCGAGGAAATGATCGCCACCGCCAACCAATGGGTTAGGTTCGTTGCCAACACAAGAGAAGCCTCGATCCATCAGTTAACACCGGCTGCGGTGACCGGGAAAATGCATATTCCGGTGGGTCGATTGCGTAAATTGGCGATGGGGCCGACGTTCCTATCGGCATTTACAGTAGGCGACCAATTGTTGTGGGGCGCAGCCGAGCCGCTCCGCAGGATGCTGAGAATTATTGTTGAAAAATAAAGACTTAGCTCCCTTCGGCTGATTAAAGTGGGCGGCATACCAGATCAAAATTGTCGGGTTTATACTCAGCGTTTGATCGCAATCAGGGGGTGCTGGAACATGAGAAATCGAATAAAGTTGAAACTATAACTTGTTGATGTTATTGTACTTGTTGATGTAATTATGCATATTCTTAAAATTCGAAGAGTTGGGGTCGACCGCATGAACCGTCCACCGAAAAAAACAATCGCTGCGGCGCTGGGAGGCATCTTTCTCGCGTTGTCCACTTCGCTCGCTACAGCGGCTGGCCTGGGGAAACTTTCAGTTAATTCATCGCTTGGACAATTATTGTCAGCCGAGATCGAATTGGTCTCGCTGCAACCGGGTGAATTTGAAGTTTTGACTGCACGCATTGCCAGTCCGGAGGCGTACGCCAGCGCCAAAATTGAATATTCCCCATTACTTCGCCAGTTTAGATTTGCAGTTGAACGCAAAGCTGACGGGCAACCGATTCTAAAAATTACCAGTGTCACGCCGGTTAACGAGCCATTCGTTGATTTGTTGGTCGAAATGAGCTGGCCGTCCGGGCGATTGGTGCGTGAATATCCGATTCTGCTCGACCCACCGGGATTTAATGACGCGCGTGTGCAGGTGCCGGTTGCAGCGGTGTCACCGCGTCCGACGGAGAGCGCGCCTGTTGTTGCACCGGTCGCCGCCCCTTCCGCGCCATTGACAACTGCTGTTCCATCGGCCAAAGCTGAGTCGAATGCAGGCAAGGGAGATACCTACGGTCCGGTGAAACGTGGCGACACGCTGGCAAAAATTGCCGGTGAAAATATGGCCGACGGTATTTCGCTCGATCAAATGCTGGTTGCCCTGTTCCGCGAAAATAAACAGGCGTTTGTCAAAAACAATATGAATTTGCTCAAGACCGGGCAGATTTTACGGATTCCGACCGCAGCCGACATTGCCAGAATCACGAAAGAAGAAGCATCGAAGGAAGTACGTGTGCAAGTGGCGGACTGGAAAAGTTATCGCGAGCAGATTGCCGGTTCCGTAGCCGCGGCACCTGCAAAGCCCGCGCCGACCAATGTTGCAACCGGGCAGGTGGTGACAGCCAAGCCGGTCGCACCAACGCCGCCAGCGCCGATGGATCAGTTAAAAATCGGCAAGGCTGACAGCAGTGGAAAAGCTGGGGCGGCGGGCACCAAGGGCGGAATTGACGCCGCAAATGCCGCCAAGGAAGATGCCATCGCCAAACAAAAGGCCATTGCAGAAGCCAATGCGCGCATTGCTTTGCTGGAAAAACAACAGGCCGATGCCAAGAAATTACTGGAATTAAAAACCGCGCCTCCCGCAGTCGTGAAACCTGCTGAAACCACGCCTGCCCAAGTGGCGCAGGTTACCGCACCGGTTGTGACACCGCCGGCCGCGACAGCTCCGGCTGCGGTGGTGCCGGCAAAACCCGCGGATGCGCCAAAGCCTGATGCCAAGCCCGCAGCGCCGGTCGTCGCAAAAGCGCCTGCCAAGGCACCTGCGCCGGCGCCACAAGAGCCGGATTTAATGGAAACAATGATGGACAATTTGCCCATCATTGCCGGCGGTGCCGGCGTTTTGTTGATCGGCGGATTCTTGTTTATGCGCCGTCGGAAACAGTCAACGGCATCTGCAACAGGCATGTCTCAAACATCATCGTTGATGCCATCCGATCTGAAACCCAATACCATTACCGGCAATAAAGCTGGTGGTTTGGTTGATACCGGCAATAGTTCGTTCTTGACCGACTTTGATAAAGCCGGTCCAGGCGCCATTGACACGGATGAAGTCGATCCGGTGGCCGAAGCAGAAGTTTATATTGCCTATGGTCGCGATGCCCAGGCCGAGGAAATCCTCAAAGAAGCCATGGGGCGTGATAAATCACGCCATGAGATTTCAATTAAGCTATTAGAGATTTATCACGCTCGCAAGAGTCCTGCCGCTTTTGAAACCGTTGCCCGTGAATTAAAAGATGCCGTCGGCGAAAGTGATCCATTGTGGGCCAAGGCAGCCGGCATGGGGGCCTCAATTGACCCGTCGAATGATTTGTATGGCGGTCGCGCTTACGAAGCCACCGGTGCCTTTGCGGCCGGTGATACCGCGCTTAAGGCGCCGGATGATGCCGGTGGTGACGCCGCCAAGCCGGATTTGGATTTTGATCTGGGTTTTGATGATGCTGCGTCGACACAAGCGCCGGATGTCGCGTTTGATGTGACCTCTCCAAATTCCGATCAGCCGGTAGTTGGTGCTGACGATGTACTCGACTTTGATCTTGACCTGAACACGCCTGATACAGGTGCGGCACCGGCCGGCGCTGCAGCCGACGAAAATATGTTGGACATTGGCGCAGACAGTTCGGGTGGACTTGATTTTGATTTGGCGTTGGACACTCCCGCACCGGCGGCCGCAACCCCGGCGAGTGCCGCCACCTCTGCTCGGGCAGCCGAGTCAGGTGGTTTTGATTTTGACCTTTCTTCATTGTCGCTGGACGAACCCGCCGGTTCGTCCGCACCGGCACCGACAGCTGCCTCAGTCGCACCCGCGATGTCAATGGATTTGAGCGATTTGTCACTCGATCTGGATGATCCGTCAGCAGGGGTTGCATCATCGAATGGTGATGGTGGTGCCGTTGCGACCAAACTCGAGTTGGCAAAAGCCTATCTTGAAATAGGTGATAGCGAAGGCGCAAAAGAAATATTGAATGAAGTAACCCGAGAGGGTTCCGCAGCACAAGCGCAGGAAGCAAAGACGATTTTGGCTCGTTTATAGCCCGTCGTTCGATGGTTTAAGTTCAGGGCGCGGGAAACTCCGCGCCCTTTGTTTTTGTTGCGCCCCATTTTTCACCACCTCAGTCTATTGATCATGCGTGTTGCCCTCGGCCTTGAATATCGCGGCTTCGACTATTGCGGATGGCAGACCCAACCGTCTGGCTGTTCAGTACAAGATCGGGTTGAGTCCGCCATTGCCAAGTTTTTAGGTATGGCAGTCAATGTGACTTGTGCAGGCCGCACGGATGCGGGTGTGCATGCCACTGCGCAGGTGGTTCATCTTGATACCGATATCGAACGTGATGCGCAATCATGGGTGCGCGGGGTCAACGCTTTTTTGCCTGACGATATCAGGATTGTTTGGGGCCAACCGATTGCCGCCGAATATGCCGGCGAGTTTCATGCCCGTTTTTCTGCGCGCTCGCGTACCTACCGATATTTGCTGCTCAACGATGCCGTGGATGTTGGTATTGAAAGAGGTTTGGTTGGTTGGTTTCATGCGCCGCTGGATGTCGCGGCGATGTCGGCGGCGTCCGAGCAGCTCTTGGGTGAGCATGATTTTTCAGTGTTCCGATCATCCGACTGCCAGGCGAAAACGCCGATCAAAACCATTTATGCTTTGGATATTGCGAAACAGGGAAAAACAATTGTGCTGACCATCCGCGCCAATGCTTTTTTGCATCATATGGTGCGCAATATTGTTGGCAGCCTGGTGTACATCGGTGCCCGTCGCCAAGATGTGAATTGGCTGGGGGAGTTGCTGGTGTCACGTGATCGAGCGCTTGCCGCACCAACGTTTGCCGCCGACGGTCTGTATCTTGCGGCTGTCGAATATGATCCGAAATTCGCGTTACCGGCTTTTCGGGATCGGGTGAGGTGCTAGTCTGCATATTTCACGGGTCGGCCCCACTCCGCTTGGGAACTGGTGCGTTAAGTTTTATTGCCTTTTGTCATCCAATTTGGTTTTAATGAACAATGGAACTTTGCGTTTGATAGCGGGCCGCTGAACATGCGCTTTTCCGTTCTCTTCCCGTGCTCATATGCCAAACACGGCCAGCTATGCCGTGGCCAGTCAGACGAAAAATCACACGCCCATCGACCCACTCTCGAACGCAACCCCGTGAAATATGCAGGCTAGATTTCTGGCGAGAATCGTCCGCCACCAAACCCAATCAACGCACAGTTCGCCGGCACAATCAGATATGAAACATACCTTTGTAAAAATTTGCGGTCTTACCGATGTTGCCATGGCGCAACACGCAGCGGCGGCCGGTGCCGACGCCATTGGTCTGGTGTTCCACGCCGGATCCCCGCGTGCGGTCGACATACCGGTCGCTGCGGCGATTGCTGCCGCGTTGCCCAAACAAGTTTTATCTGTGGCACTGTTTGTAAATGAACAGGAAACGAAAATTCGTCAGGTCATTACGGCGGTCAATCCGGCGATTCTGCAATTTCATGGCGATGAGGACGAACGTTTTTGCGCACAATTTGGGAAACCATACTGGAAAGCAGTCCGGGTAAATGCGTCGGTCGATTTGTTAAACTGTCAGCGTCTGTATGCGAGTGCCGAGCGCTTACTGCTCGACACCGATTTAACCGCCGCAAGCACCGACAATGCAGCGCAGACCTATGGCGGTACCGGCCTGACATTTGACTGGCAACTCATCCCCGTGAAGATGCGCTCACAAATTATTTTATCCGGCGGGCTTAATGTTAAAAATGTCGGCGCGGCGATTGAAGCCGTCAATCCATGGGCGGTGGATGTTTCCAGTGGCGTCGAACAAGCAAAAGGTGTGAAGAGCGCCATGCTCATCAGCAATTTCATGAATGAGGTTTTGCGTGCCTAGTTACAACTTCCCTGATGCCACCGGACACTTCGGCCCTTACGGTGGCACCTTTGTTGCCGAGACTTTGCAGGCGGCGTTACACGAATTAAATCTTGAGTATGCCAAGGCCAATGCTGATCCGGCTTTTTTGGCTGAATTTCAGCACGAACTCAAACACTTTGTCGGCCGTCCCAGTCCGATTTACCACGCCAAACGCCTGTCCGACGAATTGGGTGGGGCGCAAATATATTTGAAGCGCGAAGATCTGAACCATACCGGCGCGCACAAGGTAAATAACACCGTTGGACAGGCATTATTGGCGCGGCGGATGCAAAAGCCGCGCGTGATCGCCGAGACCGGTGCCGGACAACACGGCGTGGCAACAGCAACCGTGGCGGCGCGTTACGGACTCGAGTGTATTGTTTACATGGGCGTGGATGACGTGCGCCGTCAGGCGCAAAACGTATTTCGTATGAAGTTACTCGGGGCGACGGTGGTGCCGGTTGACAGCGGATCACGCACCTTAAAAGACGCATTAAATGAAGCCATGCGCGATTGGGTGACCAACGTTGAAAACACGTTTTACATTATTGGTACCGTGGCCGGACCACACCCTTATCCAATGATGGTGCGTGATTTTAATTCTGTTGTCGGCAAAGAATGTTTGACACAAATGCCGGAAATGGTTGGTCGCCAGCCCGACGCGATTTTGGCGTGTGTCGGCGGCGGCTCAAATGCGATGGGTATTTTTTATGACTACATTCCGAATGACAATGTGCGCCTGATCGGCTGCGAAGCGGGTGGCAGCGGCGTGGCGAGCGGCAAACACGCGGCCTCGCTCACCGCCGGGGTGCCGGGCGTGTTGCACGGCAATCGCACCTATTTGTTGCAGGATGCCAATGGCCAAATTATCGATACGCACTCTGTTTCAGCGGGACTCGATTATCCCGGGGTCGGACCGGAACATGCTTGGTTAAAAGACTCCGGCCGGGCAGAGTACGTTGCGGTAAATGATGATGAAGCGTTGGCGGCGTTTCATCGATTATGCCGGACAGAAGGCATTATTCCCGCGCTTGAATCCAGCCACGCGGTGGCGCAGGCGATCAAAATGGCACCAAACATGGCCAGGGATAAAGTGCTGCTGGTAAACCTGTCCGGACGTGGAGACAAAGACATGGCAACTGTTGCCGAGCAGGGTGGCTTGAATTTCTATTGTCACCCGTCGTGCCAACCTGTCGCGGCAGAGGGTAAATAGATCATGTCGCGTATTCAAACCACTTTTGCGACACTGGCACAAAAGAAGAAAAAAGCGCTGATCCCGTTTATCACGGTTGGTGACCCAACATTAGCCATCACCACACCGTTGATGCACACGTTGGTTGCGGCGGGTGTGGATGTCATCGAATTGGGCGTGCCATTTTCCGACCCCATGGCCGATGGTCCGGTGATTCAACGCGCGTCGGAACGGGCGCTCAAAAATAACGTTGGGTTGCGTGATGTGCTCGCCTGTGTGGCGGATTTTCGCCGCAGCAATCAAATCACTCCGGTGGTGTTGATGGGCTACGCCAATCCAATCGAGCGCATGGGGTTGGACAAATTTGCAGACACTGCGAAGTCGGCCGGTGTCGATGGTGTGTTGGTGGTGGATTACCCGCCGGAAGAAAGTGCGGCGTTTCTAAAGGTAATGGATGCCCAGGGGCTGGATACGATTTATTTGCTGAGCCCGACATCCTCGGCAGAACGCATTAAACTGGTTGCAGAATGCGCACGTGGTTATGTCTATTACGTGTCCTTGAAAGGGGTGACGGGGGCGGGTAATATCGACGTCACTGAGGTGGCGAAAAAAATCGCTGAAATCAAGTCGATGATTCGCATTCCGGTTGGTGTTGGTTTTGGGATTCGCGATGGACAAACGGCGCGAAAAATTTCTGAATTTGCCGATGCCGTGGTGATTGGCTCGCGAATTGTGCAGGAGCTGGAAACATCCGCAGCAGATCAGATATTGGCAAACGTGCACACACTGGTTGCAGGTTTTCGTGCTGCGATGGATGAAGGGGAATAAACATGTCATGGTTTAGAAAATTACTGCCGCCAAAAATCAAGTCAGGCGTTGCTGCGCCCAAAAAGGCGGTTCCGGAAGGCCTGTGGAGCAAGTGTCCGGCCTGCCAGTCGACTCTGTATTTCACCGACCTTGAAAACAACCTGCATGTCTGTCCCAAGTGTGGGCATCACAATCGACTGTCGGCGCGCGCCAGATTGGATATGTTTTTTGATGCCGACGGACGCGCAGAAATCGGCTCGGAGGTCATCCCGATCGATTCGCTTAAATTCAAAGACGGCAAAAAATACATCGACCGGCTGGTTGATGCGGAAAAAAATACCGGCGAGACTGATGCGCTGGTGGTGATGCAAGGCACCGTCAATGGTGTTGAAATGATTGCCGCGTGTTTTGAATTCAATTTTATGGGTGGTTCCATGGGTTCGGTGGTCGGTGAACGGTTTGCCCGCGCGGTTGAAGCCTGCCATGACGAATCCCTGCCGTTTGTCTGTTTCACCGCCACCGGTGGGGCGCGTATGCAGGAGGGTTTGTTGTCACTCATGCAAATGGCAAAAACCACCGCCTCGCTGCATCAACTTTCGCAATCACGTTTGCCGTTTATTTCGGTACTGACCGATCCGACCATGGGTGGGGTTTCGGCCAGTTTCGCCATGCTGGGTGATGTGGTGATCGCCGAGCCGGGCGCATTGATCGGCTTTGCCGGCCCGCGGGTGATCGAACAAACGGTGCGTGAAACCTTGCCGGATGGTTTTCAGCGCGCAGAATTTTTGCTGGAAAAAGGTGCCATTGACATGATTGTTGACCGCCGCGAAATGCGCAGCCGGATCGCGTCGTTGGTGACGCTGCTGCAACGCGAGCCTGCGCCAGAGCCGACCGTACAGACAGGATAAAGCGAACAGGTCAAACAAAAAATTTTCCACCGATGGTTGGCGCAGATATAGATGGTCCAACTCTTTTGTTGGAGCGCCTTTTCAGCCGAAAATGGCTGAAACATGGCGCTGCTGTTGGTTTCGTTAACTTGACTGGTTTTGGGTTGAACGGCGATTGGAAATGAATTGTCTTGTTTAGGTCAGCCACTATCACTCATCTTCTCCCACAGATTTAGCCGTGACCGCCCCTACCCCACAAACACTTGACGACTGGTTGGAATATATTGGCCGTCAACATTCGGCTGAAATTGTCATGGGGCTGGAGCGTGTACGGACGGTTTGGCAGCGCATGGCCAGCGGCAACCAACCGCCACAGGCACCGATCAATATTGTCGTCGGTGGCACCAATGGCAAAGGGTCGACTTGTGCGATGCTCGAGTCCATCTTGCACCATGCCGGATATAAAACAGGATTTTATTCGTCGCCACACCTGTTGCGTTTTAACGAACGTATTCGGATTGGCCAACAAGATGCCAGCGACACATCGCTCATTCAGGCATTTGTAGCCGTTGAGGCGGCGTGTTGCCAGACGCCAGCCGTGCCACTGACTTATTTTGAATATGCCACCTTGGCGGCATTTTGGTGTTTTGCCAATCAGCAGGTGGATGTGGCGATTCTCGAAGTGGGCATGGGCGGCCGCTTGGACGCGGTGAATTTGATTGATGGTGACGTCAGTATTGTGGTGTCGGTGGATCTGGATCATCAGCAATATTTGGGTGACACAACCGATAAAATCGGCTGGGAAAAGGCGCACATCTATCGCCCCAATCGGCCGGCGATTTTTGCCGATACCACAATTCCGCAAAGTGTGATTGATCATGCCCATACCATAGGTGCGCCGTTACATATTCTGGGTCGGGACTTTGAGTATTCACTGTTTGAAACACAATGGCAGTGGCAGGGCGTGATCATGGGCAAACAGAGTGCGCGTCATTCGTTGCCGGCACCGGCATTACGCGGCTTGTATCAATTAAAAAACGCCTCGGCAGCACTGGCGGCGGTCGCCGCCCTGGCGGATCGATTGCCGGTTTCACAAACACATATCAAACGCGGCATGCTTGAAGTGGATTGGCCGGGGCGCATGCAGGTATTGCCTGGTCGCCCCTGTGTGGTGCTCGATGTTGCCCACAACCCCCACGCCGCGCGTGCGCTGTCGGACGCGCTCGGGACGATGGGGTACTTTGAAAACACCTACGCGGTTTTAGGAATGCTCAAGGACAAGGACATTGATGCGGTCATTGCGGCGATGAAAGACCGCATTGATCACTGGTTTATCGCCGGACTGGGCGGCGCGCGCGGAGCCGATGTGGAGGACCTGGCGGCCAGTTTGGAGCAGCAGGGGCAGGGTGGTCGTTATTCGCGGCAAGTTTCAATTGTGGCCGCCTACGCTGCCGCACGGGCGCGGGCGACCGAGAATGATAGAATTTTGGGGTTTGGTTCGTTCCACACTGTTGCCGAGTTGTTGCAAGCGTTGTCGCGCGCCAAATGAGACCATTTTGTACCGGATTTTATGGTCGTCGATTTAACGATGATTTGCCGGAAAAACACAAAGACACGCCATGACCAATGCAAAAAAGCCCGATATTTCCGCAGCTGAATTGGAGCTGAAACGGCGCGGTCGTCGACGTCTGATTGGTGCCGTGACGTTGGGACTGCTGGCCATTGTTATCCTGCCGATGGTGTTTGATTCGGTGCCCAAATCGGGTGTAACCGGCGCGCAGGCACCCAAACAGGAAATCGCCATCAATATTCCGCCCAAAGATGGTTTGCCACCGGTGGCAGAGCCGACGATGCCGGCGGGCATGGTCGCGCCCGCACCCGTACCTGTGCCCGCGCCGTTGGTCACCGGCGCCGACGCCGCCAAAGTGCCGAGCGGTGGCGTTGCCGACAAGCCCGGTGCGGTGGCGCCGCCCAAAAAAACCGCGTTGGCGGAACCGCCCGTTGAGAGCAAGCCAGATGCCAAGACGGCGGCTGTTCCCGCGCCGGCCGCGCCAACCATTAAGGCGGCCTTGAAACCAAGCCAGGAAATCACGGCTGCGCCCAAGGCCGTTGCCAAGAATGACCCCAAGGCCGCCAGCAAGGCGGACCGCAAAGCCGAGCAGCAGAAAGAAGGGTTTGTGGTGCAAATTGGCGCTTACAAAGATGCCGATAACGCCAAGTCTATCGTGGCGCAAATGAAAGATGCCAAGTTGCCGGTATTCACCGATACGATTGCCGTCAAAACCGGCAATGTCACGCGTGTGCGGGTCGGACCCTACGCGACCAAATCAAAAGCCGAAAGCGCGCTGGTGCAGGTCAAACTGGCTGGTGGCGACGGCAAAGTTGTGGCATTGCATTAACAACCCGTTTTTAATAATTTTTACCAATTCCCGCGGGCCACCTATTTTATGAACGGTCTTGATTACGCCATTATTGTTTTGTTGTTGTTGTCCATCGGTGTCGGGATCATCCGCGGGGCGATGCGTGAAGTCATGAATATTATTGGCTGGGTGTTGGCGTTTATTCTGGCGCATGCGTTTGCCACAGATTTGGCGCCGCACTTTGCCGAGTGGGTGGGTGAAGCGGCCGCCAGAATGGTGTTGGCATGGGTCACCATTTTTACTGTGGCCTTGATCGTCGCATCACTGGTCGCCAGCCTGCTTTCTGAAGTGGTCAAAAAGCTGGGCTTGACCACGCTCGATCGTGGCGTGGGTGCGCTCATCGGTATGGCGCGGGGGTTGCTGATTTTGTTGGCGGTCACACTCGCTCTGGGCATGACCAAGGCCCCGCAATCGAGCCTTTGGAAAAATGCCGCGCTGACACCATGGATGGAGGTGGCCGCCACACATGCACGCGCGGTGCTGCCGATCGCCATTGCGGAAAAAATTCGTTTCCGGGTGGCGCATTTGTCGTCACCCCAATCATTGTTATAGAAACAGGAATTTCAGGAAAAAATATGTGCGGCATTGTTGGTATTGTTTCTAAGAGTCCTGTTAATCAGATGTTGTACGATGGCCTGACCGTGTTGCAGCACCGCGGCCAGGATGCCGCCGGCATCGTCACCGCCGACGGTCGCACCTTTCATATGCACAAAGACAAGGGGCTGGTGCGGGATGTATTCCGTACCCGTGACATGCGTGGCCTGACCGGCAACATGGGCATCGGCCATTGTCGTTATCCCACTGCCGGTTCGGCCGCGAGCGCGGCAGAATCACAACCGTTTTATGTCAACTCACCGTTTGGTGTGGTGCTTGGACACAATGGCAACCTGGTCAATACCGCCGAATTACAAACCGAGTTATTCCTCGGTGATCTGCGTCACGTCAATACCAATTCGGATTCGGAAGTGTTGCTGAATGTGTTGGCCCACGAGCTGGCACAAGCCGCGCGTGGCGTGCGCCTCGATGCGGGCGCCATATTTGCCGCCGTGGCCGGGGTGCATCGGCGTGCGAAAGGTGCCTACGCGATTGTGGCGATGATTGCCGGTCACGGGTTGTTGGCGTTTCGTGATCCAAACGGTATTCGTCCGTTGGTCATTGGCAAACGTGAATCTGAAAGCGGCGTTGAATACATGGTTGCGTCTGAAAGTGTTGCCATCGATGTGTTGGGGTTTACGTTGATGCGCGACGTGGCACCGGGTGAAGCGGTGTTTATCGATCTGGCCGGCAATTTTTTTGCGCGTCAATGTGCGGAAAATCCAAGTTTGAATCCGTGTATTTTTGAGTACGTTTACTTGGCGCGGCCCGATTCGGTGATTGACGGCATTTCGGTTTATGAAACACGATCCCGCATGGGCAAAGCCCTCGCTGAAAAAATTCAGCGAGACATGCCGGATATCAATATTGATGTGGTCATCCCGATTCCCGACACCTCCCGCCCCAGCGCGGTGGAAGTGGCGCAGGTGCTTGGTGTGAAATACCGTGAGGGGTTTATCAAGAACCGCTACATTGGTCGCACCTTCATCATGCCCGGACAAGACGAACGAAAAAAATCAGTCCGACAAAAATTGAACGCCATGGCCATCGAGTTCAAGGGCAAAAATGTGCTGCTGGTGGATGATTCCATCGTGCGCGGCACCACCTCGAAAGAGATTGTGCAGATGGCGCGCGACTGCGGCGCCAAAAAAGTTTATTTTGCGTCGGCCGCGCCGCCGGTGCGTTTCCCAAATGTGTACGGCATTGACATGCCCACACGCGGCGAATTGATCGCCTCCGACCGTAACGCAGAACAGGTTGCCGAAGCCATTGGTGCCGATGCCGTTTTTTATCAGGACCTCGACGATTTGGTGCGTGTGATCCGCCAATGTAATCCGGCAATCAATTTGTTTGATGCGTCGTGTTTTGACGGCAAATACATTACCGGCGGTGTATCCGCCGAATACTTGGCGGACATCGAAGCGAGTCGGCATGACGGTGAAAGCCGCGGCAACGCGATGGAGAGCCGCAGTGAGGCCAACCAGCTTGATCTTGGTTTTTCGACGGTGGAATGAATATGGGGCACTGCAATAAATTCAAAATTTCCGTCATGCCAGCGCAGGCGGGCATCCGATTATGTGTAAGCCTGGATCCCCGCCTTCGCGGGGACGCACTTCGTGCGCTTGGATTCCCGCCTGCGCGGGAATGACGGAATTCATGGGAGCGCCCTATGGAAAATAAACTCCATTTCGACACACTGGCGGTGCGCGCAGGCATGCTGCGATCAAATTTCCAGGAGCATTCCGAAGCGTTGTTTCTGACCTCGAGTTTCACCTACCAATCCGCCGCCGAAGCCGCGCGCAAATTTGCCAATGAAGAGCCGGGTTATTTGTATTCGCGTTTCACCAACCCGACCGTGACCATGTTTCAGGATCGCCTCGCCGCACTCGAAGCCGCCGAGGCGTGTGTCGCCACCGCCACCGGCATGGCGGCCATTGCCGCCACCATTTTTGGTCTGCTCAAGCAGGGCGACCATATGGTGTCCTCGCGCAGTGTGTTCGGCACAGTGGTGCCGTTATTCGACCAGATCGCCGCCAAACTCGGCATCAGCACCACTTGGGTGACGGGAGCCAATACCCAAGAGTGGCAGGCGGCGATCACGCCACGCACCAAACTTTTTTTTTGCGAGTCACCGTCGAACCCGTTGGCCGAAATCACCGACATCGCCGCCGTGGCTGCAATCGCAAAATCCGCAAATATTATTTTTGCTGTTGATAATTGTTTGCTCACCCCCGCGCTGCAACGCCCGCTCGCATTTGGCGCGGATCTGGTCATCCACTCCGCCACCAAATTTCTCGATGGACAGGGCAGGGTGCTGGCGGGTGCGGTGTGTGGATCAAAGGAATTGATCGAACCGATTTATGGATTCGTGCGCACCGCAGGTGCCGCGCTATCACCCTTCAACGCCTGGGTGTGTCTCAAAGGCATGGAAACATTGCGTCTTAGAATCGAAGCGCAATCCAAACAAACACTAGAGCTGGCGCGGCGTTTGCAGCAGAATGGCTTGGTGAAGCGCGTCCACTATGCCGGTTTGGATTCCCACCCCCAACACCAACTCGCCATGCAACAAGCTGCCATGCAAGGCGCGGTGCTGGCATTTGAAGTGGCAGGCGGGCGCGACGCCGCCTGGCGGGTAATCGATGGCTGCCAAATGATTTCTATCACCGCCAATCTGGGTGATACAAAAACCACCATTACCCATCCGGCCACCACCACCCATGCGCGGCTCACACAAGCAGAGCGTGATGCGGCTGGCATCAGTGATGGACTGGTGCGGGTGGCGGTGGGGTTGGAGGCGTTACCGGACATCAGTGACGATTTGGAGCGCGGTCTTGGTGGATGATGATCGTCGCGCATCGATGAAGAGTCGTTTGGTTCTCTTGATCACTGCCGTATTGATTTTGGCAGGATGTATGTTGACGATCGTTGGATTTAATAAAACCGGGTTTGTTGAATCGTTGCCGTTCAGCCGTAACGGCGGACTCAAATTGGTCATTTATTTGCTGGCGTGTGTCGTCAGTCTGGCTGCGGCACATCGACTTTGGCGCTTGCCCGTCGCCATCACGTTTTTGGCAATCGCGATGTTTGTCGCCTTGTTCGCCGGGGATGGTTGGTCGTTGCTGGTTGTTGGTTGGTTTGGTTTTTCTGCGCTTCTGCTTGGGCGGATTGTTGTGCAATTTGTTTCCGCGTCAGCCAACGACCATGCTCTCGAAACTATATTGCCAATGATTGTTGGTGCGGGCCTATTGGGTACGGTAGTCGGGATCATGGCGATTTTCCCGGTGAACTATCCATCAACCTATGCCGCACTGTTGACACTGCCGGTGATCATTTGCTGGCGCCAGGCCAAGCAACTATTGCGCGATGCCACTGCTGCGCTGTCGTATCGACACCCAGCCGAAGCGCGAGTAGATTGGTTGCAGGTTGCCCTCTATGCGGTATTTCTGATTCATGTTGTGATCGCCTTTGTTCCGGAAAATGGACATGATGCACTCGCCATGCACCTGTTCATTCCGGCCCATCTGGCGTTGCGCCATCAATGGGGTTTTGACGTTTCGACCTATGTGTGGGCGGTGATGCCGTTGCTGGGGGATTGGATTTTTGCCATCGGTTATATGCTTGGCGGCGAGACTTCAGCAAGGCTGATCAACGTTGGTTTTATTGGTGTACTGGCAGTCTTGATTCAGAAAATTGTGCTGTGGGCGCGAGGAAACGCACGCGGTGCACATTGGGCCAGCCTGATTTTTTTGTCGATGCCGCTAACGTTTACCGAGAGCAGCAGCTTATTCATCGAGTCGATCTGGGCAACTTTTATCGTGGCGGGGACCTGGCTGATCTGCCGTGTCTGCGCGACTGAAAAGTTTAGTGGGCCGCAGGATCTGGCGATAGCCGGTTTGATGCTGGGCTTGGCGGCAGCTTGTAAGGCTGTCACCTTCGTGTTCCTGCCGATTTTGTTGCTGGTATTGCTGATCTGCGCTCCGCAATGGGCAAGGCGTGAATACGCCCAGAAAATTATGATCGGGCTGCTGTTTTTCCTGTTGCTCGCCACAATCCCCTACGCCTATGCCTATTGGAAGACGGGTAATCCTCTTTTTCCCTACTACAATCAAATTTTTCAATCATCACTTTTTACCATTGAGAATTTTAGTGACCCACGATGGGGCAAAGGATTGACGTGGGCTTGGCCATACGATTTGACCTTTGCCAAAGCGCGTTATATCGAGGGGGACGGAATTGGCGTGGCAGGATTTCAGTGGCTGATATTGTTTATCCCCGCCGTGTTATTCCTCGTGACCACAGGTTATCGCCGGGCATGTTTACTGCTCACCATTGGTTTGGCAAGTGTGGTTTTGGTCACACAATTTATTGCCTATTTGCGTTACATTTTTCCTGCGATGGTTGTTTTGATTGCCGGCATGGGCGTGGCATTTTCTCATTTTGAGAATCGGGGTACCAAAACGCGCACGCTATTTTTCGGACTGCTGTCGATGGTAGTTGCTCTGAACCTGTTGTTTCTGAATTCAGCTGCCCAGTATCGTGAAATGCCGCTTGAGACTTTGATTAGTCAAACTGATCGTGCGAAATATGTAAGGAACATCGTGCCGATTCGTGCGGCCGTCGAAATGGTTAACCAACTCAATGTTGGCGTAATGCCGGTTGCGGTTTTTGGTGAGCCGATGGCGGCAGGCCTGATCGCAAACGCGCTTTATCCTAATTGGTACAACCGAGCGTTTGAGAAAGAGGTGAAAGGTGCAGCGTCACCCGAGGCGATGGTCTCAGTTTTGCAAAAGCGGCGAGTGGAATTTATTGTCGTAGAGTCTGGCTGGGAAAATTCCGAACTCAGGGAACGCGTCGAAAAAGCGACCGACCTTGTTGCGCGAATCGGTCCGATTTCAATCCGTGTCCCACCTGATAGCGGGCGCTTTACGGAAGAGTTGCTGGTTTCCCCACAATTTTCCGCAGGTAAAGGCTGGCGATTGGAGCCGGGCGCGAAGTTGGCACAGAACGGTTCCGTCATAGTCACAGCGAAAGGTCCGGCCCATCAAACCGTTTCGGTGCAGGCGGGCATGTATTACCGTAATTCGGTTGTTGCCAGCTGTGTCGATCAACCGACAATGGGACGGATCCAAATTAACTGGGTTGATGCCAAGCACAAATATTTATCGACATCGTCAATTAATTTTCAATGCGCAACAAATCCAACGGAGTATGTGATGAAGGTATTCGCCCCTGCGCGAGCCGCCTATGCAGTTGTTTACACGTCGTCGCATTTGGATGTGCCGGTAGCATTTTTTGAAAATTCATTAAAACGCTAGGCACATCATGACCACTTATTCTCCTGAATCGTTCATCATACCGGCCACCACTCGTGCCGAGTTGTCGGTGGCCGTGGTGATTCCCACCTATCGCGTTACAAAGCACGTCCTTGCGGTCATTGAAGCCGTGCCGCAGTTTGTTAAGCGCATTTATGTTGTTGATGATGCCTGTCCGGATCAGTCGGGCCAATTGGTATTAAACCAATGCGCTGATCCACGGGTGAAAGTTATTTTTCACGAGAAGAATTTAGGTGTTGGTGGCGCGGTCATGTCGGGATACCGGGCAGCTTTGGACGATGGTATGGACATCATCGTCAAAATTGACGGCGACGGGCAAATGGACCCGTTGTTGATTGCGGATTTTGTTGCGCCCATTTTGATGGGAGACGCCGATTACACCAAGGGAAATCGATTTTTCAATCTGGAAGAAGTGCGCGCCATGCCGGCGATTCGAATTTTTGGCAACGCCATGCTTTCCTTCATTTCCAAAGTGTCTTCCGGGTATTGGAATATTTTTGATCCGACCAACGGTTATACGGCGATTCACAGCCAGGCCGTCAGACTATTGCCGTTGGAGAAGATTAGTCGCCGTTATTTCTTTGAGAGCGATATGCTGTTTCGCTTGAATACTATTCGTGCGGTGGTGGTGGATGTGCCGATGGCCGCCAAGTATGGCGATGAGGTCAGCGGGCTAAGAATATCCAGCGTGGTTGGCGATTTTTTTCTCAGTCATATGAGGAATTTCTCAAAGAGAATTTTTTACAACTACTATTTGCGTGATGTGTCGTTGGCATCGGTGGAATTGCCGCTTGGGTTGTTGCTGATCACGTTTGGCGTGGTGTTCGGTGCTTATCAATGGATTGTCGCCGAACACATTGGCCGGGCGGCAACGGCCGGAACGGTGATGCTCGCCGCGTTGCCGATCCTGATGGGACTACAGCTTTTGTTGGCGTTTATCGGCCACGATGTGGCCTCTGTGCCGACGCGCCCCCGTCAGCGCGGCATATCCAAGCTGGCCCATCGATCCGTTGATTAAACGACCGCATGAAAACGCATGATCTCAATCGAACAGGGAGCAGGTTGTCAACGACGGTTCGTTTAATGTCGCCAGCGCTGATTTGTGCAACCGTCTGCCGGTCGTTTGTGATCAAGCCATGTTGAATTCCCGATGAGGTCGATTATTATTTATGTGGTGATCATGGGCGCCGGTTATGCGATCGACATGGGACTGTTTCTGGTACTTTTGAATTTGATTGGGATGGAACTGGTGCTGGCCAATATCTCCAGCAAAGGCGTATCCGCTGTGTTCTCATTTTTTGCGCATCGCGCCTATACCTTCCCGCAGGCCGATCGAAATGCAAAAGCCCGGCAAATCACCATGTACGCATTGGTTGTTGCCGTCAATATTCCATTGGCCACAGCCATATTGGCGCTGTTGGTAAAGTGGATTGAGCAACCGGCATTGGCAAAGTTTATCGCCGACCTATTGTGCGTGGGTATTTCTTATCTGCAAACCCGGTATTTGGTTTTTTCGAGCCGGCGATAAATCGGAGTTCAACACAATTGAAATGAATAGCGCCGTTTGATTTTGTTGAGGCAATTTTGCCTAGCTTGATTTCCTGCCAACAATCATCATCTGCTCAACGCCGTAATAACCGAGCGCAGCAGACCAATAAAATAATATGCTGACCTCGGTGAATCCAACACTTCGCATTTGGTCCAGTAGATCCCAGCCGAAATCCTGAAAACATAAACAACCGGCGTCGGCGATCGGGTCACCATGATATTGGGGTTCGAGCAGGTGTTCGATTTCTCCCAAATTGTTTATACGCGCACGTGTTCGTGTACTCTGCTCGCCGGGTAGAAACGGTACGGACAGCAGCAGTGTGCCGTTGTTTGCAAGCGTACGGTAAATCTCCTTTAAGCCACTCGACACGTCCGGAACATGCTCTAGTACATCGAAATTCAGAATGAAATCGAATTCATCATCGGCAAAGGTAAGTTTGGTAATGCTTTCATTCCTGACGCCGCGTTCATCACATTGCCCGAAGTCAATTTTGTCGCCGATATACTCGCTGCCGATTATTTTAGGAAAGCGTTTTTTTAAGGCCACATAAAGGGGGGTGACTTGTTCGGCAATGTAAATTGTTGATGATTTCTTTGCGCCCAAAGTTTCGCCCAAAATTTGAATCGAGGCGCGTGTTCGATTATTCATTTGGCATTCTGGACACAACACCCGCTCGCGCCAGTTTGGAACTTTTGTACCGTTGGCAAGTGTGCTGCCATATTGAAAGTCGGTCTTAAACAGCACATTCTTATTGCACGGATAACAAAATCCTGCTGTCTCAAATTCACTGCCACTTGCCGCCAAACCTAATTCCAGTTCCCAGCGCTTTTTGTACTCGGTGACATTCATTGCCGCGTGCGCTTGGTACTCGGTGAGGTTGCAAACAGGGGTTACGGCGAGGCGATATTGTGGATCGATCGGCGAGAAAAAATTTCTAATGGACTGCAACATGGGAGTGAGATCGGTTATTTTTATTGAGGAGGACGCTTGCATGTTGCGAGTGCCATGTCTGTCAAACCAAGAAATTGAGCTTCATCATGCCAATCCGCCAATACATGTCGAATACACTCGTGGCCGTCGATAAAGTGGCTGTGGCGGGCCGGACGGTGGGTATGGCCATGAATCATGTCGATATATCCATGCTGGCGCAAAACAGCCGCCACCGTATCCGGTGAGACATCCATGATGTCTTCTGCCTTGGTCGCTTTTTCAGAGTCACTGCGTGCCCGGATCATCTGCGCCAAGGCAACCCGTTCGGCGTAGGCTTTGGCGAGTGTTGCCTGTTGCCACGCGGGATCACGCGTCAGTGCGCGAAATTGCTGGTAGGCAACATCATCGGTGCAGAGGGTGTCGCCATGTAATAACAGGTAATTTTTGTTTTTGACGGTGATTGTTGTCGGGTCTTGCAGCAGCGTCACTTTTGCGCTGTCGGCAAAGCGATTGCCGATCAAAAAGTCGCGGTTGCCATGCATAAAAAAAACCGCGACGCCGGCCGGTGCCAGGGTTGCGATAGATTGGCAAACTTGTTGTGAAAGCGGGTCGTGATCAAGTTGATCGTCGCCCAGCCAAACTTCGAACAAATCACCAAGAATATAAAGCGCTTCGGCTTGCCGCGCCTGTTGTTTGATAAAACGAAAAAACGCGGCCGAAGTTTCCGGCCGCGTGTGATGCAGGTGCAAATCAGAAATGAACAGTGTGTCACCCATATGAACCGTACTGCCCGCAGCTTGGTGAAGATGTCGGGTTCATTTCGGGCATCAGCTCGTTCTGTTTACAGGCACTCGGCTTTTTCGATGGTGATGGTTTCAACCGGCACGTCTTGTGCGCCGGTCTTGACCGCTTTGATTTTGTCGACCACGTCGGTGCCTTCAATCACTTTGCCAAATACGGCGTAGCCATGGCCCTGTGGAGTTTCACCGGAGTAGTTGAGGAAGTCGTTGTTTTTGACGTTGATAAAGAACTGTGACGTGGCCGAATCACGCACGTTGGTGCGCGCCATGGCGACGGTGTAGAGGTCGTTTTTCAGACCATTGGTGGATTCGTTCTTGATTTGTGGCTTGGTCGGTTTTTGCTGCATGTCTTTGGTCATGCCGCCGCCTTGCACCATGAAGTTACCGATAACGCGATGGAAAATGGTGCCGTTGTAATGGCCGGACTCGACGTACTGAATAAAGTTTGCAGTAGAGATCGGCGCTTTTTCGCTATCGAGTTCGAGGGTGATGGCACCCATTGAGGTGGTGAGTTTGACTTTCACAGGCGTTCCTTTTTCGGGTTTACATAAACTGGTTTTTGTTGCGGATTTTTTAGCATCGGATTTGCCTGCGGCAGGTTTTACAGCAGGCGCGGCGGGTTTTGTTGCGGGCGCCGCGGGTGTTGTCGGTGTTTGCGCGATTGCCTGCATTGGCATTTGGCCAAAAAACAGGGCGGTGACGGCGGCAGCGATCAAGATGGCAGATTTGTTGGCTACAACGTACATGGTTTGCGCTCCTCTGAGTTCAGTTAATAAAACTAATAATGCGGGCAATGCGATTAACCGGCCGCGCCTTCGTAAATAATTTTCCAACGTCCGTCCTCACGCTGCCAGTACTGACGTTTTTTCATTTTGCTGCTGTTATTGCTGCTGCGATATCCCTGGTCAAAGGTGACCATCATCATCGGCGGCAGGCTCGCGTTGGTCCGGTATTCAAAAATGGAAAGGTTCGACACATCTATTTTTATAAACGATTTGTTCGCGTTGACGTTTCGTTTGTGGCTGGTCCATTCGCCGATACCCTTGCCGTCAGCGGCAAATTTTTGCGAGTAGTGGCTCAGATAGGCGTCGGTGTTCAGACTTTCCCAATCTTGTTTCCATTGATCGAGGGTGATGTCAAACGCCCCGCCAAACGCGCTCCAATCGTCGGCTGATTGCCATTCGATGGTGGGGGCAATGATGATCGGCGTCACCCCCGGTGTCACATATTGGCCCAGCTCCTGAAAATCGTCGTTGGCCAGCACCACGCAACCGTCGCTCGCCCATGGCGGTCGGCTATAGGTGTCGGACGGCGTGCCGTGAATCCAGATTCCGGAGCCGGTCCGTCCCAGGCGTTTGTCGACATCGTTCGGAAAATTGATGGGAAACGCGCCCGGCCCGTAAAAATCAGTCAACTTTTCCTTCGCAACAGTTGATGTCACGTGATAGACGCCGATCGGTGTTTTTTGATCGCCGCTGCGCTCTTTCTCGATGCCGCGCTTGCCGATGGTGGTATAAAAATCGGCAACGCGTTGCGGCCTGCCATTGACATTTTTGAATACGTAAATTCGCGCACGCGACAAATCCATTAGCAGCGCATACTTTTGTGCTGGCGCCAGTTGCAACAGCGCAGACGGCAACGCATCCGCTGCCGGGGCATCAAAATAATGCGTCAAGCGAACCTGTGCCTCGTGCCGCAAATTGGCGATGTTGGCCTGCATGTCGGCCTGCGGTTTCACACCCGGTGCGCCGGCCAACGCCACCATCACACCGGATTTGGCCATCAATAGATCACCGCGGATTAAGTGGCCGAGGCGAAAGTTGGGATTCTTCGCGAGCGCCGCGTCCAGCTCTTTGATGGCCGGGGCAATTCCACCATTGCTGAGTTTTTCCATTGCCCTGCCCAGCGCGCGTTCAACGTCATTGCTGTAGGCGGGTAGGCTGGTGGCGGAATTGATCGCCATACCTGCGATGCTGGTACTGGCAATAGTGGAAACCGGCTGGGCAAATGCGCTGGTGCACGACAACGCGGACACCAGCAAAAAACGACCATAGACCGCCTTGGTTTGGCGCGTGAAGGGGGGCGGATGTGCGATGCAAAACATGTTGGCCATTAGCCGCCTGACCGTTCCGATTGGATCAACCATTTGTCACCAGCGCGTACCAATCGTAGGGTTTTGGTGTTGTCACTCTTGTAAGCGTCAGCGACATACGCCTGACGGAAAGTTGCCGTGGCTTCATTGTCTTTGATTTTGATGTTGCGAATGGTGACATCAATGCGAATCGAGTTTGGTCGATTAATCCGTTCGCGTCGTTGTGCCTCCCAGGCACCGCGGGAGAGTCCGTCGGGTGTTTCGAAGGTGGGCGCGTAATAGCCCAGGTAGGCGGCAACATCCTTCGCGGCCCACGCCTTCGCCCAAGCCATGACCATCGCTTTTGCGCTTTCTTCTGTCCCGGCAGATGCGGTGGCAGGTTTGCTTGCCACCGGTGTTGCCACGGCGGCTGGTTTTGCAGGTGGTGGTGGGGCAATTGTTTTGGCAGGTTCAACCTTGGCCACTTGTGTTGCGGTGGCTGTTGGCGCGATGGCCGGTAGCGCGGACTTGGGCGCGGTAAACATTTCTTTGACCAACGCCAACTTGGATTGCGCCGTCACATTTGATTTGTCGATTTGTAAGGCCTTGTCATAGGCGCGGCGGGCGAGCTGGGCGTAAATGTCACCAAGATTTTCGTGGGCGGTGCCGTACGCTGGGTTGGTGTGGATTGCCAATTCAAGCGACGCTTTTGCTTTGTCGTAATTTCCCTGGCCGGCATAAAGCACCGCGAGGTTATTATGCGGCTCGGGCAACTCTGGAAAGTCTTCGGTCAGACCGGTAAAAATTTGAATCGCCTCGGCGATTTTCTTTTGTTCGGTGAGAATGAGCCCTTTGAGGAAACGACCCTGTGCATCTTTCGGCTGCTGCTGTAATCCGGAGTTGACCTTTTGCATGGCCTGATCGAATTTCCCCTGCTGGTATAAACGACTGCCGTCCTTAAAATCATCTGCGGGTGCGGCGATGGCAAAGCTGGTAATCCCCGCTGCCAGTGCGCCCGCAAGGACAAGCATTAAAGTTTTTGATTTGATAATTTGGGTGGCGTCGGAGTTCGGGCGTGGGGTCATGAATTTATTCAGCATCATGTTATAATTCGTTGAATTAAAAGCAGTTTTTTCTCGCGGCTGTCCGCTATTCTACCAAGAATGTCGCCTAGTATGCATCCTACCCAAAGCGCCAATCGTCCAACCGGACTTGTCGCGAAATTTCCAGCCGACTTTTATCCCATTTTGTGTCGAATATTGCCGCCAGCGCGATGTTGGCAACCTGCCTAAGAATTGCCTGTCCACGTCCGGGTTGAGTCAAAATTTGAACATTGTCGCCAAAAGCAGTACTTTGATGGCGAGCGGGTGATTGAGTTCGCAAAATGTAAAAAATTAAAATGTGCCGACCATTATCCGACGCTCACCAATCTGTCCAATTAATATGCAAATAATTTATAACACCTTATCGCGGCAAAAAGAACCGTTGCAACCGATTGAGCCCGGCAAAATTCGCATGTATGTGTGCGGGCCAACGGTTTATGACTACTATCATATCGGTAATGCCCGCACCTTTAGCGTTTTTGATATGGTTTATCGGTGGTTGTCGAGTTCAGGCTTCGAGGTCAACTACGTTCGCAATATCACCGATATTGATGACAAGATCATTGAACGGGCCAATGAAAACAAAGAGTCGATGACAGCGTTGACCGAGCGTATGACGACGGCAATGTTTGAGGATTCGGATCGGCTGAAGTTATTGCGGCCGACGCATAGCCCGCGCGCGACCCATTACATCGATGCAATGCTCGACATCATCAATAGGCTGGTTGAAAAGGGTGCGGCGTATCGCGCCGATAATGGCGACGTTTATTATTCGGTTCGGGATTTTGAGGGGTATGGAAAATTATCCCGCCGTAATCTCGACGACCTGCGGGCGGGTGAGCGGGTGTCAACCGCGGTATCGAGTGCAAAACGTGATCCACTCGATTTTGTTTTGTGGAAAGCCGCCAAACCGGATGAACCGAAATGGCCGTCGATATTCGGTGATGGTCGTCCGGGTTGGCACATCGAATGTTCCGCCATGTGCCGCGAGGTGCTGGGCGAACAATTGGATATTCACGGTGGTGGTTGGGATTTACAGTTTCCCCATCATGAAAACGAGATCGCCCAGACCGAAGGAACGTTTGACGCATTTGATATAGACAGCGGCAAAAAATTCGCACGGGTGTGGATGCACGCCGCGTTTCTGAATTTTGATCAGGAAAAAATGTCGAAGTCTGTCGGTAATTTTTTCACCTTGCGCGAAGTGCTGAATAAACTCGATCCTCTGCAAGGCGGCGAGACGGTGCGTTTCTTTTTGTTGCGCGGGCATTATCGGAGTGAAATCAATTATTCCTGGGACACCCTGGAAGATGCCAGGCAGACCCTGCTTGGTTTTTATATCGCGCTGAAAGAAGCGCCACCTGAGGATGTCACGCTCGATTGGTCGAATCCGTATGCGCAAAAATTTCGCGCGGCTATGGAGGATGATTTTGATACACCGGCCGCATTCGCGGTGTTGCATGAAATGCGTCGTGAGATTAACCGCACCAAATCCGCCGGGCTGGCCGGATGGTTGAAGTTATTGGCTGGCACCATTGGTTTGTTGCAGGATGATCCGGTCCAGTTTGTTCAAGGTGCGGCGGCGGCTGGTGATGCAACCTTTGATGTCGACGCGTTGGTGTTTGAACGTAATGCGTCTAAAAAAGCAAAGAATTTTGCGCGCGCCGATGAGATTCGCAAATTACTCGATGCTGCCGGGATTGTGTTGGAAGACAAACCGGGTGGTTTGACCGAATGGCGGCGCAAATAAGTTGCACGCCGGGACCTCAATCCAGGCATGATTGGCGCGACCAATTTTTTGAATGCTGCGATTAACCGAAGGCGTTTAACCCGGTCTGTGCGCGGCCCAAGATCAGCGCGTGCACATCATGGGTGCCTTCGTAAGTATTCACCGCCTCAAGATTCATCGCGTGGCGAATCACATGAAACTCGTCGGCGATACCGTTGCCACCGTGCATGTCACGCGCGACGCGGGCGATATCCAGCGCCTTGCCGCAGTTATTGCGTTTCATCAGCGAAATCATTTCCGGCGTGGCGCGGCCTTCATCCATCAACCGTCCGAGTCGTAACGCGCCCTGTAACCCAAGAGTGATTTCGGTTTGCATATCCGCCAACTTCTTTTGCACCAATTGTGTTGCGGCAAGCGGTTTGCCAAACATCATCCGATCCATGGTGTATTGGCGCGCTTGTTGCCAGCAAAATTCAGCCGCGCCCATTGCGCCCCAGCTGATTCCGTAACGGGCTTTGTTTAAACAGCCAAACGGACCCTTCAGACCTTTGACGTTTGGTAGCAAATTTTCGTCCGGCACAAATACCTGATCCATGACAATCTCACCGGTGATCGATGCGCGCAACGAAAATTTTCCGTCTATTTTTGGCGCGCTTAATCCCTTCATGCCTTTTTCAAGGACAAAACCACGAATGGTGTCGCCGTCGGATGTGTCTTTTGCCCAGACAATAAACACATCGGCGATGGGTGAATTGGTAATCCACATTTTTGCGCCGTGCACAATGTAGCCACCATCGACTTTTTTTGCCCGGGTAATCATCGACGACGGATCCGAACCGGCGCCCGGCTCGGTCAGGCCAAAACAGCCCACCCATTCGCCACTGGCGAGTTTGGGCAACCATTTTTCTCGTTGCGCTTCATTGCCGTAGGCGTGAATGGGGTGCATCACCAAGGATGACTGCACACTCATGGCCGAGCGATAACCGGAGTCCACCCGCTCCACTTCCCGGGCAACCAGCCCATAGCTGACATAATTCACACCGGCGCAGCCGTACCCATCAATGGTCGCGCCAAGCAAACCCAACGCACCCATTTCGGTCATGATTTCGCGGTGAAAAACTTCATTGCGATTGGCCATGACAATTCTCGGCAACAGTTTTTCCTGGCAGTATTGTTGCGCCTGATCGCGCACCATACGTTCCTCATCGGTTAATTGCTCGTCGAGCAACAACGCGTCATCCCATTTGAAATTGGCAGTCGATGGTGTCGGTTTCATAATGGACTCCTGAGGGTTTGGGCTGTGCACCATCTGTGTCCGCATTGGCACTGATTTTTGGCGACACATAGTAGTGTTGAAACGGCTGGCGACAGTTTAACAAATCATCGGACAATTTGTCCGGACAAATTATCAACGGGTCAAAACTTATTGTCTATTGCTGGCGGGCTGTTCCATGACTTTTGATCTGAAAATGCCCGCCAGTAAACAACATTCAATTTTTAATTAGTGGCGGGAATAAACCAGCAGTCGACCTTTGTACGCCGGCCGAAGGTGGCTTTCCGGCGCGTCCAATCGCTCGTCATGAACACGAAAGCCTATATTGGCCATTTGCCGTGAAAAATTTGCGCGGTTGCCACGATCGGGGTCGACAATCCAAACTTCGGCGGAATCGCTCGTGTGTTGGTTGATAAATGTGGGCAGAATGGCCGCGGCATCGCGCTCATATAAAACATCGCTGCCGACAATCAAATCGTAACGACCGGTGATGACCGTGTCGGCCGCCAGATTGTCTCGCCCAATTGGCAACAACACACTGCTCCAATGTGCGTGCCGGTATGGTAGCGGTGGCAATTGATTGAGGCCGAGATTGGCACCAAGGAAATAGGCGGTGAGTGGGTGACAGTCACTTGCCGTGACATCCGCACCACGCCGATGGGCAACCAGGCTGGATAAGGCCAGGCCGCAGCCGATTTCCAACACACGTTCACCCGGTGTGATCAAGCGCCGCCCCATGCGTGCTGCGAGTTGTGCGCCAGATGGCCATAACAGTCCGAATATCGGCCATAACGCCGAAGAAATACCCATGCGGGCGGCGTCACCATGCGGGTCAAAAAATTGTTGCTGGTCGAGCAGTGAGCGAATGATTAAATCATCCACCCCGGCAATGGCAATACACTCCTGTTTGGTTTGGTAGCCGGGTTTGGATTGGAAAGTGTTGGTCGGCATACACCGCGTCCGTGGGGCAGGGTGTCAGGCTATTTCGGCGGCCATGTCAGTGGATCACCCGCCGCGCGTTGCCGGTATGCTTCGCTAATCGAGCGTTCAATCAGATTGATGGCGATTCCGTCCGGATCACGCATGATGACTTCTTTATGACCGTCTAATAATTGCAGCGGCGTGGCGGTGCTGCCGCCATTTAATTTCGCTGCGTCAATCGCCCGCTGAATATTTTCAGTGTAAAAGACCAGCGTGGTCTCACCAATGGAAAGCCCGCCTTCGCGCGGCTTGATGGCGGGAAGGGACGCGTCGATTTCGTATAAGGCAATCATGCCGTAGTCCACACCCGGAGCCTTTAATATGGCCGATTTGATGCTTGACTTACGCGGTACACCGATGATTTCCACCGCCGCTGTGCCACTCAAATCACCGACAAAATATTCCTGGGTCAGTCCCACCACGGTCATATAAAAATCGCGGCTTCGTTCCAGATTACGCACCATTAATGCGGCACGAATAAGTGGTGACGCGGCGGGAATGCTGGGTATGGTCATAACAGAACCGTTTGTCAGGAGAAAACTCCCATGTCAAACAGTCTACGCCTAGAAAGCCTTCGGCGCCTGTCCCGACAAAATCAATTCTGCGCATAGGAACAAATGCGGCGACCCACGCATTGTTATTTTTTGTGATGTTTGAGGGTCATGGAGTATTGAAAATTCGCGCCCGGGTGAAGATTGACCGCGGCCAATATCAGTTGGTTATTGGCATCCATGTAGCGCCGGACAATTTTGAGTCCGACCGATGATTTTGGCACCCGCAATACGTTTGCGTTTGCCGCCGTTAACGTGGTCGCGGAAATTTTTTGTTCAACCGTACTGATTTGATCGAGTGCAAGTTCGTCAATCAGCGCATAGATTGTGTCGCTGACAGCAAGCAGTCGTTTGGTGATTTCGTCATTGCCCGCCACACGGTAAATGTCCGAAATGCAAAAGGGTGTCCCGCCCTTTTCAACGCTGCGCAGAGCGTGGATGTGGACGTAATCGGTCCCCGCTTTGCAATCGATGAGGTTTGCCAGTGAGTCATCGGCACGAATTCGGGTCGAGCTGACAACCAGCAGCCGGCTGTTGGTCGCGTATTGCAACATATCGGCGACCGAGCTGATGTTGTGGTTAAAAGACCGGCGTGCGGGCGCAATCACCATGGTGCCCGAACCTTGGCGACGAACGACCATCTGATCTTGTTCCAAAATTCTGAGCGCTTCCCGCACGGTATGGCGGGATATCCGGTAACGATCACACAGTTGTTGTTCTGTTGGCAGCAGGGTGCCAACGGCGTGGCTGCCTTTTGCTATCAGTTGCCGAAGCAGGTTGGCGATTTGCAGATAGCGGGGTTGTTTGTTGGTTGGCATGAGGTGATGCAGGCGTGGCCATAAATATGTCCGGACAAATTAACACCAATTAATCTAATGCGCAATCAACCGCGCGCACCCGCGCTAACAGCACTGGCATTTACAGCCTGTTTGACGCATCTGCTGTACACACTGTGCCGACAAGTGGGCAACCTAAACGGCGTGTCATGAATTTAATTTTTTGAAAAGACTGCCGATAGATAGGGCATCTCCGTCACCTCGAACATCGAACTGGAACGAAGCATGTCCGCAAATTCGCCCACGTCCCTGATTACCTATGCGCCGGTAATTAACCGGCACGGCACCGTGGTTGGGGCGCATTTTCGTGTGCATGCACATGCATTGGCTGTGGCCGACGTTGCGTCGGCGTTAAATGCATTGTCGGCTGTGTGGACCGCCCCGGACTGCCTGGCGCTGATCGAGTTAATTGGGACTGATGCATCGGCTTGGATTGATGGCTGGTCGCCGCGTAGCGGAACAGTTTTGATCACCGATAACACGTCTATCGCATCAACATCCGGGTACGTCGCGCTCGGCGACGAGGCGCCTAAACTGTGTGTGCGCAGCGACGCGGGTGGCAGGGAACAGGCGGTTGGCTATCAATTGGTCGCGCCCGATCAATTGGCCGGTGTTGCCGGTCAGGTGATTGGTGACCAGTCGTGGCCGGTGTATGCCAGCGAGGTCGAATCGTTGGTTGATCAGGTGAAGGCCGTATCTTTCGGTGCAGAATTCATCGGCGGCTGGTCGGCAAAACACAAAGTTGTCGCCAGACCGTCGAATCAACGTTTGGGCACCATTGCCAATGTCCTTAAATTGATGGAGGTAGTTGACCGTGACGGCGCTTTTTCGGAAATCGAAACGATTTTTAAGCGCGATGCGGTGCTGTCCTACAAACTCGTTTCTCTGGCAAATTCGGCCGCGCTGGGGCTGTCAGTCGAGGTGACATCTTTGCAACACGCGCTGTCGATGATCGGCATGGCGAGATTGCGCCGCTGGCTGGCGGTGTTGCTGGCAAACTGTGGCGACGAGTCAACGCCACCGGCATTACTGCAAACGGCCATGGTGAGGGCATTATTCCTGGAGTCGATTGGCAAGGCGTTGGATATGCAGTCTGGGCGCGACGATTTGTTTTTGCTGGGAACATTTTCGCTGCTCGATAAAATTTTAGGCATGCCGTTGGTGGAAATTTTGTTGCACGTTAGTGTCTCAGAGCCGATTATGGATGCGCTGGTGCACAGGTATGGGGCGTATTCCGGTTTGCTGCAAATGGCCGAGGCGGTCGAAAACGCGGACGATAAACGCTTGCGCACCTTATGTGACGAATTAGCCATGGACGGTCGGGTTGCCAATCGTGCCCTGATACAGGCGATCCGCGATTCGCACTTGCTGATGCAGGCATAACGAATGCGCGCCATTCACATGGATGAATCAAGCAGGTTTGCCCGCTTCAATTGTGCTGACAGGTCGATCGGGCGAGATTCATGTTTCTGGATATTCTGCCGATGAATATCGGGTGGGAACGTGTCAACGGGATTGGATATGGTGGGAAATTTGACAGTTTGTCACCACCCTCGCAGCACTTCGGTATGACAATGGTATTTAACGGATAAAAGTGCATTGGCCATGAAATTATTAAACAAAATATTGATTGCCCCCGCCGCGGCAGTGGTGATGTTGATCGTGGTTGCAACCGTCGGATTGGCACAATTGCGGGGGGAGTCGCAATTGTTGGAAGACATGTCTTCCAGGCATCTGCTTGCGCGGCTTCAATCGAATGCCATTCAATTTGAAGTCAGTGACACCCGCGCCGAAGTTCACAAATTATTCTCCCTGGCGAGTGATTACGATGAACAACGCAGTATTCAGCCAGAGTTGGATGTATTGTCGAAACGATTCGCCAGTGTGGCGGAAAAATTTGTCGGGCTGGCGAAATTGGCATCAACCGCCGAAAAGGACAACCTGACCACTGCCGCCGCTGCGGTGGATGGTTATGCAAACACCGCAATGCAGGCGCTTCGCATGGCGCGCGGCAACCACAATACCAGCCTGACGCTGATGATTGATGCAGAAGAAAAATATGTGATTGTTAAGGAACAACTGAGTGCATTGATCAAAAAATTCATAGACCGTGCCGATCAGGCGATGGCATCAGTCAAGGCGGAAGCTGCGCTGGCAATAGTGTTTATCCAAATTTCGGTGGTGGTGGCGATATTGCTGGCTGCCGTGATTGCCTGGCTGACCGCGCGCAACATCGTCAGACGCGTGGATATGGCCGCGGCCAGTGCCAATCGACTTTGCAGTGGAAACCTGACCTCGGAGTTTGTTCTTTCCGGAAATGACGAAGTGACCAACTTAAGCCGGAATCTTGAAGGTATGCGCCAGACGCTGATCAAGTTGATCGGTGAAGTGCAGATCAGTGCCGGTGCGGTCAATTTGGCGTCATTGGAAATTGTTCACGGCAACAATGATTTGAGTACACGCACCGCAAAGCAGGCTGCCAGCCTGCAACAAACGGCCACTGCGGTTGAACAATTGTCAGCAACAGTGAAACAAAGTGCCGACAATGCCAGGCAAGCAATGCAGGTTGCGCTTAAGGCGTCGACAGTTGCTGAAAAGGGTGGCGCGGTTGTAGGCCAGGTGGTGGCAACCATGGCAGAGATTCAACAGGCGTCGAAACGCATTGCCGATATCATTGGTGTGATTGACTCTATCGCCTTTCAAACCAATATTTTGGCGTTAAACGCCGCGGTGGAAGCGGCTCGTGCCGGCGAACAAGGGCGTGGATTCGCGGTGGTGGCAAGCGAGGTTCGCACGCTGGCGCAACGCAGTGCACTCGCTGCCAAGGAAATCAAAGAATTGATCGATGACAGTGTCGACAAGGTCAACGATGGTGCGAAGCTGGTTGACCATGCCGGTTCGACCATTGGTGACGTCGTTTTGCAGGTCAAACGTGTAACCGATTTGATGAACGAAATTTCCGCCGCCACCGTCGAGCAGTCTGGCGGTATCGATCAGGTCAACCACGCGGTGATTCAAATCGATCAAATGACGCTGCAAAATGCCGCGCTGGTGGAAGAGTCGACCGCCGCCGCAGCCAGTCTGCAGGAGCAGGCCTCCAGCCTGAATGAGTCGATTGGCGTGTTCAAGTTGTCCAGTGAAAAGGTCGCTCCGCAAGCCGCTCTAGACGACCGGTCGGCGGAGACGATGTTGCAACCGCAATTGCAACCGCCACCACATCCGTTCGAGTCGCCCCGTCCGGCTGCAAAAAAATTGAGCGAGTTTGTCTCCAGGGCGATAAAAAAAACCGGTGTTGGCAAAGTGCCTAAAACAAAAACGTCGCCGAAGAGCATGGAATTGAACCGTAGAACGGCTGCTTTAGCGCCAGCGGGTGTGGCTGCAAAAATTGCGGAAGACGATTGGACTGAGTTCTAGCCTGCATATTTCACGGGTCAGCCCCACTGCGCTTGGGGACTGGCGGGTTAAGTTTTATTGTACTTTGTCATCCAATTTGTTTTTATTAGCCAAAGGATCTTTGCGCTCGAGAGCAGGCCGCTGAACATGCGCTTTTGCGTTTTCTACCCGTGCTCATTTGCCAAACACGGCCGGCTATGCCGTGGTCAGTCGAACGAAAATTTACACGCCCATCGACCCACTCTCAAACGCAACCCCGTGAAATATGCTGCGAGCTGATTTTGCTGGTTGTCCCGCAACTGAAGCGGGCTTGCATGCGCCACCATCACCTGAACTGCATGGCTTCGGTATTTATCCGTCAATTAACAATCGAATGGTCGATAGCAAGTGGCTTGCAGAATAGGGTTTGCCGACAAATTGGTCGAAACCATCTGCCAGTAGTGCTTGTTGCTGGCTCGTCTCTGCGTCACCCGTGACCACCATGGCTGGACGACGGGCACCGCCCCGTGCGATTTCGCGCGCCCGAATCGTTGCCAGTAATTCCGAGCCGGTGCCCGGATTCAGATTATTGTCAAATAAAAGCAGGCGTATCCGCGGGTCATTTTCCAAAAGCAGCGCGGCGTCAATGCTGTCTGCTTCCAGTAGTTCATAGCCGGCTTCCGCCAGTACTTCACCGAGCAGCAACAAATTCAGCTTGTCATCGTCAACGCCAAGAATCATGGGAATAGCCTGATTGTGGTCAATAAATGGATCGGACCGCTTCATTCATGCGACTGATGAAGGTTGCCTTGATCGGAATGTAGCACAAGAACACTGTTGAACCGTCAATAACCGGGGCCAGCTGCCGTTAATATTCAAATGAAACTCCATATTGGGCGGGCATTTTCAGCCATTTACATCTGAAGAATGGCGTCGATAAAGGAGTTTAAACAATGGCAAAGATGGCGGTATGGCACTTTTATTGCGGGGTTCAGTTCTGCGCAGTGTTGCCGATATTCATGGGAGTCCTATCAACAAATTTCCAAACGGAGTGGTGCCATGGGTGCGATGGAAAATGCAGTAATTGAACAAGCTGTCAGTCGCGTTGCTCAAAACACAACGCAGGGGCGGGAATATCTGACCTTTCGCCTTGGCGCGGAGGAGTATGCGATTGACATATTGCGCGTCCAGGAAATTCGCGGTTATGAACAGCCCACCAGGATCGCCAATGCACCGGCCTTTATCAAAGGTGTGGTCAATTTGCGCGGAGTGATCGTGCCCATTATTGACTTTCGTTTGAAGTTCAATTTGGAAAGTGTCGAGTACAACTGTTTTACCGTCGTCATTATTCTCAACATTGCCAATCGGGTGGTGGGCATTGTCGTTGATCAAGTCTCTGATGTGGTGGATTTGGCCGAGGATCAAATCAAGGCGGCGCCGGAATTTTCCAGCGAAGTTGGCGCCTCCTATATCCAGGGCCTCGGCCAGGTTGGCGAGCGTATGTTGATCCTCACCGATATTGAAAAATTATTGTCATCCGCAGACATGGCGTTGATGAATTAGGTGGACGTGTTTGCATGTCACCGTAAAATTTTGCAAGACCTTAAAAGGTAATCACGATGTTGAATGCAACGGTCTCATCAAATCATGCTTCGTCCAGTGTCGGCGGTAATATAAGCCGGCGCGAGGCTGCACCCAACATCAATGGATTGATCGCTGAATTATTCACCCCGCACGGAATTTGGGGGCCAGGCGTCAAATTGTTTCGCAGCATTGGATTTACCACCAAGGCGCTGCTGATTTCATTTGTTTTTTTCATTCCGTTGCTTTACCTGTTGGTGGGATTTTTGTCTACCCAGCAAGCCATTATTAATAAGGCAGAACAGCAGATCCGCGGTGTCGCCTATATGCAGACATTAATCCCGCTGTTGAAACATGCACAATTATTGCGCAACGCATCCCTGGTGGCAGCCGGCGGCGGCAATGGCACCAATTCTGCGGAAATCTCCAGCGCGTACAAAACGCAGCAAAAGCGGCTGGAGGAAATCGACGCCAAAGTCGGCAAACATTTGTTGACCGCAGGCGTTTATAAACAATATTTGGATGCGCTCTCCGCGGCGACATCTGGCACCGGTTCCGCCGAGGCGGTCATGGCTGCGCATACGCCGAGTGTTGAGGCGGTGTCCGTCATGATTGATCATGTCTTTGATTCGGCACAACTCGTTCTTGATTCCAATTTCACCGTCGTGTATCTATCTGATGCAACGATGGTACATACGCCGGAATTGATCCGCTCCCTGTCAAATTTGGTTGCCGTCGGCAACCTGGTGTTGCAGAAAAATTCTGCGTCCAGCGAACATACTCAGCAGTTACAGCAGCATTTGAATTTTGCCAATGTTAGCGAAAGCCGCTTGAACTCTGCGCTGGCCAAGGTTGTCAGGGCGCGGCCGGATTTGGCGGCAGAGTTATTGACGGCGGAGAATATAGAAGCCATTGCAAAAACGAAGCTGTTTTTGGAATCAGTTCGGCGCACATTTTTGAGTGGCCAACTGAACAAGATGGATCAGGCCGAATTCCAGTCTCTTGGCAATAGTGCAATCCATAGCCAATTTGCCGCTGACGAAAAATATATGATTCAGATCGAAAAATTATTGGTTGCGCGCATTTCCGCAGAACGATTGGCGCGAAACTTCACCATATCGTTTGTGCTTATTTGCCTATTGCTCGCGGCGTATTTTTTTAAGACCTTTCATTTGGTCGCCCTCGGCGGTTTAAATGAGTTGCAGAGACATTTGTCGGCCATTGCCGGCGGCGACCTGACTACCCACCCTATGCCACGCGGCAGTGATGAAGCGGCAAAATTAATGGGCACCCTGGTGGCCATGCAAAAATCCCTGCGTAATCTGGTCAATCAGGTGCGGGTCAGCAGTAACAATATTTCACAATCCAGCAATGACATCGCCAACGGCACGCTGGTTTTATCGGATCGCACCCGAAAAACGGCCGCGAATCTGGAGTCATCGGCCGCAGCAGTCGAGGAAATTGCAGTTACCGTTCGTAACGCGGCGCAAAGTGCGCAGGAAGCAGCCACCCTGGCGGCAAACAATTCCGAGGTGGCAGATCAAGGCGGGGCCGTAATTGGTGAAGTCGTGGATACAATGAACAAGATTCATGCTTCATCGAAAAAAATTCGCGACATTATTGGTGTGATTGACAGCATTGCCTTTCAAACCAATATTCTTGCCTTGAATGCGGCGGTGGAGGCGGCGCGTGCTGGTGATCATGGCCGTGGGTTTGCGGTGGTCGCCGCCGAAGTTCGCAGTCTCGCCCAGCGCAGCGCCGCGGCGGCACAGGAGATCAAAATCTTAATCACGGCAAGTGTTGCCCAGGTTGAGTCTGGCTCGGTGGTGGCGCAAGGCGCGGGCGAGGCGATTGTCGAAATTGTCGCGAATGCGGACAGCATCAAACTGATCTTGGACGAATTGGCGGTTGGTTCTGCAGAGCAGGCGACCGGAATTAGTCAGATCGGCGTCAGCATGACCGAAATTGACAGTGCCACCCAGAAAAATACCGAATTAGTCGAAGATTCCGCTTCCGCAGCCGGCGCCTTAAAGGCGCAGGCCGAACGCCTTGCCGACTCCGTGTCCCTGTTCAAGTTACCCGCGACTACCCATTAGGATCCCGGTCGCGAACTCAAAGTCATGAGTTGGCACGGTTTTCCACGTCTTTGTCGCACATTAAATCTCCCTGTGACTGTCGAAAATGGTCATATTCAACAAGGAGAATTGATGACTCTTTCACATTTTTATCGGGCCAATCTGTCAGCCCATCAATTGCGACGGGCGAAAGAAAGTTTGGCAATGCGCGACGTCGGCGGATTTGATGGAGCGCCTGCGCTGTTTGTGGATGTGGATGCCGGTGAGGTCCATCAGGATGGTCTTGCATTGGTAATGTCGATCCGCCTGGGTGAGCTGCGCCGTGAGCGTGGTTTTTTTGTCAACGATTAGCCGACTGCCCATGCGCCTGTTTTATCGATTTTAAGTAACCGATCCAGCGGGGCGATTACCCACTTGGTGCAGGCCGGTTGGTTCATTGATTGAATGATTGATTCGAATGTTGACGCGCCCATGATTGCCCCAAAGCAGCAACAGAAATCCCTGAGCCAGCAAAGCCGAGATTATGAGTTCAATCCTGCCGACTTCGATCGTGTCAGACAAATGATCCATGAACGGGCGGGAATTAACCTCAACGAGACCAAGATCAACATGGTTTATGGACGTCTTGCCCGCCGCCTGCGGGTAACCGGCCATCGCTCCTTCACAGATTATCTTAATGCGCTTGAATCACATGGCTCCGGCGAGTTGCAGGAGTTCGTTAATGCGCTGACCACCAACCTGACCTACTTTTTTCGTGAAGAACATCACTTTCCGCTGTTGAGTGAATTTGTCATGGCGCATAAAAAACAAACATTAAAAATTTGGTGTTGCGCCGCTTCAACCGGAGAGGAGGCCTATTCCATCGGCATGACGGTGGCCGAAGCGGTCGAACGACGGTCCGGCCCGCGTCTCAATGCAACCATTTTTGCATCCGATATCGACACGGCGGCGTTGGCCACCGCCGAACGCGGCATTTACAACGACGAGAGCATTCAACGTATTCCCGTGCCTTTGTTAAAAAAATACTTTCAACAAGGACGAGGTGAAAATGTTGGCATGGCGCGGGTGAAGCAAAATTTGCAGCAGATGATTACATTTGGGCAGATAAATCTGCTGCAACCGTCCTACGGCATCACCGAATCAGTGGACATCATTTTTTGCCGGAACGTGATGATCTATTTCGACAAATCAACACAAAACCGTGTGTTGGAAAAAATGGCCGGCCATCTCACAATTGGCGGATTATTATTTGCCGGGCACTCGGAAAATTTTGTCGATAGTCGTGAAAATTATCGTCTGCGCAGCAAGACTGTTTATGAACGTGTCAGCGGTCGCGCGGGAGATCATTGATATGAACAATAAAAAAATCGGCGTGCTGATTATTGATGACTCGGCGTTGATTCGCAGTTTGATGACGGGAATCATTAATGCGGCAGGGGATATGGAAACTCTGGGTACGGCGGGCGATCCCTTGGTTGCCCGGGAGATGATTCGCAGCTTGAATCCGGATGTCTTGACACTCGACATCGAAATGCCAAAGATGGACGGACTGGATTTTCTCGAACGCTTAATGCGCCTGCGGCCAATGCCGGTGGTCATGGTGTCCACCTTGACTGCGCGGGGGGCGGAAATCACCCTGCGGGCACTTGAACTGGGTGCAGTGGATTTTATTGCCAAACCAAAAGTCGGCATTAGTAACGGAATGAATGCGGTCGCGGAGGAAATTCGCGAGAAGATCAGGGCGGCGGCGCTGGCGCGCGTCGACCGAAAAAAAACGCCCGCCACAAACTCGATTCAACGTGGTTCGTCGGCGCAGCCATACGCTGCCCCGCCGCTGGTCAAACCAGCAAAATCAACGCAGGCGGTATTGGCGGCAAGTAGCTCGGAAAAAATTGTTGCTATTGGTGCCTCGACCGGTGGCACCGATGCGATTCGCGAGATTTTGGTTAAATTGCCGGCTGACTTCCCTGGCATTGTTATTGCGCAACATATGCCGTCAGGATTTACCAACAGCTTCGCTACGCGGCTCAACGGCTTGTGTCATATCACCGTCAAAGAAGCAACAGACGGTGAGCGGGTTTTGGCCGGTCATGCCTATATTGCGCCGGGCGGCAAACACCTGACGGTCAGCAAAAGCGGCGCAAATTATTTATTAACGGTTGCGGATGGCGAGCCCGTAAACAGGCACAAACCTTCGGTTGACGTGTTATTCCAGTCCGTCGCCCAAAATGTGGGTCCCAACGCGTGCGGTGTCATTCTGACCGGCATGGGCAAGGATGGCGCCCGAGGTTTGGCAGTGATGCGTGAACGCGGTGCGTACAATTTCGCCCAGGATGAATCCTCATCGATTGTGTTTGGCATGCCACGTGAGGCGATTGCCCTCGGCGCGGTCCATGATGTTTTGCCAGTCACACAAATGGCCGATCAACTGATGAGCCATCTGACGATGGTTGGGCACCAGGTTCGGTAATGATTTGTTACGGCATGATTGAATTGCCAAACGTTTAACGGATTAGCATGGCAGTCAGGCTTCGTTCCACCGCCGCTGTGATCGGGTTGGCCAAGTAAGGCAGGATTAACAATAACGAACTCATGCCAACCGTAAGAGTAACCGGAAAGCCAACCGCAAAAATGTTCAGTTGAGGGGCGACGCGTGACATGACGCCCATCGCCAAATTCACAATGAGCAACAAAATGACAAATGGCATGGCAATGGTCATGGCAATTCTGAACAGTTCCGAACCGAGTCCGATCAGGCGGCGCCCTTGTAACAATACGCTGCCGTCCAGATTGATCGGAATAACCTGAAAACTCTCAATCACACCATAGATCATCAGCAAGTGACCGTTGATGGCTAGAAAAAGTAGCACGGCAATGATGCCAAAAAAGCGTGAGACGACATTGGCAGCGCCACCGGAAGTCGGGTCCACAAATCCGGCAAAGGAAAGACCCATTTGCAAGCCGACCAATTCCCCCGCCATTTCTACCGCGGCAAATACAATTCGCACGGCAAATCCGAGCGACAGGCCGATCAATATTTCACGGGCAATCTGCGCAAAACCGGCATATGAATCAATCGCCATCACTGGGGCCGGTGGCAGTGAGGGTGCCGCGACAATGGTGATGAGTATTGCCAGCGCCACCTTTACGCGTATCGGAATGGTGCGGTTGCCAAGCAGCGGGGCCACGGAAATCATGGCAAGGATGCGGATCATCGGCCAGAAAAATTGGGCAATCCAGAAATCAAATTGGGCGGAGGAGAAGGTGACCATGATTAACGATCAATACGCGTTTTGACTTGCGTCACGGCACGATTGCGCGCGGCTCAGCCGATGACAAACGGGATTTGTCCAAACAGTCGATGAATGTAGGCGACCATGGTACCGATCATCCACGGACCGGCAATCACCATGGTGGCCACCACGGACACAAGTTTTGGCACAAACGAAAGTGTTTGTTCATTAATCTGTGTTGCCGCTTGTAATACGCTGATTAAAAAGCCCACCACCAACACCACACCGAGCAACGGTGCGGCAATCATTAGCATTACTTCTAATCCCTGGGTGCCGAGGCTGATGACTTGTTGTGGAGACATGTTTGTGCCTGCAAGTGGTTGTTTGTTTGAGTGGTTCGGTTATTGCGCGTCAGGTCGCGAAACTGGCGACCAGCGAGGCAATCAATAAATTCCAGCCATCGGCCAATACAAATAGCATGAGTTTGAACGGCAGGGCGATCAACACCGGCGATAACATCATCATGCCCATAGACGTCAAGGTGGCGGCCACCACCATGTCGATAATCAGGAAGGGGATAAAGACCATAAAACCGATTTGAAATGCGGTCTTCAATTCCGATGTGACAAACGCCGGCACCAACACCCGGATAGAGATGTCTTCGGGCGTTTTTGTCGGCTCCATCTTTGCCAATTTAATAAATAACGCCAGATCCGCCTCACGGGTTTGTTTCAGCATGAATGCCTTCAGCGGCACCTGTCCGCGTGCGAGCGCGTCTTCCATGGAAATTTTGCGCTCCGAAAACGGCTGATAGGCATCCTGATAGATTTTGTCAAATACCGGTGCCATCACGAACATGGTCAAAAACAACGCCATGCCGATTAAAACCTGGTTGGGCGGGGTTGATTGTGTTCCCAGCGCCTGTCGCAATAAAGACAGAACGATAATAATCCGTGTAAAACCGGTCATGAGCAGCATCACCGCCGGCAAAAATCCAAGCATGGTAAAAAACAACATCGTTTGAACCGGTACCGACCAGGTTGATGATCCGGCTGGTCCGGGTTTGCTGGTCAACGACAAAATGCTGCCGGTATCGGAGCCGATCGCAGTGGCGGAGAAAAGTAGCGCGATGAATAATCCTGCGAAGCGGAATACTGCGCGCGTCTGGTTTCTCATGATCATTGGCCGGGATCCGTTTTGCTGCCGGATGCTGATGGTGGATGGGGTGCATGGGGTGTTGGTTTGCGGGCAAGATTGAACCAATGCGAAAACGGGGCGGCGCCGGACAACATCGACTTGGAGGGGGCCGGCACAATCGAGCCGTCTGCGGGCGCGGTCGAGGTTGACAACAGTTGCACGGATTGAGCCGTCACACCCAGCACCAGCCACTGTTTTTGAAACTCGATCACCACGACCCGTTCTTTTTGGCCCAGGGAAATTTGCGAAATAGTGCGCAATAGTTGGCCTGAATTTGCTGCGCCGGGGTTCAGCTTTTTCATTAACCAGCCGAAAATGACGATAGCCGCTAATACTGCGCCAAGGGCGAACAAGGTCGGCCAAATTGCCGGCAGGGTGGGCGGGGGGACGCCCGCAGTTGTAGGCTGGGCAAAACTTCCACCAACCATGTTGAACAGTGCCAGCAACAATCCAGCGGCTGGCCATGTCCGCGTCTGTTGTGCATGTGTTCGGCGGGCGTCCGATTTTGACCGGCCCCGGCTTGAGGAAACAAAATTCATAAAGTGACTCTGGTGCCTGCTTATCGGTTGAGTCGGCGAATGCGCTCGGACGGGGTGACAATATCGGTGAGTCGAATACCAAATTTTTCGTTCACCACCACCACTTCGCCCTGGGCGATCAGACATCCGTTTACCAGTACATCCATTGGCTCGCCCGCCATGGCATCCAGCTCAATCACCGACCCTTGCGCCAATTGCAAAATATGTTTGATCGGGATGCGGGTGCGGCCCAATTCAACCGTGAGTGTCACGGGTATATCCAGAATCAGGTCAATATCTCCCCCCGTTCCGGCATTGTTGCTGCTGGCAGATTTGGTAATCGGCTGAAAGACGTGTGGTTGTTCCGCATCCGCATCCGTAACAGCATCGGCATTGCCGCGATCGGTTGATATGGTGTTTTGTTCAGCGATTGCAGCAGCCCAATCGTCGGCCGCCAAATCGGTGGATCCCGGGGTCACGTTATCTTCAGGCATCAGAGCCTCCTTTAGCGAATTCGTCCAGTCGTTCAACCAGAATTTTGTTGACCTTTAATGCGTATTTATTATTGAGGGTGCCGTATTTGCATTCAAACAGCGGCACACCATCGACGTTGGCAACGACGGATTCGCGCAGAGACAGCGGTACAAAGTCGCCGACGCCCAGTTTTAATACGTCTTCAACGGTTGCGCGTGTGGTGCCGAGATTGGCGACCAAATCGACTTCCGCCATTTGCACCTGGCTGGTCAGCAATTGCAACCAACGGCTGTCGGCATTAACGCCGTCGCCCAACAGGGTCGAATACAACACGTCGCGAATCGGCTCCAAGGTCGAATAGGGGATACAGATATCAATATCGCCGCCGGATTCACCTATTTCAAGCGTGAAGCGTGTGGCGACCACAATCTCCGATGGAGTGGCGATGTTGGCAAATTGCATGTGCATTTCCGAGCGTTGGTATTCCAGCTGCAGCGGATAAATACCTTTCCAGGCTTTTGCATATTCGGTGGTCATCACCTCAAGCAAACGCAGAATAATTCGATTTTCAGTGGTGGTGAATTCACGCCCCTCAACCCGCGTTTGCAATTCGCCGCCGCCGCCGAACATGGTGTCAACAATTTTGAACACCAGTTTGGGATCCATGATCACCAGTCCGGAACCGCGCAGCGGACGCACACTCATCACGTTAATGCTGGCAGGCACCACCACGTCGCGCAAAAAAGCGCTGTATTTGAGAACGCGTAAAGGACCAATGGTCAGCTCGGGCGTCTTGCGCATAAAATTAAACAAGCCGATGCGAAAATTACGAACAAATCGTTCGTTGACAATTTCCAGCGTCGGCATTCTGCCACGGACAATTCGTTCTTGATTGGCAATGTCGTAGTTGCGCGTGTCATGACTGACCGGGGCAGGCGTCACAACCTCGGCCACATCTTCGACGCCGTTCATGCCCTCCAGCAGGGCGTCGACTTCATCTTGTGAAAGCAATTGTTGTGAGTGGGACATGTTTGTGTGCGCGATCGCGATTGTTGGGGTGGCGTTGACTAAGCGGACTGTTGGCGCTCGAAGCTGTCGTTACTGCATCACAAAATTGGTGAAGTGCACGTCGATTAACGCCGTACTGTCGTCAGGCAGGTCCATCGCTTTGCGGGCATCAGCCAGGATGTCCTTGGCCAATGTAAGTTTGCCTTCACGGCCACTCAGGTCCGCGGCTGATTTTGTAGACAGTGTCAGCAAAACGCGTCCCCGGATCGCCGGCATATGTGACTTAACCGCGTCGCCGGTGGCGGCACTGTCCGCTTCAATCGAAAACGTCACCTGGGCATAACGTTCATTTTCCTTGTCCGCCAAATTAACCGTAAAAGGCTCCAGAGGAACAAAGGTCGGTTTTGTTTTTGGGTCGCGTTTCGCGGCAGCTTTTTCGGTGTCAGTGGCAACGGTGGCTATGCCTTTGCCGGCAACCGCTACCGGCTCCTCGGGCTTGCCCTTCAGCGCAAAGTAGCCACCCACGCCGCCGCCGATGAGTACCACCGCGCCAATAATTATAAAGAGCATTTTTTTGCTCTTTGGACCGGCTGGTGGAGGGGCGGAGGATGCAGCTGAGGCCGTTGACATATTGGATGCCTTTGAGTGGGGAGGTCAGGTGAAAAAAGCGAATTGGCTTGGTGAATCGGCTGCTTATACGGGCGGATTGAACGTGCTGTATATGGAACCAATTATGGGAAAGACCAAGCCGTTGGAGTCGCCAGAAAAGGGGGTAAAAAGCCGACTATCTTGTAAAAGTGGCAAATCACCATGCGTGCTTTCAGATCAGGCAAAGGTGTCTACATTGCCGAGCGAGACACGCATCGGCTTGGCGGGCTGTTGGTCATCTTCCGACTCGGAATTGGCCTGCTGCCCAGACCACGCCCCGCTGTTTGTGCCGCCGCCACTGCGACTGGCGGTTTGGTTTTTCTGATCGACACTGGACTGACTCAGACTGAGGCCGGAGTCAGACAACATCTGTGCCAATTGTGGCAACGACTGCTCGAGAGCCTGCCGCGCTTCGGGCGTGGCGGCAACGAACGAGATGCTCGCGTTTTTGCCAATCATATCAATGGCAATGTCGATTGGTCCTAAATGCTCCGGGTTGATTTTGAGCGTCGCGCCGGCGATGTCCCGGCTGATCATTCTCAGCACCGAGGCACCCAATTCGTTTGTCCATCCTGGCTGACCGAGCGGAGTTGAAAGTGTAGTTTGGATCGGTGCAGCGACGGCGCTTGGCGTGGTTGTCAAATTGCCCGACGTATGACCAATGCCAGCGGAAATGCCGCGCAGCAGCGCCGCTTCAGTGAATTTTTCCTGCACGAACCCGGCCAGTGGCGCGGATTTGGTGGTTTGTAACGGGATGCCGGGAAGGTTTTTGTCCGCATCGCCATAATTGGCAAATGCCAATGAGTGATCGGTGGATGTGCCGTTTGCTTCATTTTGGATTTGATCCAAAACAACAATTTGTCTGCCGAGCAAATGTGATGCCGTGTTTTTCAGGGGATCAGCAGCATCCATTCCGGACCCATTTTTTGGCGGCTCAGCGGCAAATTTTGCCGCTGGTTCAAAATTCAGGGAAATCGCCAAGGGCAGGTTGGGAGCGGCTGGCAATTCGCCGGAGGCGGTGGCGGACAGCAGGTCACCGCGGTCGATATTTGCTGCCGACAAAACGGCGGCTTGCGGATCGGAAACCGGTAACATTCGCCAAATTTCCGCAAGCACATTGTCCGCACTCGGTGCACTGGTTGCTGCCGACGGTAGCGGTTTTTGTGCAGCAATTATTGATGGTTTAACGAGTGCATTGGGCAGGTGAAATTGCCGATGTCTGGATGAATTTAGCCGTGTGGTCGGCTGCTCAATCACGGTTTCATACTCTTCGCTGTTGTTGTCAACACCATGCCGTTGCGGTTTGGCTCCTTCCGGCCAGATGTTTTCAAGCGCTGCTGATTCCGTTTCCCTGGCGGTATTCGCGTCGCGCATAGCTCTTTCAAAACCCGCATCGGCACCGGCTGGCGGGGCGACCGTCGTGTTTTTTTGGCTGGATGGACTGGCATGGACGGGTGGGGCGATGTTGGTTTGCATGTTTGCCTTTTCGGGCGAGAGATTTTTGAAGCGAGGGAAGACCGCTTGGCTGGCGCGGCGGTTACGAGTTGCGCCGTTGTTCGTTGCCCTGCCTGGCATGTTTTTGCATGGCAAACTCGTCGTTCGATTTTTGCTCCAGGCGTGATTCGTTCATGCGGGCATCGAGTTCACGTTTATCGCGAATGGTTTCAAACGAGCGCATACGTCGGTGGGCGTTGGATTGCTCGATGGAGATTTCTTCACAACGCGTTTCCCACATGGCGACATCGCGTCTTTGCTGGGCCAGCGCACCGTCGAGCTTGGCGACGAAAGTGGCAAAATTGCGGAAACCATCACTGCTGGTGCCGTCGGCGGCACGTTTGGCGCGTTGATTGGAGTAGTCTGCACAATACTTCTCAAGCATTGCGAGTTGTTCTTTTGCGCTGTTTAATCGCGACACGGCATCAGCCAGACGGCGCGACTGCTGACCGCGTTCTTTTTCCGCCATGTCGATTAATATCGAAAAAATAGTGTCTGCCATTAATATCTCCCCAATTAAATTTGTTGCGCAGAAAAGTTGGCCAGTTGAAAAAGATCCGCACCGGATTCACCGAGGCTGCTTTTGGCATTCATGTTTTGTTGTAAGAATTGGTCGATTGCGCTGATCGAATAAATTGCCTCATCGAGTAACGGGTCGGTTCCGCCCACATAGGCGCCGACTGCGATCAGGTCGCGATTGCGTTGATAACGACTAATCAGTGACTTGACGTGGCGTGCGCATTGCATTTGCTCTTCGGAAATGACGGAATTCATGACCCGTGAAATGGACTGTTCAATATCAATGGCCGGGTAATGGGCGGCTTCCGCAAGCGCGCGCGTCAACACAATATGACCGTCGAGGATGGCGCGGGCGCTATCGGCAATCGGATCCTGTTGATCATCGCCTTCGGTCAGCACAGTGTAAAAGGCCGTGATCGAACCTTTGCCGTCTACTCCCATTCCGGCACGTTCCACCAGTCCGGGCAGTTTTGCAAATACCGACGGTGGATATCCTTTGGTTGCCGGTGGTTCGCCGATAGCCAGCGCAATTTCACGGTGCGCCATGGCGTATCGGGTCAGCGAATCCATCAACAATAAAACGTTTTTCCCCTGATCGCGAAAATATTCGGCAATGGCCGTGGCGTAGGTTGCGCCCTGCATACGCATGAGCGGCGGCATGTCCGCCGGCGCTGCCACCACGACGGCGCGGCGCATGCCTTCCTCGCCTAATATTTCGGTAATGAATTCTTTGACTTCGCGGCCCCGTTCGCCGATCAGTCCAACAACAATGACATCTGCGTTGGTGTTGCGTGCCATCATGCCCAGCAGGACACTTTTGCCGACGCCGGAGCCGGCAAACAAGCCGATGCGCTGACCACGACCGACGGTGAGCAACGCGTTAATGGCACGCACACCCACATCGAGAGCATCACGAATCGGCTCGCGATCAATCGGATTGAGCGGACGTGAACGAATCGGGCGGGGGTTGGTGTTGACCAATGCTCCGCCTCGATCCAGTGCCTGTCCGTTGGGTCCGATCACCCGTCCCAACAGTCCCTCGCCCATAGGCAGGTGGCGCGTCTTATCCTCCGGCCGTCGCCAAGGATGATGATAAAAACCCGCGACCGGCTTGGAAGTCATGGCTTCCGTTGGCACAACATAGGCGCCTGGCGACAGGCCATAGATATCGTCAACCGCCATCAGGAACAATCGACCCTCGCCAAAACCAACAACTTCGGCCTCGACTGTTTCGCTGTTTTTGTCGTCTACGTTCTGGGTAATCTGACATGTTGAGCCGACCGGCAATGACAATCCCACCGCCTCCATGACGATACCCGACACCCGCGTCAGCTTCCCAATGCGTTTCAGAGGTTGCATTATTTCCGCATAGCTTCGATGGTCGATCAGAAATTGTGCCCACTTTGAGTCGGTCGGAACCTGCGGTGCGCTAATAATTTGTGGCGACATGTTCGTTGTTGTCATTTACCATTGCGTTTGTGTGGGCGGCGTAACCGATTGAGGCAAGTGCCTGCTGCCATCTGGTTTCCAGCGTGGCGTCGATGGTCATCGAGTCACTTTCCACCCGGCATCCGCCGCGGGAAATGGTCATATCGTGTTCGATCCGGCATCCGCGCACCGTCAATATTTCCAGTACGGCTGGAGGCAGTTGTGATGCATCGCTTGGATTCAACCAAATGACAGGATGCATGGCGCGTTCGGCTAGACTGGTCAATGCCTCCTTGGTAATGTCGGCGATCGAATCCGGGTTAACGACAAGGTCGGCACGAATGACCTGGCGGGCAATGGCAAAAGCCATGTCGGTAAGTGCCTGTGCCACACCATTTTCCATGGACGTAAATTGCAACTGCATCGACGCCACCACCTCGTCCAGAATGGCGGTCGAGCGGCATAGCTGGACAGACTGTTGGCGTTGTTCGTGGGTCACTCCTGCTCGAAATCCGTCGCTGAGTCCCTGTTTTAAGCCCCGCTGGAAATCGGAATCTTCATGGTGATCTTCATCGCATGAGTTGACGGAGCGTGAGGTCGCGCCGGCCGGGCCCGTATTGATTGAGTCAAATTTCCAATTGATCGCGTCGACAACATTGTCTGTGCGGATGAATTTAGATGTAAGCATCTTCGCCTTTCATGCCAAGTGATATTTGTCCGTCTTCAGCCAATCGCCGGACGGCTTTAAGAATTTCTTTTTGTTCAAGTTCCACATCGGACACCTTGCAAGGGCCGCGCGATTCGAGATCGTCTTTGAGCATGTCAGCCGCGCGGTTGGACATGTTGCTGAAAATTTTCTGCCGAATTTCGTCGGTTGTGCCTTTGAGTGCGAGAGTCAGGGCGTCGGTTTGCACTTCGCGGAGAACCAGCTGTATGGCGCGATCATCCAAATCAAGAATATTGTCGAAGGTAAACATCTGCTCCTCGATGTCGGTTGCCAACTCGGGGTCATGTTCACGAATGGATTCGAGCATTTTTTGTTCGGCGGACGAACCCATATAGTTGAGAATATTCGCCGCACTCTTGACGCCACCGAGTGAAGATCGTTTCAGTTTGTCGCTGCCACGTAACAGAGTGGACAATACCTCGTTGAGTTCGGTAATGGCGATGGGCTGAATATTGTCAATGGTGGCAATGCGCAACAATACTTCGTTGCGGGCGCGTTCGGTGAACTTGCCGAGCACATCGGCGGCTTGATCCTGCTCGAGATGGATGAGAATGGACGCGATGATCTGCGGATGTTCATTTTTGATCAACTCATTGACTGTATCGGCATCCAGCCACTTTAATCCTTCGATGCCGGATACATCGCGGTCGGCAAGAATGCGATCAACCAGGAAAAGTGCCTTGCCTTCGCCGAGCGCCTTGTTTAATACATTGCGCACATATTCGTCAGAGTTTGAAATCATCAATGCCGCATCACCAGCGTTTTTATTAAAGCTGTCGATCACTTCGGTGAGGCGTTCGACGGTCACGGTTTTCAGGCGCGACATGGCCTCACCCAATTTTTGAATTTCTTTGGGAGTGAGAAATTTCAGCACCTCAGCAGCCTGCTCTTCGCCGATAGACATGAGCAAAATGGCGCTATTGGTTAGACCTTCATCGTTCATTGCTGCCCACCCATTGACGGACAACGTTAGCCACTAGGGCGGGGTCATTTTTTGCCATTTCACGGATTGGCTCCATCCGGTCAACGCGTGGCGGGGGCGCGGACCGCACTTCAATGTCTCCGGCCAGCGCCAATGTCGGCTGGTGCATCGTCATCATCATTTCCGGGGGCGGGCGGGATTCACTAATGTGTTTCATGGCCGGACGCACTACGCCAAACACAATAAATAAAATACCAAACATGAGTACGGCAGCCTTGCCGATATCCTTGGCGAGACCTTTGATGCCTTCCTCCTGCCACCAGGGAGCGGCTGCGGCGGCAGCCAATGGTGGTTCTACTGAAAATGGCGCATTGACAACGTTTACAGAGTCGCCCCGGTCTTTGTTAAATCCGACCGTCTCTTTAACAAGCGATTGAATTTGCGCGACCTCAACCTCACTGAGCGGGGCGAAGGTATCTTTGCCGGTGTCATCGGTTGTTTTGCGATGGTTGACGACGACGGCGGTGGATAGTTTTTTGATTGTCCCCGTCTGGTTTTTGATGCGTCGAATGGTCTTGTCAACCTCATAGTTGGTGGTGGCTTCACGACGACCGTTCGGCCCGATGGCAGGGGCAACCGCTGCTGCCGGCACAGCCGGGTTAACCAGCGGCGCGGTTGGAGTGGGCACCGGTTGATTGGACATTGCGCCCGGCACCCCGCCAACACTGGCACCGGCTGCGCCGACCGTTTCGGCGGTCGATTGACTGCGAATGATTGTTTTTGCTTCCGCGCCCTGATTGGGCGAAAAGAGTTCGGCAGTTGACTCAACAACATTGAAGTCTATGTCTGAGGTTACTTGCGCGCGAACATTGCCACGACCAACAATGGGTTCCACCAGATCAAGAATTCGTCGCGCGTAGCCATCCTCTATTTCCCTTGCATAACCAAGTTGTGCGGGATCGAGACTGCCCGCCATGTTGGCGTCAGTTGACTGTGACAGTAAGGTGCCACCTTGATCCAGAACGGCCACACTCTTAATCGGCATATCCGCAACACTCGATGACACCAAGTGGACGATACCCGCCACCTGCGCACGGTCAAGCGACCGGCCGGCGTGCAAATTGACGATCACCGACGCGGATGGTTTTTGCTGCTCGCGCAAGAAAACCGATTGTTTTGGCATCGCCAGATGAACACGTGCCGTTTGCACGGAGGCGAGTGACTGAATCGATTTGGCCAGCTCCCCTTCCAGACCGCGTTGGTAGTTCACGTGTTCTTGAAATTGGGTGGCACCAAATTTTTGCCCGTCCATTAATTCAAATCCGACGCTGCCTCCCTTTGGCAGGCCTTGTGAAGCCAAACGCAGGCGGACTTCGTGCACCTTGTCGGATGGCACCATGATGGCTCCGCCACCTTCGGAATATTTGTGGGCGATATTCATTTGCGACAATTGCGCGACAATTGCGCCGCCGTCTTTATCCGACACGTTTGCGAATAACACCCGGTAGTCAGGTTGTTGTGTCCACATAAATGATGCGGCTATGAGTGCGACCAGTGCCGCCACGCCGATTAATAACGTCAATATGGATTTGGTCGGCAGCGCATTGCGCGCGGCGGGTGGTCCGGATTGACGGGTTGGAACGAGGCTGGTAGTTGAATCTGAGGTGGACATCTTGATCGTGCCTGAGTGAAGGGGACACAGGAATTATCGAGAGTCATGGACGGCGCGAATGGCGGGAAAAGGCCGGAAAACAGCCGACAATTCGACGCATCCGCTGCGGTCGATAGGCAATATAGTTCCGTCATCGCCAATCAGGTCGTGTATGGCATTCATACACGCGGGCTATGGAGGACCAATGAATCCCATATCGTTTTCCACATCGTTGCCAAGTATGGTCAATTCCGGTCTGTCCTTGCCCAATGGCATGTCGACGGCCGAAACCATCGGCAAGGGCAATTTTGGCAACGCCATTGAACAGGCGCTGAACAACGTCTCGGCAGCACAAGGCGAAGCCTCGACCTTGTCGCGGGAATTTCAGATGGAAAATCCGAACATCAGTTTGGAAGAGACCATGATTGCGTTGCAAAAAGCATCGCTGGGGTTTCAATCCGCAGTTCAAGTCCGAAATAAGTTGGTCACGGCATATAACGACATCATGAATATGCCGGTATAGTGCTCGATTTCGGCGGCTACCGGCCTGCGGTTTCTTACATCGTGGTTAGGTGCCGAAGGTGGCGCGTCGCCGTTCAACGTCGATCAAATTGATATAACGCTGTACCAGTGTTGCCGATGCGCCTGACATTTGTAGAAAGCGGCAGCCGACGCGCTGCATAGGGCGACCGAGGCCATCTTTGTAGATCGCGGTATGGCGGACCTCAAGAGTGACATCCAGCGCGCCAATTTTCGGCATATCCAGTTTGCAATTGGCCAGCTTTAATCCGGTCGGAAGTGACTGTTCGGTCCCGTTCAGGACAAAAGCGATCCCGCCACAGCTGATATCCGCAATGCGGATGGACTGGCGCGTACCAATTTTCCCGTCGCTGATGCTGATGGTCGCAGAGGACAATACCGGGGATCGTGCCCGATAATCATTACGTCGTTGCAGACGTAACAGCGTGTTGGGCAAGCGCATACGAAATGCCGGGCTTGAGTCGAAAATGGTCAATTGCACATGCTCAACATCAAAGATGATTTTGATCTGATGGTGATAAGCCTCGATTGAAATTTCGGCCGATTGGACCATTTCATTGTTGGCGCGACCGTTTAACCCACAGTCGATGATGAGTTCTTCAAATTGCGGGTTGACGGCCAGGATACGCGATTTGAGCATTTGTTCGCGGCCGACAAAATAGACCGTGACCATGACTTTGTCGGTCACAAGGGCGCGTAGAATCGCCAGAATTTCCGGACGGGTGTTGACCCGGTACTGTTCGGCACCATCGTCTAGGTTGGACGGTGGGGGACTTGGCCGAAATGTGGAAATGATCGAGGAAAAGCCCATGTTTAATCAGACAAAAATACAAAACGAAATTTTGTTTGATGAACCAGAGGCATCAGAGCCGCCGGTGCTTTCAAGGTGGTCGGAAAGTGGTGGGTTAATTTCATCACGACAGGCAAATTTGCAGCAAGATGGTCAGAGAAAAAGTCGGGTGGAGGCTGCGTTGTGTGAAGTGCTGCCTGCCCAGACGTCTATTTGCCGGTTGTGGTGCGGTTTTGGTGTCGGTGGTGTATGACTATCATCCTCAACGGTCTGCGTGGCGGGATTGCCGCCTGACTGGTTTTTGTTGTGGTTATGGTCATGCTGAGATGACGGGTCACGATCTGGATTGATTTTGCTGACTTGGCCAACCGGTTTGGTTAGCGGAACAATAACCTGGGCGGGCTGATAGATTGGCTGGATGGGTGGCAGCATGATGAATCCTAGTGATACATGGGTTGTTGTGTCGACGCGGTGGGCGGCAGGCCGAGCCAGCACGACAGTCTGGACAACCACGGTTCCGATAAATTCCTTATTTCGGCGTCATTGGCCAGGATCGCCCGAAGCAGGGCACGTTTGCGCTTTTCCTGTTCGGATGTAAGCGACTCCCATTCCTTGACAGTGTTGAGTTCGGTGATAAGGTGCGCACACAATTCTTCAATGCGAAATACCTCGTTCCAATCGCCTTCACTGGCGGCACTCACCATTTCGCGGCTCGAAGAAGCAAGAGATTCGTAATAATGAAGCAACGTTGATGACATGAACTGCCCTTTCGCGGGTAGGCGGTTAAATACGTTATGCGGCGTTGGCCAATTGCATTTTGCCAGATTCAATTTCCGCCCACGTGCTGCGCAAGCCAGCGAGTAGTTTCCCTATTTCTGCGTATTGTTCAATGGAATTGTGTAAATTTGCCTTCAGCAAACTACGGTTCATGTAGCTATAGAGCGAATCAAGTCGTTCCGCCAGCTCGCCACCGGCATGACGATCCAGGCTGGCGCGCAGGCCTTCTTCAATAATGCTGAGCGCCTTGGCGGTTGCCTTGTTTTTTGCTTCGATGTGACCGGCTTCGCATTCAGATTGTGCAGTTCCCACCGCCAGGATCGCGCCGTCATACAACATCAAAATGAGTCCGTGTGGTGTTGCCGACGGTACCCCGGTTGCAACATTCACTGCCGAGTATGCGTGTGCTGCGCGTCTGGTCTGTGGGGCGAATGCATTCATTCTGTTTGCCTATGAATAAATAATCTTGTATGAATATTTATCGGCAATTGCGGCAGGGAGTTAAGGCTTTAATGAGGAGAATTAGCCTGAATTTCGGACTAATTTTGTTAAACAGTGTCGCATTCTGGAGGCGGCGATTACGTAATCACCATGCCGGCATTAACATCGCTGGAAACAGTCGAAAATAGAGGCGTTTTTTTGAAACGTTGTTGCGCTGCAGCTGGGCACGTCTGGTAAGCGCTCAGTTGCTCTTCTTATTAAAAAGAGCGCTGAACTGCTGGGTCAAATAGGCGCTGGTCGCCTGAATGGATGCCAGTCTGGTGTCGAGTCCTTGGAATTGTAGGCGCATGCGTTTTTCCGTCAGGGCAAGCTGATCCGACAAAACGGCCTGCTGCTTTTTATTGTCGGCAATACTCGCTTGTATGCCGGCAGTACGACTGGTCACCGTCCCATCCGAATTCAGAAAACTTTGCGCGACAGTTTGCAGACGTTTGGCGAATCCAACACTGGTTGGTATGCCGACCGTGCCAATATTGGAGAACAGTCGCGCGACCCGATCAAGCGTCGCACCGGCGGCCTCCCATTTAACGGTGTTCAATTTGAGTGAGCCATCGTTTTGTTGTTGAACACCCACGTCAGACAGCCGGATGTAGTCGCCCGTTTGGCCGCTAAACGTGTCGCGAATGGTGGCGCGGATTTGAGACAACACGCCCACTGCTGCCCGATCGCCTTGCAGGGTGCCGGCCTTTTTGCTCTCCGCTTCATACTTGGTCAGGTCGACCATGGTTTTATTCAGGTCATTGTAAGCGGCAATGAGGGTATCGACCGATTTGCGAATTGCTTCGGTATCTTTGCTGATGTCGATACGTGTTGCCGTCGGTGACTCTTGTTTCAGTGTCAGTGTCAAACCGTCGATTGCGTTTTGCACCAGATTGCTGGTCGACACAATGTCGATACCGTTGATGTTGAATCTTGCATCCTGTGCCACCTGCGTCTCGCCGAGGTTTTGGCCTGAGCCGATTGCCGCGCTGCGGTCAAAGGCAAGTCGTGATAACCCGCTGGTGTTGGTGTGGGTGCCATCAGCGTCATTCACCGTCAATTTGATGGCGTTTGCCGCACCCGAGTCCTTTGCAGTCAGCAATAGTCTGGCACCACTTCCGGTATTGGCGATCGACGCGGTCACCCCGGCATTGGCACCGTTAATGGCGTCACGGATCTGCGCCAGAGAGTCACTGCCTGGTGAAATGACAATGGATACGGCTGTTGTTGCTGGATTAATGGTGAAGGCATTGCCGACTGGCGCGTAGGTGCCTAACTCAATAGTAAGGGTGCCATCGCCGAGTGCGGTGGCGGACGACGCAAAGGTTGACGACACCAATGAGCTGCTTTTTGCGAGTGCGTCCACCCGCACGTTGTAACTGCCTTCCAACGCAGTGGACGATGCCATTGCCGATGCACCAGTGTCGCTGCTGACGGCCTTGTAGACCTGCCATTTGGATGCGGTGGCAAGATTATTGGCGGCATCCTGAAACGTCGACAGCGCACCAGACAGTCGTCCAAAGGCGGACAGCTTGGTTTGCAAGCCGGTGCCGGCCTTGGTCAAAAGATCGAGGGGGCGGCGCTCGGCTGCCATCAGTTGTGTAACCAGACCATTTACGTCCAGCCCGCTGCCTATACCTGCCGCTGAAATTGCCATGATTGTCCCCGAACTTGAAGGTGGTGCAGAGTGGATATCGGCAGGTTTTACTTAGAACATTAGCAGTTGGTTGAAATTCTGCTGCGCTCGGTGATGCGGCGTTGGCAAGCGGCTCAAAATCCTCATGTATACCGCATACATTCCGGTTTTTCGCCGCTTTCCGCCTTGCCTGACCTTCGCTCGCGACTAATTTCAACAAACTGTTAGAATGCAAAAACCGAATTCCTAGAAAAACCAGCCCCGGCATACAGTCGAACAATATTGTCGATTGCACGCCGGGGCCGTTGTTGCGGCCCGAAGACCGCTTAGCCACAAGATCCGCAAAATTGGGAATGCGGATCGATCAGCCCTTAAGCAGTTGTAATACGCCGTTTGGCAAAGCGTTGGCCTGCGCGACCATCGCCACACCAGCCTGTTGTAGAACTTGGGCGCGGGAGAGGCTCGCCGTTTCCGAGGCAAAGTCCGCGTCCATAATGCGGCCGCGTGCCGCCGACTGATTTTCAGAACCGATTTGTAGATTGCCAATCACACTTTCCATGCGGTTTTGTGCCGCACCGTAGGTTGCGCGTTGTCCCACCACAGTATTGATTGCCGCATCGATGTTGTTAATCGCCGCAGTGGAAGTGGCCACGTTGGTAATTGCACCAGCGGTAACCGCGGTAATGGTGGCGTTGGTGGTCATATCATTTGTGGTAATGCTGATGGTGTCATTGGCGGTTGTGCCGGCACCGACTTGAAATACCAATGTTCCGGCACCGGCACCCAGAATCGCCGAGCCATTAAATTGTGTGCCGGCTAGTAATCGCGTGACTTCCGAGCCGAGCTGCTGGAACTCTGCGTCCAAGTTCCCACGGTCGCCGGCGCTGTTGGTGGCATTGGCAGATTGCACGGCGAGTTCACGCATGCGTTGCAGCGCATCGCTGACTTTGCCAAGTGCGCCTTCAGCGACTTGTGCAAGTGAAATTGCATCGTTTGAATTGCGGATCGCCACATTCATGCCGCGCACCTGGGTATTCATACGTTCGGCGATGGCCAGTCCGGCGGCATCGTCCTTGGCGCTGTTTACGCGCAGTCCGGATGACAAGCGCTGCATGGATGTGGCCAGCGATGATTGTGACATCGATAAATTGCGCTGAGCATTTAACGATGAAACGTTGGTGTTGATAGTTTGTGCCATATGTATCTCCTATTAATTCCCAATTTCGCCCGACCGTTCAAGAACGGACATGTGGCGCCAAAACTTCCGGGGCTGCCGGATGTATTCAAGGAATTCGACTCCAGCCGGTTTGGTCGCAGTCCTCCTTGCAATGGAAGAGATAATGGCGGAATCAATAAAACGCCAATCGATTGATAAGGCGGTATAAACAGCGTCAATTTGGGCATTGGTTGTTTTTGGCACTTGCCGGCAGACCGTAATTGAAAGGCACGATGGACCGGTCTGATGGACACAAACTAAAAACCGCCGGTGACACGTTCGGATGATCTGCCGAAACGCAACACAGGCGGTTTTGATGGTCAAGACACAACCATTGGATAAAAGTAATGTTGGTAATCAAGGGCAAATCACCGGCACATCATCCAACAGTAGACGACTTGCCGGCTGTTACCTTGTTACCTTGGTACTACGCTATCTTTGCTGTCGATTAACTGATCGACTAGCGTTGTAACAACTGCAACACACTTTGTGCCGAAGAATTGGCCTGTGCGACCATCGCCATGCCGGCCGATTGCAACACCTGGCCTCGTGACAGTGCTGCTGTTTCCTGGGCAAAGTCTGCATCGATAATGCGTCCACGTGCCGCTGCCTGATTTTCCGCGCTGATTTGTAAATTACCGATGACACTATCAAAGCGGTTTTGGGCGGCACCGTACATGGCACGTTCCGTCGCGATGGTAGTAATGGCCGCGTCAATGTTGTTAATTGCCGTAGTCGACAGTGCGGCAGTGGTAATGTTGCCACCGGTCACCGCAGTAATTGTTGCGTTGGCGGTCAAGTTGGTGGTCGTAACGGTAATAACGTCGTTGGCGGTGGTGCCTGCGCCCACTTGAAACGCCTGTGCACCGGCATTGGCACCGAGCATGGCGACACCGTTAAACGAGGTTCCTGCCAATACTCGGGTGACCTCGGCGGCGAGTTGCTGAAATTCCGCATTGAGGTTGGCACGATCGCCCGCGGTGTTGGTGGCGTTGGCAGACTGTACCGACAACTCACGCATCCGTTGCAGGGAGTCGCCGACCTTGCCCAGTCCACCTTCTGCTACTTGTGAGAGCGAGATGGCATCGTTGGCGTTACGGATGGCAACGTTCATACCTTTTACCTGGGTATTCATGCGTTCAGCGATGGCCAGACCGGCCGAATCATCCTTTGCGCTATTTACACGCAAACCTGATGACAGACGTTGCATGGCGGTGGCCACGTCTGATTGTGATGTTGCTAAATTGCGTTGTGCATTAAGCGATGCAACGTTGGTGTTGATAATTGCGGGCATTGTAGTTCTCCTAAATTCCGGTTAATTCCATATTGAGTGAAAGCCCGGCGCAAAGCCGGGGTGAATTGCCACACCCGTTGGTCCGGGCTCTCAGGCGGAGGGAATCAATGTTTTGGATTCGTACCGCCTGCCCAAATGATTTCGGCGGCATTATTGCGAACTTTAGAAAAATTAATGAAATGTTTCGTGTTGCGGAGGGTGTTGACCACGCCGGCCAGAAATTTCCACAGTAATTTTCATGGCTAAAATCCATTATTTACAGTCTTTTGTGTAGGAAAAAATCCTACACAAAAAGGGATGGGCTTCTGACGCAAATTGCAGCCGATTTCGGATTCAAGAGTGTCAAAGGGAGGAACAGAATTCATTCCATCAAACAACAACACATCTGATCCGCGCCGTTTTAGTTAAATCAGCAGGTCAACCATAAAAGTAATCACCAAAGGACCCATCATGATCACCAACGAACAACTGATGACTGAAGTGCGTGAAGCCAATATGTCTTACTTAATGCTGGCTCAGCATATGTTGCGTGATGACCGTGAGCAGGCGATGTATCGTCTGGGTCTGCACGAGGAAGTTGCCGATATGATCACCATGTTGACCCCGGGGCAGATTCTGAAAATCGCCAACAGCAATATGTTGATGTGCCGGTTTCGCTTTGACGATGACGTGGTATGGAGCCTGTTGTTATCACACGGTCAGACTCAAAAGACCAACGACGGAATTAATGCCCACGCTATTCACGCCGGAATTTTGATGGCGAGCCACGCCTGCCAGGCCAATTCGATTGCGGCCTAGACTCCAGCCCACCTTGTCACCTATCCAATCCATTCGGCGGGACACATGAAAAACAAGACTGTTGTTGGCGAATCACGTGATATTGCACTGGCCATCAATCTGATCAAACTCGGCGCGCGACTGCAGGTGCTCGAGTCCGAAACCAGTTTGTCTTACGAACGGTTGTTAAAGCTTTACAAAGAGGTGGCGGGAAAAAGTCCGTCAAAGGGGATGTTGCCGTTCTCGACAGATTGGTTCATGACCTGGCAACCGAATATGCATTCTTCGTTGTTCCTGAATGCCTACGAAAACCTCAATAAATCCAGTGACATTGACGAAATTGACGCCATTATTAAAGCGTATGAGTTATATGTTGAACAAATGCAGGCCATTGGTACCGAGCCGATTTTATCGATTACCCGCGCCTGGCGCCTGGTCAAGTTTGTTGATGCAGGCATGGTGACGTTAACGGGCTGCACAAAATGCCGCGGTCACTTTGTCAATCACACCTTTGAAATTGATGATGAATACGTCTGTGGATTGTGTAATCCACCGCCGCGCGCCGGCAAAACCACCCGATCACGCGAAGCCGAGGAAATTTAGGTTTTGGATATTAGTTTTAAGTCTCTGTGGTGAAGTAATTTAACCGGGCGCTGCCCGGTTTTTTTTTGTTTTTATTGCCGGGTATCAAGTATTGCCAAAAGGTGCCGAGAAAAATGCATGACGTTTTTGTATGCGCGGTGTGGCAAGTGAATTTCCCATTGCCGCATTTTCCTTGTCACCCTTTTATGATCCCGCCCCCATGTTAGTTATCGTCGGTTACATCATTGTTGTTGGTTCCGTCCTTGGTGGCTTTATGGCGCACGGTGGCAGCCTAATGGCGCTGTGGCAACCATTCGAATTGGTGATTATTGCCGGCGGTGCGTTTGGTGCGTTTGTGGTCGGCAACAACAGTAAAGTTTTAAAGGCGACCTTTAAGGTGTTGCCGACGTGTCTGAAGGGTTCGAAATTCACCAAAGCCCGCTACATGGCGCTCATGGCATTGTTGTATGACATCCTCGCCAAAGTGCGCAAGGAGGGCATGATGGCTATCGAGAACGATGTTGAAACTCCCGATCAGAGCCCATTGTTTGGAAAATATCCGGAGATTGCCTCGGATCACCATTTGATTGAATTTATTACCGATTATCTGCGGTTGATGGTGAGTGGCAACATGAACCCACTCGAAATTGAAACCCTGATGGATCAGGAAATTGACACCCATCACCATGAGGCGGAAACGCCCGCCGCCGCGGTGCAAACGGTTGCCGACGGCCTGCCTGCGTTTGGTATTGTTGCGGCGGTGATGGGCGTGGTCAACGTGATGGGCTCGGTTGGTGAACCACCGGCAATTCTCGGCGCAAAAATTGGTGCCGCACTGGTTGGCACCTTTGTTGGTATTTTGCTGGCCTATGGGTTTGTCGGTCCGTTGGCCGGACTGCTTAAACAGAAATTGGAAGAGGGCACCAAGGAGCTGCAGTGTGTCAAAGTGACCATTCTGGCCAGTTTGCAAGGGTATGCCCCGCAGCTGGCAGTCGAATTCGGCCGCAAAGTTTTGTATTCCACCGAGCGCCCGGCCTTTGCCGAACTCGAAGCTCACGTGAAAAAGAAATAGATCGTGTCAGCCAAAGAAGCCAAACAACCGCTGATTGTCATCAAGCGGATAAAAAAAGGCGGACATGCGCATCACGGCGGGGCATGGAAAATTGCCTACGCGGATTTTGTGACGGCGATGATGGCGTTTTTTCTGCTGATGTGGTTGTTGGGCTCCACCTCGCAGGGTGACTTAAAGGGCATCGCGGATCACTTTAATGCGCCGCTTAAAGTTTCCATGCTCGGCGGGCGTGGTGCCGGTGACGCCTCATCCCTGGTGCAGGGTGGCGGTACCGATCTAAGCCGTCGTGATGGCCAGGTGCGAAATGGTGATTATGAAGCGGTCGAACTGGCGCGTGCCGCGGTGCGGGCGGCCAAACTAGAGGCCACCCGTTTGGAGGCGCAGCGTTTGCAAGCCCTGAAACGCAAGGTTGAAGATGCCCTCACCACCAATGCAAAACTCAAGGAACACCTTAATCAGGTGAAGCTGGACATCACCCCCGAGGGGTTGCGCATTCAGATTGTGGACGCCCAGAATCGGCCGATGTTTGATTCCGGCAGCGCGGTGGTCAAAAGTTATATGCGTGATTTGTTACGCGAAATAGGTGGCATGCTTAATGAAATGGATGCGCGTATTACCCTCTCCGGACATACCGATATCATGCCGTTTTCATCCGGTGACCGCGGTTACTCCAATTGGGAGCTGTCCGCTGATCGTGCCAATGCGTCCCGCCGGGAACTGGTGTCTGGTGGCATGACCGAGGCAAAAATTTTTCGAGTGGTCGGTCTTGCGGCGAGTATTCCGTTTGACACCACCGACGATGCGGCTGCGTCCAACCGGCGTATTTCGATTGTGGTGATGAATAAACGCGCCGAGTCACAGGCATTGGGCAAAGGTGACTCGGTTAATACCACCGATGCCGATGAATTGCGGGAGTCGTTGCAAAACAAGGGAATGGTTACCACTGATGCAGCACCAACACCGCCTCCGGCTACGGCGACCGGTGTGGTTGCAGCCAAGCCGCCCCGTACTTAGGCGTCAAGAATTGTTAAACCGTGCCGACAACTGATATGAGCAGGTTAGGTTGCTAGGCGGATGGCAACGGACTGGAAATTGGAGAAATAATGGGCAACTCAGCGGACATAAAATTTTTAATTGTGGATGACTTTTCAACGATGCGACGCATTATGCGCAATTTGTTGAAAGAGATCGGCTATAACAATGCCGACGAAGCCGAAGACGGCTACGTCGCCTTCAACAAGTTGGTCGGTGGCGGCTTTGATTTCGTCATTTCCGACATCAATATGCCCAATATGAATGGTTTCGAGTTGTTGGCGCAAATTCGCGCCGAGCCATCTTTGAAACTATTGCCGGTTTTGATGGTGACCGCCGAGGCAAAAAAAGAAGACATTGTGCTGGCCGCCCAGTCCGGGGCGTCGGGTTATATCGTTAAACCGTTTACCAAGGCGACCCTGGAGGACAAGTTGGCCAGAATTTTATTGAAGGCGAAAGCGGCATAAACGGTCGGACAAACAACCAGATTAAATCGCCGTCCAATGTCGTTGCCACCAGTGTTGGGTGCACGCTTTGAGTCATCGGTGCAGCAGGCACAATCGTTAAAATTAAAAAAATACGGGATAAAAGATATGTCAATCACAGCAACCGAAACCGGCGAAGTTTTTCATCGGCTCGGGCAAATTACCCGACAATTACATGATGCACTGCAGCAGCTTGGTTACGACAGAAAAATTGAACACGCATTAAATGAAATGCCGGATGCGCGCTCACGGCTCGACTACATTGCCCGCTTGACAGGTGAAGCCGCTCATAAAGTATTGAATTCCGTCGATACGGCCCACCATTTGCAAGACGAAATCAGTCAATCCGCAGCCCAATTGCAGGCAAAGCTGGTGGCATCGTCGTCGCCGGAAGCTGCCGAAATGAATCAGTTTCTTGATTTGATGAAGAAAAATTCTCGACTGCAAAAGGAAAATCTTTCGGATATCGTTTTGGCGCAAGATTTCCACGACTTAACCGGTCAGGTGATTTGCCGGGTGGTGGATATGGCTTCGACATTAGAAAAGCAATTGTTGCAGTTATTGCTGGAAACCAACCCGCAGGCACATGGTGAAAAAGTGCTGCCAGTCAAGCTGGCCGGTCCGGTGGTGGCGTCAAATGGTCGTTCGGACGTGGTCACAAATCAAGCACAAGTGGATGACTTGCTCGAGTCGTTCGGGTTTTAGTGGCATACCCACCAATCTGATAATGGTGTGACCGACAGGTATTACGCAGATCAAATGCCTGAAACTGCCCGTATTTACGGCAGGTCGGTCATTGCTTCGGTGCTGTGACCGGTTTGATCAGATAACAACGCGCGAATTAAGGCCCGAAAACCCCCCGTTTTCGGGCCTTTTCAATTGTGCTGGATTTCCATAATGGGTGACATTCAATTTATTTGGTCATTCCATGTCCGCCGAAGATTCAAGTCAGGAAGACAAACAACTCGCTCCATCTGAACAACGCCTTACAAAAGCGCGTGAAGAAGGGCAGGTGGTTCGGTCACGGGAATTGACAACGTTTCTTTTGTTGGGCGGGGCAGTACTGTATTTTGTGGTCGCCGCACCCACGATGTGGAATGCGGCCATGCAACTAATGGGCGCAGGGTTGAGTTTCGACGCCCGCATGCTGGCCAGCCCGGATCTGATGGCGGCCCGCCTTGGCAATTTGGCTGCGCAGGGGTTTGTGGTCGCCGGACCAATGATTGCCTTGTTGATGGTTGTCGGCATTGGCGCGTCGCTGGCATTAGGCGGCTGGAATTTCACCTGGACGCCGATCATGCCGAAATTGAGCCGGATTGATCCATTGAGCGGCATCCGCCGAATTATTTCCAAGCAGGGATTTGCCGAAATGGGCAAGTTGCTCATCGCGGTATTGGTATTGGTCTGCGTTTCCGCCTGGTTGATCTGGTCAGCGCGAGAATCCGCCGCCGCGCTATCCGGCATGGGTGCCAACCAGGCCGTCGCGACACTCGGTGAATTACTGTTGTTTACATTGTCCGCCCTGGTCGGCGTATTGGCATTGGTTGCGCTTGGCGATGTGCCACTGCAAATTTGGCGCCATGAATCCGAGCTGAAAATGACTCTGGTCGAAGCCAAAAAAGAGGCCAAGGAAAGCGACGGTAATCCACAAATCAAGGCGAAGATCCGCCAGCAGCAACGCGCGATCGCGCAGCGTCGCATGATGCAACACGTCCCCACGGCGGATGTGATTGTCACCAATCCAAGTCACTATGCGGTTGCTTTGAAATATGACGAGAACGGTTTTGGTGCGCCACGGGTGGTTGCCAAGGGCATGGATTTGATTGCCCAACGCATCCGTGAAATTGGTGGTGAAAACAAGGTGCCGATTCTAGAAGCGCCACCACTGGCGCGCGCCCTGTATCGGCATGCCGAGCTCGATCAGGAAGTCCCGGTCGCGTTATATCAAGCGGTCGCGCAGGTCTTGGCCTATGTATTCCAATTGCGTCGTCATCATCAGGGCCTGATGTCGCGCCCGGACGCACCCGAGTCGATTGAGATTCCGTCCGGCATGGATCCGCATGAGGTCAGCCTGTGATCGCCGGCATCCAAAAAAACATCGTCGACACCATGCAGCGCAGTGGCATGGCCGGTATTCCGCTGAAGGCATTGGCGATTCCGTTGTTTGTGCTGGCCATTTTGGCAATGATGATGTTGCCGTTGCCGCCGTTTATGCTCGACTTGTTGTTCACATTCAATATCGCCCTTTCATTGGTGGTGTTGATGGTTGCGGCCTATTCGAAACGGCCGCTGGACTTCGCTGTTTTTCCAACGGTGCTGTTATTGACCACCCTGATGCGGCTATCGCTCAACGTTGCCTCAACCCGCGTGGTGCTGCTCAACGGCCACACCGGACCGGATGCGGCCGGCAAAGTCATCGAGGCATTCGGCCATGTTTTGATCGGAGGCAATTTTGCCGTTGGTTTGATCGTGTTCATCATTTTGATGGTGATTAATTTTATGGTCGTGACCAAGGGTGCGGGTCGTATTGCCGAGGTATCGGCACGATTTGCATTGGACGCTTTGCCGGGCAAACAAATGGCGATTGATGCCGATCTGAATGCCGGCATGATTGATCAGAACGAAGCCAGGCGTCGTCGTTTGGAAGTGTCGCAGGAGGCGGATTTTTATGGCTCGATGGACGGTGCCTCCAAGTTTGTGCGCGGCGATGCCGTGGCCGGCATCATTATTCTGTTTATCAATATTGTGGGTGGGTTGATTATTGGTGTGGCCACCCACAACCTGCCGCTGGCCACCGCCGCCAACTATTACGTTTTGTTGGCGGTCGGCGATGGCTTGGTTGCACAGATTCCTGCCTTGATCATTTCCATTGCCGCTGGTTTGCTGGTGTCGAGAGTGGGCGGTGAGGAAGGTGAAGACGTCGGCGGCCAAATGATCCGCCAAATGTTTTCCATCCCGCGTGCGCTGGCGCTGACGGCCGGTGTGATGGCATTGCTGGGGGTGATTCCCGGCATGCCACATATGATTTTTCTCAGCATTGCCGCATTGTGTGGATACATTGCCTGGTGGTTGGACAATCACCAACCGGCCGCCGCCGCCGTGCCGGCCCCGGTGGTGTCAGAGACAACCGCCGCGACCGAGGCGACCTGGGAAGATTTGCAGCCGGTTGACCCGCTCGGCATGGAAGTGGGTTACCGCTTGATTTCATTGGTTGACAAAGGGCAGGACGGCGAGTTGCTCAAGCGCATCAAAGCTATCCGCAAAAAGTTTGCCCAGGATGTTGGGTTTTTGCCACCTCAGGTGCATATTCGCGACAATCTTGAAATGAAGCCGTCGATGTATCGCATCACCGTCAAGGGTGTGGTGGTGGCGGAGGGCGAAGTATTCAACGGCATGTTTATGGCCATCAACCCCGGTCATGCCACCGGCACACTCAACGGAACAGCCGCGACCGACCCGGCGTTTGGACTACCGGCGACCTGGATTGAGTCGCGTCAAAAGGAGCATGCCCTGTTGGCTGGATTTACCGTGGTGGATGCCGCCACCGTGGTCGCCACCCATATGTCGCAGGTATTGCACACACAGGCCGCCGCCTTGCTCGGTCGCGAAGAAACGCAGGCATTGCTCGACCATTTCGCCAAGTTTTCACCGAAGCTGATTGAAGACGTGGTGCCAAAATTATTGTCGGTCTCGGTGTTCCAGAAAGTCCTGCAAAACCTGCTGGAAGAAGGCGTACACATTCGTGATCTGCGCACCATTATTGAAGTGGTGGCCGAACACGCGCCGCGTATTCAGTCTGCCGATGACCTGACCGGTCTGGTGCGAGTTGAATTGGGCGATGCAATTGTGCAGCAATTGTACGGGCGCAGTGGTGAGTTGGCGGTGATTGCGCTCGATCCGGAAATGGAACGCATGTTACTCAGCGTGTTCTCGCCCAATACCAATGGTGTCGACAATGTGGCCATGGAGCCGGGACTTGCCGATCTGTTGTTTAAAGGCGCGACAAACGCAGCCAATCACCATGAAGAAGCCGGTCTCGCCCCGGTCTTGCTGGTTCCGGACCGCATGCGTGGTCCATTGGCGCGATTGTTAAAACGTGCGGCACCGCGTCTGCGGGTGATTGCACACGGTGAAATCCCTGAATCAAGCGTCATTCGAGTTCATACCATCTTAGGAGCACAATCATGAGTGTCCAGCGTTTTGTTGGCAAATCCTCTACCGCGGTTTTAAAAGAGGTAAGGGCGAGTTTGGGAAATGATGCGGTGATCATTTCCAATCGCACCACCGGCTCGGGGGTGGAGGTGGTGGCCATGGCCGGCAATGAAATGGATCATTTGATTGAAAATGCCAATACCGCGGTTAGTCAGCCGAGTGCGCGTTTGTCGAAACGAATCGAGAATGATGATCGTGGTGCGCCGCCAGCCTTTCGTGGCAAACAAGCGCATCGCCAGGCCGACGAGGACACCGTCGCCCAGGCTAATCCCATGTTGCTCGGCCAGCCGGAGACGTTCGAGGCCTATTTAAAACGGGCGCGGGGCAAACAGCTCAATGCCAAATCGACCGAGGTCAGCACACGTCCTTCACTGCTGGCCAAACCACAGCGTAACGCCCGCGCCGCTGCCGAGTACGAATCCGTGTTCGCCGCGCAAATGGACGACCCGGAGCCATTGCCGGGAATGCCATCGTATGCACAGGAACAATCAGCGCACAAACCATCACGCATTGCTTCCGCTGGTGTAAATCAACCCATTACGCGCGCCGACGAAACTCATAACACGCGTGCTTCTGCGTTATCACCGATGGCTGGCGAGACCCCTGCTGCACCTGCCATGCCTGAACAGTCAGTCGTTGCCGCCAACCGATCTGTGCCGCACAGCCCTGTAGCGGAGTCGGCGATGATGAGCGAATTACGTTCGATGCGCGGCATGTTGCAAAACCAGCTGGCACATTTTGCGTTCGCCGATATGTCTCGTAAAAACCCGGTGCAGGGAAAAATACTGGCAAAAATGCTGCAGGCGGGATTTTCGCCGGCATTAACCCGCGCGTTGACCGAAAAAATCACCGTTGGTGTGAATGAAACGGTGGCAGAGGAATGGCTGGCAAAGGCACTTTGTCAAAATTTACGTTGTGCCAAAGTCGGCGAAGATATGGTTGATCGCGGCGGTGTCTACGCCCTGGTCGGACCAACCGGCGTCGGTAAAACCACCACATCGGCCAAATTGGCGGCGCGTTGCGCTGTCAAGTACGGTGTCAAAAAACTCGGCCTGATTACCATTGATGGTTATCGCATGGGCGCGCAGGATCAACTCAAGAGTTTCGGAAAAATTCTTGGTTGTCCGGTGCATGTTGCCCACGATCAGGCCGGCCTCAACGATATATTGTTGGCGATGCGCGATCGGCATCTGGTATTGATCGATACCGTCGGTATGCCGCAGCGCGATTCACGTATGGCCGAACAAATGAGCATGTTGATGGCACCCGGCATTGAACGTGTCATGGTGCTGAATGCCGCATCCCAGGCCGAAACGCTTGAAGACGTGGTGCAGGTGTGGAGCGGGCCACGATGCCGGCGCGCGCTGATCACCAAACTCGACGAGGCCGTGAAATTGGGCGGGGTGGTGGACGCGGCCATTCGCCATCAGCTGATGATTGATTATGTCACCAACGGCCAGCGTGTGCCCGAGGACATTCACGGTGCGGTCGCCGATTTGTTGGTGCGTCGCGCCCTGCGCGCGGAGACTTCGCCGGTGTTTCAATTTAATTCCGACGAATTGGCGGTCATGGCCGTGCCATCCAGCGAAGAGCACAAGATTAAATATGCGTAACAGCCAAACCGATCAAGCGGCCGGCCTGCGTCGCATGATGTCATGCAGCACCATGCGGGTATTACCGATGGTGAGTGGCATGCGCGGCGTTGGTCACACCTCGACCACGGTCAATCTGGTTGCGGCATTGGCCGATAGCGGCCATCACATTGTGGTGTTGGATGCCGGTCGTGCACTGATCGCCGCCGCGCTTAATCTCAAAGCGCGTTACGAATTGCTGCATTTATTGACCGGTGAAAAAACCATTGCCGAAACCATTTTGTTTGCAGATTCCTTCGACGTATTGCCCGCCACCAAGGGCATTGAAGAAATCATGCATTCAGCCGGTGCCATTGACGAATTATTTTCCATGCTCACCCATTCCGACCAGCCCTATGATTTGGCAATCATGGCGGTGCCCGGGGCGGTGGCCGCCATATTGACGCCACCCGACACGGAAATCGCGATGGTGACCAGTGATGACGTGCACGCGATCAAGTCAACCTACGCCGACATGAAAAAGCTGGCATCCGAATATGGGCGCAAACGCTTTCGAATTATTTTTAATGACGTTGTAAACAACCGCCTGGCGCAGGATGCCTACGCACGCCTGGCGGATACCTCACAAAAATTTTTGCATGTTGAGCTGTCGCTCGGTGGAATTGTTCCGCGCGATCCGGCGGTCCGCCGGGCAACCGCGGCCTATACCCACGTGTTTAACCTCGAGCCTTCGAAGGCTCGACAAGTTTTTACCAGCATCGCGGCAGACGTTGAAAGTTGGCATCTCGCCGAATTCGCCGACGCCGCACAATTTGCATGACAACAGGAGCTGATATGTATACCAAACAAGGGACTTTAAGTCGCGAATCCTATGTCGTGCAATATGCCCCGCTGGTCAAGCGCGTCGCCCATCAGATGTTGGCAAAATTGCCGGCAAATATCGAACTGGACGATATGATTCAAGCCGGCATGATCGGCTTGATGGACGCCGCCGAACGGTTTGAAGATGATCACGGCACAAAATTTGAAACCTATGCCAATCAACGCATTCGCGGTGCCATGCTCGACGAGTTGCGTGCCGGCGATTGGTTGCCACGAAGTGTGCGCCGCAGCCAGCGCACCATCGAGGGCGCGATCACCAAGTTGGAGCACAAAAATGGTCGCTCCCCGCAGGAAAATGAAATTGCCCGCGAACTTGGCATGGAGCTCGGTCAATATCAGCAGTTGCTTGGAGAAGCCAAGGGTGCCCAATTGTTCTATTACGAAGATGCGGGCGAAAGTGAAGATAGTGGCAATTTCCTCGATCGCAACGTTGGCGACAATGATTCCAATCCGGCAAATATCCTTGCAGATAAACGTTTTCGCTCTGCTTTGGTGGGTGCGATCGAGGGTTTGCCGGAACGTGAAGCCACCCTGATGGGGTTGTATTACGAACATGATCTCAACATGCGCGAAATTGCCGCCGTCATGGGTGTGACCGAGTCGCGTGTGTGCCAATTGCACAGCCAGGCGGTGGCTCGTTTGCGTGGCAAATTAAAAAGTTGGGATTTTAATGAAGCAGTCGCGACCAAAAAGGGTCGCTAGGCAAACGTTACAAAAAAAGGTGACGCATGTCATTCTTTCCGAACATTATGCTGCAACAACAAGCGGCAACGGACGCTGAGGCAACCATTGCCTCTACGCCGCCATTGGAACCAAATATTCAAACCGCGCCATTTATTCGGCAGATCGCCACCCAAACCGTTGGTGTGGGCAAAGAGGCGGCGGTATTGGGGGGGGTGATTGATGACACCATTGCCTTAAATAAAACCCAAGTTCAATTGTTTGACCAGGTTGCCGACGAGATTCAGGCATTGGTCAGCTCCAACTGTGATATTGGTGACGCAATTGCCCAATCCCGCACAGCCGCCAAACGCGCGCGAGACACGGTCGAGCAGGTCGCGGAGGGAGTTGACGGTGCCGTCGCCACACTGCGGGCGGTATCGGCGGCGGCTGAAGGTATTACGCAAATTTCCATGCAAACAAGGTTGGTTGCGTTTAATGCCATGATCGAGGCCAAGCGTGCCGGCGAAGCGGGCCGCGGTTTTGCCGTGGTGGCAGAGGCGGTCAAAGATCTGGCGCAAAAGGTCGAGCTGTCGTCCAAATCCATCATGGGGACGGTCAATCAACTTGACCAAAGAATTGAATCGCTGGCTTGTGAGTTGCGCGATAAGGGGGCCACCAATCGTAACTCCTTTCAATTTGCGTTTACCGAAGTCGAGAATAGTGTCGCCAGTATCGCCACTGCTTCGGCCGCAAATGCAGACCAGTTCGCCAAGGTAATGGAAAGTGTCGGTGGCCTTCAGGTCGGCATGCAAAAGGCAACCGACATTTTGGGGGTGGCCAAACAGCGCGTCGACAGTTTCCTGGTATTGAGTGAAAACGTGATTGAGATGGTGGCCGAAAGTGGCATCGAAACAGAAGACTCAGCCTATATTGAGGCCGTGCTGGCCGGAGCCGGGCAGATCAGCCAGTTGTTTGAAAACGCCGTTGCCAATCAAGAGTTGACCATTGAGCAATTGTTTGATGACAAGTATCAGGAAATTTCCGGTAGCAATCCTATTCAGCATATGACGAAATTTGTTGGCCTCACCGACAAACTTTTGCCGGACGTGCAGGAGCGACTGAAGACGCTGACACCAAAAGTAGTTTTTTGTGCGGCAGTTGATCGCAATGGCTATTTGCCGACGCACAATCATTCGTTTTCGCAACCGCAGGGCAAAGACCCAACATGGAATGCCGCGCACTGCCGCAATCGGCGGATTTTTAATGACCGCACGGGTGCCGCCGCCGGTCGAAGCCAGCGAAAATTTTTATTGCAAACCTATCGACGCGACATGGGCGGCGGAAAATTTGTTCTGATGAAAGACTTGTCCGCGCCCATCTATGTCAATGGCGAGCATTGGGGCGCGTTGCGCCTTGGTTATCAATTTTGATTGACCACGTTGGCAGGGGCCGGCGTGACCCTGCCCAAAACGCGGCCTGGGAAGCCTTTGCTACCTGGCAAACACGCCGAACAGGTCAAAACGCAGATAGCGGAACGCGGTGTATGGTAAGTGACCGCATAAAATCCGAAGACCAGCGCAAAACGGCGCCCGCGTCCAGTCGTCTCTTTCGCGTGCAATGCGCGTTTTGTGCTTCCATGTGGTCTTCTTGTCATGGGAAAAGTGGCAATGGCAGAATATCAAGCGTTTGCAAAGTACTCCGCACTTTTCAAGCAACGACCAAAATACAACGACAAACAAGTATCTCCCAAGCATTCCCAGCGCTAACACGGCAGTCAAAACGCCCCCTTCGGTCGCTGGACGCCGCAAAAGCGCGCCGTCCATTACCTTGGTCGTTATACAAATAAAATAGGTGGTTGTTTTCTGCTGAGGGCGGACGCCTGCTGGCGGCATCTCCCGCAGCAGGGGAGGTCAGGCGTTGCCGTACGACGAAACGTCGCCGCGATGCCGGGTAAAACCACTCGGACCATATCCGTTTGAATGAATGCCAGCCGACGACAGCGCCGTGGCCAGGCCATTCAGTCGTCGCGTCTGGTGGGCCACCAATTTGGACGACAATTGGGTTAATTCGGCTGCTTCGCGTGCTTTGGAGATCACCAATTCAAATACGTCCTTGGCGCCGTGACCGGCGGCCACCAGTTTTTCGCTGAGTGCGCGCGGTTCAATCGGCTCGCCCAGGGCGTGTTTGGTGGCGCTGCGGCAGCGGGCAACGTCGGCCAGTACGATTTGTTTTTCGCTGGCGATGGATTCGATGGCATCCACGTCGGAACTGATCAAAGCGGATTGCTCGGCTTCGGCCAGGGCGACAAACCGGCAAAGGGCATGATATTCGGCGTTTAACAAATCCTTTAATGAAGGTGCGGAATTGTTGTTGAGAGTTGATTGAGTCTTCACGTTTTTTTACCGGTTAGTTCGCCGGCTTCGGCGATCATTTTGTCCGCAATGACTTCGGCGTTGACTTTGAAGGTGCCGGCGCCAATGGCAGCTTTCAGAGCGGTTACCTTTTCGCTGTCAAAGGAGCTGTTGGTCGCATATTCGCCGGCCAAAACCTTCAACTTCTCCGACAGCGGTGAAAGATTGACCCCTGTTTGTTTGGCCGCGCCGTTACTGACACTGGTGTCGGTAGCGGGTTTGCCGGTGTTTTTGGCTGCCGATGGGTCGACTGCGGTCGCGGGGGCCGGGCCAGTAATTTTTGAAATATCCATGGTTATATCCTTTCTTTTGTTTTGTGTCCCACTTTGATGCGGGCACCGACGGCGCGATAAAAATGCAATGTATCGCCGACCAATGTTGTTGCCACCATCGGCGCGCTCATCACGCTCACCACGTCTTCACACTGGTTATCGACAGCAATTTCTGAAACATGAGCGTCATTTTGCAAAATAATTGAAATATTTGCATATCTGCTGTTCAGCCGCATTGGCGTGGCAACGGTTGGGCGCGCGCTCATAGCCTGATCTCGGCAATTCTACCAATGCGGGCGGTGCCACTGATGACGCGGCCTGACTCGGTTTTGATGCGTACGGTTTGACCATCGGTCGCTTGATTCAGCGCCTGGCCGTCGCTGGTAACGGAAAACCCGCTGCCTTTGGCGATCACCTTTACCATGTCGCCGGCGACAATCACCGGCAGCGCGCGCAGCCAATCCTGCCGTAATACAGTACCCGCTGCCACCGGTCTGGCCAGCGTTTTTTGCTCAAGCTGCTGGAAGGATGTGACCGGTACACCCGGATCGCGCGACAACTCAACTTCATGTGAGTCAACATCGGACTCGCGCACAGCTTCGTTGGCCAAGATTTGACGATTGGCCGTTAATGCCATACCAAATACGCGCACGGTCACAGGCAGCGAAACATTCCAGTTGGCACCTTCGACGCATCGCAACATTACATTTACCCGGCCCCAAAGGCGGGCATTGGCAGGCAAGTGTGGCTCAATGCGCGCGCACGGTGCCAATTGCAGGCGTGAATCAATTTGGCCGACCGTTACTTCAAATCGATATCCTGCCTGCCCCTGATTGTTGGATTTAGCCATTTCAAGTTCACGACCCAGGAAGTTTTGAATCGTCAGGTCGGCGCGGTCGGTATTCACATTAGCCGCGGCAAGTGGGGCGGATGTTTGTCCGACTGCTGGTAGCGTTGATTGGCCGAATGCTGCCAGGCTGAAGGTCAGCGTGAGTGTCAGCGCCATGGTGATCATCGCCGCTGCCAATGCAAATTCGGGTGCCGACTGGCCCGGGTTGGTCAAACCGTTGGTCAATTTTTGAGTCAATCCGTTGCCTAATTTGTCGTCCACGTGATTCATGTCGGCTCCTTTGTATGTGAGTATTCTAGGCATCATCGCGGCGGACAAGGCGGTAAATTAGCGGTAAATAGCCCGCCTTTTCACTGGTTCAGTTTCCGGCCGCAATTTCATAATTCCTGCATCCCATAAAGCGCCATCGGTGTTTTTTCGACACATGGTCAGACTGGAGCAGAAACATAATGAACCAACTCTCGGCACAATTCGATTTTCACGGCGAGGCGCTCAAGCTTAGGGGCGAGCGTCAGCGTGTGCTTGCCTCAAACATCGCCAATGCCGACACACCGAATTTTCAGGCGCGCGATGTAAATTTCAAATCGGCATTGGCCTTGGCGACCCGTGGCATGCCGGGATCTTCGTCGTCCTCATTCACCGGCGGCGGCCTCGGATCGTTGACCACAACGGCCAAAGGGCACGTCAGTGTGCCGACATTTTCACTCGGCAATGCCAAGGCCCCAATGACTTTGCAATACCGTGAGCCGGCGCAGGGCGCGATGGATGCCAATACCGTTGATATGGATGTCGAGCGGGCCAATTTTGCCGACAACAGCCTGCGTTACGAAGCATCATTGCGTTTTTTAAATGGGCGTATAAAAACCATGAATCTCGCGGTGACCGGGCAGTGATGGCCAGGCCTCTCCGCCGGACTTTCTCCACCAATTTGGTTGTTGTTTCGTTAGTTGTAGTTTTGTCTAGCCTGAAGGAGTCTGAACATGTCCATGTTTAAAATTTTTGACGTTGCCGGATCCGGGGTTTCCGCCCAAAGTCAGCGGCTCAATGTCATTGCGTCCAATTTGGCCAACGCCGATAGTGTCGCCGGCCCGGATGGCAAAGCCTATAAAGCCCGCCAGGTGGTATTTCAGGCTCAGCTCAAGGATGCCAATGACCAGGGCGCGGCCGGTGTCAGAGTCGCCAACATCGCCGAAGACCAGTCAGAAGGACGGCGAATTTACGACCCGAAACACCCGTTGGCAGATGAAACCGGGTTTGTAACCATGCCGAACGTCAATGTCATCGAAGAAATGGTCAACATGATTTCCGCATCACGCTCTTATCAATCAAACATCGAAGTAATGAATACCGCCAAAACTTTGTTGAGCAAGACCCTTACGCTCGGCAATTAAGGAGTAATCCATGCCCGTCACCGCTGCCGCTGATTCAACCATTGCCGCCTTAAATGCCGGCCATACCACCCGTAAAAAAACCTCGTCGGAGGAGCAGTCCGATCGTTTTTTGACGTTGCTGGTGGCACAAATGAAAAATCAAGATCCACTTAGCCCGCTTGATAACGCGCAGGTCACCAGCCAAATGGCACAGGTGACCACGGTGCAAGGCATCGAGCGCCTCAACGACACCATGTCGTCGATGCTGTCACAAATTCAAGGCATGCAGGCCGCCGGACTGGCGGGGCGGGAAGTGCTGACAACGGGTAATAAACTCAATATCGGTGACGGTCTGCCCGCGCGCGGTGGTTATCAACTGCCGAACGGGGCGGATGCCGTCACCATCGAAATCCGCAACGCCATGGGCTTAGTGGTGGCAACCATGCCACAGGGTGCCAAGGAGCCGGGCATGCAGACATTCCAGTGGGATGGCACAGTCGATGGCAAACAGCTTCCAGCCGGACGATACACATTTAGCGTGGCGGGGACGGCTGCCGGCAAACAATTGGACGTTGAAACCTACTCGGTTGATGCGGTGGTGGCGGTGTTGCCGGGTGCGACCGGCGTACGGTTATCCATGGCAAGTGGTGTCACGTTGGCAATGGACAGTATTAAAGCAATTCTTTAATTTCGGACTTTTCAGGAGATTTATATGGGCTTTCAACATGGTTTGTCGGGTTTGAATGCGGCATCGCGCAACCTTTCCGTCATCGGTAACAATATCGCCAATTCCAACACGGTGGGTTTTAAGTCATCGCGGGCCGAATTTGCCGACCTTTACGCCAACTCAATTGCATCCGGCGGACGCCAATCGATTGGTCTGGGTGTGAGTGTTGCCGCCGTCTCACAACAATTTGCCAGTGGCAATATCACCGCCACCAATAATCCCATGGACGTGGCGATCAGTGGCGGCGGATTCTTTCGTGTCTCGGATCAAGGTGCCATTTCCTACACCCGCAACGGCCAATTTCAAGTTGATAAAGGCGGCTACATTGTCACCAATGGTGGCGCGCGGCTGACCGGTTATCCGGTCGACGCTGTCGGCAATCTGACCCCCGGTGTGACCTCGGATTTACGTTTGAGCACATCCGATTTGTCGCCGAAGACGACTTCGACCATTGGTGTGGTGATGAATCTTGATTCACGCAAGACCCCGCCGGTCGGCGCGTTTTCGACAACCGACGCGGCTACCTACAACAACGCCACCTCAATGAGCATTTATGACAGCCAGGGCAACGCCCATGCTTTGTCGTTGTATTTTGTCAAAGGCGCCACAGCCAATACTTGGAATGTGCACGCCACCTTGAATGGAACGGCCGTCGGCGCGGGTGCGATTGGCACGCTGACCTACAACACCGACGGTACGCTCGATACCGCCACCTCGGCGACGCCCTATAACCTGACCCTGCCGCTGACCAACGGCGCATCCTTTAACGGTCCGGTGCCACTCGACTTTAATACCGCAACACAATTTGGTTCGGCCTTTGGCGTCAATGCCATCAACCAGGATGGTTATAGCGCCGGCAAATTGATGGGTATCGCCATCGACGGGGATGGTACCGTGATGGGTCGTTATTCGAATGGCCAACTCAAAGCCCAGGGGCAGATTGCCTTGGCAACTTTTTCCAATCCGCAAGGCTTGTCTCCGTTGGGTGCCAATACCTGGGTGGAGTCGTCCGCATCGGGTGCCGCGTTGGTGGGTACACCCGGTACCTCGGGCACCGGATTATTGCAGTCGGGCGCGGTGGAGGAATCGAACGTCGATCTGACGCAGGAATTGGTCGGCATGATCACGGCACAGCGCACCTATCAGGCAAACGCACAAACCATCAAGACCGAAGATCAGATTTTGCAAACCCTGGTCAACCTGCGCTAATGATTGCAGCATCATGAATACGCCCAACCACACCGGGGGAATGATATGGATCGGATGATCTTTACCGCAATGACCGGAGCATCCCAATTGATGCGCCGTCAGGAAACCCTGACGAACAATCTGGCCAATGTGTCGACGCCGGGTTTCCGGGCGGATCTGGATGCATTGCGCTCGGTGCCACTGCAAGGCGCCGGCACCGGTCTGGCTACACGGGTGTTTGTTGCGGCGTCCACGCCCGGATCCAATTTTGAGGCGGGCACCGTACAATCCACCGGCCGCGACTTGGATGTGGCAGTGGAGGGCGACAGTTTTATCGTCGTCGAGGGCGGCGATGGCACCGAGGGTTATACCCGTAACGGTGGTTTTGAAGTCGGCGGCGATGGCACCCTGCGTACACGTTCGGGTCATCCGGTAGTGGGCGATGGCGGACCCATTACCATTCCTGAAAATGCACGTATCGCCATTGGCAAAGACGGCACCATCAGCTCGTTTATCGGCAATGCCGCTGCGGGCAACGTGGTTGGAAGACTCAAATTGGTCACCCCCCCAAGCGCCGAATTGGTTAAAAGTGCCGATGGATTATTTCGTATGCGTGACGGCACTCCAGCGGTGGCAGACCCGGCCGCGCGTGTGGTCAGCGGTGCATTGGAGTCGTCGAACGTCAATGTGGTGGAAGCCATGGTGGGCATGATTTCACTTGCCCGCCAATACGAAATGAACATGAAACTCCTGTCGACCGCCGATAGCGGTGCGCGCGATGCCAATAAGTTGTTGTCAACAAATTAATCACGACGTAACGAGGTGCCACTATGATTCGATCACTCTGGATTTCTAAAACCGGCCTGGATGCACAACAAACCCAAATGGATGTGTTGGCGAATAACCTTGCCAACGTCAACACCACCGGGTTCAAACGTTCTCGCGCCGTGTTTGAAGACCTGCTGTATCAAAATCTGCGGCAACCGGGCGCGCAATCGTCACAACAAACCAATTTGCCGACCGGCTTGCAAATCGGCACCGGCGTGCGCCCTGTTGCCACCTCGCGTGTGCATACACAAGGCAATATGCAACAGACCGGCAACAATCTGGATATGGCCATCAACGGTCAGGGATTTTTTCAGGTGCAAATGCCCGACGGCACGATTGGCTACACACGTGACGGTAGTTTTCGCACCGACGCACAGGGCCAGTTGGTCACCTCCAATGGTTTCCCATTGTCGCCGCCGGTCACCATTCCTCCGGGGGCGCAGTCGGTCACCATCGGTCAGGACGGCACAGTGTCCATCACCAACCAAGGTGTGGCGGCGGCGATTAATGTTGGTTCCATACAAGTGGCCAATTTCACCAATCCGGCCGGCCTGGCGTCACAGGGGCAAAACATTTTATTGGAGACACAGGCTTCCGGCGCGGCGAGCACTTCAAATCCCGGAACTAATGGGCTGGGTACTTTGAGTCAGGGTTATGTGGAAACGTCCAACGTCAACGTTGTCGAAGAATTAGTGTCGATGATTCAGACGCAGCGTGCCTATGAAATTAATTCCAAGGCCATTCAAACGTCGGATCAGATGTTGCAAAAACTCGGCCAGATGTAAACGTGGCGGCGGGTTGCGCGCCGCCACTGGTCTATTGGCAATTTTTAAGATACGCCGTCTGCCGGACGTTTCCAAACATTTTTGGCTGAAATCGCCCGCTGGATGGCGAGTTTACTTCGCGAATGCCATCCGTCTGCAAATTTGGTAACGCGTGTGCGCAAAGAATGCTTCTGCAAGTGACAATCACCGCCGGTCAAATCGACGCAAGTCACGGCAGACATCGGCTAGCGTGCAAAGCCATGAAACACCCCGCTTTTACCCCACTTTTTGACGCTTGCGGTTGCGCCGTCAAGGCTAAAGTTTTAGTTAGTCAATATATTGGGGTCACACGATGCAACTGCTGCGTGAATTGCTGGGCAACAGGCCCTTCTTTTCAACACTTCGCCGCTTTTTGCCGGCCTGTAAAGCCGCGCTCGAAGGCTTGGCGGCAGCCATTATGATTGTGTTGTTGGTGGCGTTGTTCACCGGATGTAGCCATATCGAGCCGCGCGTGCAAATGCCGGATTCAACCACTGCCAAGCCAATTATTCCTGTGACCAACATCATCAATAACGGCGCCATTTTTCAGCTGCAGGGCGCACACCGGCCGTTGTTTGAAGATCAAAAGCCGCGTTATGTTGGTGACATTCTCACTGTTGCGATTCAAGAAAAAACCTCGGCGTCACGCTCATCAAAATCCTCCGCAGGCAAAACCAGCGAAGTCAAGGCGGCGGTGCCATCGGTCGCGATATTTCCGGGCAAAGGACTGCAGGGCGCGGATCTAAAAGCGTCATCGGGCAACACCTTCGAGGGCAAGGGCGAAACCGCCAACGATAACGCGTTCTCCGGCACCATCACCGTCACCGTTGTCAGTGTTTTGCCGAACGGCAACATGATGGTGGCGGGTGAAAAACAAATTGGCATCAATCACAACACCGAGGTGATTCGTTTCACCGGCATCGTCAGTCCCGTCAATGTGCAGGCCGGCAATGTGGTGGCCTCCAGCGCCATTGCCGATGCCCGATTGGAATATCGCGGCAAAGGTTATATCGACGAAGCGCAGCGTATGGGTTTATTGCAGCGATTCTTTCTGTCCTTCCTGCCGTTCTGATCGCGATCAATTATGAATTCACGCAATGAAATTAAAAAGAGTTTTCTGGTGGTGATGGCCATTGCCTCGTGCTGGTGTATGACCGCACCCAAGGCTTTCGCCGAACGCATCAAGGATATCGCCAGTATCCAGGGGGTGCGTGCCAATCAATTGATCGGTTATGGATTGGTGGTTGGATTGGATGGCACGGGTGATCAAACCACCCAAACGCCTTTCACCGTACAGAGCCTGACCAACATGCTGTCGCAATTGGGCGTGCAATTGCCGCAGGGAACAAATCTGCAATTGAAAAACGTTGCGGCGGTGATGATTACGTCCACGCTGCCGGCGTTTGCCAAGCCCGGACAAAATTTGGACATCACCGTTTCGTCACTTGGCAATGCCAAGTCGTTGCGCGGCGGCACATTGTTGTTGACGCCCATGCGCGGAGCAGACGGACAGATTTATGCCATGGCGCAGGGCAACGTGATCATCGGCGGTGCCGGTGCCTCGTCCGGCGGCAGCAAAGTGCAAATCAATCAATTAAATGCCGGACGGATTCCGGCCGGGGCAACGGTTGAGCGCGCGGTCAGTTCGCCGTTTGCAACCGCCGAGCTGCTGCAGATTGAACTCAATTCAACCGATTTTTCATCGGCGCGGCGGGTTGCCGAAGCGGTGAATAGGCGCATGGGTGACAACACCGCCAACGCCCTCGATGGCCGGGTGATTGAAATTCGCATGCCACAGTCGGCCAACGATCGTGTTGCCTTTATCGCCGATTTGGAAATGCTCGAAATCGAAAACACGCTGCCACAGGCAAAAGTCATCATCAATGCCCGCACCGGATCGATTGTCATGAATCGTATGGTGACATTGGAGCCCTGCGCCGTTGCGCACGGCGGGTTGTCGGTGACCATTAATTCAACGACCGCTGTCAGTCAACCCGCGCCGTTCAGCAAGGGCGAAACTGTGGTGACCGAAAAATCTGATATCACCATCAAACAAGAGGCCGGGCAGGTCATCATGATGGAAGGTGCGCCGAAATTGGCGGATGTGGTGAAGGCACTGAATATGATCGGCGCAACACCGCAAGATCTGCTGGCCATTTTGCAAGCGATGAAAGCAGCCGGTGCATTACGCGCCGAGCTCGAAGTGATTTAGCGACCCCCGACCATGTCCTTACCGTCACCCACATCCTTGCGAGCGACAAATTTTGATACCAATCAAATCGCCATTGATGCGGGCGCACTCGGCAAACTCAAACGCACTGCCGGTAAGGACCCCCAGACAGCGTTGCGCGCGACCGCGCAACAGTTTGAAACACTATTTATGAACATGTTGATGAAGTCGATGCGCGATACATTGCCCAAAGAGGGTTTGTTGTCGTCGTCGGCCAATGACATGTACACCGGCATGCTTGATCAACAGTTGGCGCAAAAAATGTCGGCGCGCGGCACCGGTATTGCCGACATGATTGTCAAACAGTTATCCAAACAGATGGTGGGTGCGGATGGTGCCAAACCAATTGCAGAAGCAAACAAACAACCCGCCAGATCCATGGGTGCGGAACGATCCAATGGTCACTTATCGCCCGCTGTGACTGCTGCGGCATCTGCAGCGGCTGATGCTGTTCACAGTCGTTCGCGTGCGGCCCGTGCCAATCCCGCTGTTGAAAACGATAACCGCGCAGGCAACGTCGGTCTGGGCGCGGGCGCAGGATTGAACATTCGGTTTCAAGATCAACAGGCGTTGGTGGCACGATTGCAAGGTCCGCCCGGCAGCGATACCGCGCCGGTTGGTTCGGTGCCAATGTTGGCTGCTGGCGGCGGCACATCCACGGCAATAACCCGCACGACCGATACGCCAAGAACTTTTGTCAAAAATATGCAGGCCCACGCCCAGGATGCGGAACGGCAAACCGGTGTGCCGGCTAAATTTATGCTTGGCCAGGCGGCGCTTGAGTCGGGCTGGGGCAAAAAGGAAATTACCCACGCCGATGGCAGCCCCGCACACAACTTATTCGGCATTAAAGCCGGCGGCAGTTGGCAGGGCAAAACGGTCAGTGTCACCACCACCGAATTTATCGGTGGCGTGGCGAGAAAAATGGTCGAAAAATTTCGCGCGTACAGCTCTTACGCCGAGAGTTTTGCCGACTACGCCAAGTTGATTGGTGGCAATCCCCGTTATCAAAATGTGCTTAAACAGGGTGGCAATGTGGAAGGTTTTGCCAATGCCATGCAACGCGCCGGTTATGCCACCGATCCGCGTTACGCGGAAAAGCTATCAAAGACCATTAACCACATGATTGCTTTGAAATAATGTGGTCCGCAAAAAATGATGATGCGAAAGAAAGCCAAATGAATACAAATTGGATGAATCATGTCGCTGCTTAGTATTGGTGCCACCGGTCTGAATGCCGCCTATGCAGGCCTGACCACGGCCGGCCACAATATCGCCAACGTCAATACGCCGGGCTTCTCTCGCCAGCAGACTGTACAAGCAACCATGCCGGGTCAATTCACCGGGGCAGGGTATGTCGGACGCGGCGTGGCGATTCAAACGGTGCAGAGGGCGTTTGATCAGTACCTGAACAATCAAGCGCAGTTCATGACCGGCCAATCGGCCGAAGCCAGCACCCACCACGCTTTGATGCAACGGGTTGATCGTATTTTTGCCAGTGATGAAAGCGGCCTCAGTGGTTCGCTCGACCGATTTTTCTCCAGCATAACCGAGGCATCGTCACGGCCGGCCGACATGTCCGCACGTGCCAATGTCATGTCGAGTCTCAACCAGCTGGCTGCGCGTATCAACGGCACCGGTAATCAGATCGAGGGCTTTGGCATGAGTGCGGATTTGAGTATTCGCGCCACAGTCAGCAACATCAATGATTTAACCCGCCGCATCGGCGGCATGAATGATGCCATTGCCATTTCACGTGCGTCCGGACAACCGCCGAATGATTTGCTTGATCAACGCGACCAATTGGTGACCGATCTGTCCAAACAGGTTGGCGTCAGCACGATCGAGCAAAGTGATGGCAGCTTAAATGTGTTTATGTCCAACGGCGTGGCGCTGGTCATCGGCAGCGTCACCGCGAATTTGTCGGTGCAGCCGGATGCGTCGATTCCCGGCCGTCAGGTTGTAACAGTAAACACCGGTGGCAGTGGTGTGGTGGTGACGGCCGACTCGGTGACCGGCGGCCAACTATCAGCACTGATGAAATTTCGCGACGTCAGTTTGGTGAATGCGCAAAATGACCTGGGTCGATTGGCTTATGCGTTGGGTGACGCCTACAATCAGATTCATGCAGGCGGCACGGATCTGAATGGCGGCAGTGGCAATCCGCTATTTAATATCGGCGGTCCACAATCATATGCAAACGTCGCCAATATCAGCGCGGCGAGCTTAAATGTCTCCGTCAGCAATAGCAACGCACTGCAGGCCTCGGATTACCGGTTGAATTTTGACGGCGCCAATTACACCATCACCCGTGAGCGCGACGGCAATCGGGTAACGTCGGCAACGTTACCGGTGGTCATAGATGGCTTGACCATTGCAGCCAGTGGCGCAATGAATGCCGGTGACAGTTTTTCCATTCGTCCGACCCGCGGCGTGGCGGCGGTATTCTCTGCGGCCATCACCAACGCCAGTCAACTCGCGTTTGGACAGGGTGGCGCGCTGAATGACAATCGTAATGCGCTGGCGCTGGCGGCCATTCCAACTTCACCGCTGTTGGCGTCGCTTAATATTTCCCAAACCTTCGGTGAAATGGCGGCAACGGTGGGTGCGGCAACCCGCAGCCTGCAAATGGACAGTCTCGCCACCATGAAATTGCTTGACCAGGCAAAAATCGATCAGTCGGCGGTTTCCGGCGTCAATCTTGATGAAGAGGCCGCCCGGTTGATGCGTTATCAGCAGGCTTATCAGGCGTCCGCCAAAGTCATGACCACTGCACAAACAATTTTCCAAACCCTGCTCGATTTGGGCCGGTAACAATCATTAGCAGTAGGACGCCTGCTCCACGATAATTTTTTTCACGGTTGTACCAAGGGCAATACTGCAAATTTTGGTCCGGCCAAATTCAGGTCAATAAGGCCGTTTAGCAATGAAAGGCACCCCGCCATGCGTATAGGCAGCTACTATTCACAACTTGCCAAGACCGATCAACTGCTGCGTAATCAGTTTGATTTGTATGCAACCCAGAACCAGATTGCCAGCGGCAAAAAAATCAATGCGCCGTCGGACGATCCGGCCAGCATGGCGCAAATTTTAACGTCGCGTGCGTCGGTCAACGCCGAGCAATCGTTTGCCAAAAATCAAACCTACCTCGATGCCGAGTTGCGCACCATTGAGTCAACACTGGGCAGTGTCGGCAACTCCATTGCCGCTGCGCGCGAAGGTTTGGTGCAGGCCAACAACGCCACCCTGACCGATGCGGATCGACGTTCGATTGCATCAGCGTTACGCGAGCGGCGTTCGGAATTGCTGCAATTGGCGAATACCCGTGGCGCCGATGGACAATTTGTTTTTTCCGGATTTCAGAGCGGCGTGCCACCATTTGCCGATTCAATCGGCGGCGTGGTGTTCGGCGGTGATACCAACGGCCGCAACGTGCTGGTTGGGCCGTCGCGCGTGATCACCGCCAACGCCGATGGCGATGCCATTTTTATGAGTGTGCCGCGTGGCAATGGCGTGTTCGCGACGGCGGCAGCCGCGACCAATGGTGGCAGCGGTCGGATCGATACCGGTGGGGTGCCCAATCCGGCATTGTTAACCGGCAATAATTATTCGATTCAATTTACCTCGGCCAGTACCTACGACATTGTCAATGTAACAATGGCCACAACGGTATCGAGTGGTGCATTTCAGCCGGGAGCGGCGATTCAGTTCGCCGGAATGCAAATGACCATTTCCGGGCAGCCGACCAGCGGCGATACATTTAGTGTGACCAGCGGCACCAATCGGAGTATTTTTGCATCACTGGATCGGGCGATTGCCGCACTCGGGACTCCGGTATCGACGGACGGGGATCGCGCCAGAATGAGTGATGCCATACGTGGCACCATGGCTGACCTGGATCAGGCGCTTAGTCGCACGCTGGAACATCGTGGGGCGATTGGCGGTCGCATGAATGCATTGGATCTGTCGGACCGGATATCCAAAGATACGTCACTTGACGCCAATACCATACTTTCTGTACTGGAGGATGTTGATTTCGCCGAGGCCACCACCCGCTTCGCACGGCAAAAAAATGCACTGGATGCGGCGTTGGCCGCCTATGCACAAACAACCAAAGGCACGTTGTTCGACTATTTGCGTTGACGGTGGTGATGGCGGTGGTGATGGCGGTGGGTTGAATTTGTTCCGACTGCCCTCTGGCAACAACCACTGACGCGGGTGCATCCGCATTTGTGCGCGCGAGTGCGCACGATTGGGCGGCGCATCCCATTTGGCGGCTTGATGCGGCTAAAATAGAAACACATTTTAATTCTATGCACTTGGCAGTCGCGCGGACACCCGTCGAATGCACCGTGGAGCCATATTGTCTTCATCACATCCCATCATCCCGCCGGGCAATACAACGGCACCCGCCAACGGCATCGAGAATAGTGCAACCGTGCATGCGGCGACGCCTATCGTCAACATTGAAACAGCGGCGATGCAGACTGCAGCCGAGCCGTCGGTGCAGACTGAGACCGGAAATTTGCTTGCACAAGCATTCGCTGCGACTGACCTGGGCTTTGCGATTTTTTCCTTTCAGGGTGAAGTTCAATATTGGAGTGAACCACTGGCGCGGTTGACCGGGGTGAAATCCAGTGCGGCCATGGGTCGCCGAGTTCGCGATTTTTTTCCGGGCGAGTTCGTTGATCGGGTGAGTGAACCGTTTAAGCAGTTGATTACCGATCGCGAAGGCAAGATTCAATCGCGCATTTTGCGTACGCCGTTTCCCGGCGCACCGGTAATTCGGGTTGACTGGCGACTGCTGTTGGACGTTGAAAAGCGCGCGACCGGTGTGTTGGTGGTGGCCGAAGATGTAACAGTTCGGCAGGCGGCGGCAACGGAATTGACAGGGTTACGCCAAGCGCTTGAACAATCCAAGGACATGTATTTTCGGGTGGCGGCCGATAGTCGGATTCTGGACGTAAATGTTGTCGCCGAACAAACGCTTGGTTATACACGCGCCCAATTACTGGCTATGCATGCGGCAGATTTTGATCTGCGGGCCAATGAGGAAATGAATTTTGCGGAGCGCTGGAAAAAATTTGCTGATGCTGGATTTATTAGGGGTGAGTCGCAATATCGCTGCGCCAATGGAAAAATAATCCAGGTTGAATTTTCCATTCATTTTCTCGACGGTCAGGCCGGTGGCGAGGGATTTTGTCTGGTTCGAGACGTCAGCGATCGTCGGCGACTCGAACTCTCAGCGGAAGCCACTGCACGGCAATTCCGCACCTATTTTTCCGATTCACCGCTGGGAATAATGGTCAGGGATGAGCGGTTTTGTGTCATAAGGGTGAACACTGCATATGTCGAAATGTGCGGTTATTCCGAGGCAGAATTGGTCGGCACCGATATCCGCAAAATTATTCACCCGGACGACATCGGTTTGGTCGACATTGTTCACGAAAAATTTGCCAGCAATACAACACCGTTCGGTAGCGAATTGCGTATCGTCGCCAAGGATGGGCGCACAGTATGGATCCACGGCAAGGTTAATTTGCTGGTGGATGAAGACGGAAAACGGCTGGTGATCGCCACCGCTGAAAATATTACCGATCGTAAAATTGCCCAACAGGCGCTGGAGGCGTCATTACGTGCGCGCGCCGCAATTCTTGAAACCACCCTGGCAGGCGTCGTGCAGATCAAGAATGGAATGGTGGAGCTCGCCAACCATTCGTTTGAGCAAATGTTCGGCTACACGCGTGGCGCACTAAATGACCGACACATCAGTGAGCTGGTGACTGGCAAGATTACCTATCAGCCGATGGCTAATCTGGCTGACCAATCATCATCCGTGGCGGGGGTGTTTCAGGCTGATCTGTTTGGTGATGATTCTTGTCATGTTGCTCAGGGTGCTAACGGCGGTGGCACCGGCAGGCGTCCTGCACACCCGCATGCCACCGGTCAATACGAAACAATTCGCGAGCATGCCCGTGCCGCGTTTGGCCGCGGCGAGGCCTTTCATGCCGAAATGCAATTACGACGGAAAGACGGTGAGCCAATCTGGGTCAGTCTCAAGGCGCGCCCGATTGAGTTTGGCGACACGGAGTCGTCGGTGATCTTGACGTTTCACGATATTACCGACCGGGTGACGAGCGAGAGGGCGGTGGCGGAATCGAATCGTCGTGTGAGAGTGTTAATTGACACCATTCCAGACATCGTCTGGATGAAAGATGTGGATGGCCGATATGTGGCGGTGAACCAGACCTTTATGAATCGTTGCGGGTTGGATGAACCCAAAATTTTGGGCCACCACGATCGGGAATTGTTTTCTGCTTACGATGCGGGACGTTTTGGGCGATCCGACGCACAGGTGCGTAGTGCCGGGGTGCCCGGCGTATTTGAAGACATGGCGCAAGAGGAAGACGGCTTTCATTGGCGCGAAGTGACCAAGGCGCCGGTAATGGATGGGGACGGTAATTGTGTCGGTGTAATCGGCATCAGTCGGGATGTCACTGATGACCGTCGCCAACGCACGCAAATGGCACGACTGCTCAGCGAACACGAAATTTTGTTCGAATTGACTGCCGTCGGCGTGGGAAAGCTCAAACATCGATTGCTGCTTCGTGCCAATCGTAAGCTGGAAGAAATTTTCGGATACGAGACGGGTGAAATGGTCGGGTTACACACATCCGTGTTGTACGCCGATCCTGCGGACTACGACCGGGTCGGGTTGGCGTTACATGAAGATCATGGTGTGTTGTTGCAGATTGATCTGCCGATGCGACGCAAGAATGGCGATGCGGTTTGGTGTTCGGTGCAAATCAATCCGATCGATGCGGCAAATCCGATGGCGGGGTATATCTGTACGGTTGCCGATATCACCCCGCTGCGTGAGCGCGAACGCGCCTTGAAGTCGGTGTTGGCAGAGCAGCGGGTAATTTTTGACAACGCACTGGTCGGCATCACACTCATGCAGGATGGGAAATGGCTGCGGGTGAACGACGCCTTCAGTCGTATGTTTGGTTATCGTGTGGATGAGTGTTTGGGAAACAGTTTTGCCATGTTGTTTTCATCAGACGAGTTGTTCAGAGAGTTCGAGGCCAGTATTGACGAGGAATTGAGTCGATCCGGAATGTCTTTGCAGGAATGGCAATTGCGGCGTAAGGACGGGCGACTTGCCTGTTGTCTGATTCAAGGCCGGCCAATTGATCTGGATGATGATTCGAAGGGGATTATTTTTACGGCGATTGATATTTCCGCGCGCAAGGCTTCGGAAGAAAAATTTGTCCAGGTGAGCACTTTTCTGGATGCGATTGTCGAAAATCTGCCGACGGTGGTCGCCGTCAGGGATGTCAAGACCCGCCAATATTTAAGTTTTAACCGGGCCGGTGAAATGATGACCGGCCGCAACCGCAATGACGTGATCGGCAAAACACCGGATGAAATATATCCGCCCGATGTCACCGAAGAACTTTATTCGCTGGATGATCAGGTCATCCAGTCGCGACACATTATTGAAACGGCCACCTCGGCCAAAAGTATTGTTGATGGCTCGGTCAAATTGATTGTCCGCAAGACAGTGCCGGTTATTAACCAGGCGAACGAGGTTCAGTATGTGATGTCACTTGCGGAAGACGTCACCGTGCGGGTGAGGAGTGAGCAGGCGCTGCGTGAGTCAGAGGCGCGTTTCCGACAATTTGCGGCAAATATCAATCAGGTCATTTTTCTTTCCAACCCGGAACGTTCCTCTTTCGATTACCTGAATGATCGGGTTGCCGAGGTGTTGGGTGTATCGATCGAGGAAATGCGCGCCGACCCGCGCGCCAGCGTGGTGGCCATTAATGAAGCAGACCGGCCGCTGCTGCAAACCATCCGGCTGCGTGAGGAATCATTACAACCCGTCGACATGGAAATTCGCATCAATCATCCGCTAAAGGGGCTGCGCTGGCTGCGATTACAAACATTCCCGACCAAGTCAGACGTTGGCGGGATACGTGTTTTTGGGCTGATTGCCGACATTACCGATCGCAAGGATGAAGAGCAATTACGCATCAGCCAGCTGCTTGAGCAGCGTGATGTGCTGGTTCGCGAAGTTCACCATCGGATCAAAAATAACCTGCAAGGTGTAGCCGGGCTGTTGCAGCACGCGTCCCGCAACCGGCCGGAACTTAAAATTCACCTTGATGAGGTGTCGACACAGATTCAGGCCATTGCCCAAGTGCACGGCCTGCAGGTGCGGGCCGGGCAGGCGTTGCCATTGCGGGGTTTGGCGAAAGCAATTTTTGACAACCTCAGTCGGGTTATGCCGGAGCGGGTCACTTTTAATGTGGTCGGTGCTGCTGCCGGGGCGGGTGACCTCGATGTATCCGGTCAGTATGCGTTGCCGGAGTCCGAGGCTGTGCCGGTGGCGTTGGTTCTGAACGAGCTGGGAACCAATGCGGTCAAACACGGCAGCGATGGGGCAAGAGTGTCAATGACTTGGTCTGCCGGCAATGTCGTGATGTTCGAATTCGAAAACATCGGAGCACTGCCGGTCGGATTTGATTACGCCAAAGTGAACAATCATGCTTCCGGAATCGGCTTAATCAAGGCGTTGGTGCCAAGACGCGGTGGGTCGGTCGTCTATATGCAACAAGGTGCCAGCGTGATCGTCCGGCTGACATTGCAAGCTCCGGCAATTGTTCTGCAAACAGGCGAAAACAACCAGTGACGGACGACGTATGAATCATGTTGCATGTCATTGAACCTTTTTTGTATTTGATCAAACCCGCCGGCATTGCCGGAGTTCACAACCAATTGGGAATTGCCGATGAATGCTGCTGAAAATCCCTACCTGTTAATTGTCGACGACGACCGATTGGTGTTGGCGGTGCTGGCCTCCGGTCTTCGCGATGCCGGTTTTAATGTGGCAGAAGCAGACAATGGCGATGAGGCAATTTTGCTCGCGCAGGAATACAAACCGGCGCTCGCCATTCTGGACATGCAGATGCCGGGCAAAAGCGGACTGGAAGTGGCGCGATATCTGGCCGACCATACCGATACCCCGTTCATGTTTTTGACCGCTTACGGCGACGCCAGTCTGGTTGAGAAGGCTGCATCACATGGTGCCATGGGGTATCTGCTAAAACCGTTGGACGTTAAACAAATCGTGCCAAGCGTACGTGCGGTTCTGGCGCGTTCAAACGAAATGCGCACGTTGCGGGCCAGCCAAAATCGGCTTGAATCAAAGGTTGCCGCAACCACCGATGCCAATGGTGTTGATTACATGCAAATTGCGTTGGGAATCTTTATGGAACGCTTCGGTTACACACGCGTCGTGGCGCAGATGCAAATGGAAGGTCATGCAAAAAATGGCGCAGTCACGGTGGCCGAGTTTTCGCGCGCTCTGGTCAGTGGGCTCGACAATAATAATCGGATGAAATAGTCGCTGAAATCGGCGTACGGTTGATCGGCCGCTCGGCACCTGCCCGGGTAGATTCGTGTCAATTTCTGCTGGCTTAAGCCCTGCTATCCCCGGTCTTGAGCTCATGATCGGCTCAGAAATGCCGATATTTACGTAGGGTAGCGGTGAAATCCCCCACCACGGCAGGACTTCAATACCTACTAAATTGATTCCGTCAGGATTCCAGCGGATTTATGGCGACTTTCCACAGAGAATTTGCCATGAAATGTGCAAATCGGCTGCAAATCTCCTTTTTTTGGGCTATTTTTGGCTATTTTTAGGTTCTTGTGGTCGATTTTTGCGGTGCCGCTGGTTTCGCCGCAGCTGTTTGGTCAATTGACCATTCTCTTAGTGTTAAGTTTTTTATAAAGCCGCCGAAAAGAGTATGAGGCTGCTGGAAATTTGCGTTTTTTTGACGGCACCGCCAATGGATTGTTGATGACTGGACTAAAAATGATAAATCAACCTGACAGAATTCTCCTGGTCGATGATGATTCGCTTGGGAGACTTCTGACGCGCTCGGCGCTTGAAGAGAGGGGCTTCCTGGTGTGTGAGGCGGAATGTGGTGAAGTCGCACTCGATCAGATCGTATTGGAGCGTCCGGATATTGTGTTGCTCGATGCACTTATGTCCGGGATGGACGGATTTGAGGTTTGCCGGGCGTTACGCGAACTTCCCGGTGGTCAGCATATACCGGTTTTAATGTTGACCGGTTTGGACGATGAGGGCTCGGTGTCCAAGGCCTATGCGGCCGGTGCCAATGATTTTTTTGTGAAGTCCACCCAATGGACCCTGCTGGCCGAACGTATTCGCTACCTGCTGCGCGCCAATCGCACTCAGGCAGAGCTGGTCAAAAGTGAATCGCGCGTGGCCAAGGCGCAACGTATTGCCGGTTTGGGCATTTGGGAATGGGATCTGACATCCAATATGATATTTCCATCACAAGAGTGTTTCGAACTGATTGACATTGCCGGTACCGATAAAGGGTTGCATTACAACGAATTGTTGGAAGTTGTGCATAAAGCCGAACGAATCTCACTGGTGAGAATTTTTCAGTCCATGAAAAAGGACCAGGCCAGTGCCAAATTTGACTGCCGGCTGCGCGGGCGGGACGGTACCACCCGGGTGGTGCATATCGAAGCGGAGGTTGAATATGATTCGCGCGGACGGGCAATCAAGGTACACGGCATTTTGCAGGACATAACTGATCGGCGCGAGGCCGAAGATCGCATTCGTCACCTGGCGAACTATGACAGCCTGACCGGGCTGCCCAATCGTCGTTTGTTCCGCGAGCAGCTTGGCGCGGCGGTCGAACGCGCGCGACGGGATCGACGCCATCTTGCGGTGTTATTCGTCGACATTGATAACTTTAAGCGGATCAACGATACGCTTGGCCATCATGCCGGTGATGCGTTGCTGAATGAAGTCGCCTATCGGCTGTCCAATTGTGTGCGTAACTCGGACGTGGTCACGCGTGATGTGAACGGCTTGGCAGAGGCGCCCAATTTAAATGCGGTCGCCAGATTGGGAGGTGATGAATTCACGGTCCTGCTGGATCAAGTTGTCAACGCCGAAAATACCGACGCCATTGCCAACCGGATTTTGAAGGCCGTGCAGCAGCCGGTGATGTTGTCCGGGCAGGAGTGTTTTGTCAGTGTTTCGATCGGCATTGCCATGTATCCAGGCGACGGTTTGACGGTTGATGAAATGATTCGCAACGCCGATCTGGCGATGTATGCAGCCAAGGAGGCTGGGCGCAACGGCGCGGCGCTTTACACGCCGCAATTGGACGCCGCCACCCATCGCAAACTGGAAATTTCCAACGCCTTGCACAAGGCGCTCGAGCGCGGTGAATTACGACTGCATTACCAGCCGCAGTTTGATATCTCAACCGGGAAAATTATTGCCGCCGAGGCGTTGATGCGTTGGCAGCGTGGTGAGCGGCTTGTTCCGCCGGACGAATTTATACCCATGGCGTGTGAAACCGGCCTGATTCTGCCGATGGGGGACTGGGCGATTCGAGAAGCATGTGAACAGGTTGCCAGATGGCGGGACGCGGGTAAACCGGTCATTCCGATTGCCGTCAACGTTTCCGCCAATGCTTTTTTGCAGCATGATTTTGTCGCCAAGGTGAAAGCATCCCTGGCCAGCGTAAATGTGGCGGCAAGTTTCCTCGAAATTGAAATCACCGAAACAATGTTGATGCAGGATCTCAAACAGTCGGTGCAGATCTTGGAGGAGTTGGCTGACTTCGGTGTGCGACTTTCAGTGGATGATTTTGGAACCGGATATTCGTCGCTTTCCTACCTTCGAAAATTACCGATTGACACATTAAAGATTGACCGCTCATTTGTTGGTGAAATGTACGAAGGCTCCGACGACGAGGCCATTGTGTCCGCCATTGTGGCGCTGGCACGGGCGCTGAATTTACGGGTGATTGCGGAGGGGGTAGAGACCCTGGCGCAGGCGAATTTGCTGAATTTGCACGGCTGTTATTTGATGCAGGGATATTTTTATTCTCGACCATTGGCAATTGCCGCATTTGACGAATTTGTTGCCAAAAAATCTTTTCCCGCTGCGCAAACCAAGCGACATAAAGTCGTTTCAATTCAAGCGAAAAAAATCGATCAAATCGTCCGCCAACAAATCAACTGAAAACCAAATTTAAAGAGAAGTTGCCATGCAGACGTCAATAAATACCGAAAAAAAGACCGACGGGCGGGTTGATAACTCGAAGTCCGAAAATGCCGCCGACACCGCGCGTGAGGCATTTCGTCGATTGGCGCGCGAAAAATTGCCACCGACCCCGGAAAATTTTTCAGCAATGTATGCCGATGTCAGTGGTCACGCAGTGTCGCCAGACAGTGCGGGTGTCAAACGCGAAAAAGTGCTGGCAGAACAAGCGCTGCGTACCGCGTTGTTATTGGCTGATCGGCTTCCCTGTGAATTGAATCAACGTGAGTCGCTGACGTCCGCCATTCGCAGGGGCGCATGGCATGTGGTCGACGATCTGGTGGCGGAACTCAAGTTTCAGCAAACTCCTGTTGAGGTGTCGCAGGCGGGAATGCAGGCCACCGCAGCGTGGCGTGATACCACTCAAAACGCGCTTAAATGTAGTGCGCCAATTTACAAAATGACAGCCGAATTAAAGCGCGAAGCGGCCAACAATTTACGGGCAATACGCGGTGCCAATTCGGCTGAGGATTTTAAGCCTCTGCGTCAGAATCTTCAGGAGTTTTCCAATCGTCTGCTGGAATTTCGCGTCATAGAAGAGCGCAGCCAGTTGCAGTTGAAATCGCTGTTGTCGGCCATTGTGAAAAACGTCGGCAGCCTGTCCGCCGATGAAGGTTGGTTGTCCGGGCAAATGACACGCGTCGATCAGGCTCTGAAGGATGGGGTTGACGATACGGCATTGAGAAATATCGAAGCGACATTGCGGGATGCCGCCAGGCAACAAAAGGATTTGAAATTTCAGCTTGATCATGCGAAGGATGCACTGCGCGACATGATCACGACCTTGATCGCACAACTTGGCGATATGGCGGATTCGACCGGTGAGTTCAGCTTCAAGGTGGAAGGTTATGCGACGGCGATCGAGTCTGCGGAGGACCTGGCGGGGGTGACGTCCGTCGTCCATGAACTGTTGTCGGACACGCGCGATATACATTTGAAGATGACCGCAAGCAAGGATGAATTGACGGAAGCGCAATCGCGTGCCGCCTTGCATGAAGCAAAGGTAAAGTCGCTGGAGGCGGAGTTGGTGGAGGTCAGCGATTTGGTAAAAACCGACCACCTCACACAGGCGCTCAGTCGACGCGGCCTGGAGTCCGCCTACGAATCTGAAATGACACGCCTTGATCGCGCCGGCGAACCACTTTGTATGGCGGCGATTGATATTGATAACTTCAAGTCATTGAATGATAAACACGGTCATCACGCTGGGGATGATGCCTTGCGGCATTTGTCCAAGGTGATGCGCAATGCGTTGCGACCAACCGACATTTTGGCGCGCCAAGGTGGCGAAGAATTTGTTGTGTTATTGCCGAATACAACAATCGAGGTGGCCGTTCAAGTGACCGAACGTTTGCAACGACAATTAACCCGCGAATTCTTTTTGCATGACGACGAAAAATTGTTTATTACGTTTAGTGCGGGTGTGACCACGGTTGTCGCCGGTGAGGCGCAGCAATCGGCGCTTGATCGTGCGGATCAGGCTTTATACAAGGCGAAAAACGCCGGTAAAAATCGCGTTTTTGCAGGTTAAAGTCCGCTTGAATGGTTGCGCCGGTGTTAGGGCTTCTCTTCTGTAACAGTAGATAAGCCGGGGTGGAGGGGCTAAGCTAAAGTCGGCATCTGCTCTCCTTGCCGAGAGGCAGACTCCCAAAGTATTCCCTTATCTGTTGTCCGTGTCTATGGGCATTTTTTTGATCCGGTCAACAACCGTGGCCTCACTGTTTCAGGCAAAACGTTATGCCCACGCGCGCCCGATTGGGCGACACAACAAGATGCAGTCGTAAATGGCATTGGCTTGGGTCTGCGTAAAAACCATTACAACCGGCCTTCAGCAAGGGAGGCCATGTGGCGGGCATTGAAGCATGGGGCAGGCAAGTGCACTTGCCGTCACCCCATCACCCCACCACCCCACCTCGATGGCAGCACCACCAATGACAACACCACTGTCATCACCGGCAGCTTCAATGCGCCGCCGAACTCCGCCGTCACCATCAATGGGCAACTCGCCACGCTCAACGTCAACGGCCAGTTCTTTGTGAACGATGTCCCGCTGGCACTTGGTCAAAACATCATGACCATCACGCTCACCACGCAGGACGACCAGACCACCACACAAACGCTCACCATCACCCGTACACAAGCTCGATGCCTATGCTAAAACGTTATCGGGCTGGCTTGCGACCAATCGGCACTGCGGCAAGCGTGAGCGATGTACCATTCTTGTGATGTATCAGGAACTGACCGCCATGGGCTATCGCGGTGGTTATGGCCGGTGATTTCGGGTTACGGCCCCGCCGCACCAAGTCCGTGTCTTGTGGTTCGCGCGACGTTATTCGCAATCGATGAAGTACTGCTTGATTTCGCTTTCCGCTTGTTTGTAGGCAATGATAAAGGCCGTAGTCATATCCGCGTCCGGCATGGTTGCATCGCTGGTCATGGCTTCGATTTTCCGCGACAGTTCTGCCACATAAGCCGCGCCAATCATGGCGGACGATGATTTCAGCGTGTGTGCGGCCAGGCGCACGGCGGCGATGTCATTGTTTTCAATCGCATCCTGAATGGTGCCGACCATTTTTGGCGCATCTTCCAGATAAATTTTGATTGCCCGTTTCCGCAGCGCGTCTTTCGCCGGGGTGCCGCCGCCAATGAGGGTGGTGAGCATACTTGGATCAAACGCCATCAATCCGTCGGTGATCATATTTGGTTTTTTTTCAAATGTGGACAATTTTCTTGGCGGGTCGTTGATCAGTAAATGGGCGGAGTTTTGGTTGATCGACGGTGGCGGATGATTTTCCCTACTGTTGTCGGGTGGGGGGGGAATCACATCGGCCACAATAAACACCGGCGTGGCGCGGGGATCTTCATCGCCGTCTGTCGCCGGGCTTTGCTGAAGTGGATGATCGGTGTTGCCCGGACCAAATTGTCCAATCACTGCGGCCAGTTCAAACGGACGAAATGGCTTACCGATATATTCATCAAAACCCGCCGCCAAACACCGTTCTCGATCACCCGTCATCACATTGGCGGTAAGGGCGACAATCGGAATTCTGTCCGGCCAACCATATGGTTGCGCGCGCTGAGATTCAAGCAGGCGAATCTTGGCGAGCGCTTCGAAGCCATCCATCACCGGCATCTGGCAGTCCATCAATATGGCATCGTATTTTTGATTCAAATATGCTTTGATGCCCAACTCACCGTTGTCCGCACAATCAACCTGCACACCCAGACTTTCCAGCACCGCTTGGGCAAGAAGTTTATTGGTTTGGTTATCCTCAACCAGCAAGACCCTTGAGATGCCGTTCAGCACATTTGTCAACGCGGCTGCACCAACAGCATCCGCGTCCGCAGGCGCGAGTTCGATGTGGTTGCCATGCGTGCGCAGCGGATAAGGCTTGCGGTTGATTTCGCCGCCATCAGATGGCGAATTTTGTGAGGAACGTTTCAGCAGATCCGCCAGTGCGTGATAAAAATCCGTCTGCCGAATCGGTTTGACAATGCAGGTGGTAATTCCAGCCTGTTTCGCTTTTGCATAGATGCCATCGGTCATCATCGAACTGAGCAATAAAATGGGAAAGTCTGCGGATCGTGACTGTGCATTTTTGCGGCCAGAATGGTTAATCACGTCACTGACCGTCAACGCCAGGTCTATGCCGTTGCCGTCCGGCAATTTCATATCGAAGACACCGATGTCGTAGTAGTCTGCCGGGTCGGCTGCCGCCAACACGTGGTGTAACGCAGCCATCGCCTCGGTACAATTGGCCGACGCGGTCACGCGCATGCCCGCCAGGGTCAATTGTTGAATCAGCAGATTGCGATTGGTGGCGTTGTCCTCAACCACCAGAGCATTTTTGCCATCCAGTATTGCCGCGACATCGTCAACCATACTGACGGCCGATCCCTCAATCATGCCCACCGGGACGTCAAAGGAAAATACCGAGCCACGACCGGCGTTGCTGCTGAAATGAATTGCCCCGCCCATTGCCTGCGCCAATTCCTTGGCGATGGCCAACCCCAGTCCGGTACCGCCGTAACGTCGGGTCATCGACGAATCGCCCTGCGTGAAGGCATTAAAAATTCGTTGCTGCGCTTCGACCGACATGCCGGTACCGGTATCGGTGACGACAAAGTGCAGGGTTTTGTTGGATGTGGTGTTGCTGGTCAGATCGTCCACCGACAATTTTGCGGTGATATCACCCATTTCGGTAAATTTCACCGCGTTGCTGATGAAGTTTGTCAGCACCTGTCGAATGCGATACGGGTCGCCATTTACGCTGGACGGCACATCCGGTGCCACAATGCAGGCCAGTTCGACGCCTTTACGAAACGCCTGTTCGCCGAAGAGCTCAACCACATCTTCCACCAATCGGCGCGGGTCAAATGCAATATTTTCGAGTTCCAGTTTGCCGGATTCGATTTTCGAGAAATCCAGAATATCGTTAATGATATGCAGCAGCGATTCGGCGGAACTTCTGATGGTGGTGGCATAACGACGTTGACGGTCCTGTAACTGCGTGGCCAACAATAATTCCGTCATTCCCAAGACACCGTTCATTGGTGTGCGAATTTCATGGCTCATATTGGCGAGGAACTGGCTTTTGGCGCGATTGGCATCTTCCGCGGCATTTTTTGCCGCATTTAACTCCATAGTGCGATTTTTAACTTCGATTTCGAGTTTTTTTCCGTAGCGTTCCAATGTGTCGTCACGGATTTGGATTTCCGCCAGCATGGCATTAAATTCATCGACCATCTTGCCGATTTCATCATCCGACTGTTTGGCGACGCGCGATGAATAATCCTTATTCACGGCGATGCCGTGTGCCGCTCTTGTTAATGTGTGTAGTGGTGCCAAAAAACGCAAAGTAAAGTAATAGACAACAAACATCATGATTATCAACGCAAGAATGGACGACAAGGCTAGTGGCCCGACGTTTTCCCATGCGATCGCGGCATATGAAGGCAGGGATGCGCGCAACACAAAATAGCCAATTGTTTGATTATTTGTCTGAAGCAGTCGCACCAGCACAATTGAGTTGTTTGAAATATTGCGCCATTCGGTGGCCATTGAGACGACTGTGGTTGATCGAATTATGTTTTGAATTTGAAAAAGGTGACGGCTATCTCCATGGCCCGCCAATAAATTGAGTTGGCCGTCAAACAGCGCTGCCGCCTGAATTTCGGGCGTGCTGCCAACACTTGCAACGAGCTGCCGAGCGGCCGCAGCGTCATTTCCCAGCAACGCACTTGTGGCATTGCCTGCCAGCGTATCGGCCAGAAAAGTGAGGTGGAAATTTTGTGTCGTTTGCCGGGACTGGTGGTCAATAACGATATGAAAAACGATATTCACTGAAAAACCGGCAATCGCGCCAAACGCGATCAGCGCAAACAACTTGGTGCGAATACTTGGATTTTTAAATGTCAACATTCGCAGCCACGCCAGACTGGCGTGAAAGTGGGGGGCGAGAAAACGGGGCAGGGGCATGAATCGGCAGCCTATAGAGGGTCATGGCGCGCAGCCATACTCAGGGTTAATCGGCATTTCGGCCGGAAAGTTGACCCAAACACTGCCATCGCCGCCTTATGGGATGTATTTAACCTGCATATTTCACGGGTCGGCCCGCCTTACATACGTTTTTCATTCTTGGCGACCTATAAATTCTGCGAATCCAAACTGTACCTCGTAAGGTTGATGGCCTGCGCACTCGATAGCGGGCCTCTGAACATGCGCTTTT
>CAMTWK010000001.1:0-70933 GCA_947085425.1 uncultured Burkholderiales bacterium | reverse complement strand
GTTACCGCACTTTGCCATCCAGTTTGGTTTTAATTAAACATCGGGCTTTTGCGCTCGATAGCAGGCCGCTGAACATGCGCTTTTCCGTTCTCTTCCCGTGCTCATTTGCCAAACACGGCTCGCTATGCCGTGGTCAGTCGAGAGAAAAATCACACGCCAATCGACCCACTCTCGAACGCAACCCCATGAAATATGCAGGTTAATCGGTTACCGCGCGTCTCGTCCACGATTCATCGGCGCTCGCGACGCTTTCCGGCGACTTGCTGATGATGCCACGCTGAAATTGGGCGGTACGGTGGGCAAAGCGCAGCGTGCCCGCGCTACGTAGGGATCACCCTAAAAAAGTCTTACCTTCGGAAATTCCCACTGACGGCCCAGGCAACAAGCTGTTTGCAATAAACCGCTCAGACCCAATCGCGGCCGTTGACAAACTTTGTGAGCAACTCCGCCTCCGGCGTGCCGCTGTCCGGCTGCCAGTTGTAACGCCAGGTGGCGTGGGGTGGCATCGACGCCAGAATGGATTCGGTGCGGCCGCCCGATTGCAAACCAAAGTGGGTGCCGCGATCCCACACCAAATTAAATTCAACATAGCGTCCACGACGAAGCCGCTGCCATTCGCGTTCGCGCCCGCCATGGGGTGTGGCCATGCGTCGTTCGACAATCGGCGCATAGGCGGGAATAAAGGCGTCACCTACCGCGCGTTGTAATTTAAAGGCGTGGTCAAAGCCACCGGTATGAAAATCATCAAAGAAAACGCCACCGATACCGCGTGGTTCATTGCGGTGCTTCAACCAAAAATATTCGTCACACCACTTTTTATAGCGGGGATAGTAGGCCGGGTCTAATGCATCCAATGCCGTTTTATTGGCTTGGTGAAAGTGCACACAGTCCTCTTCAAAACCGTAATAGGGTGTGAGGTCCATGCCCCCGCCAAACCAGAACACATCTTCGTTGGCATCGCCGTTTGCCGTCTTGGCCAGAAAGAAGCGCACATTCATATGCACAGTCGGTACGAAGGGATTACGTGGATGTAACACCAGCGAAACACCCATTGCCTCCCAACGGCGCCCGGCAATTTCCGGCCTATTGGCCGCCGCCGTCGGTGGTAGTTTTTCGCCGAGCACATGAGAAAACAAAATTCCACCGCGCTCAAATACCGTGCTGCCTTCGATAATGCGTGATATGCCACCGCCGCCTTCGGGGCGCGCCCACTCATCACGAATAAAGTTGCCGCCATCGAGCGCGGACATTTTGGCAACAATGTCGTTTTGTAAATTCAGCAGGTATTGGCGAACAGCAACAATATCCATTTATGACCTATTTCTAAAACACCAGCAACCGGGCGGTGTTTCAAGTATTTTATTGTGGAAAACGCCGCCCAATGGCGACTTTAATCTTTTCTGCCTAATCTTTTCGACCAATAGCACGATAACCGATATCGCTGCGAAATTGCATACCGGTAAAACGAATCGGTTCCAACATTTCATAGGCGCGGCGCTGGGCGATCTTCACCGTTTCACCGAGTGCGGTGACACACAACACACGGCCGCCGTGGGTGACGGGTTTGCTGTCAAGCTCTACCGTGCCGGCGTGAAAAACTTTTGCATCCACGCTCGCGGGTGGGATGCCGGTAATCACGTCGCCTTTGGTTGGTGTGCCGGGATAATTAGCCGCCGCCATCACCACACCCAATGCGGCGCGTCGGTCCCACTCCGCTTCAACCACGTCCAACTTGCCGGCGACTGCGGCGTCCAGCAGCGATAAAAAATCTGTTTTTAAGCGCATCATGATCGGCTGGGTTTCCGGGTCACCCATGCGGGCATTAAATTCCACCACGCGCGGCTTGCCGGCGTTTTCACCGGTCGTCTCAATCATCAACCCGGCGTAGAGAAATCCGCTGAATGGCGCACCTTCTGCGGCCATACCTTTGAGGGTGGGATAAATGACTTCGCGCATGACGCGCGCGTGAATTTCCGGCGTCACTACTGGCGCGGGCGAGTAGGCGCCCATGCCGCCGGTGTTGGGGCCGGTGTCGCCGTCAAATATGCGTTTGTGATCCTGCGATGACGCAAATGGCAGGGCGTGTTTGCCGTCACACAGGCAAATGAAACTCGCTTCCTCACCGGTCATAAATTCTTCGATGACCACCCGGCCGCCATTGTTGTTACCCTGGCTGTCGGCCAACATCATATTCAGCGCATCGATCGCTTCAGCGGTCGTCATGGCCACCACCACACCTTTGCCGGCGGCCAAGCCATCTGCCTTGACGACAATCGGCGCACCTGCGACCTTCACATAGGCGATGGCATCGTCCAAGTTGGTAAAGGTTGCGTAGGCCGCAGTTGGAATCGCGTGCCGCAGCATAAATTGTTTGGCAAAGTCTTTGGACGACTCGATCTGTGCCGCCGCCTTGGTTGGGCCGAATATTTTCAAGCCCGCAGCCTGGAATTGATCGACAATTCCCGCCGCCAGCGGTGCCTCCGGTCCGACCACGGTGAGGTGGATGGCTTCCTGTTTGGCAAATGCGATCAATTCACCAATATCGGTGATGTTGACGTTGACCAGACCATCTTCGTGCGCGGTGCCGGCGTTGCCGGGGGCCACATACACACACTGCACATTGGGGCTTTGCGCCAGCCGCCACGCCATGGCGTGTTCGCGTCCGCCGGAACCGATAACCAGAAGTCTCATTTCACGCTCTCAAAATTTGACCGTTAATCATCAATGCCGGAAATGCCGCATGCCCGTCATCACCATCGCCACATTACGTTCGTTGGCGGCGGCAATGACTTCGTCGTCACGCATCGAGCCACCTGGTTGAATCACCGCCGTTGCACCGGCATCGGCAATTACGTCGAGGCCATCACGGAACGGGAAAAACGCATCACTCGCCGCAACCGAGCCTTTCAGGGACAAGCCTGCGTGCTGGGCTTTAATGGCGGCGATTTTGGTGGAGTCAATGCGGCTCATTTGGCCGGCACCGACACCAAGGGTCATGCCGTAACGACAAAACACGATGGCGTTTGATTTCACAAATTTGGCGACACGAAATGCAAATATCAGATCATTCATTTCTGCGTCGGTTGGTTTGCGTTTGGTGACAACCTTTAAGTGTGACACGTCAAAATTGTCGGTGGTTTGCACCAGCAGGCCGCCGCCGACACGCTTCATGTCAAATCGATTGGCGGCCCCGGCCAGCGGAATCTCAATCACGCGGACGTTATGTTTGGCGGCAAAAACGTCCATTGCCTGTTTGGTGAAGGCGGGTGCGATCACCACTTCGACAAATTGTTTGGCCACGGCGGCGGCTGTTGCGGCGTCAACCTCGCGATTGAATGCAATGATGCCGCCAAATGCAGAGGTTGGATCGGTCTCCAACGCGCGTAAATAGGCGGTGAGGGTGTTGTCGGCAATCGCCACACCACAGGGATTGGCGTGTTTCACAATCACACAGGCGGTGACTTCAAACGAACGACAACACTCCCAGGCGGCATCCGCGTCGGCAATGTTGTTGTATGACAGCGCCTTGCCTTGTAGTTGTTGATAGTTGGCAAGTGTGCCGGTCGCCGGATTTTTTTCCACATAAAACGCCGCATCCTGATGTGGATTTTCACCGTAACGCATGCCCTGTGCGAGGGTGAAATTTAAATTTAAATTTTGCGGAAAAGTCTGCGGCTGGTGATTGGCATCCAGCGATGTCAAATAATTGGCAATCATGCCGTCGTATTCGGCGGTGTGGCTGAAGGCTTTCTTCGCCAGGGCAAAACGGGTGGTGGGTGACAGTCCGCCTTTATTTGCGCGCATTTCGCTGATGACGGTTGGGTAATCGGCGCTGTCGGTGACAATGGCCACAAAAGCGTGATTCTTGGCGGCCGAGCGCACCATGGCCGGGCCACCGATATCAATATTTTCGATGGCATCGTCGAGCGACACACCGGTTTTGGCGATAGTCGCGGCGAAGGGATAAAGATTCACCACCACCATATCAATCGGCGCAATGCCGTGCGCCGTCATCGCCCGCGTGTGATCCAAAATATCGCGGCGGGCCAAAATGCCGCCATGAATTTTTGGGTGCAGGGTTTTGACCCGGCCATCCATCATTTCCGGAAAGCCGGTGTAGTCGCCGACTTCGGTGACGGTGAGGCCGTTTTCCGCCAGCAGTTTGGCGGTGCCGCCGGTGGAAAGAATCTCGACGCCCTGCTGCGATAAAAATTTTGCAAACGGCACAATGCCGCTTTTGTCGGAGACGCTGATGAGTGCGCGTTTAATGGGGATCATTTTGTGATGGATGCGTGAACAGGTGAGCGGGTGAGCGGGTGAGCAGATGAACGGGTGAATGGGCGAACAAGGGCGCGACTGCCGCTATGGTTCAGCGCTTCATGTGTTCACTCGTTCACAGAAACTAGGCAATGCCGTGCTGACTTAATTTCTTGCGCAAGGTATTGCGGTTGAGTCCAAGCAGGTCTGCCGCGCGGGTTTGGTTGCCGCGCGCCTGATGCATCACCACCTCGAGTAATGGTCGTTCGATATTGGCGACCACCATGTCATAAATGTCGGTGGCAATTTCGCCATCGAGGTCTTTGAAATATTGCATCATCATTTTGCGAACACATGCAGAAAGTTCGCTATCGCCATCACGCTCGATGGTGAGGTTTTTTGTTTCCCTGTTCATACTTTTCTCTTGATTGCCGTATTTTTTTACGCTGCCGACTGCAATTGGTCGAAAACGTTTTCTGCAAAACTACTGGTTTTATTTGTGCCGCGCCTGCTACCCGTGCCGCTATTACCGCCGAAAGCGAAGAAGTGATGACCGTCTGCTTCAAGTGATTGCAGAAAATGCAGCACCGCCGCCAATTGTTCATCGGCATTTTCAAGCTGATTCATTTTTTGCCGGAAAAATTCACCGCCCGGCGCGGCGGCCAAATACCAGCCGATATGTTTACGCGCAATCCGATGCCCTTTTTCCGCGCCATAAAATTCATATAGGCTTTGTAAATGCTCGCCCGCAATGCCGCCGACTTCCCGGATGGTGGGGGGGGCGAGATGGGTGCCGGTTTTTAAATACCAGGCAATCTCCCTAAATATCCATGGACAACCCTGCGCCGCGCGGCCAATCATCACCGCGTCGGCACCCGTTTTGGCCAGCACCAGCGCAGCTTTTTCCGGTGAATCTATGTCGCCATTGGCGACCACGGGAATCTTTATCGATTCCTTGACGGCGCGAATGGTCTCGTATTCGGCTTCGCCGTTATACAAATCGGCACGGGTACGGCCATGCACGGCCAGAGAGCGAATGCCATTGTCTTCAGCGATGCGCGCGATCGACAACGCGTTTTTATGATCACGGTCCCAGCCGGTGCGAATTTTGAGCGTCACCGGTACATTCACCGCGTCGACCACAGCCTTGAGGATTCGCGCCACCAACGGCTCGTCTTGCAACAATGCGGAACCGGCAAACACATTGCAAACTTTTTTGGCCGGGCAACCCATGTTGATATCAACAATTTGCGCGCCATTGTCAACGTTAAAACGCGCGGCCTCGGCCATCATCTCCGGTGCCGCACCGGCAATCTGCACCACAATCGGCTCAACCTCACCGGTGTGGTCGCCACGACGGATGGACTTTTCGGTTGCCCACAATTTGTTATTGGAAGCGACCATCTCCGACACCGCCATGCCTGCGCCGAGTCGTTTACATAACTGGCGAAACGGCCGATCCGTGACGCCGGCCATGGGCGCGCAGATCAAATTGTTCTTGAGAAGATGGGGGCCGATTTGCAAGGTGTGGGCCGACGTGAAAAATATGTGGACGGCTATTCTACCGCTGCTCAAGTTTTAAGCAAATGACATTTTGTAATTCTGCAACACAATCGCGTAAGCAATTGATTTTGCGCCTGTCTGTTTATGGCCGCAGGGTGGTGCGGGTTGGCGCTCGACGGCGGCGACAAAGCAAATAACAATTCCACCTACTCATCCGGGCGGCCAAAACCACCACCACCGGGCGTGTTGAGTACAAACAGATCACCGTCGTTGACCTTGATCTGGTCCGAATAGGCCAGCGGTGTAATTTTTCCGTCGCTGTGTTCCAGCCAATTGGAACCGCATTCACCCGGCGCACCGCCATGCATTCCAAATGGCGGCACAATGCGGTGTCCGGCCAGAATGGCGGCTGTCATCGATTCTAAAAAACGGATTTTGCGGATGGCACCATCGCCACCGCGATATGTGCCAGCACCGCCCGAGCCTGGACGAATGCTGTGTTCTTCCACCCGCACCGGATAACGAAACTCCAGCACTTCCGGGTCGGTTAACCGTGAATTGGTCATGTGCGCCTGCACCGCCCCACAGCCATCAAAACCATCACCCGCGCCGGTGCCACCCGAGACCGTCTCGTAATATTGGTAGCGTTCATTGCCAAACGTGAAATTGTTCATGCTGCCGCCACTGGCAGCCATCACCCCGAGCGCGCCAATAATGGTGTCGGTAATACATTGCGACGTTTCGACATTGCCGGCAACAGTGGCCGCGGGCGCAACCGGGCTGAGCATCGAGCCGTCCGGAATAATGATCTTCAGGGGTTTTAAACAGCCGGCATTGAGCGGGATATCGCGATCCACCAGCATACGAAATACATACAGCACGGCGGCATAGACAACCGCCGATGGTGCGTTGAAATTGGATGAGAGTTGTGCGGAGGTGCCGGTAAAGTCAATGGTGGCGCTGCGTTTGTCATCACCAATGGTGACCGCAACACAAATCACCGCGCCGTTGTCCATTGCATACGAAAACTTTCCGTCACGGAGTCTGCCGATCACCTGTCGCACACATTCCTCGGCGTTGTCCTGCACGTGTTGCATATAGGCATGGACCGTCGCCAGCCCGAAATGCGCCACCATCCGTTTGAGCTCTTCAGCGCCTTTGGCATTGGCGGCGATTTGGGCGCGTAAATCGGCGATGTTTTGATCAACATTGCGCGCGGGATACTCCCCGCCGGCCAACAATGCACGCATTTCGGTTTCACGCATGACACCATTTTCGGTCAATAAAAAATTGTCGATCAAAACGCCTTCATCCGCCATGGTTTTGGAGAACGGCGGCATCGAGCCCGGGGTAATGCCGCCAATGTCGGCGTGGTGGCCGCGCGAGCCGACAAAAAACTGCGGCGTGGATTGATCGCTGGCGAGAAATACCGGTGTGACCACCGTCACGTCCGGTAAATGGGTGCCACCGTTGTAGGGATCGTTCAAGACAAAGCCGTCACCCGGCTTCATGCCGCCGGCATTTTTGCGCACCACCGTTTTGATGGATTCACCCATCGAACCGAGATGCACCGGCATATGCGGGGCATTGGCGATCAAATTGCCGTCGGCGTCAAACAAGGCGCAGGAAAAATCAAGGCGCTCTTTGATGTTGACCGAGCAGGCGGTTTGTTGCAAACGCAGACCCATTTGTTCGGCGATCGACATAAACAGGTTGTTGAATAACTCCAGCATGACCGGGTCGACCGTGGTAGCAATGGCGTGACGGCTCGTGCGGGCCGTGGTTCGGGTCAGTACCAAATGATTTTGTGGCGTGACGATGACCTGCCACTCTGGTTCCACAATGGTCGTGCCGTTTTGTTCGGCAATCATTGCCGGCCCGGTGATAATTTGCCCCATCACCAGTGTATCGCGTACAAATACCGGTGTTGGGTGAACCCGCCCCGCACAGGTCATTGTCACCTGTGCAATCGGTTTAGCCGGTTCAGATTGTTTGATGGTCTCGGTTGTTGGTAACGACTCCCCCGCACCCATTGCCTCAACCGAAACCGACTCGACAATCAGCGCACGTCCCGGCATTAAAAAACTGAAACGTTGTTGGTAAAGTTTTTCAAATGCCTGTTGCATGGTGTTGAGGTCGGCGAAATCGACCGCCAGCGCCGAGTCGGTACCATCATATTTAAGCAACACACGGCGTTTGATGGTGATGCGCGATGCGGGTATTCCCTGCGCCGATACTTCCTTGTTTGCCGCCTCAACAAGTGCATCCAGCTCGGCAATGGTTGCCGGCAAACTCGACTCGGTTAGCGGCACTTCCAGTGCGCGTTCGCGCATCTCAACAATGTCCGCCAGCCCCATTCCGTAGGCGGACAACACACCGGCAAACGGATGGATGTACACACTGGTCATACCGAGTTCGTCGGCGACCAAACAGGCGTGCTGGCCGCCGGCGCCGCCAAAACATTGCAGGGTGTAGCCAGACACATCATGGCCGCGCTGCACGGAAATGAACTTAATGGCGTTGGCCATATTGGCGACGGCGATTTGCAAAAACCCACTGGCAACCTGTTCGGGGGAAGGTGGTGGTTGCCCATCGTCGAGTGCGGTGCAGATTTCGGCGGCGAGTTCGATAAACTTGCCGCGTACCACATCCGCATCCAACGGTTCGTTGGCGTGTGGTCCAAATACACTTGGAAAATGTTGCGGCTGAATTTTGCCGAGCAAAACGTTGCAATCCGTGACAGTCAGCGGTCCGCCGCGGCGATAACACGCCGGCCCGGGATTGGCGCCGGCACTCTCCGGACCGACCCGATAACGTTGGCCATCGAATGAAACAATCGAACCGCCACCGGCGGCGATGGTGTGTATGGCCATCATCGGCGCGCGCATGCGCACCCCGGCCACGGCGGTCTCGAATTCGCGTTCGAATTCTCCGGCGTAGTGGGAAACGTCGGTGGAGGTGCCACCCATGTCAAAACCAATCACGCGTTCAAACCCGGCAGCGGCGGCGGTGCGCACCATGCCGATAATGCCGCCGGCGGGGCCGGAAAGTATCGAATCCTTGCCCTGAAAACGTGCCGCGTCGGTGAGCCCGCCGTTGGACTGCATAAAGTACAAGCGCACGTTTGGCAATTCGGCGGCAACTTGATGGACATAACGGTCGAGAATCGGCGACAAATAAGCATCCACCACCGTGGTGTCGCCGCGCGAAACAATTTTCATCAACGGGCTGACGAGGTGTGAAGCGGAAATTTGTGTAAAGCCAATTTCCCGGGCGATGGCCGACAAGCGTTTTTCGTGATCGCTGAAACGATAGGCGTGCATACAGACAATTGCCAGCGCGCGATAACCATTGTCAAATGCGGTTTGTAATCGTTGCCGACTGCTGGTCTCATCGAGCGGAGCAATGATTTCGCCGTGTGCACCGATACGCTCGTCAATTTCGATCACCTCGGAATAAAGCAACGCCGGTAGCGTGATGGCCATATCAAAAATACGCGGACGGTTTTGATAGGCGATGCGCAGCTGATCGCGAAACCCTTTGGTGATGGCCAGCAAGGTGCGGTCACCCTTGCGTTCCAGCAAGGCGTTGGTCGCGACGGTGGTGCCCATTTTGACGGCTTCAATGTGCTCCACAGGTATCGGTGCATTGGCGGGCACACCCATCAGCAAACGTATGCCGGCCAAGGCCGCATCTGGATATTGTTCGGGGTTTTCCGACAACAACTTGTGGGTGAGCAAAACGCCATCCGGACGGCGGCCGACAATATCGGTAAAGGTGCCGCCGCGATCAATCCAGAATTGCCATTGTTTCATTTGGTTTTCGCGCTAGATGTTATTGAGGGGGCGGCGACAAAATAATGGCAATGGTTAACGCATCACCTTTGCGTCAATTTTACTTCCTGTTTTGTGTCATCCATTGGCGTGATGCCGGCTGATTTTGCCGTTTGGTCAAAGTTCTTGCCAATGCCACTAATAGGTGTGATGCAATCAAGTTTTATCGGAATCGGTGGTGTGCCGCATAATTGGCCATTCTGTCCCTATTCTTACGAACGATCCGCCTATGTTCCCCGCACCGTTATCCCTGACTTCCGATACCCACTTTGAATTGCCGTCGTTTTTGCATGATTCCGGTGCCGATAACGCCTGGTCACACGCCAATCTGGCGGGAAAAGACATTCATAGTTTTTTGGCTGCCCCGTGTTTTGATGCCAGCGGCAACCTGTGGGTTTGTGATACGCCGTTTGGGCGGATTTTTCGCATCACGCCGACCGGTGAATGGGACCTGATCGTTAAATACGATGGTTGGCCGAGTGGTCTGCGTTTTCATGCCGATGGTCGTTTGTTTGTCGCCGATTATCGCCACGGCATTTTGTCGCTGGATATCAGCTTGCGCAAACTCACTCCGGTCGTCACCCACCATATTTCGCAGCGTTTCCTTGGTGTCGCCGATTTGTTGTTTGCCAGTAATGGCGATTTGTATTTCAGCGACCAGGGCCAGACCGGATTACACAATGCCACTGGTGGCGTGTATCGGTTGCAGGCAGATGGTGCGTTACAAAAGTTGCTATCAAACGTGCCTTGCCCGGCGGGACTGGCACTGTCGACCAATGAGCGCATGTTATTTGTTGCCGCCACCCACGACAACGCCGTGTGGCGTTTGCCGCTGGTTGAGGGCGGTGTTTCACGCGTGAGTCGCTTTGTGCAACTGTCGGCGGGCGTGGGTCCCGGTGGAATCGTGGTCGATAGTGACGACAACATGTTTGTCGCCCACCACGGTTTGGGCTGTGTGTGGATGTTTGATAAACGCGGTGAGCCGAAGTATCGTGTCGATTCATCACGCGGCGATCTGACTACCGGGGTCACGCTCGATCCCGCCGATCCGCGCTCGGTGCTGATTACCGAAGCACAAACCGGGTCGATTCTCAAAACCACTCTGCCGATGTATTGATCTCAAATGAATCCCACCGACAAAAAAAATACCAGCCCAGGTTGCCCGGTTTCTGCATCATCAGCCGAACTGCCGGAAGGGGCGTTTGATAATTTCCGCAACGACATGAGTTACGGAGATTATTTGCAGCTCGATTTATTGTTGGGCGCGCAAAAGCCGCTGTCCGGTGAGCGCAACGAATTGTTGTTCATTATTCAACATCAAGCCACCGAACTATGGATGAAGCTGATGTTGAGTGAGCTGGGTGCCGCTCGTGAGCATATTCGCCAGGATAATCTGGCACCGGCGTTCAAAATGATGGCGCGGGTGTCGCGCATCATGAATAACCTGATTCAGTCATGGGACATTTTGGCGACACTCACGCCGACCGAATATTCGGCGTTTCGCGCCAGCCTCGCCAAGTCGTCGGGATTCCAGTCGCACCAGTACCGTATGGTGGAATTTTTATTTGGCAATAAAAACCGCGTGTTGCTCAAACCGTTTGCGCATCGTGCCGATGATCACGCCACGCTTTTGACCCAACTTGAGTCACCGTCCATTTATGACGAGGCCAACCGCATGTTGCAGCGGCGTGGTTTTACGCTCGATCAAGCCGCCACCGATCGGGATTGGTCGGTGACCTATCAGGCCAACGACAGTGTCGCCCGCGCCTGGGGCGAGGTCTACGCCAATACTGAAAAACATTGGGACTTGTATGAGCTGGCCGAAAAGTTGGTCGATCTGGAAGACTATTTCCGGCAATGGCGTTTTCGTCATGTCACCACCGTTGAACGCGTGATCGGTTTTAAACGCGGCACCGGTGGCACCGCCGGGGTGAGTTATTTGCGCGAGATGGTCAATATCAGGTTATTCCCGGAGCTATGGGATATTCGTACCGGCTTGTAGGTATTCTGTTTGTTGAAGATTAAAACAACGAAACCATATAATTGGCGCGCGTTTCAGGGCAAAAATGGCTGGAAGAGGCCGTGGATAAATGAGTTTTCGATGTAATTATGTTTCATTGTTTTCCGTGCCGGTTGACTCCTTACTCGCCGCAAAAGTAAGTGATAAGCTAGTGGCAATAACGCATTGGAGATCGTGATGAACAAGCCGTATTACGTACATGCCGAGTGGGACCCTGACGCAAACGTGTGGGTGGCGACCAGCGAAGCGGTCCCAGGCCTTGCCATCGAGGCATCGACTTCAGAAGCGCTGATCGAGAAACTGAAAGTCGTCATCCCGGAGTTGCTTGAATTGAATAGCATCATCACGGACGGCCCAATCGCCTTTGAGTTGCTGACGCGGCGCTTCGAACTCGCCGCCTGATGAAGCGTCACGCTTTGGGACTGGTTTGTCGTCATGCAAAGGCTTTTGTTTAAGGTTTTTTCGGCCCAGGGCCAAGCACCGCTTCAATACGCGCGCTCAAGCGGCTTGCTAATTCCTCCGGCGCATCCCAATCAATGCAGTTGAATTGGCGAATGTCGAAATGCAATTCACCCATGTTGTCCTTTCGGCAAGTCCAGAATACTGGGATGTCTTTTCCTAGCGCGTAACCCGCTTCAAAATACACACCTCCACGATGCCCGGTGAAATCCGCAACGATAAATCTCGCCCCGTTTATTTGTTTAATGATTTCGTCATCTATCTTATTGATGTGTTCAACACGATCCATGCGAATGGGGTCATAGCCGGCACCAAAAATGCCGGCCTCGAAACCAGAGCTATAAACGTTCTTAAGGTCTTCGTTGAACCACATCGCAACGAATCCTTTGGATGAATTGGGCGCAATTTTCCTTTCCTCATCCAGTCGAATATACCCAGCCGGTAAAATTTCGCATCCACCTCCCATTTCCTTTAATTCCGCCAGTCCCTGATCTTTTAACAGGGTAAGCAAGAACGTCACGTCGTCCTTGTTTGAAGAGTATGTTGCGGCCATAAACCTAGGATCATTAATGTTGAAGCGATCCCCCAATTTGCTTAATCCACTTTCAGCCTCGACTAGAAGCGCTGTTGCTCGATCGGCGACAGAGGGTATTGGGCGCGCCAGAATTCTAGGTAAGTTGTCTGAAGTAATGATGGGAACTGCGCCTGCTTGATACTGTTCGCGTATCCAGCCTGATAGTCGCGCGCGTTTTTCGGGTGAAAACCCTGCATTCATAATTGAACTCACTGTCCTAGACAACTTAAATTCGCCGCAGCGGGGACAATTTTGGCGAATCCAATCACCACTCTCTGGTAGATTGATTGCATGATCAAATTTGCAAACTTCGCAGGGGTCTGCGTCGGATTCCATAGGCTTTTCCTCTCCTTTTTCCAATCGACTTTACCGATCAGTTTTCGCACTTAAAGCCGAATTACATCTTTTAGGCTGCAGGTTTCACTCCGTCCGGCAACCAACCTTCAAACTCAATTGCGGGAATCAAATTTCCTTAGGCCCTATATCATGCGGCAGAATTTTATTAAAGCAGCATTTATTAAATATCAATAAATCGCCCTACAGCCTAACTGGATTGTGTAACTACCTGCGAAGAATATTTTTGACTCCAAGTGATGGACTATTTTAGCCGTGTCTGTTTGATAATCGATTCAACAACGGCTTGCCCGGCCGCTGTCCACGGCGCGATCAGTTCGAAGTGCCCGGCCAAATCAAGCGTGAGCAACTCGATGAATTCATTTTTTTCTTTGGCGCGTTCGCGATGACGCAACGCCTGCGCCGGTGCCACTATCGCGTCATAAACACCACTGATCAATATTTGTTTGACGCCCAGCGGCAATAGCGGGGTGATCGAGGTGTCGCGGGTGGCGGTGTCTTTGCGATCACGGCTATTTATTAATAAGTCGACCGTGTCGGCACCACAGGCGTGGGCGGAGGCGACTTTGGCATAGGCCAAATCCGGCATGGCGGCAATGCCGACCACGGCGCGAATCGGCAACGGATTATTTTGATAAAGCGGTGAATCCATTGGCAGGCGCGGCCGTGCCGCCAACCACATCGCCAAGTGGCCACCTGCCGAATGACCGCTGGTGACGACACGGGTTAAATCGAGCGGGTACGTTTTTGCCAGGTCGCGAATTTTTTCCGTGGCCGCGGCGACATCCAGAAAGGTATCGGGATAAGGTGAAAAATGCTCGGCTTTTGTGCCGACGCGCCGGTAGGTGATGCTCCAAACGGCCACGCCTTGTTTGCGCAAATCGTCCGCCAAAAATGCCACCAATTCGGGCCCCGGTAAATCTGCACGCCAACAGCCGCCATGAATCAAGATCACCACCGGTAATTTTTTCGCAGGTTGGGCGGAGTGATTGACGTTTGCAGGCAACCACAACTCGCCGAATTGATCGGCATGTGGGCCATAGGCAATTTTTGCGGTCGGCGCTGGCCGGTTGGGGCGCTCAAGGATATTTTTGAATGAAAGTGTTTGGGCGGAGGCGGTGGTCATGGTGGCAATAATAACGAAAGTGGTGGCTAGCCAGATTGAAATTTGACGGCGATAGATTTCAGTGGGTGTTTTGTTTGGCATGAATGATGTTTCGTGTTTTCGAGATTTGTAATGGCTTTAATGCCGATTTAACGCGAAACAATGTAATGTGAAACTCGTTTAATGGCGGGCATTTCCAGGTAAATGTGTTTGGTGAGGCTTGCCAATAGGCGAGTTTGATCATCGCGCTACGCCTGGCGAGATGAGTGAGAAAAAATTGGAAGTGTTTGTTCCGGCACTTGATACAAGGCCGCCAGTGCGGATGGCGTGAGTAATGCGGCGGTGGTGCCAACGGCAACGTCGCCGATTTTGTTGATGGTCAAGGTTTGATCATCGGGCCCGCTGCACAATTGAAACGCGTGTTGTGGGTCGTGGCTGGAAAAAATAATGGTCACGCCGGATTGTTTGAGGCGGCTGAGTGTGTTCATCATCATCAACCGGTTGCCAAAATCGAGGCTGGCGGTCGGTTCATCGAGCAATAAAATGCGCGCTTCCGACGCCAGCGCGCGGGCAACCAAAACCAGTTGCCGCTCGCCGCCGGACAACTCGGCAAATTCCCGATCGGCAAACGCCGCCATGTTGAGTTGTTGCAACGCGTCCATCGCGATGTCGCGATCGCGTTTTCCGGGCAGGGCGTGCCATGGTAAACGAGACGCCCGCGCCATTTCGACGATTTCAATAACGTTGAAATTAAATATATTGGTTGCTTGGGGCACATAACCCATATGCCGGGCAAGGTCGCGATTCGACCACGCGCCGGTATCCAGATCGCCGAGTTTCACTCGACCGGATTTGGGCGGAAGCAATCCCAACAAGGTGCGAAACAGGGTGGTTTTGCCGCTGCCGTTCGGCCCCAAAATGGCCAGCGCCGAGCCGGGCGCAACAGTCAATGAAATATTGCTCACCAAGGTGCGGCGCGGATAACCGATGGTGAGCTGACTAACTGTCAGCCGCGGTGTGTCATTGGGTGGGGTATGGGTGGACATGATCAATCGCGCCGCCGAAAGGTCAGCATCATCAGCCATATAAACACCGGTGTGCCGATTGCCGCCGTCAATATGCCCGGTGGTATTTCAATCTGCGCGATGCTGCGGCCGATGGTGTCGATCGCCACCATAAAGGTGCCGCCGATTAGTATGGCCAGCGGCAATAGCCGTGAAAATTCGGCACCCACCAATAACCGGACGGCGTGGGGCACCACCAGCCCGACCCAGCCCACCATGCCGCATAGCGCCACGGACGCGGCTGTCATCAAGGTGGCACCAACAATCACCATCAGCCGCAGACGCGGCACATTCACACCCAACGCGCGCGCCTCGTCTTCCGGCAACGCCAGCAGGTTGATGCGCCAGCGCAATAAAAACAACGGCAGCAGTGCGATGGCCATGATTGGCAAAGCAACCTGAAGATCAGTTTTTGAAATGCCGGCAAAACTGCCGAGTAACCAATAGGTGATCGCCGGCAATTGATTGTAGGGGTCGGCCAAGTATTTGGTGAGGGCCACGCCCGAGCCCAGCAGGGAGCCGATCACCACGCCCGCCAGCACCAGGGTCAAGATCGGGTCATGGCCACGAATACGCGCGCTGACCCAATAAATGGCGGCCACCGCAGTCAACCCGCCGGCAAACGCCATGGCTTGAATGGCCAACAACGGCAGCGTCAGAAAAATGCCCAATACCGCGCCCAAGGCGGCACCACTGGAGACACCCAGAATATCCGGGGAAACCAGCGGATTGCGAAACAGGTTTTGATAGGCGGCACCGGCGGCGGCGAGTGCACCGCCCACCATGAACGCACCAACAATGCGCGGGCCACGAATATCAAAAACAACCAATTCGGCGTGGGTCGGCGCAATCGACGAACCACTAAAAATTTTGGCTTGGACAATCGCGATCAATTCACCGGGAGCAATGGGAAACTGCCCAACTGCGAGTGCAACCAAACACACCATCAGTGCCGAAAAAATGGCAATCGTGTAAACGGCAGTAGTCCTGGTGCGAAAGAATGACATTGGGCGGCGTGGGCACAACATGAACGGCCTGTCAGTATAGGTTGCCCGTACGGTAATCGCACCATCGACGAATAAGGATTTGTACGGCGGTCAGCTAGAATTGACATTGTGAAGCCCGCCACTGGAGATTCGATTTGAAAGTTTTGCTTGCTGTCGCACTCGCGTTTTTATTGCCATTGCAAGGATTGGCCAATGAATTACGACTGGCGACCACCACCTCCACCGAGGCTTCCGGTCTGTTGGCGTTGATCCTGCCGAAGTTTGAAAAATTAACCGGCATCAAGGTCAAGGTCATTTCCGTCGGCACTGGACAGGCGCTGAAACTGGCCGAGCGGGGTGACGTCGATGTGGTGATGGTGCATTCACGGCCGGACGAAGATAAATACATGGCCGCAGGTTTTGGCACGGTACGTCGTGACGTGATGTACAACGATTTTATTATTGTCGGCCCGAAAACCGATCCGGCCAAATTGCGCGGCGAAAGAAATGCCTCTGCAGCGTTAATGCGGATTGCCAAAACGGAGTCGAAATTTATTTCGAGGGGTGATGATTCCGGCACGCACAAAAAGGAACTGGCATTGTGGCGTGAAGTGAATATCACACCCAAAGGCAAATGGTATTTGGAAGTCGGTCAAGGCATGGGAGAAACACTCACCATGGCCGGCAATTTGTTGGCGTACACACTGTCGGATCGTGGTACCTACCTGGCGCATCGTGGTCGGGTGGGGCTGCATGTTATCGTCACCCAGGTGCCGGGGTTGTATAACCCGTATGGCATCATGGACGTAAATCCCGCCAAACATCCGCATACAAAACACAGCTACGCGTTAAAACTCATCAACTGGATTGTTTCGCCGGCCGGACGCGATGCCATTCTGGAACTGAAGGTGGATGGGGCGGTACTATTCACTCCCGGCCCCGCGCCAAAGGATTAATTGATGGAACTGTGGGCGGCGACGCAAGAAGCGTTACGAATGTTGTTTACGGGTGACCCCGAGCTTTGGGGGGTGGTGTGGATTTCCTTAAAGGTGTCCGGCATGGCGCTTTTGATTGCCACACCCGTGGCCGTGTTGAGCGGATTTGTGCTGGCAACCGTATCGTTTCCGGGTCGGCGCGCAGTGGTGGTGATCTTGCAAAGTTTTTTGTCGTTTCCAACCGTGGTCGTCGGGTTGGTGTTGTATGTGTTGCTGGCGCGCTCGGGCCCCTTGGGCGAGTTGGGCCTGCTGTATACCCAAACCGCGATGATTTTGGGGCAGGCCATCATCGCCTTTCCGGTGTTGGCGGCATTTACGCTGGCATCGGTGCAGGGCGCCGACCGGATTGTCCATGAGACCGCCGTGTCACTTGGCGCATCACCAAGCCGTGCCGCACTGACGACATTGTTTGAAGTGCGTTTTGCGGTCATGGCCGGTTTGTTTAATGGATTTGGCCGGGTCATTTCCGAAGTGGGTTGCGCGATGATGGTCGGCGGCAATATTGCCGGTTCAACCCGCAATATTCCCACCGCCATTTCGCTGGAAACGGCCAAGGGAGAGTTTTCCCAAGGCATTGCGCTGGGCATTGTCCTGATTGTGATGGCGCTGGTGATTAACGGTGCCTTCCACACGCTGCAAGGCGAAGGGCAGCTGAAATGACCGCCGCAAAAATTTCGACGACCGCGTTGCCAACCGCGTTGCCCACAGCCATGCCGAACAATGAATCGATGTTATTCATCAAACGGCTGACCAAATCGTTTGGCGAGCGTCAGTTGTTTGCCATCAATAATTTATCGTTGCGGCCAGGCACGCTATATGTGTTAACCGGTGACAACGGCAGCGGCAAAACAACTCTGCTTCGCATACTTGCCGGGCTGGAACCGGCCGATACACTCGATATGACCTTTGCGGGCACAAGTACCACCGCCGTTTATCCGCCGGAATGGCGGCAACACATTATCCATGTACACCAACATCCCTATCTGTTTCAATCCAATGTTGAAGCGAATGTGGCGTATGGACTCATCATGCGCAAGGTGCCGGCCGCGACCCGTGATGTGTTGGTCAGCGAGGCTATCCATTGGGCGGGACTCGATGCGCGTCGGGGTGTCCCACCCAAACGTCTGTCGGGCGGCGAACGCCAACGCTTGGCGCTGGCACGCGCCAAAGTACTGGAGCCAAAATTATTGCTGGTGGATGAGCCAACCGCCAATTTGGATCGGCATGCGCGCCCACAAATTGTTTTGTTATTACAAAACATGGTGGCAGCACAACGCACCGTGGTGGTGGCGTGCCACGACCGGGAAATTATTGACCTTCCCGGTGTGGTGCGGCTCGACTTGACCGACGGCGCGTTAACAACCGCTTGAACCGCTTGAACCGGTTTGAACGCTTGGGCCGGTTTGACCGATTGAACCGGTTTGACCGATCGGACCAATCAGTTTTTTGTTTCGAGCAGGGTTTTTAATTCACCCGACTGGTGCATTTCACGCAGGATATCGGCACCGCCAATAAACTCGCCACCTACATAAAGCTGCGGAATGGTCGGCCAGTTGGCGTATTCCTTGATGCCCTGACGAATTTCTTCATCTTGCAAAACGTCAACCGTAAACGGCTTGTCAACGCCGTTGGCTTTCAAAATCTGGATGGCGGAAGCGGAAAAACCGCACATTGGAAATTGTGGCGAGCCTTTCATGTACAACACCACTGGGTTGCTGGAAACGGTGTCGCGAATTTTGTCTTGAGTGCTCATGATGATCCTGGTCGGGTTTAAACGGAATGTTGAAATTATACGGCGGCTGCGGTGGACGGGTGCGGCACGCGCATTTGTCCGAGGGTCACGCGCAAAATGCCCGCCAAATCCGGCACCGATTCGATTGCCGTGAAATGATGTTGTGCCAATAGGGCGCGGCAGGATTCCGCTTGATCGTAACCGTGCTCAAACAACAGCCAGCCGTGGTCGTTTAAATGTATGGCGGCACCGGTAATAATGGTGCAGATTGAAGCCAGACCATCGTTGCTGTTGTCGGTCAGCGCCATAGGCGGTTCAAAGCGCAAATCACCCTGGGCAAGATGCACATCGTTTTTGGCAATGTAAGGTGGATTGGCGACAATCAAATCAAACTTTTGACCATCGAGCGCGTGATACCAATTGCTTTTGAGCAGGGTGACGGTAGCACCGAGTGCGGTAGCATTTTGCCGGGCAACCTTTAACGCTTCTACTGACAGATCAACCGCGGTGATGTTGGCGTGCGGACATTCCAACGCCAACGTCACGGCAATCGCCCCACTGCCTGTTCCCAAATCCAAAACACGGGGCGGGTCGGCTTGTTGCGGACATTTATTGCCGGAAAGGCGCGCCAATGCTTGTTCTACCAATAATTCTGTTTCCGGGCGCGGAATCAATACATGTTCATTCACCACAAATTCGCGCCCGTAAAATTCGCGACAGCCGATGATTTGCGCGACCGGCACACCGGCGGCGCGGGCGGCAACCTGCGTTTCAAAAATGATCGCCATTTCGGCAGGCAATTCGCGTTCCGGATGCGCCAACAACGACGCGCGTGTCCGGCCGGTCAAACGCGCCAACAAATATTGCGCATCCATTCGATCAATTTGTTGCTGTGCTTTTTTGAGCGCGTCACCCGCTGTGTGCATCGACTGGCCCATCTGCCGGTTAGGTGCCAAGCGAGGCCAACTGCTCGGCTTGAAATTCGGCAATCAGTGCGTTGGTCAGATCACTCAACTCACCGTCCATGATGAAATCGATCTTGTACAAGGTCAGATTAATGCGGTGATCGGTAACGCGGCCTTGTGGAAAATTGTAGGTGCGGATGCGCTCGGAACGGTCGCCCGAGCCGATCAATGATTTGCGTTCGGCCGCCTCTTTGGCTTGTTGTTCGCGGGTTTGTTTGTCCTTGATACGCGCCGCCAGCACCCGCCAGGCCTGGTCTTTGTTTTTGTGTTGTGATCGGCCGTCTTGGCACTCAACAACAATGCCGGTGGGGATATGCGTCAGGCGCACCGCCGAGTCGGTTTTGTTGATGTGCTGCCCACCGGCACCGGAGGCGCGAAAGGTATCCACACGCACGTCAGACGGGTTGATGACAATGTCGTAGGCTTCGTCGGCTTCGGCCATGATCGCGACGGTGGCGGCAGAGGTGTGAATACGCCCCTGGGTTTCGGTCGCGGGCACCCGCTGCACCCGATGACCGCCCGACTCAAACTTCAAGCGCGAATAGGCGCCCTGACCGACAATGCGCGCAATGACTTCTTTGTAACCGCCGACCTCACCGAGCGACTCGGAAATGACTTCGACCTGCCAGCCCTGACGTTCTGCATAACGGGTGTACATACGAAACAAATCGCCGGCAAACAAGGCTGATTCGTCACCACCGGTGCCGCCGCGAATTTCAATAAAAATATTTTTGTCGTCGTTGGGATCTTTTGGCAACAGGGCTTTTTGCAGCGCAAGTTCGATCGCTTCGATGGCCGCTTTGCTCACCTTGATTTCTTCCTCGGCAAATTCGCGCATGTCCGGGTCTTTGCCCATTTCAACCGCGGCGGCGATATCGTTTTCAGCGGTTTTAAATTCGTTATACAACGCCACCACCGGTGAAATTTCTGCGTGTTCTTTGGTGATTTTGCGATAGTTGTCCATATCGCTGACCACGTCTGGCGAGGCGAGCAGGCCATCCAAGTCGGCCAGCCGTTCGTCGAGCGATTGTAATTTTTGCTGTATTGATGCTTTCATTCGTTTTCTTCGGGGTCGGTCGCGTAAAGGATTTCGAGGGCATCTGCAAGGGCTTCACGCTCGCCCGCCGGAACGCGCCGTAACGCGGCCATGGGATGGTGCAAAAACTTGTTGGTCAAGCCGTTTGCCAACGCCGCCAGCACCAGCGCCGGATCGCACCCCCTGGCGAGCATTTTTTGGGCGCGCTCCAGTTCAACGAGCCGATATTGTTCCGCCCGGCCACGCAGTTGCTGGATGATTGGCACGGCGTGGCGCTCGGACAGCCAGCGCATATATTTGCCGGTGTGCGCGTCAATAATCGTTTCGGCGGCGCTGACGGCACTTTCGCGTTTGGCGACATTTTGCTGGATCATTTTGCCGAGCATGTCGAGGGTGTACAGGTACACATCGTCCAACTCGGCGACGGCCGGTTCGATATCCCGTGGTACCGCCAGATCGACCATAAAAATTGGTTTGTGACGACGGCGCTTTAAGGCCTGTTCAATCATGCCCTTGCCGATAATCGGCAGGCTGGAGGCGGTGGAGGTGATGATCGCGTCAAACTCGTGCATGCACTCCGGCAACTCCGAAAGGGCGATCGCCGACATTTGTCCGCCCATGCCAAACTCATCGGCAAATTCACGGCCGCGTGCCAGGGTTCGGTTGGCAATGACCATGGCCTGTGGTGACTGCGCGCCAAAATGTGTGGCGGCCAGTTGAATCATTTCGCCGACACCAATAAACAAAATCTTGATTTCGCGAATATCACCAAACAGTTGTTTGGCAAGTTTTAACGATGCAGCCGCCATGCTGACCGAGGTGGCACCGATTTCAGTCTGGGAGCGGACTTTTTTGGCGACTTGAAAGGTTTCCTGGAACAGGCGCTCAAGCGGGCCGCCCAGGGCACCCGCTTCAATGGCGATTTTGACCGAGTACTTCACCTGGCCGAGAATTTGCGGTTCACCCAGCACCATCGAATCAAGCCCGGACGCCACCCGGAAAATATGCCGGGTCGTATCGATATCGATATGCCGATAAAGGTGGGATTGCAGGTCAAGAAATCCACTGTCGGACGCGGATTGCAACCAGTCGCCGGCACGATCGGCAACCGATTCGTCGGATCCGCGTAAATACAGCTCGGTGCGATTGCAGGTTGAAACCAACACGGCCTCATCGGCCGACGCGCTCGCCCGCAACGCATCCAATGCCGGGCGCTGACGGTCGTTGGCAAACGCGACTTTTTCGCGAATGTCGATGGGAGCGGTTCGATGGTTGAGGCCGAGGACGTAAAGCGGCATGGTTTAGGGTTCGAATTGCGGCAGGATTGGGCATCACGACTCGACACCTCCACGCTGACGGGTAGACGAGGCGATTATTCTTTTCAGCAGATCAATTTGGTTGGCCAGCGGAACGGAATTCGCTGCGTGGTTCAAGACGCAAAATTATAACAGCGTGGCCGTTCCCCCCCTCCTTGTGAGAAGGGTAAACTGCCTGTCAGGCGGGCGTTTTTTGTCACAACGGGTCATTCCGCTATAACTTTACAGTGGGCACGCAAAATGAATTTTTGTCCAGGCTTCATCAAAAGCGGATTGTGTGCAGCCCTGCTGGTCGCGTCGGCGTTGTCCCAAGCCCATGCCACAGAATCCAGGGCGGTGCCACAAAAACCGGGCTGCCCGAGTTTACTCAACCATCACTTCATGACCCTGCAGGGGGACAAGCTGGAATTTTGCCAGTTTTCAGGCAAGGTGTTGTTGGTGGTGAATACCGCAAGTTATTGTGGCTACACCAAGCAATACGCGGGTTTACAGGCGTTGCATGATCGGTACAAAGCTCAGGGTTTGGTGGTGGTGGGCTTCCCTGCCAATGATTTTGGCAAACAGGAGCCGGGCACCAATGTCGAGGTGGCCGATTTTTGTGAGCGTACATTTAAGGTCAAATTTCCGATGATTGCCAAGTCGTCCGTGGTTGAAGGCAACACCAATCCACTGTATGCGGCGCTGGCAACCGCAACCGGACAGCGACCAAAATGGAACTTCCACAAGTATTTGATCGGTCGTGACGGCATTGCGGCGGGCAGTTATGGGTCGGCGGTCGCACCTGAATCGCAAGAGCTGACCTCGGCAATCGAAAAACTGCTGGCAAATTGATGGTTTGTCGAAGTTTGTGTCGCTGGATGACGACCCGACCAAGGTCAATCGAGCGGTAAAATAGTGTATCTTTACAATGTATTAGCGAAAGTGCATCATGTTAAGTCTTAACTTTTCGCCTATTCCGCTCGTTCGATTCGTCGCTTAAAAAACTATGGCCGCTTCTGCTGCAACAGTCTTGAGTCCACTTGCCCGCGCATTGGTGCAACAGGGACGGCTTGTCCAAGGTGATGCCACGGCGATTCAGGCGGAAGCCAAAAAAGTCGGCGTGACCTTTATTGAACAGTTGATTCAGTCCAAAAAAGTGTCGGCGCGCGATGTCGCCAATTTTGCGTCGATCACTTTTGGTGTGCCCATTGTTGATTTGCATCAGGTGGATGTCGATTTGTTGCCGGTTACCTTGATCGACACCAAATTGATCGGCTCCAAGAGGGTGATTCCGCTGCACAAACGTGGTAACAAGTTGTTTGTCGGAACCTCCGACCCGACCAACGATGAAACCTTTTCTGCGCTGAAATTTGCGACCGGTTCAACCGTCGAGCCGATTGTTGTTGAAGAAGACAAACTCGCGGTACTGCTAAAAAAATTCGGTGAGTCGAGCGCCAAGGCGCTTGACACCATGATCGGTGACGATACTTCGCTTGAAAATATTGATTTGGGCGACGAAGGGAATGCCGCCGAAGGGTCGGCGGAAGGACAGGCGGCCAGCGATGAAATTGATGATGCGCCGGTGGTGAAGTATGTTCAAAAAGTACTTCTGGACGCGATTAATGGCGGCGCCTCAGACATTCACTTTGAGCCGTACGAAAAATATTATCGTATTCGTTACCGCACCGATGGTGTGCTTTTTGAAGTTGCGCAGCCACCTCTGGCCATCAAAGAAAAAATCGTTTCGCGTATCAAGGTAATTTCCAAACTGGATATTTCCGAGAAAAGAATTCCGCAGGACGGTCGCATGAAATTGCGTTTGTCACCAACACGTGCGATAGATTTTCGTGTGTCGACACTGCCGACCATGTTTGGCGAAAAAATTTGTATGCGTATTCTCGATCCGTCGAGCGCAACGCTTGGTATTGAGGCGTTGGGGTACGACCCCGAGCAAAAGGAAGCGTTATTGCATGCAATTGGCCGCCCATACGGCATGGTGCTGGTGACCGGACCGACCGGCTCCGGAAAAACCGTTTCGCTCTACACCTGCCTGAACATTCTGAATAAGCCCGGCATCAATATCTCGACCGCTGAAGATCCGTGCGAGATTAACCTTCCCGGCATCAATCAGGTCAATGTCAACGACAAAGCGGGGTTAACATTTTCAGCGGCGCTAAAGTCATTCTTGCGACAGGATCCAGACATTATTATGGTCGGTGAGATTCGTGACATTGAAACCGGCGAAATTGCCATTAAGGCTGCGCAAACCGGACACATGGTGTTGTCCACCCTGCATACCAACGACGCGCCCACCACATTGACGCGTTTGATGAACATGGGAATCGCGCCATTCAATATCGCCACCAGCGTCATTTTGATCACCGCGCAGAGACTGGCGCGGCGGTTGTGCTCTTGTAAACGACCGCTTGATCTGCCCAAGGATGTGTTGATTCGCGCCGGATTTAAGGAAGAAGAATTGGACGGGTCATGGCAGCTTTATGGGCCGGTCGGCTGTGACGTGTGCAAGAATAGCGGCTACAAGGGCCGCTGTGGCATATATCAGGTTATGCCGATCACCGATGAAATGACCCGCATCATCATGAACAATGGCACCGCGATCGATATTGCCGATCAGGCAAAACGTGAGGGTGTCTCAGATCTGCGCCAATCGGGGCTTAGAAAAGTCAAGGTGGGCATGACATCGCTGGAAGAAATTGAATCCGTAACCAATGAATAAGATGCTTCGGCATCTGGTGTTTTGAGGAGTTAATCATGGTAGCTGTCGCAAAACCGTCCAAAGACGTCAAAGTCTATATTTACACGTGGGAAGGTAAAGACAAGACCGGCAAATTGGTCAAGGGGGAAATGCGCGCATCCGGTGAGAATATTGTCAACGCCACGTTGCGGCGGCAGGGCATTCAAAACGCCAAAGTTAAAAAATCGTCCAGCGGCAGCGGCAAAAAAATAACCGATCAGGATATTACGTTTTTCACCCGCCAGTTGGCGACCATGATGAAGGCCGGTGTGCCACTTTTGCAGGCGTTTGATATTGTTGCCAAGGGTCACAGCAATGCGTCTGTCACCCGATTGTTATTGGAAATCAAGACCGAGGTCGAAACCGGCTCTAGTCTGGCCCAGGCCTTCCGGAAATATCCGCTTTATTTCGATAATCTCTTTTGCAATTTGGTTGGTGCAGGTGAGCAGGCGGGTATTTTGGACACTTTGTTGGATCGCCTGGCGATGTATAAAGAAAAAATGATGGCTATTCGCGGCAAGATTAAAAAGGCGCTGTTTTATCCGGTTTCAATTCTGGTGGTGGCCTTTATTGTCACCGCCGTCATCATGATTTTTGTGATCCCGCAATTTAAAGAGCTGTTTGCTGGTTTTGGCGCCAACTTGCCGGCACCAACTCTGGTGGTGATGCAAATATCGGAAATATTCACTGCCTATTGGTGGCTGATTTTCGGCAGTATTGGCGGGAGCTTCTGGCTGTTTGCCAATGCCCTAAAGCGCAGTGAAAAAATGCAATTCGCCATGGATCGATTGATGCTGAAGTTGCCGGTAATTGGTGATTTGGTGCGCAAGGCGACCATCGCACGCTGGACCCGGACGTTATCAACCATGTTTGCGGCCGGTGTGCCGTTGGTTGAAGCGTTGGATTCCGTAGCGGGGGCATCGGGCAATCGGGTGTATATGCAGGCGACCAAAAAGATCCAAGCCGAGGTCTCAACCGGATCCAGTTTGACTGTGTCCATGCAAAATTCGGGCGTATTTCCCAATATGGTTTTGCAAATGTGTGCCATTGGTGAAGAGTCGGGTGCGCTGGACGGCATGTTGAGTAAAGTGGCCGACTTTTTCGAACGCGAAGTAGACGACGCAGTTGATGCCCTGTCCAGTTTGATGGAGCCATTAATCATGGCCGTGTTGGGCGTCATTATTGGCGGATTGGTGATTGCCATGTACCTGCCGATCTTCAAAATGGGCCAGGTTGTTTAGATCAAATTGGCGGAACGGAAAATTTTTTGTGCCGCTGCTTGGGCGCTGTTGACCGGATTTGAATTCGCGTCGTAACCGAGAACAATAAAAATGGAATTATTCGACGCCTTTCGTGCAAACCATTGGTTTTATGTCTCCAGTTTGGGGGTGTTGGGGCTGGTGGTTGGAAGTTTCCTGAATGTGGTGATTCATCGTCTGCCAAAAATGATGGACGCCGATTGGAAACAGCAGTGTTTGGAATTTCTGCACCCGGAACAGGCCGAAAAATTACAGGCAGAGGCGCAGGCCTCCCCGGCACCAAAGTACAACCTGATCGTGCCACGATCAGGCTGCCCGTCGTGTGGACATCAAATCAAGGCGATCGAAAATATCCCCGTGGTGAGTTATCTTTTCCTGCGCGGCAAATGTTCCGCCTGCAAAACCAGGATCAGTCCGCGTTATCCGATTGTTGAGGCAACCACCGGCCTGTTGACTGCATTTTTGGCGTGGAAGTTTGGGGTGTCCATTGCCGCCGCCGGTGCAATTGGCTTTACCTGGGCGTTGATCGTGTTGACACTTATTGATGCCGATACCACTTTTCTGCCGGACGATATCACCCTGCCGTTGTTATGGGCGGGCTTGATCGTAAACGTATTTGGTACGTTTACCTCGTTGTCATCGGCGGTGTTTGGTGCGGTTGCCGGTTACCTGTCGTTGTGGTCGGTGTATTGGCTGTTCAAGTTGACCACCGGCAAGGAGGGCATGGGCTACGGTGACTTCAAGCTGCTGGCGGCAATTGGTGCCTGGTTGGGTTGGCAAATGTTGGCGCAGGTGATTATGTTGTCAGCTGCTGTTGGCGCGGTTGTCGGCATTGTTGGAATCGTGATTTACGGCCGCGAGCGCGGCGCAAAAATTCCCTTCGGCCCGTATCTGGCAACAGCCGGCTTTATTGCCTTGATATGGGGCAGTCAAATTAATCAGTGGTATTGGAGCCTTGGCCGGGCATGACGGCGGCGAAGTGAAAGTGGTCGGATTAACCGGCGGTATCGGCTGTGGCAAGTCGGCGGCGTCAGCGATGTTTGCCGATCTCGGTATTGTTGTTGTCGACACGGATGAAATTGCCCGGCAACTGACAGCGGTGGGCGGCATCGCTAATCATGCGATTGCAACGGAATTTGGCGCCATCATGTTGGACGAAAGCGGCGCGATGGATCGCGAAAAAATGCGTGGACTGGTGTTTGACAACCCGGCGGCGAGGCATCGATTGGAGACTATTTTGCATCCAATGATTAGCGAATGTTCGCGCCAGATGTTGGCAGAAATTGGCACTGGCAGCCCTTATGCCATTCTGGCTATTCCCCTGCTTTTTGAAAGACGTACATTTATGCCCATGCTGTGGCGAACGCTGGCAATCGATTGCCAGCTTGATACCCAGCTGACACGGGTAAACGAGCGGTCTGGGCTGGATCGTGATACCACCATGAAAATTGTCGGCACCCAGGTGCGGCGCGCCATCCGGCTGCAAATGGCGGACGATATTATTTGCAACAATGGCACCATTGCCGAACTTCGTTGGCAGGTCGGCAAGTTTCACGGGCGTTATTCACAGGCAATCGACAAAGGTGCGGAGGGTGAATGGCGCACTTAATTTGCGAACATCGTTGCGTTGGTTCACAATGTTGCCGAGTCGGCCGGGTATGCTGGTCGGCAAAACCGTTGCCCACGCCGTGATTACCTACGAATACCCATTAAACGAGCGCATTCGCACCCTGCTTCGGCTCGAAGACTTATTCGACCGCGTTGCATTTTTTTGCGCCAAAGACACCCGGCTTGACCATCAAGCCGCACTCATCGGGATATTTGAAATTCTTGAGGTGTCGAGCCGCGGCGACTTGAAATCAGATCTGCTGCAGGAGCTGGATCGGCAGCGGTTGTTTTTAGACGCGCTACGGGATAATCCGGCGATTTCAATCGAAAAACTTGATACGGTCGTGGCTGAAATTGAGTCGGCATTTGCGAACCTGCTGGCTTCATCCGGAAAGACCGGTCAATCCTTGCGCGAAAACGAATGGTTAATGACCATCAAGCAACGCGCGGCGATTCCTGGCGGTACCTGTGAGTTTGATTTGCCGTCGTACCACCATTGGTTGCACCGTCCTGACGCCGAACGACGGCAGGACTTGTACGCGTGGTTGGAGCCCATTGCCGGAATTGGCGTGGCTTTGCGAATTGTTCTTCGGGTATTGCGGGAAAGTGGCAAGACCCTGAAATTGGCCGCGTATGGCGGGGTATTTCAGCAAATGCCCATGGAGCGCGCGGCGCATATGTTGCGTTTGACCATCGCCAACGATTTGCCTTGCGTGCCGGAAATCAGCGCCAATAAGTACGCGTTAAATATTCGTTTTATTCTTCCAGGAAGCGTGCAACGCGCAAAGGTATACGACAATGATGTTGAGTTTGAACTCGCCTATTGCAATTTATAACGGCAAACCCAGTCCGTCGATACATCCTGACCGCGCTGCATACGTATTTTTTGACACCACTGTTTTTATTCAACCTTATTTTGTCGTCTGAACATGTCTGATCCCACACTAAATGCCGCAAAAAAAGTTCCATGCCCACAATGCGGCGAATGGGCGGTGTATCACGCGTCCAACCCCTATCGTCCGTTTTGCTGCGAGCGTTGCAGGTTAATCGATCTGGGTGCATGGGCGGATGACTCTTATGTCATCGCCGGTGCGCTGACTGATGTGTCGAGCTTGGATGGCGACCTTGGTGGATTGCCGGCGGACGTTGGCAATAACAGGCAATAGGCCTGGCGTGCGCGCTGTCTGGCGTGAATAAAGCCCGCTCCCATCCCGATTGCCACTTGCTCCTGCCCGTGCCGCTGCGATAAAATAGTCGCCTGTTGTTGACGGCATAGTTTGGTGCAAATGTCGGCGATTACTGTGATTGCCCATAGTGTTGATTCGGGTAATACACTGCCCCCCTTGTTGATCCTTGAATTCAATTGTGTTTTTGGTTAATCAGGCAAAGACAATCCCTTATAATGTCGGGGGTAATTTTGTCCGTGGAAGTTTTAGCCCAAATATTAAGCCCACGCCTCCAAGGGGTAAGACCGCATTCTTTTCGGGGTTGGTCAGGCAACGGAATTGCCGGTTGACGTAACAAATAGTGCAAGTGCAAATAAATTACGAGAAATGAAAATGTCCATGAACACCATGAATATTCGCAACGTCGCGCCAATAGGCAGCCGTTTTTTGTTGGTCATGTTGGCCGTGTTGGTTGCACTGATGCTGAGCCCAATAACGGTGTTTGCAGCCTACGACGTCAATATCCCACCGCCCGCGACTTCGATTGCCACGCAGATTTATGGACTGCACATGTACATTTTGTACTTTTGCGCGGTCATTTTTGTTGCTGTTTTTGCGGTTATGTTTTATTCGATTTTCAAATTCCGGAAATCAAAAGGCGCCAAAGCCGACGTCAATTTCCACGAAAGCACGTTAATCGAAATAATCTGGACCATCATTCCGTTTTTTATTTTGTTATTCATGGCCATACCGGCGACCAAGACCGTACTCGACATGAAGGACACGACCAATCCTGATATCACCATTAAAGTAACCGGGTTTCAGTGGGGCTGGCGTTACGATTACGCCGCCGATGACTTTGGTTTTTACTCAAGTCTGTCGACACCATGGAGCCAAATCGGTCAGCCGGATGAAAAGGCCAGTGAAGCCAAGGGGAACAACTATTTGCTGGAGGTTGATCACCCGTTGGTGGTGCCGGTTGGCAAGCGGATCCGCTTGCTGATCACCTCAAACGACGTTATTCATGGTTGGTACGTGCCGCAACTGGGTATCAATCAATATGGCATTCCAGGCTTTATCAAGGACACGTGGTTTAAAGCGGATCGTGTCGGGACATTCAAGGGGCAATGTAGCCAGATTTGTGGCAAGTTGCACGGATATATGCCCATTACAGTGATAGTAAAATCTGAGTCCGACTATGCGGCTTGGCTGGTGGAATCGAAGGCGAAGTGGGGTGCCAAAAAACACGCGGCAGTTGCGGATGCGGGTGATGACTACACCAAGGCCTACACCCTTGCCGAATTAAAAACAGTCGGGGAAAAAGTATATGCAACCAATTGTGCCGCATGCCATCAGGCAAATGGCAAGGGGTTGCCGCCGGCGTTCCCGGCGTTATCCGGGTCGAAGGTTGTACTGGGATCGGTTGACGGCCAGATCGACATTTTGCTCAATGGCAAGGCTAATACGGCAATGACCTCTTTTGCCCGCTTGTCCGACACCGAAATTGCCGCTGTCATGACCTACACTAAAAATTCGTGGGACAACAGCACGGGCAAGGTTGTGCAGCCGGCGGACATCAAAGCAAAGCGCAAATCCTAGCGCCCGACGTTTTCCGTTAATTGATTGAATTCCGACCGCCCTTACGATCTGGGGCCGAACCAAAAAATAGTTTCAGGAGAGCAACATGGCATCAGCAACAACACATGACCCAAGCCACGCCGGACACAACGCACATGATCATCATGGCCCGGGTCCATGGACGCGAATTTTTACCACCACCAATCATAAAGACATCGGCTCGATGTATTTATGGTTCTCTTTGGTTATGTTTTTTGTTGGCGGTGCGATGGCGTTGCTCATTCGCGCCGAATTATTCCAGCCCGGTTTGCAAGTTGTTCAACCTGAATTTTTTAATTCGCTGACGACGGTTCATGCGCTGGTGATGATTTTTGGCGCGGTCATGCCGGCATTTGTCGGCTTCGCAAACTGGCTGATTCCGATGCAAATTGGCACCGCCGACATGGCGTTCCCGCGCTTAAACAACTGGTCATTTTGGTTGTTAATTCCCGCCACAATTTTGTTGATGGCATCGTTTTTTGTGCCGGGCGGCGCTGCTGCATCCGGTTGGACGCTCTATCCCCCCTTGGTTACCCAGGGCGGCATTGGTGTGGACATGACGATTTTGGCAATTCATATTCTCGGTGCCTCATCGATCATGGGTTCGATCAATATCATCACCACCATTCTGAATTTGCGCGCACCGGGCATGACCTTGATGCGCATGCCGATGTTTGTCTGGACCTGGTTGATTACCGCGTACCTGATCATCGCCGTGATGCCGGTATTGGCTGGTTGTATCACCATGTTGTTGACTGATCGCCATTTCGGCACCGCCTTTTTTAATGCGGCCGGTGGTGGTGACCCAACAATGTTCATGCACATTTTCTGGTTTTTTGGGCACCCGGAAGTCTACATTTTGATCTTGCCGGCTTTTGGCATCATGTCGCAAATCATCCCGACATTTGCACGTAAGCCCTTGTTTGGTTATGCATCGATGGTTTATGCCACCGCGTCCATTGCGATATTGTCGTTTATCGTATGGGGACATCACATGTTTACCGTTGGTATGCCGGCGGCGGGGCAGCTTTTCTTTATGTATGCCACCATGTTGATCGCCGTACCGACCGGTGTGAAAATTTTCAACTGGATGGCCACCATGTGGCGCGGGTCGATGACCTTTGAAACGCCGATGTTGTTTGCCATCGGTTTCCTGTGTATGTTTACCCTGGGCGGTTTTTCCGGCTTGGTGTTGGCGATTGTGCCGGTTGATATCACACTGCACAACACCTATTACGTGGTGGCACACTTCCATTACGTACTGTTCCCGGGGGCAATTTGGGCGCTGATGGCCGGCGTGTATTTTTGGCTGCCAAAATGGACCGGTCGGATGTACAACGAGACCCTCGGCAAATGGCATTTCTGGTTGTCGGCGATTTCGTTTAACGTGACCTTCTTTCCACAACATTTCCTCGGTTTGGCAGGCATGCCACGCCGTATCCCGGATTACGCCCTGCAGTTTGCGGATTGGAATCAAATTTCCACCATAGGCGCGTTTGTCTTGGGATTCAGTCAGTTGTTGTTTGTCTACGCTGTTGTTTCATGTATCCGTTCGGGCAAAAAGGCCGAACAAAAACAGTGGGAATCGGCTGATTCGCTTGAATGGACACACCTGCCTTCTCCGGTGCCATATCACACCTTCGAAACGCCGCCTGATTTGCGCGGTGTGAAGATGGCTGGACATTGATCGGCGGGAATTTTTGATGACTGAAAAGGCTCCCGTCACAACAAGCACGACCAATGGCCGCGGAAAAATGGTCACCGCGTGGTTGCTGGTCGCTTTTGTGGCGCTGGTATTTATTTTGACCGTATTAAAATTTGCAAAAGTCTGGTGATGACTGCAAACAACACCGGTGCGTTTCATGTGGATGATGTGGTGCCCAGCGATGCGGAGCGTCGGCAGGCATCGCGTCTGACATTGGCGAAGTTGTTGTTGATTGTGCTGATGATGTTGGCTTTTTCGGCAGCGATGGTGCCGTTATACAGACAGATTTGTGAAGTTTTGGGGATCACGGCAACGCGGGCGATTGCACAAAACTCCCAGGTGGATCGTTCGCGATTGGTCAAAATTGATTTTGACGCAAACGTGAACAAGAAGTTTGCATGGACGTTTGCGGCGGTTGAAAAGCATATTGATATACATCCGGGGGCAATTGTTACGGTTAACTACCGGGTGACCAATACTTTGCCTTATGCAACAACTGGCCGTGCATCGCCGAGTTTTGCGCCGGTGGAGGGTGGAATTTATTTCAACAAAATCGAGTGTTTTTGTTTTTCCAACCAGACGCTGGCGGCAGGTGAAACACGCGATATGCCGGTAACTTTTTATGTGGCACCGAAATTGCCGGCTGAAATCGGCACCATCACCTTGTCATATACGTTTCACGACGTAACCAATGACGCGAAAAAATCGTAATTGGCATGCGACTTTGGAATCCGGTCGAGGCGGTTTTGTGGGGGCTTCTTGGGTATCCGCAGTAACAAGGAATATCGCGACGACCAGGAAATTTTGAATATTCGATTTGTAATTTTGATAGGTATTTTTGGCGCGCTGTTTTTTGTTTTGACATTGTTTATGCTGATGCGGGCCATTCTGGCGAAATAGCACGGTTCGCAGCGGTTTGAAATTTTGGAGAGTATTGTGAGTTCAGAAAATACAGCAGTTGGTGGTTATTATTTCGCCCCCCCGTCCAAGTGGCCATTGGTTGGTTCCATCGCCCTGTTATTCCTGGGTGCGGGGACGGTGATGTGGATGAATCAAATTCAACCATGGGGTGGTGTCAGCCAGATTATTGGCTTTGCGATTCTGCTGTACATGTTGTTTGGCTGGTTTGGCACCGTCATCGCTGAAAGTGAAGCCGGCATGTACAACAAACAAGTCGACGCCTCGTATCGCTGGAGCATGGGCTGGTTTATTTTCTCCGAGGTGATGTTTTTTGCGGCGTTTTTTGGTGCCTTGTATTATGCCCGTGCCTTTTCCATACCTTGGCTGGGTAACGCCGACAACGCATTTTTATGGCAGGGTTATGCCGCAACGTGGCCGACTCTGGGTCCCTACTTTGAGCAAAATCCGGCATTGGTGTTTCAAACCATGGGTGCTTGGGGCATCCCGGCGTTAAATACCGCGTTATTGCTTGCTTCCGGCGTGACGATTACTTATGCGCACCATGCGTTGATTGCCAATAAGCGCAGCGGTTTGATTTGGGGGCTGGTCGCAACGATTGCACTCGGCGTGGTTTTTCTTGGATTTCAGATTTATGAGTATGTGCATGCCTATCAGGATCTCAACCTTAAATTGACTTCCGGTGTTTTCGGCTCGACGTTTTTCTTGTTGACCGGGTTCCACGGATTCCATGTCACCTTGGGCGTGATCATGCTGATTGTGATTTTGTACCGATGCATGAAAGGCCATTTCAAGCCCGATAGCCACTTTGGTTTTGAAGCGGTCGCTTGGTATTGGCACTTTGTGGATGTGGTTTGGTTGGGGTTGTTTATATTTGTTTACGTATTGGTTTAAATGCCGGTCGCAAAAAAAGGCCGTCTTGGAAACATCGACGGCCTTTTTTTACAGGATGAATTGCCGGAGGCGCGCCATCGGCGACACCGCTAACCACGCGGAAACCAGCCGAATACAAACCCGCCAACGGCGACCAGGAACGCAAGGATGGAAAATGCGACGCGATATTTCAGCGCGTTCACCATGCGGTTTGGATCACCTTTATTTTTGTACATGAAATAAAGCCCTGCAAAAAGGCTGATCACAACCAGCATCAGGAGAAAAACCATCAAATACTTCATAACAATTACCCCTTTGTTTCAGTGATCGCCAACCAAATTGGATTGAGGCGGTCTAAATCTGAACTTGATTTTAGTTGATCGCTTGGTTGATCTGAATAAATCTGTTTGCCCCGATCATTATTATCCATGCCGTTAATTTGTCTAATCCCATGTCGCTTGTTGTGGTCCGTCTCCTCCGCTCCCGTTTTTCGTTTACGCCGCGCTTCTTGCCGACATTTGCCGCGGTGATTGCCGTTGGCCTGACGTTGTATTTGGCAACATGGCAGCAAGGCAGGGCCGAAGAAAAGCGCGCACTGCAGGCAAAGTTCGATGAGCGGGTGCGCATGCCGCCGATTAAACTTGATTTCGCGACATTGGTAGACGCGGATCAAAATTTTCGCCACGGAGTGGCGATTGGTGAATATGATGTGGCCGGGCAGTTTTTTGTTGATAACAAAATGAATGGCACATTGGTTGGTTACCATGTGTTTACGCCCCTCCAATTGTTGTCATCAAAAAAAGTTTTACTGGTAAACCGGGGATTTGTCGGGCGCGGCTCAACCTATCCTCTGCCACCGATGGTGCCGGCTCCACATGGCGTGATTGAGGTGGTCGGAATGTTGGTCAGTCCAAGCAGTCGATTTCTTGAGTTGGGAAAGATTTTTTCCGAACCGTCGCGGAGTGGCGGCCCGCAGGAAGCCGGGCGTGTTTTGGACACCGTGCAGGGACAGGTTTGGCAAAACCTCACAATTGAGCGTTATCGCGCGAAAACCGGGCGTGAAGTGTTGCCGCTGGTCTTGTTGGCCAATCCAACCAATGCCGGACTTACCGCCCTCAAGGAGCGGCCGGATGCGCACGTCGAAAAACATATTGAGTACATGCTGACCTGGTACTCTCTCGCGGTCACCGTTGTTTTATTGTGGTTGTTTCTAAATTTTAAAATTGTCCGCCCGTCCAAACAATCAATTTAAGTCCAATATGAAATTCAGCTTCTCGTTATCCGCAAAAACAAAATTTGTATTGATGTTCATTTTGTTTGCGTTGCCGATCACCGCTTCTTATTTGGCGTTTTTCTTTTGGAAACCAAAGGTCACCAATAACTTTGGCGAATTGATTACGCCGGTCATTGTCATGCCGATGGTCAAATTTGACTTGTTGGATGGAAGCGATGCGCCGCAGGCCGCCGGAGAAAAGTCTTTACGCGGCAAATGGTTAATGGTGATGCGGGACAGCGGATCGTGTGATGCGGATTGCACCAAAAAACTCTACACCATGCGTCAGGCGCGGCTGATTTTGAATAAAGATTTGAATCGGGTGGCGCGGGTATTTTTGATTGACGATGGGGTGACCCCAAACGCGCAATTGCAGCAGGATTTTGCAGGCACCGCCTTTGTTACGGCGGGTGGTTCCGGATGGCTGGATCGATTGCCGCATGAAAACGGCGATCTGACCAATGGTCGCGGCTACATTTACGCGGTTGACCCGATGGGCAACTTGTTTATGCGATACAAGGCGGGCGACGATATTAAAAACATCGCGGCCGATTTCAGGCGGGTTCTTAAGGCATCACAGCTTGGCAAAGATTTTGAGGGCAAATAAATGATGACTGCATTCGAACATGGAGTAATCGGCTTGATCACCCTTGCGATAATCATCGGCGCATTTTGGTGGGTCAGGATTGATGTTGTCCGCTATCGGCGCCTTATTGCGGTGACCACCGTGGTGACATTTTTTCTGATTATTCTCGGTGCCTTTGTTCGCTTATCGGATGCCGGGCTGGGGTGTCCTGACTGGCCCGGCTGTTATGGCAATCTCACGCCGCACCACTCTGCCGAAGAAATCCGCATGGCCGAGTCTATACAGCCGGGTGGCTCGGTAACCATGGCAAAAGCCTGGAAAGAAATGGCGCATCGTTATCTGGCCATGGTCGTGGGCGCAATGATCGCGGCAATATTTTTAGCCGCCTGGCGTAACCGGCGCAGGTTTGGGCAGAATCCGCTGCTGCCGACGGTCATTGCCGGTGCGGTTATTTTTCAGGCCGCGCTGGGGGCGTGGACCGTGACGATGTTACTCAAGCCGGCGATTGTGACCGCGCATTTGATGGGGGGCGTGATCCTATTGGCATTGCTCGCGTGGCTGCTGGCAAGGCAGCCGGGCAGCGTAAAATTGGGCGGGCGTATAATTGCAACCGGCGGTTTGCGAATATTTGCCATCGTTGCGACCCTGACCCTGTTTGCGCAAATTGTGCTGGGTGGTTGGGTGAGTACCAACTACGCCGCGTTGGCCTGCACGGATCTGCCGAAATGTGCGGGTCAATGGCTGCCGGCGATGGATTTTGGCAATGCCTTCCATATTATTCGCCCCCTGGGGGTTGGCCCCGATGGTGAATTATTGACCATCGAGGCATTGCGGTCCATTCATTGGTTGCATCGTGTCGGCGCGCTGATTGTCGTGTGCATCGTCGGATTGTTTGCATGGAAAATGACGAAGATTGCCTCGGCAGTCAAAGCCGGCCGGATGCTGGCGATATTGCTGGTGTTGCAAGTTTTTCTGGGGCTGTCGAATGTCTGGTTTGGCCTGCCGATCCTGATTGCGGTGGGCCACAATGGTGTTGCCGCATTGATGTTTGCCCTGATGGCTGTTGTCATCCACCGTTTGAATAGGTCCTGAATCATCGTGTCGGAAAATCTCGTTCGTTATAAACAGCCCAATGTGCTGGCGCAATTTCTGGCGCTGACCAAACCGCGTGTCAATTCGTTGATTGTGTTCACCGCCATCATCGGCATGATGCTGGCCTATCCGGTTGATGTCACATGGGATTTGCGCCTGATGTTGACGGCGACGGCTGGTATTTGGCTGGTCGCCGGCGCGGCGGCGGCGTTTAATTGTCTGGTTGAACAGGCCATTGACCGCCGCATGGCGCGCACGCGCGCCCGTCCGAGCGTTGCAGGCACGATTACGACCTGGCAGATCGTTCTATTGACCGGCGTGGTTGGTGGGGCTGGCTTGCTGGTGCTGTACCGGCATGTGAATGCATTGACCATGTGGCTGACGCTTGGCACTTTTGTCGGCTACGCCATCATTTACACCGTGATCCTGAAGCCAGCCACACCGCAAAACATTGTCATCGGCGGCGCATCCGGCGCGATGCCGCCGGTGTTGGGCTGGGCGGCTGTCGCGGGTGTGGTTGACCCGCAATCACTGTTGTTGTTTCTCATCATCTTCGCCTGGACGCCGCCGCATTTTTGGGCGCTGGCCCTGTATCGCAAAAACGAATATGCCAGCGCGGGTGTGCCAATGCTGCCGGTTACCCACGGCGATCAATTCACCAAGCTGCATCTGTTGCTTTACACATTCATGCTCAGCGCCGCCACATTGCTGCCGGTCGCGGTGGGCATGGCGGGCTGGTTTTATTTGGGTGCGGTGGTGATTTTGAACGGTGTATTTATTTATTTCGCAATTAGGTTGTATTGTCATTACACCGATGCATTGTCAAAACGCACTTTTAACTTTTCCATTCTCTATCTGGCGCTGCTGTTTGCCGCGTTATTGGTAGACCATTACGCACCATTGGTGAGCCGCTGGTTTTAATTATGCGCAAGTTTTTGATGGCAGGTTTTGCTCTATTGTTGTTGATGGGATGTGGGCCGTCAAAGTCGCCGTTTCATAGCGTGGATATCACCGGGATCACGGGATACGGGCAGGATTTTCGCCTGACTGACCATGCGGGAACGCGAAGAACAATGGCGGATTTTCGAGGCAAGGTCGTGGCGATATTTTTCGGCTACACCTCCTGTCCCGATGTTTGTCCAACAACATTGTCAGATATGCGCCAGGTCATGCAACGGCTCGGACCACAGAGCGAAAAAGTGCAGGTCCTGTTTATCACCATCGACCCAAGGCGCGATACGGTTGCAACGCTCGGTCAATACGTGCCGTCATTTAACCCGACCTTTATCGGGCTGACTGGTGACGATTCCGCGATCAAAGATGCCACACGCGCTTTCAAAATTATTGCGCGGGAGGTTGAGGGGAAAACGCCGGACACCTACACCGTTGATCACACCGCAGGATTATTTGTCTTCGACCCACAGGGTCGTTTGCGATTAATGGTGCCGTATGGCTTGGCGGTTGAAAAAGTAGCCGAAGACATCAAACGACTCATGTAACCATCATCAGGGGAAATCAAAATGACTATCCAACGCCTGCACATTGGCAAACGCCTTTCTGAAGCCGCAATTTTTAACCAGACCATTTACCTCGCCGGGCAGGTCGCGGCTGATCACTCGCAGGATATTGCCGGTCAAACCAAACAGGTATTGGCGACGATTGACAAGTTACTCGCCGAAGCCGGTAGTGATAAAAGTAATCTATTGCAGGTGACCATTTTTATTGCCGACATGAGTGATTTTCCCGGCATGAATGCGGTTTGGGATGCATGGGTCGTGCCGGGCGCCACGCCACCACGCGCAACGGTTGAAGCCAAGTTGGCCAAGCCGCAATGGTTGGTTGAGATGGTGGTGGTGGCCAAAACAAATTCCGGCAAATAATCCTGACGATAGGCATTGGCCTAGCTGGGGCGCGCCAAATTTCTGACGGCGAAAGCAAAAAAGGGCACCAACGGTGCCCTTTTTTATTAAATGCCCGGGAAAATCAAGCCGCCGCGTAATCCTTGAACGAGAGCTTCATCTTTTGCATGGCTTTCACCTCAATCTGGCGAATGCGCTCCGCAGAGACACCATATTCGGTCGCCAACTCATGCAGGGTTTTTTCTTCGCCTTCGTTTAACCATCGCATTTCAATAATGCGACGGCTGCGATCATCGAGCGACTTCAGGGCGGCGGCCATACCCTCGGTCGCGGCCACTTCTTTTTGCATCGCTCCAAGTCGCGCGGCCGGATCCATACTGTTGTCCTGCAGGTAAGCGATGGGGCTGACCCAGTTTTCATCGTCGCCGTCATTCGGTTCGAGCGAAATTTCCTGGCCGGTGAGACGCTTTTCCATCTCACTCACGTCTGTTTCTTTGACGTTTAGCTGGCGGGCAACCTCTTTGACTTCGGATGGTGATAACGCACCGAAATTCGGCTTCATCGAACGCAAGTTAAAAAACAATTTGCGTTGCGCCTTGGTGGTGGCGATTTTGACAATGCGCCAGTTTTTCAGAATGTATTCGTGGATTTCAGCCTTGATCCAATGCACCGCGAAGGAAACCAGCCGCACACCGCGATCCGGATCAAAGCGTTTGACCGCTTTCATCAGGCCAATATTGCCCTCTTGAATCAAATCCGCGTGTTGCAATCCATAACCGGCGTAATTTCTGGCTATTGCAACCACCAGACGAAGGTGCGACATCACCATTTCCGACGCTGCGGCAAGGTCACCGCGCTCCTTAAGCGCAACCCCCAGATCGTGCTCGCGCTGTGGGGTAAGCAATGGAATACGATTTACGCTTGAGATGTAATTCTCAAGACTCGCTACGGACAATGCAGGTAAATTCATTGTGGCAGTGGTCATGTAAAGGCTCCTTTCAAGTCACATTAGGTCAGTGCGGCGAGATTCAAGCCCGCGACCCATCCAGCAGGCAATCATTTTAGCACTCCTGTGGTCGGAGTGCTAACCGACTGAAAAGTTCAGATATTTCAAAGCAAAAACTTAGTGCTTGGGAACGATGGATGTAAGCGCACGCTCTCGACTAACAGATTATTTTTATTGCGATGTTAGCGCTACTTGCTTGGCGAATTGTCCGCCAATCACCCGGGCAGTCGAGAGAATTTGAAAAGCACCGATCTACGCCTGTTTTCAGCCTAAAGCGGCTGAAAACAGGCTGCTAATGCACGACTTTTATCTACCGGCCTCGATTTGTCGCCAATACAAAGAAACAGAAATAAAAGCCCCAGCCCAGCCCAAAGCACTGCCAGCCAAAATGACCCATGTTGAATGCAAGAACGACGGTGCACGCAACGTGAAGTCAGCGCCGTAGGATGCGGCCAGGGCATTCACTTCCGCTCCCGCCCAAACGATCAAGCCAATCACCACGATCACGGCAATCAGGCCAGCCAACGCACCCTGCATGGCGCCAAAATATAAAAACGGCCGCCGTACAAAGTGGCGGGTTGCACCGATCAGGCGGGCAACAATGATTTCGTCTTTCTGCGTCAGCATTTGCAGTCGGATGGTATTGCCAATGACAAATGCCACCGCCGCCGCCAAAACCAGGCCAAATAACACCACGATTCGTTGCGCAAACTCGATAAATCTGGCGAGTTTTTTGGCCCACTCAAAATCCATGGTGACCGTTTCCACCTTGGGGATGGCGGAAATTTCATTGCGCATACTGGCGAGGGTGGCCGGGTCAAGCAATTTAGGTTTGATCGCAAAGGCATGCGGAAGCGGATTGTTGTCAATGCCGGTGAATAAATCGGCGAGATTGGTCACTCGTTTCATTTCCGTCAGCGCAGTCTCACGAGATATAAAACGAACATTGTGCGAGTTGGCAATGGTAGTTAATTTTTTCTCAATATCCTTGGCGTCTGCGTCGCTGGCGGTCAGCGCGAGATAAACATTTACGCTCGGCTCTGTATTCAGGCGGGACGCGGCATCACGAACGTTGGCAAAAACAACATACAGCGCCAGCGGCAATAATATCGCCAGTGCAATAACAGCGATCGACAGGCTGGTTGCCAACGGTTGATCGGCAAACCTGGTCAGGGCGCGGCCGATCGCCTGCACATGGGTGGTGATCCACGCCCTCATTCGACGAGCTTCCCACCGGCCAACGCCACACGCCGGCACTGCAGGCGCGCCAAACCGGTTTCATCGTGACTCGAAACCAATACGGTCACACCGACCTGGTTAAACGATGTGAATAAATCCATGATGGTCGCCGCGTAGGCTTGATCCAAATTCCCGGTTGGTTCATCGGCAATCAAAATGGAAGGGCGATTAACAATGGCGCGGGCAATGCATAGTCGTTGTTGTTCGCCGCTGGACAACGCTATTGGATAGGCTTTTTCGCGATTGAGTAACTCGACCTTGTCCAGCGCCGCACGCACGCGTTTGCCGGTCTCGGCGTGGGTAAATCCGCCAATTTCAAGCGGCAGCGCAACATTCGCATAAACGGTGCGCTCAAAAAGTAATTTGTGATCCTGAAACACCAACCCCAGATTGCGTCGCAACACGGCGCGACCCGCCTCTTTGAGCTGCGCCAGATTCTGGTTGTTGACGTGAACCTGCCCGGCGCTGGCGAGTTCAATGCCCGCCGCCAGTTTCAGCAACGTTGATTTGCCGGCACCCGAGTGCCCGGTGACCGCAACCATTTCTCCTTTTTCGATAACGAGGGAAATCCCTTTTAAGGCCTCAAAGCCATTTGTGTAACGTCTGGTGGTGTTTGAAAAGTGAATCATGCTGGATATTTTGTCATGCGCACCGCAAGAAATCAGTCCTAAAACAGGGCGTCGACAAATTCTTTGGCGACGAATGGGCGTAAATCACCAATCTGTTCGCCTACGCCGATAAACCGTACTGGAATCGGTCGGTCCGCCCGCGTCGCTGCCAGCGCGGCAATCATGCCGCCCTTTGCGGTACCGTCAAGCTTGGTGACGACCAAACCCGTGAGTTGAAGCGCATCGTCGAACACTTTGACCTGGGAAAGCGCATTCTGTCCGGTGTTTGCATCCAGCACCAATAATGTTTCATGGGGGGCGGTCGGGTCGGCCTTGGTAATCACGCGTTTTACTTTTTTGATTTCTTCCATCAGGTGCAGTTGGGTTGGCAGTCTGCCGGCCGTATCGGCCAGCACCACATCAACACCACGCGCTTTGGCGGCATGAATTGCGTCAAAAATGACCGCTGCCGAATCACCACTCTCCTGGGCAATCACCGTGACGTTGTTGCGCTCGCCCCAAGTCATGAGTTGTTCCCGGGCGGCCGCGCGAAAGGTGTCACCCGCGGCCAGCATGACTGTTAAACCTTGTGATTGAAAATACTTCGCCAACTTGCCGATGGTGGTGGTCTTGCCGACACCATTGACGCCCGCAATCATGATCACAAACGGCTTGGCGCTGGTCGGATCGAGCGGCATTTCCAAGGTTTGGACCAGATTGGTCAGGGTTTGTTTGAATATGGTTTGTAAGGCTGCGCCATCGGCAATTTTTAATTCGCGCTGCTGGCTTTTTAATTCGCCAATCAAACGATTGGTGGCGTTGATGCCCACATCAGCGGTGATGAGCGCCGATTCAAGTTCCTCATAAAGGCCGGCATCAATTTCCGGATGGCGCAAAAACAAATCCGCAACGTCGGTGTTTAGTACCGCACGCGTTTTGATCAAGCCTGTTTTAAGGCGGGCAAGCCAATTTGACTCGGTTGCTGCGACGTCAACGGGGGCGGGTTTTTTTGAAAAAATGGAAAACAACGTAATCTACCGGTAGGATTTGTATCCATTTTAGGCGAGCTTTGTGCCAACGACCGTTACCGATCAATAAACACATCAGTCATGCCTGGTGCGATGTTGTGCGCTGGTGCCGGCGGCGCATGCGAAACTACTGCAAATGAAAAACAGCGCAACAAACAAGGTGAGGATTGGTGCCGGCGCTTGGCGCAGTCGAATCATTCGATTCCCGGACGTCGACGGACTGCGTCCAACCCCGGACCGGGTACGTGCCACCGTGTTTAATTGGCTGGGTCAATCGTTGACAGGCAAGGTTTGCCTGGACGCGTTTGCCGGTAGTGGGGTATTGGGTTTTGAGGCCGCGTCCCGAGGGGCGGAAAACGTTTTTATGTGCGAAAGCAATGTGCTTGCCGTGAAAGCGTTGCGCGAGAATGTTGCCCTATTGCAGGCATCACGCTGCCACATTGTGGCGAAGGATGTGTTGCTGTGGCTGAAAAATCCGCCAACCGTGTTTGATGTTGTATTCTGTGACCCGCCGTATGATGCCGGTCTGATTGAACCGCTTCTGCGCGCCATCGCCCGCCATCTGGCACCGACCGGGGTGATATATCTGGAAGCCGGCGAGCCATTCGGAAATGTGTCGATCATCGGCGAAAACTATGAAGTTTTGAAGTCATCTAAAGCCGGTGCCATACATTTTGGGTTGCTTCGACTCAAGGCTACAGGCTAAGATAGACGCCCTACAGTAAAAAGCGATCAAGCCATGATTCGAGCAGTTTATCCGGGAACTTTCGACCCACTAACCAAAGGGCACCAAGACTTGGTCGCACGCGCCGCAAAACTATTTGGCGAAGTGATTGTTGCGGTTGCCGACAGCCAGGCCAAAAAACCATACTTTTCCCTGGAGGAACGGGTCGCCATGGCGCAAGAGGTTTTGGCGGTTCACCCAAATGTAAAGGTAATGGGGTTTGCCGGCCTGCTTTCTGACTTTTTAAACAGCCATGATGCAAACGTGATTTTGCGGGGATTGCGAGCTGTTTCGGACTTTGAATATGAGTTTCAAATGGCAGGCATGAATCGCCGTCTCAACCCTGGTGTTGAAACCATGTTTGTTACCCCATCCGACAAATACATGTTTATCTCGGCAACAATTGTCCGGGAAATCGCCGTGCTGGGTGGTGATGTTTCTGAATTCGTTCATCCGTTGGTTATGGATGCCTTGCGTAAAAAAATTGGCAAATAGCTGGCACGACGGCAATGGCTCTAAAAATAACCGATCAATGCATAAATTGCGATGTATGCGAACCTGAGTGTCCCAATGCGGCAATTTATCAAGGCGTGGAGATTTATGAAATCAATCCCGCAAAATGTACCGAGTGTGTGGGACATTTTGATACCCCACAATGTCGCGAAGTCTGCCCGGTTGACTGTATCCCGCTCGACGAGATGTTTATTGAAACAAAAGACCAGTTGTTTGCAAAGTTTATCTCTCTCACCGAGATTAAGGTCAAAGCAGCCGCTTAGCCTGCATATTTCACGGGGACCCGCTCGAGAGTGCGTAGGCCATCAACCTTACGAAGTACAGTTTGGATTCGCAGAATTTATAGGTCGCCAAGAATGAAAAGCGTATATAAGGCGGGCCGACCCGTGAAATATGCAGGTTAGGCTAACGAGCTTGCCGAGCGGGTTTTTGTCACAGCCATGACGAATTGACGGTGGCCGGCGCGGTAATTAATTATTGTGGCGATATCCGGTAAATCGCTCGAAATCAGCCCGTACCGAAGCCAGTGCGGCGTGTTTTGACTTGATGACATCAATATTGGCCTGCACTTCGGCAATTTTTTCGGCCAGATCAAGTTCAGCGGAACGAATCAAATCAACTTTCTCTGTTCTGCCCTTCATGCGTTTGCTCAACTCGCTGACCGGTGACTCGATGCCGGTGAAGACCCCGCGCATCCAGGATGCAGATTCCCGGTGTGCTATTTCCATGACACGAATAACCTGCGGGGCAATGGTGGATATGAATTGCTCGGCAACCGTGCTTGACCGACGCATCACCAGCGGACCGGATCGCGCGAATTCTGTCGTCGCTTTTTCTTCTGCCTTGTCGATTTCTGTCAGGAAACGATGGGTCGCAAACAAATGAATTTCATGCCGACCCAGACCAAGAGTTCGAAATGTTTTTTCACCAAGATTGCCGAATATCAGACGGATATCTTCTAACTTGGTGTCCAGCGCTGCGATCCGCGCACGTGAAGTGGCGAAGTAGCTGGCCAACGCTTCGCCGGTTCGACCAGGCAGCAACCCGTCGGCAATTTGACGTTGGGTTGTTTTTGCATCCGTTTTCGCCAGTTCTGGGTTGGTTAAATCAGCCAACTCTTTGCTGAGGGCGCTATGGATCGGTTTAATCGCGCGCAATTCCTCCATGGAGGACAGCAATAATGCCTGTTTGTTATCTGCGCCGGCACAAAGTGCCTCTGTCAACAACAGATTTTTCCGGCGTAAATCACTTAAAGCGCGCAGGCTCTCCAACGCCTGATATCTTGATTGGTCGATGGTCTCCTGAATGCCCTCCAGCGTGCTGGAAAGCGTTGATAAGATATCTTTTCCCAAGCTTTCTTGACGGTTTTCCGGCAAATAAAGTGACAATGCCCGCTCAAGGCGGTACAAACGACTCTTCAACAATGCATCTTGGTTGCCTTCGAGTTTTCCAATCAATGCTTGGGTCGCCGAGACCGGTAAAACTTTGATCGGTTCGACCCGCATTAAATCTGCCACATCCTGCACACGTTTATCAACTTCTTTTAACCAGTCCCGATCCGCGTCTTTGGGGTCGAGCGCATTTTCGACGTGCAACAAGTCAACTTTGTTGATCGCCACCAACCGGGCTTGGGTCGACTCAACGCGCTCGCGATCGCGTAAGTTTCTGGCACCACCCAACGCATCTTTCCAAATGGCAATGTCACGTTTTGTCACGCCCTCGGCCGCATCCAGCACAACCACAATCGCATCCGCGGCGGGAATATTTTCCCGGGTAAATTCCGGTTCGACTGTAAGCGCCGACAAGCCGGGGGTGTCAATCACCACCAAACCGGCATCCAGCAGCGGGTGGGGGAAATTGATCGAGGCGTAACGCCAGCATGGAACCTCAACCGAGCCGCCGGTTTGATTTAATTTGACGGCCGGATCCTGATGCAGCCCCCAAGACAGTGCGTCGGCAACACTCACGTGCCGGGTCTTGGCGAGTGCGGAAAACGCCCGTGCAATGGAGTCGGGATTGTCTGCATCGAAGGCAATAAACGCCCATGCCGATTCATCCTTGTAAATATCCTGGAAACGGCGGGGCGCCTCACGAGACTCGATCGGTAACAGGCGCATGCCGGTTTTTCTGGACTGGTCAAAGCGCACTTCGGTGATGCAGCGTGTGGCATGCGTGGTACCGGAGGGCAACAGTCGGACACCCAGATCAGAAAAAAACAGCGCGTTAATCAGCTCGGATTTGCCGCGCCCAGCCTCGGCAACGAAGATGATGGTGATGGCAGCCGACTGGACGCTCGTTTCGAGCAATTTGAAGACGGCATCGTTCTCAGTCGAGTAATACCCCTGAACCTGCAAAAATTCGCGAACGCGCGCAATTTGCGCCGACACGCCATAGCGCCAGGACTGCAATGATGCCAGCCGCTCGGTCAGGACGTGCTTGGTTTGCATGAGAGTGATTTAATAGTCATCAATTTTTGCCGGGTGGCACGGGCTGGACAATTATCGCTGACATTGTGGACAAAAATAGCTGCTGCGTTGCCCTTGGCGAATCATTTTTATGGTGCTGCCGCAGACCCGGCAAGGCGCATCGGCACGGTCATAAACAGTTGCCTTGAGTTGAAAATAGCCGGGCTCTCCGTCAACCTTGAGATAATCGCGCAGGCTTGACCCACCCGCCTCGATGGCACGCGACAGGGTCTGCTGGATGGCCGCCGCTAATAACTCATATCGTGATTGTGATATTTTTCCAGCTGCTGTTGTTGGCCGGATGCCGGCAACAAATAATGCCTCGGAAGCGTAGATGTTTCCCACACCGACAACAATGCGCGCGTTCATGATGAACTCCTTCACACTGACGGATCGACCACGCGAAGTTCGAAATAAATGCGCGCCATCAAATTCATCACCCAGCGGCTCCGGCCCTAGCGAGGTCAATAAGGGGTGGGTCGGTTTCGGTCCGGAAATCCATAACATCGCACCGAAACGACGGGGATCGTGATACCGAATCAGCGTTTTGTTGCCCAAGACAATATCGACGTGGTCGTGTTTTGCCGGCGGTGCGCCGTGTCGGGTTGAAAACAGAGAGCCAGACATGCCAAGATGACACAATAAAAAACCACCACTGTTTGCCGCCTCGATATTCCATAACAAATATTTGCCCCGTCGCAAAACGTCCGAGACAATACGTTTCTCAAGCGTTTGCGCAAGCGAAGTCGGGATCGGCCAACGCAAGCGTCGATCTCGCACGGTGACTTGTAAAATTTTCTGATTCACGACCGTTGGCAACAGTCCCCGGCGGGTGGTCTCGACTTCCGGCAGTTCGGGCATCACGGCACTTTCTAAAAGATCCCAGTCGGCCATTCTGGCATGCGTCCTGGTCTTCGGCAAAAAGCAGGTAACCACTGGCTGGGTGGGAATAACATTCCCCCCAGTGTTGCGCTATGATGTTGGCATGAATAAAACAAGTTTATCGAGATTGAAAGGGTCGGCGTTTTTTGTTATGCCGGGCCGCGCCTTTGGCGTGTTGGTGTCGGCGGCGTTGCTCGCGACGACTGTCATCAGCGCGCGTGCCAGTGATCGCAAAGAGCCAACGCCGGGGTTGTCGGCAACGGGCATCAATAAACCTAATGTGCCCCAGGGATTATTGATGAAGACGGCAACGCCGCGACCAACGGAAATGCCCACGGCGCAGGTGTTGTACCAATTTTTAATCGCGGAAATAGCCGGGCAACGCGGTCAATCACAGCTGGCTGCAAGGGGTATGTTGGATTTGGCTAATCGTACCCAGGACGCTCGTGTCGCCCGGCGCGCGGCCGAAATTGCCTTTCAGACGCGCCAAACTGAAGAGGCGAGAAATGCGTTATTGCTTTGGTTGGAATTAGAGCCGGAGTCGAGTGTGGCCCGTCAGGCTTTGGCGGCGGTGCTTGGCACCAACGGCCCGGTCGAAAAAGTCCTTGAAACAATGTCGGCATGGTTGGCGGAAGTAAACGCAGGCAAGAAAATTGCACCCGTTTTGTTTGTGCAAATGCCGTATTTGCTGGCGCGTTACCCTGATCGTAAAAAAATCGCCGACGCGGTCGTGCAGTTGGCGCAACCATTCGAGGGATTGGCCGAAGCCCAGTACGCGCGCGGAGTGACGTCCATGTTGGCGGGCAATCAAAGTGCGGCCACCACCGGCCTTGCCAACGCGCTAGCAATGCGGCCGGATTTTCCGCGGGCGGTCATTGCCATGGCGCAACTGATTCGCAATGGCGGTGTCGACCTCAAAGGCGAAATAAATGGCATTGCCGCGGCGGTGTCAGCCGACGAGGCGGCGACGCGCTTTTTGGCGGATTTCCTGAAACGTTTTCCAGATGCCACCGAAGTTCGCATCGCCTATGCCAGGCTGTTGGTCGGCATGAAAGCGCTGCTTGAGGCGAGGGAGTCGTTTCGGCGCGCGACCATTGAAATGCCACTCGATGCGGAATTGCCCTACGCCGTTGGCTTGATTTCACTGCAAATCGAGGATTGGGTGGAGGCTGAAAAACAATTCAAGCATTCGCTCACGCTGCGGCCGCGCGACAAGAATCCAATTTTTTTCAATCTTGCTTTGGCCGCAGAGGGAAAAAAAGATACTGACGGGGCGATGGATTGGTACCGGCAAATCAGGGAAGGCGAATATTTTGTCAGCGCGCAGCTAAAAATCGCGAGTCTGCTGGCAAAACAGTCTGGCTTTGACGTGGGCAGGAATTTTTTGAAAGACGCGCAAAAGGCGCAGACGGGCGACACGGATTCCGCGGCGATTCGTATTCAGTTAGTGTTGGCTGAAATTCAGATGCTGCGCGAAAAAAGCACCGCAAAGGAGGGGGGTGTGGCCGGCAAGGCGGTGTTGGCAGATGCGTTTCAGGTGCTGACCGTCGCGCTGGTGGCGCATCCCGATTCGGTAGAGCTGCTGTATGACCGTGCCATGATTGCAGAAAAAATGAATGATCTGGAAACGATGGAAAAAGACCTGCGGGCGGTGGTCAAAACCAAACCCGATCATGCCCATGCCTTTAATGCGCTTGGTTATTCATTCGCAGATCGTGGCATTCGACTGAACGAGGCGTACGAGTTGATTCAAAAGGCGCTCAGCTTGTCGCCGGACGATCCATTTATCCAAGACAGCCTGGGATGGGTTCAATTCAAGATGGGCCGGGAGGTTGAGGCGTTGGCGACGCTTGAAAAAGCACACAATACCCGGCCGGATCCGGAAATTGCCGCGCATTTGGGTGAGGTGATGTGGAGCCTTGGCAAACGCAGTGAAGCCATTGTGATTTGGGAAAACGCCCTAAAGGAGTCGCCCGGAAACACGGTTTTAAAAACCGTCATGGAGCGGCTGGCGCGTTGAAACCCCTGTTGCGACACTACCGTGCGGCCCGCCAACACATCAACAAATTGTATACGGCGATGAATTTTCGCAAGACGGCACCTGCCTGGATCGCGATCATTTTTGGTTTGGCGGGATGTGCGGTCAACCCGACAGACGCAACGGACCGGGCGATCGAGTCTGCGGCCATTGCGGCGGCCCCCTATGTTGACCGGTTTAAGCTCACCGCCCGGGTTAGCGTGCGTGTGGCCGATAAGCTTGATGTCATCAAAATTGTTTGGTCACATCAACCGCCGCATGAACATCTTGCGATTTTTACGCCGTTTGGATCACAAATTGCAGAAATTGTGTCGAATCGCGAAGGGGCAACCCTGCGCCGCACGGATAACGATCAGGCACCGCTGCGTGCGGATAGTGTTGCCAATTTGATGGCATCGGCCGTTGGCGTGCGGGTCGAACCTTTCGCCCTGGCCAGATGGCTGCAGGGGTTTGACCTGCAATCCACTTGGGATACGGCTGTTTTTCCGGATGCGAGCCCCCGGCGCACCTGGCAGGTCGAGGCTGAAAATTTTCGGGTAATCGACGGTGCCCGCGTCGCCACCCGTGTGACTGCGATTTCAGGTGACACAGTTGTGCGTGTTGTGATCGACGAATTTGGGGTGCGCTAATGGACTCGTGTGAATTGTATGCGCCGGCCAAATTGAACCTTTTCCTCAATGTGACCGGCCGTCGCGATGATGGTTATCATCTGTTGCAATCCATTTTTACGCTGATCGATGTTGGCGACCGTATTACGCTCGACATTCGGCAGGATGGCCTAATCCGGCGGATTAATAACATTGAAGCCATTCCGCCTGAAATCGATTTAACGCTTCGGGCAGCCGCTGCGCTCAAAAATCGAACCGGCTGCCCGCTGGGCGTGGATATTGAACTGCATAAAGTGACGCCCATGGGTGCCGGGCTGGGCGGCGGCAGCGCGGATGCCGCCACCGTATTACTCGCCCTTAATCGGTTATGGGAGTTAAATTTACCCAACGAATCGTTACGGGAAATTGGCCTCGGTCTGGGGGCGGATGTGCCTTTTTTTGTTTTTGGCAAAACGGCCTTTGCCGAGGGAATTGGTGAAAAACTAGCTGAAATTCACATTCCGGTCTGGTGGTACGTGGTTTTGACGCCCAAAGTTCACGTCCCGACCCCGTTCGTTTTTAGTCAACCGGATTTGACAAGATCGACGCCACACGTCAAAATGTTGGACTTTTCTGCGGGTGTCCTTGTTGATGCCCTTTTGCGAACCAGCAATGATTTGCAAGCGGTTGTTTTGAAAGCTTTTCCAGCAGTCGCGGCCAGTCTGGCTGCATTGTCAGCGGTGTCCAAAAAATCAATATTTGGCGCACGTATGACAGGTTCGGGGGCCGGCGTGTTTGCCGCTTTTGAGACTGAGCAAAGTGCCTTGGAAGCGTATCATCAACTACCGCCGGAATTGACCGGATTTGTTGTTAGGGGATTGGAAAAACATCCACTTCGCTAGCAGGATCAATATGCCCAATATGTAATTGGGGTATTGAAGAATTTGGGGAGTCGCCAAGTGGTAAGGCACCGGATTTTGATTCCGGCATTCGTAGGTTCGATCCCTACCTCCCCAGCCAGTTTTGCAAGCTGTTGTCCTGTGGCTGAATTGTCCGCTCGGCAAAATCTTGCGTAGTTGCTTATTCCAACCGTGAGAATGAGGCACTGCCGTGGTGTTTGATAATTTAAGTGTGTTCGCCGGAAGCGCGAACCCAAAACTGGCGCGGGAAACCGCGAAGTTACTGGGTACGCAACTCGGTCGCGCCAAAGTTGCAAAGTTTAGCGACGGCGAGGTGATGGTTGAGATTCTGGAAAATGTCCGTGGCAAAGACGCGTACATTTTGCAATCAACTTGTGCGCCGACCAATGACAATTTGATGGAAATCATGGTCATGGCGGACGCCCTTAAACGTTCGAGTGCACAACGAATTACGGCGGTTATTCCGTATTTCGGTTATGCACGCCAAGATCGGCGTCCGCGTTCGGCGCGGGTGGCGATTTCGGCAAAAGTGGTGGCGAATATGTTGACCGGTGCCGGCGTGGATCGGGTTCTGACGATGGATTTACACGCAGACCAGATCCAGGGATTCTTCGACATCCCGGTGGACAACATTTACGCCACACCGATTTTGTTGGGTGACGTGTGGAAACACGATTATCCGGATTTGATTGTGGTTTCGCCGGATGTGGGCGGTGTGGTCCGGGCAAGGGCGATTGCCAAGCAGCTGGATGCGGAGTTGGCGATTATTGACAAACGCCGCCCGCGCGCCAATGTTTCGATGGTGATGAATATTATTGGTGATGTGCGTGGGCATACCTGCCTCATCATGGACGATATTGTTGATACCGCCGGCACCTTGACGGAAGCAGCAAAGGCATTAAAGGAACGCGGGGCGGCAAGAGTGGTCGCATATTGTACCCACCCGGTGTTGTCGGGCCCGGCAATTGAACGGCTGGAAAATTCGGTCATTGACGAATTGGTGGTCACAGACACGATTCCACTCAAACCGGATGCGTTGTTATGTAAAAAGATTCGCCAAATTGGCACGGCTGAGTTGCTCGCCGAAACCATCCGGCGGATAGCAGAAGGTGGCTCGGTCAGTTCACTGTTTTCAGAATAGATTTACCGCAAATCGGCAGTTCGATTTGTGTTTGCAACAAACCATTTGGTCGCGAATGGTTGTCGTGTGGGTGACAAATGTCTTTGCGGGTTTTGATATTTCGTCGCTTTTTATGCCCTTGTTGGTCTGGCTTTGCCAGTGATCAAGGGTTGATCAATCCGGACAAAAGTAGGTTATTACTTTTGCCCGAATATTTTGGAGTATCAACATGAAAATCGCTTTAAAAGCAACCTCGCGTAGCGTACAGGGCACGGGTGCGAGCCGCCGCCTACGTCGCGCGGACAAAGTTCCCGGCATCGTTTACGGCGGTGGCAAGGACGCATCCGTCATCGAGCTTGATCACAACGAAATTTTCCACAAGTTGCGTCTGGAAGCGTTCCACGCCTCCATTCTTGACCTGGAATTGGATGGCAAATCAGAAAAAGTCTTGCTGCGCGACGTACAAATGCATGCGTGGAAGCAAAACGTGTTGCATATTGACTTTCAGCGCGTTGACGCTGGCAAACCTATTCACATGAAGGTGCCTTTGCACTTTGTGAATGCCGACATTGCACCGGGCGTAAAGTTGTCGGGTGGTATCGTTTCGCACATTCTCAACGAAATCAATATTTCCTGTTTGCCAAAAGACTTGCCGGAGTTCATTGAGGTTGACTTGAGGGATCTGGCAGCGGGTAGCTCTATTCACCTGTCGGATTTGAAATTTCCAGCCGGAGTTGAGTCTGTCGCCTTGCACCGCAAGGAAGATCGTTCCGTGGCAACGATCATTATTCCAAGAGCTGTTGCCTCGGAAGAAGCAGCGGCAACCGCCGTGGCGGCAGCCGATGTGCCGGCCGTCAATCAAAAGGCCAAGGAAGACGACGCTGCGAAGAAAGACGACAAAGCGAAAAAGTAATATTGTCGTGCATCACCTTGAAATGCCCGCCGCCCTCAAGGTACGCGGGCATTTTTATTTTTTTGGACATGGCGCCACGCCACGCGCCGCAATCAAGTGTCCTGTCTATTCCGTCCGCAAATTAACCGCCCCGATTTCATTTTTGCACCTTTGACACACCGTATTTACTCATGACCAATCTTCCCATCAAGCTTGTTGTCGGCCTCGGTAATCCCGGGCGCGAATATGTCGACACCCGCCACAACGCGGGCTTTTGGTTTGTCGAATTGTTGGTGCGCGAGTTGGGTGGTTCTTTTAACAAAGAGTCAAAATTTCACGGTGACGTCGCCAAGGCTGGTGGAGTGTGGTTGCTTAAGCCGGGTACGTTTATGAATCACTCCGGGCGCTCCGTGGGGGCGCTGGCCAAGTTTTACCAGATCACGCCCGCAGAAATATTGGTCGCCCACGATGAAATGGATTTGCCGGCCGGCGGCATCAAAATGAAAACCGGTGGTGCCGCGGGCAGCAACGGTGTCAAAGATATTGCCGGCCATTTGGGCACCAAGGATTTCTGGCGCCTGCGTATTGGCATAGGTCATCCGCGCGAATTGGCGGCAGATTTGGCAGATAAGTCCGGTGGCAGCATGGAGCGACCCGAGGTGGTCGATTATGTGTTGCACCGCCCAAACGCGGAAGACGGCCGGGCCATTGATGACGCCATGAAACGCGCCATCGACTGTTGGCCGGACATGGCCAAGGGCGACATGGAAACGGCCATGCTGAAGCTGCATACCAAAGCTGCGCAGTCGAAATAAAAAATAAATATTTGAATAGGAAATAACAATGAAGTGCGGAATTGTCGGTTTACCCAACGTCGGAAAATCCACCACTTTTAATGCCCTCACCAAGGCGGGCATTGCGGCGGAAAATTATCCGTTTTGTACCATCGAGCCCAACATCGGCATTGTGGAAGTGCCCGATCCACGCCTTGATCAGCTCACCAAGATTGTGGCCCCGCAAAAAGTCGTGCCGGCAATTGTCGAATTTGTCGATATCGCCGGTCTGGTTGCGGGCGCTTCCAAAGGGGAGGGGTTGGGCAACCAGTTTCTGGCAACCATTCGCGAAACCGATGCCATCTCGCATGTGGTGCGCTGTTTTGATGACGAAAACGTCATTCATGTGTCTGGCCGCGTTGATCCGATTTCCGACATTGGTGTGATCGATACCGAATTGGCGCTGGCCGATATGCAGTCGGTGGAAAAGGCTTTGCACAAGGCGCAGAAAAATTCCCGCGCCGGTGACAAAGAAGCGATCAAGCTGGTGGCGATATTTGAGCCGATGATGAAAAAGCTCAACGACGCCATTCCGGTGCGCAGCATGGGCTTGGATGCGGATGAAATGGCGCTGATCAAACCCTTCTCACTGATTACCGCCAAACCGGTTTTGTATGTCGCCAATGTGATCGAAGGCGGCTTCGAAAACAATCCGCTGCTCGACAAGGTGCGCGAACACGCCGCCAAAGAAGGTGCCCCTGTGGTGGCGATCTGCGCAAAGATTGAGGCGGAAATCGCCGAATTGTCGGACGAAGACAAGCAGGTTTTCTTGGAGGATATCGGCATGAAGGAGCCGGGTCTTTCGCGCATGATTCGCGCGGCATATACCCTGCTGGGGTTGGAAACGTACTTCACTGCCGGCGTCAAAGAAGTACGCGCCTGGACTGTTCACAAAGGCTCCACCGCGCCCCAGGCCGCAGGGGCGATTCACACCGATTTCGAAAAAGGCTTTATTCGCGCCGAAGTGATTGCGTTTAATGATTTTGTTACGCTCGGCGGCGAGGCGAAATGCAAAGAAGCGGGCAAGATGCGGCTGGAGGGCAAGGAATACATCGTTAAGGATGGTGATGTCATGCACTTTAGGTTCAATGTGTAAGAATCGGATTGATGTGTGAAATGTGGCTTCATGTGTAAAGCCTAGTGGTGGCGGGCTGTTTGGAGCATAAACGCGAATGAAAACTCCCGTCAATCCATGCGTGCTTCTTCCGTGAATTAAGCAATAAGTCGTGCTAAATTTCCATGCGCATTTGGATCGGTTGCCAGAATCGGCGCGGCGGGGCGGCCATGCTTTTATCACACGCGAATCCGGAATTACGTCAAAAGCCATTAAAAATCAATATTTTGCTATGACTATCGTGCCAAAAATTTGGATAAAAACTGCGCTTGTCTGCCAAGCAGAGAATCGCTCTTCCATTCCGCTCCAAAACAATAAAACCGATTGGAAGGTACGGCTTTCAAAGCAAATAGAGCGGCGGGTAACGCACCTGACCGCCTTTGCCCATCACCCGGACAGTGGTTTTCTCGTGTTGTCTGGCACACAATTCAGGATGTAGTTTGAGTAAGCTCAAATTGCCCGAGGCGGATCAAATGAATTCGCCCACCGATGACCTGATTGATCGTCTGTTCGACGCGTTCGCCAATCCCATCTATTTTCCGTTTGCCGCCGTGAGTGAGGCCAAAGCGAATTGGTCGCTGGTTGGCGGGGAGTTTATCGATGTCATCGAGGATGCAGTGGCGGACCCATGGGATACGATTGACGCAGATTTGATGTGGCATGACTTCGCCTATCGCCTGGCCGCAGACATGCGCGATACGCGCGCCTTTGCCCCGCTTGTTGTCATGCTGCATTATCCGGAAGATATGGTCGAGGCACTGCTCGGCGATGCACTTACCGGCACCTTCGGGCGTGTATTGGCGGCAACCTTTGACAAGGCTGATCCGGCGAGTGAGGCAACACTACGCGCGGTCGCTGAAAACCGCCGTTTGTTTATTTGGTGTCGCATGGCTGCGGTTGATGCGGTTTGCATCCGTGCCCACGAGGGCGATGCGGATCGCGCCAGCGTGAAGGCTTGGCTTCATGCCTTATGTGTTGCCGAATTTCTGGCATTGCAGGCAGGCGAGGAGGACGAGGATTCCCTGATGTCGCTGGTTAATTATCTGGTGGATTTTGCGGCGGTTGAGTATTTGCCGGATATTGAACACTGGTGGACGACGCTTGACATTGGCCATCCGAATGACAGCATCGGAGATATTCGCCGTGAAATTGTGAAGCCGTATGATCCGTCATTTCCAGACTATAAGTTCAACCGATACTGCAATGAACTTACCGAGGAGTTTGCAACCTGGGCAACTTTCACCGAGCAGCGCTATCGGGACGAGCGGGCAGTCATTGATGCCGACGTCTATGCTGACGATGCGTTGCCATGGCAAATGCCGTATGTGCGTGAATCCGCAAAGGTTGGCCGCAACGATCCCTGCCCGTGCGGCAGCGGCTTGAAATTCAAAAAGTGTTGTGGCCATGCGTTATAAGCGCCCCCGGCTGTCATGACCCTCGCGCAACTGCTCTTCAGCCAGGGTTTTGGCACCCGCAAAATGTGCGCGTTGCTCATTGCCAATGGTGCGGTGACCATCAATGGGCGCATTTGTGATGATGGCAATCAACCGATAGATGTCAGCGCGCCAGATTTTGAATTTCATGTTGAAGGCGTTGTGCCGTCGACATGGCCATACCGCGAAAAAGCCTATGTGATGCTCAACAAACCCGAGGGTTATGAGTGTTCACAAAAGGCCAAGTCCCACCCGAGTGTGTATCGATTGTTGGCCGAGCCACTGCGCACCCGCAGCAACGGTGGCGTGCAATCGGTCGGCCGGCTTGACCACGACACCACCGGCCTATTACTGTTTTCCGATGACGGCCAGTTTATTCATCGTATGGCGTCCCCCAAACATCACGTGCCGAAAGTTTATGACGTCACCACCAGCGAGCCGGTGACCGGAGAACAGATCAAAAAACTATTGGCTGGTGTGGTGCTGGAAGACGACCCAAAGCCGGTGTTGGCGTTGGCGTGCCGGCACAAGGCGGGAATCCCCAATCAAATCCATATGACGCTTGCGCAGGGCAAATATCATCAGGTCAAACGTATGATGGCAGCCGTGGGCAATCATGTTGATGCCCTCGCACGCAGCCAAATCGGCGCACTCAAATTGCCAGATGATTTGGCGCTGGGTGAATGGCGCTGGATGAGTGCCGAAGATTTGTCACAGGCACGCAATAAATCACCGACCGAATAAGTGGAAGCGCGCCGATAAGCCGGATTCTGTGATTGTGCTTGCGCACAATTGACAGTCATTCATCTCGAACGTACGTTACCGCACGCCTCTAGCACCCTACCCGCAGGCTCCGCGAGCCGCCTCAACGCCTGCCTATTTGGGTTTGCTCCGAGTAGAGATTGCCCGTTTCACCTCGCGACAGTTGCCTGCCGCGAACTCGTCTCTGTTGCTCTAATCCTCACCTCACGGTGGATGGGTATTACCCACTACTCTGCTCTATGGAGTCCGGACTTTCCTCTATGCAACAAGTGCACAGCGACTGTCTGGCGCGCTTCCGAGCGGATTATCTCACGTGCGCCCGATGGAAGGCGGTCTATAACCGGGGCGGAAGTAGTCGGTGTTGTCGTAAAAGCGCGGGTCGTGATTGCGGGTATCCCAGCCGGGAATGCCAAGTAATGGCAACGGTGCCAAATTACGCGCGGACCAAAGGTTGGCTTCGGCGCAGAGCCATGCTGCGGCAGGCTCATCCAGATTGAGGTGTTGATCAACCGGTAGCAAAATGGCCTTGGCGGTCAGCCCGACAAAGGGGGACAACGACTTTTCCAACAGGCCATGCCCGACGAGAACAAAGCGCATGTTGCGGGTGACCTCATCACGCCGGTCAACAAACAGTCTTTTCCACTGAAAGTCGCGGATCAATTGCAGCAACGATTCGTCGGTACTCGCGACGATCATTCCGCTTTCATCAACCATGGTCAACACATCACGCGGAATCGAGCGCGCCCGTGCCTCGGCTTGCCCACCACTGGCCAATAACTTGGCGTGTGCGGCGTTGATCACCGCTTTGGTTTTTGGATAGGCAAGCCACTGCATGGCGTTGAACAGATCGTGCCAATTTTGGCGGGTCGGCACGTTGCCGGAGACGGCAATTTGTGTTTCGTAGGCCATGGCGGACAAGCCGCTGTCGACAGCAGCAACAAAACGCAATGGTGCACCGGTGACATTTTGTAGTTGATTCGCCACCGCCAGCGCGTTGAGGTCAGTCAAATGGGGCCAATGCGCAGGTGACAGCGACAGCAGGCTCGACCGGATGGCGTCAAAAAATGGCGTTGCCAGCAAACGGCGGGCGGCAATCCATTGTTCGTTCGGCGTCAAACCGGCCGCGCTATTCTGCAAATTGCCACGACAATATTTCACCGGCACGCAACGGTACCAGGCCGGACTCGATGAAAGGGATTTCGTCGGGCACCTGCCAAGGCTTCTTATTCAAGGTGATGGTGGTGGTGTTGCGTGGCAATCGGTAAAAATCCGCGCCAAAAAAACTGGCAAATCCTTCCAGTTTGTCGAGTGCATCCACGCTTTCAAACGCCTCTGCATATAGGCTCATGGCGTGTAACGCCGAATAACAACCGGCGGCACCGCAGCACGACTCTTTGCTGTTTTTGGTGTGGGGCGCGCTGTCGGTGCCAAGGAAAAATTTTGCATTTCCAGATGTTGCCGCCGCCAGCAGTGCAAGCCGGTGCTCCTCACGTTTGAGGATGGGCAGGCAATACAAATGTGGACGCAACCCACCTTTAAAAATGGAGTTGCGACTGTACAAGATATGTTGCGGCGTAATGGTCGCGGCGACGTGTTCGCTGGCGGACAACACAAATTTCACTGCTGCCGTGGTGGTGATGTGTTCCAACACAATGCGTAATTTGGGGAAACGCGCCACCAGCGGCGTCAGTTGCTGGTCAATAAAAACGTTTTCGCGATCAAACACATCGACGTCATCACCGGTGACCTCGCCGTGCAGCAGTAATGGCAGCCCGACTGCCTGCATCGCCGCGATGGCGGCATCACATTTACGCAGGTCTGTCACGCCGGAGTCGGAATTGGTGGTGGCTCCGGCCGGATAATATTTCACTGCTTTTATAAAACCACTCTTGCTGGCTTGAAAAATTTCTTCGGCAGAGGTGTTGTCGGTCAAATACAACGTCATCAACGGCTCAAATTGCATGCCGGCGGGGATCGCCTGCACAATCCGTTGGTAATACGCCCCGGCATCGGCAACCGTTCGCACCGGTGGTTTGAGGTTGGGCATGACTATGGCGCGGCCGAATTGTCGGGCGGTGTGTGGCAGCACGGCCTGCATCGCGTCACCGTCACGCAAGTGTAGATGCCAATCGTCCGGTCGGGCAATGGTAAGTGTACGCATGGTCAAATTATAGAGGAGGGTCGGCGGGTGACGCTTTTAACATCAAGGCGGTTTCATAGACCTTGTTCTTTTTTTCGCCGGTTAATTGCACCGCCAGCGCCACCGCTTGTTTGACGGCAAGCTCACCAAGCAAAATTCGCAAGGTGCGCTCCAGATGCGCGTCACCGGCACTTTTTTCTTCGAGACGTTCGTCCTGGCTTGGTTTTGATAAAACCAGAACAAACTCGCCACGCTGATGATTGCTGTCGCTTTTCAGCCACGCCACCGCGTCCGCCAGCTTGAGGCGCTGAATCGTCTCAAATTTTTTGGTGAGCTCACGGCAGACGACGAGTGTGCGTGACGCGCCAAACACTTCGGCAATCGCCGCGACACTCTCAAGGATCCGGTGCGGGGATTCATAAAAAACCAGCGCGGCATCGGTTTTGCGCAGCGCCTCGAGGTTTCGTTGTCGTTCGCCTGCCTTGGCTGACAAAAAGCCGACAAACAAAAAACCGTCCTCACCTTCGCCACTCGCCGACAAGGCGGTGGTGACGGCGCTCGCACCAGGAATCGGCACCACGATTAATCCCGCCGCGTGCACCGCGGCGACAATACGCGCACCCGGGTCACTGATGGCCGGCGTGCCGGCGTCGGTGACCAATGCAACCGATTTACCCTCGCTCAGTAATTTGATAATGCCCTCGGCGGCGTTGCGTTCATTGTGCTCGTGAACCGCGATGAGTTTGGCCCTGATGCCAAAATGCGCCAACAAAAACTGGCTGTTACGCGTGTCCTCTGCGGCGACAATATCCACCTTTGCAAGCACATTGAGCGCGCGCTGGGTGATGTCGCCAAGATTCCCGATCGGGGTGGCGACCACATATAATGCGCATTCGATGTTTTCTTCCATGATTGGCGGTGCCGGATGCAGCAATTCCGTGGCTTATTGTTGTTGGCGCTATTTTCAGGTGTTGCGTTGATTAACGCAACCAATGTTGCGTCACAAGTCATGCCTGCCGCGCCGAGCCCACCCGTTTTGCAGCCGCAGCCAAACTCGCCGGTCATTTCACCCGCCCCACCCGCCCCGTCCGCGCCACCCCCGGCAGCACGCAATAAATCGATCAATACGACCATCACCTCGTCACCACCGACGGTAGCGGGGGCAGCCGAAACAAAAATCGTCAACGACAAACCAGCCGATTCGGCAGTGACCCCGATGTCAAGCGTGCAGCGTGAAGTTAAGCAGGTCGAGCCGTCAAAAGCTGTCGCATTGATATTGCCATTTAACTCAAAAACATTAGGCATGGCTGCGGAGGCGGTACGGGCGGGATTTGTTGCCGCCTATGAAATCAGTGGCAAGGATAAATTTTCATATCGCAGCTACCTTGCTGACGACGATGGGCCTTCGTTGGCCGCGCTCTATCGCAAAGCCGTGCAGGAGGGGGCGGTTGCGGTCGTCGCCGGGCTCACCCGCGATGGTGCCGCCGTGGCGGCCAAAGAGGCGGGGTATTTACCGACGCTGGCGCTGAATCTGCCAGCCGACCTCAGCAAGGCGGACGCCAATAATTTTTTCCATATTTCGCTGTCACTTGACGGCGACGCGCGACAAATTGCACGCATCGCATTTAAGGATAATTTTCGAAATATTGTTGTCTTGGGTGGGCCGACTTCCCTGTCAAACCGCATTCAGGATGCGTTTGAGAAAGAGTGGCTGCGACTGGGCGGAACCATCGCCGCCCGTATTGCGTTTAGTGGCGAGCAGGTTGACGGGCCAAAGGTGAAACAGGCGATGGAAAAAGAAGACGCCAGCAAAGCCGATGCTGTTTTTATTGCACCCAATATGTCGGCGGCGCGGGTTGCGCGCCCCTATTTGCCAACCGGGATGCCGGTATTTGCCACCGCCCATTCCGTCGAACCTCGTGCGGAAACGGTTGAAAATCTGGATTTGGACAGCGTGAAATATTTGGAAATGCCGTGGTTTGCAGAACGCGATCACGCAGCGGTGATGAGTTATCCGCGTTCCCCGGATGGCACGCCGGTTGATTATGAGCGCCTGTATGCACTCGGTATCGACGCCTGGCGGATCATATCGGCGATGTTGCAACCGGCAATACAGCCGGTTGCGGGTAATGTCAATATTGTTACCGACCGTCCGATGCGGACTTTTGTTCCGATAGATGGTGTCACCGGGCGAATTTCACTCGACGGCAATCAATTTGTGCGCAGTCTATCGCTGCTGGAAATGCGCGATGGAAAGCCTAACCTGATCAAGTCGGCAGAATGAATCTGGCAGCGCTGCTTGGTCGCAAGACTGTCGGCGACAACGCCGAGCGGGTGGCGGAGAATTTTTTATGTAGTCAAGGATTGACCACCACTGTCCGAAATTTCCGCTGCCGATCGGGCGAGATCGACCTGATCATGCAGGATGGTGATGTCACCGTTTTTGTCGAAGTGCGTTATCGTGCGTCGGAACAATTCGGTGGTGCGGCTGCAAGTATCAATTTGGCCAAACAACGGCGGCTTGCAACCGCCGCCGAACAATATTTGTCCAAGTTCCGGCAGCCGCCGCCTTGCCGCTTTGATGCGATACTGATGCGTACCACTGATGCAAACGGTATTGAGTGGGTTAGAAACGCATTCGGCATCTGATATTGATCGGGCGTAACGCATACCGGCCCGGATTTTATGGAGAAAACATGAAACGTATTTTTTTAGGCACTGCCATCCTGATTTGTACACTTGCACTGCAGGGTTGTTTCCCGCTGGCGGCCGTGGGTGTGGGGGCGACGGCATTGGCGGTCGGCGATCGTCGATCGACCGGCATTTATATTGAAGACGAAAATGTGGAATGGAAAGTGCGCGTCATTTTGCTTGACCGCTTCAAAAACACCCACGTCAACGTGACCAGTTATAACCTATCGGTCCTATTGACTGGTGAGGTCGCCGATGAAAAAACCAAGATAGAAATCGGCGACGCCATTCGCAAGGTCGCCAGCGTCAAGGCGGTGACCAATGAATTGGTGATCGGTGGCAATTCCTCGCTGGCCGGCCGCTCGAACGATGCCTTGATTACCACCAGCGTGAAAGCACGCTTTCTCGGTGCCAAGAGTTTTTCGTCAAATCACATCAAAGTTGTCACCGAGGCAAACGTTGTTTTTCTGATGGGGATTGTCACCAAGGAAGAGGCGGATGCGGCAACCGAAGTCGCCCGGACAACATCAGGGGTGTCGCGCATCGTCAAGGTATTCGAGTACGTTGATAAAGTTGCAAAAAACTAGCATTGACTGGGTGTTTCAGACATTTTTGCTTGAAACACCCCTGTTGACGGGTGGTTATAAAATGACTTGTGGGTTGGCCGGTTGTGGGTTTGTTGAAAGTCGCCACGAATCGTGTCACCCACGGTTGTGATGCACCGCCGCCAGTCGTCGCAATCGTCGTCAAGTCGGGTTACCCGATGATCAACAATCGGCTCGGTTAGAATTCAGCGATGCAACCAGACTTTGAAAAAAAATTTACCACGCCCGCCGATTTGGCTGAGCGCGTGTTTTTACTCCCGCAACCGGTGGTGTTTACCAACGGAGTATTCGACGTATTACATCGTGGTCATGTCACCTATCTGGCGGAGGCGGCAGCTTTGGGTGCGTCGTTGGTCGTCGCTCTCAACTCCGATGCATCGGTTCGCCGGCTCGGCAAGGGTGATGACCGACCGATCAATTGTTTGGATGATCGCATGGCTGTGATCGCCGCTCTTGAGTGTGTGTCGCTGGTGACGTGGTTTGATGAAGACACACCCATCGAGCGTATTGTCGATGCCAGACCGAACGTTTTGGTAAAGGGCGGAGATTGGACGGTCGACAATATTGTCGGGGCAACGGAGGTGCGATCGTGGGGCGGCACGGTGCATTCGATTGCGTTTCAACATGCACGCTCCACCTCAGCCATGCTCGCCAAGATTCGCGGCACCGGAAAATAATGCCGCACTCCAATCCGCTGGTGGTTTCCCTTCACGCCATTGTTGGCGACGCCGGTCTTGTCACCTTGCCCGCCGAAATGGCACCTTATCTTGTCGATTGGCGCGGTAATTTTTCAGGCCAAGCTGTGGCCGTGGTGCGCCCCGCCAACACCCATGAAGTTGCGGCAGTGGTCAAGCGGTGTGCCGAAACCAAAACGCCAATCGTGCCACAAGGCGGCAACACCGGCCTGGTCGGCGGCGGTGTGCCCGACAACAGCGGCAACGCTATTGTTTTGTCGCTCAATCGCATGAATGTTATTCGCGCCATTGATACCGACAACGACACCATGACCGTTGAGGCCGGCGCGATATTGCAAACCGTGCAGGACAAAGCGCGCGCAGTCGATCGGCTGTTTCCGTTGTCACTCGCCGCCGAGGGAAGCTGCACCATCGGCGGCAATCTTTCCACCAATGCCGGCGGCACCAATGTGCTGCGTTACGGCAATGCGCGTGACTTGGTGCTGGGGCTGGAAGTGGTCACGCCGCAAGGTGAGATCTGGCACGGCTTGTCGGGCTTGCGCAAGGACAACACCGGCTATGATCTCAAGCACTGGTTTATCGGTGCCGAGGGCACACTCGGCGTGATCACCGCCGCCACACTCAAATTATTTGCGCTGCCGAAGGCGCGCGCGGTGGCGTTGGTGGCGGTGGCCTCGCCGGACGCCGCTGTGTGTCTGCTCAATCGCATCAAGCGTGATTTCGCCGATCAACTGGTGGGGTTTGAATTGATCTCGCGCGTTTGCCTTGACTTGGTGTTGCGCCACATTCCCGACACGCGCGAACCTTTTGCCGAGCATCACCTCTGGCAGGTGCTGATCGAATTGAACGACTCCAGAACGGATGCGTCCATTCGGCAATGGTTGGAAAATAAATTAGCGGAGGCTATGGAGCAGGGGGAAATTTTTGATGCGGTGATTGCCGGTTCGGACACACAAATCGCCGAACTTTGGCGGCTACGCGAGGAAATTTCCGAGGCGCAAAGGTTGGCGGGCAAAAATATTAAACACGACATTTCTGTGCCGATTTCAAAAATCCCTGCGTTCATACAAAAATGTGATGCGGCGCTCTTACAGCGGTTCCCGGACATTTCGCTGGTGTGTTTTGGCCACCTGGGTGACGGCAATCTGCATTACAACTGCGGCCTGCCCGCGCAGGGCCTGATGCATGTCGAAGCCATTAACCAGATTGTCTATGCCCATGTGGATGAATGTGGCGGCTCGATCTCGGCCGAACACGGGCTGGGGCAACTCAAGCGAGATGACATCACCAAACACAAATCGCCGCTGGCACTTAGCCTGATGCGCCAGCTCAAACACGCATTGGACCCGGACAACATCATGAATCCGGGCAAGGTGTTGTAGATTTTTTTGCACGTCCCCAAACATCAAAATTTCCTTCCCCTGCGAAGGCAGGGGCATAATTTTTGTAGTGGTATCAATGGCATCCAAAAATTGGGTGCCGGCCTCCGCCGGTAAAGGCTAGGTTTTTAGAAGTTTCCTATGAAACTCGCCATTCCACGGGTGTTTTCAAGCAAAAATGCCGCAAACGCCGCATGGGATATGAAGATTGTCGATTTTATGACCATATATATTCCGCCCGCATAAACCATGCCGAATGCGCATTGGCCGGTAAACCAAGCAGCCGCTAAAATCAAAGCCCACACAGAAGCAGGAACAGCACATGGCGGATAGACAATTCGGTTTTGAAACCCTCGCGCTGCATGCCGGACAAATTCCCGATGCGGCGACCGGTTCGCGTGCGCTGCCGCTTTATCAGACAACCTCGTTTGTATTCGACAGCGCCGATCACGCCGCGTCGCTATTTAACTTGCAGACCTTTGGTAATGTTTACACGCGCCTGTCGAATCCCACCACCGCTGCTTTTGAGGAGCGTTGCGCCGCGCTCGAAGGAGGGCGCGCGGCGGTGGCCACCGCCAGCGGGCAGGCGGCCTCGATGGTGGCGCTGATGAATATCCTGGAAGCGGGCGATCACCTGGTGTCGTCGTCCAAACTCTACGGCGGCACCCACACCATGTTCAATGTTAATTTCAAAAAGCTGGGCATTGAAGCGACACTGGTTGACCCGGATGACCCTGAAAATTTTCGGCGTGCGTTAAAGCCGAACACCAAGGTGATTTTTTCCGAGACCCTCGGCAACCCCGCCATCAACATTGTTGATCTGGAAGCGATCGGCAAAATCGCGCGCGAAGCAGGCGTGCCCTTTGTGGTGGACAACACCGCCGCCTCGCCTTATCTATGTCAGCCGCTGAAACACGGCGCGGATATTGTTGTCCACAGCGCCACCAAATTCATGGGCGGCCACGGCACCACCATGGGCGGGGTGGTGGTGGAAAGCGGCAAATTTCCGTGGGGCGAACCGCGCATCGCGGAAAAATTTCCCGGTATGCACGAACCCTCGGCGGGTTATCACGGCGTGCGCTTTTTCGAGACCTTCGGCGATTTCGCCTACACCATGAAAGCACGCATGGAAATCATGCGCGTTTACGGGCCGACCCTCTCGCCATTCAACGCCTGGCAACTCATGCAGGGGCTGGAGACCCTGCCGGTGCGGATGGAACGCCACTGCGCCAATGCCATGGCGGTGGCGGAATTTTTGCAACACCACCCACAGGTCGCGTGGGTGAATTATCCGGGGCTGGTGTCGAATCGTTATCACCCGATGGTCAAACGCTACATGCCAAAAGGCGCGGGCGCGCTGTTGTCATTTGGCATCAAGGGCGGATTTCAAAGCGGCGTGAAATTCATCGAAGCGCTGCAATTTATTTCGCACCTGGCCAATATCGGCGACGCCAAGTCACTGGTCATTCACCCGGCTTCCACCACACACCGGCAACTCAGCGAAGAAGACCAGATCAAAGCCGGCGTGCCGCCGGACATGGTGCGGCTGTCGATTGGCCTGGAAACTATCGACGATATTATTTGGGATATTGAGCAGGCGTTGGCGAGGGCGGGATAGCGTGGGCCTAGGATGGAGGCGATGTTTGCCGGTGCGCCTGCACCACTCCTTTCCAAGTGGGGCGCGCCGCATATGGCGCGCCCTACTCGATCTCAATGTCAAAGCGCAACTTGACTGACGTGTGATATTTTTTTTCGCCAAGAATCGGATGACATTTTGAATGGTGCCAAAAGTTCGCAAAGCTTCTTGCTCGGCGCAGACGTTGAGTAGCTGCCTTTTGCCCATGATGCGGTTGTAGTCCATTTCATGGTGTCGGCAATTTCAACAGCCTCGGAATAGGTGAGGGCAAAGCACTGGGAATGCTCTGGGGCTTGAAGCCCCCAGACGTAGGCAATGACAAGATTGGAAATTTTGGCGTACTTGGTATCAAGGGAGAATGCGCGAGCTGATGTAGCCTTCATCTGAATTGGAACAGCGGCGAACTTTGATGCTTTCGCAGCAAGGTCAACATATGCGATTAAGTCGATGCCCCTATCTCTCAGTGGAATGGCGACCTCAAGTCCAGCAGCCAGTAGCTCACCCACCAACCGGTTGCGTCCCAGGATCTCGATGGTTTGCGTATCCATGATTTCAACTTCTTCTGATAGTCGCGTTGTGGCGGGCTTCTTCAGCTTTGATGCGTAGGGATTTTTGCGGGACTTCATTTTGGGGAGATCGTATTCTGCTTTCATGAGTATCCACCTTGATAAAACGCGCTTTAACGCTTGGTTGGGCTGCGTAGCGAGATGATGCGAATAACTCAAGCCCGCACAATCAACCCCAAAACATTCGGCTGCCTCGCCCCAGTGGTGCGCCGCAAATCAATCGGTCGATTTTCAACACACTGTTTTGCCAGCCACGCAAAGGCGAACGCTTCGACTTGTTGTGTTGGCACGCCGTAATCGTCGGTGGTCTCGATGCGCATGTCGGGCAGGAGTGCGGCAAGCCGTGCCATGAGTGTTTGGTTGTTGGCACCGCCGCCGCAGACGATGGCCGCGCGTGCGTCGCGTGCGGTTTGCCCGATGTGTGAGGCGATGGCCCAAGCAGTGAGTTCCAGCAGGGTGGCCTGCACATCCACCGGCGATTCATTTTGCAAAAATTGCGCCAGCCAATCGGCGTGGAATAAATCACGTCCGGTGCTTTTGGGCGGCGCAAGCGCGAAGTAGGGCTCAGCCTGCAAATGCCCCAAAAGCCGCGTGGATGGCTGACCTTGGGCCGCCCATGCACCATTTTTATCGAACGCCTCACCGCGGTGACGTTGCATCCAATAATCCATCAGGCAATTGCCGGGGCCGCAATCAAAGCCCCACACCGATTCATTTGGCCTGAGGATGGTGAGGTTACTGATGCCGCCGATGTTGACGATGACACGGGTTTCATCACGGGCGCGAAACATGCCGTCGTGAAACGCCGGTGCCAGCGGCGCGCCCTGGCCACCCGCCGCGACATCGCGCGAACGGAAATCGGCGACCACATCGATGCCGGTCAATTCGGCCAGCCGCGCGGCGTTGTTGAGCTGGGTGGTGAAACCCAAATCCGGGCGGTGGCGAATGGTCTGGCCGTGGCAGCCGGTGGCAAGGATGTTGTCGGGGGTCACGTTGGCTTGTTGCAATGCCATGTCCACCACGCCGGCGTAAACATCCGCCAGTTGGTTGGCGGCGAGATGACTGCGTTCAATTTCGTTTTCGCCCGAACAATTCAGGGCGTGCAATTCGGCCCGCAATTCGGCGGGATAGGACGCACTGGCAAAAGCCAATACCAGCGGAGTGGGTTGGGAAAAGTCGGCAAGAATGGCGTCGGCACCATCGAGCGATGTTCCCGACATGATGCCAATGTACAAACTACTCGAATTGGCCAAAACTCGCGTCACGCAAAAGCGCAAGTTGTTCGCCCTGGACACCGGCGGCTTGCTTGAATTGGGCAATATACTTTGCCGCCAACGGGTCAGCCTTGGGTAGCGCGACGCGCATTGGGTCTTGGTGCTGGCCACCAATCTTGAATTCGTAATGTAGATGGGGGCCGGTGGCAAATCCGGTGGCGCCGACATAACCAATGGTCTGGCCCTGGCTGACACGGACACCTTTGCGCATGCCCGAGGCAAAGCCTGAGAGGTGGGCATACAGTGTCAACACCGAGCCTGAATGGCGGATTTCAACGACGTTGCCGTAGCCGCCCTTTACGCCGGCGAATTCAACAATACCGTCGGCGGTCGCCCAGGTGGGGGTGCCACGCGGTGCGGCGAAATCGACCCCGGTGTGTCTGCGCCAATTTTTAAAAATCGGGTGCATACGCCCGCCAAAGCCCGAAGACACCCGCGAAAAGGCCAATGGCGAGCGCAAGAAAGACTTGGCACGATTGGTGCCGTCAACCCCGTAATAACCATCATGGCCATCACTGTCGGTAAACAGGTAGGCTTCGAATTTTTTACCCTTGTTGGTGAAGTCGGCAGATAACACCCGACCCGGACGAAGAAATTCACCATTGTGATAAAGCATTTCGAAAATGACTGAAAACCGATCACCGGAACGTAAGTCAACGTGAAAATCAATGTCCGTTGAAAAAATGCGGGCCAACTGGTTGGCAACGGCGTCTGGAATATTGGCGGCATCGGTGGCTCCATACAGCGAGGAGCGAATCACACCGGCCTTATGCATGGTGTAAACGGTGGGGACGATGACTTTTTCAGCAGCTGAAAAGTCGTCGCCTGTTCGTATTACCTCCAGCAACCTGTCGGGGCTGTGTAAATACACCAGTGTTAGAAGTTTGCCATCGGCGTCTGTGGTGGCCTGCAGCGTCCGGCCCGGCCGCAGTTGATAAATGGATTTGGCATCCTTTGACGTACGCAAGAATGAAAATGCCGCTTTGTCATCGATCTGCAGTCGCTGCATCAAAATCGCGACCGAATCACCGCGCTGCACGCGGTCGGAAGAGCGGAATTCCGTTTCTGCGGTGGTGTGGTCTGCAAGTTGCGGCAAGGCAAGCGCCTGCACCACCTCCTTGCGGGCCAACGCAGATAGTTCGGTATCAGACGAGACGCCAAATGCGGTCAATACGCCAAATGTCGGCAGCACAAACAACAATGTGATCACGGTTGAAAAACGTCGAACACGCGGCCGCCGCGTAAATTCAAATAGGCTGGAGCCGACGCGATGCGTTAAAATTTTAAGTTCTGCATGATTCATGGGCAGGGCAATGACTGTTTAATGCAATGCGTAAAGAATATCAGAAAGCGCCTTGATTTGCGGGCGATTTCTCCCCACTAAAGATACCGGTCCACAAGCATGGTCATAAAAAACGCATTAACCGTTGACGAGCAGTTAGCCATTATTAAGGGCGGCGCAGAAGAGCTGATCCTTGAAGCGGATATGGTTAAGAAACTCGAAAGCGGCCGCCAACTTCGAATCAAACTCGGCTTGGACCCGACGGCACCTGACCTGCATTTGGGTCATACCGTGGTGTTGAACAAGATGCGTCAATTGCAAAACATGGGACATCAGGTCATTTTTCTGATCGGTGACTTCACCGGCATGATTGGTGATCCATCCGGGCGTAATTCAACCCGCCCGCCGTTAACCCGTGAACAAATTGAGGAAAACGCCAAAACCTACCTTAAGCAGGCAAGTTTGGTTTTGGACGCCGAAAAAACTGAAATTCGTTATAACTCCGAGTGGTGTGACCCGCTGGGCGCGCCCGGCCTGATTCAGCTGGCCTCACGTTGGACGGTCGCGAGAATGCTGGAACGCGACGACTTTACCAAACGTTTCCAAAGCAACACACCGATTTCCATCCACGAATTCTTGTATCCACTTATGCAAGGTTACGACTCGGTGGTGTTAAAGGCGGACGTTGAGTTGGGTGGTACCGATCAAAAGTTCAACCTGCTGGTGGGCCGCGAGCTGCAGAAGCAATATGGCCAGGAGCAGCAATGCATCTTGACCATGCCGCTGCTGGAGGGTTTGGACGGGGTCGAGAAGATGTCGAAGTCAAAAAACAATTTTGTCGGCATCACCGACGTGCCGAGCGAAATGTTCGGCAAGTTAATGAGTGTGTCCGACGACATGATGTGGAAGTACATTAACCTCCTGTCGTTTAGACCGGCCGCAGAAATCAAGTTGTGGCGGTCCGAGGTGGAGGCTGGAAAAAATCCGCGTGATATCAAGGTGGCGTTTGCGCAGGAACTTGTTGTCCGCTTTCATTCGGTGGGTGCGGCGGACGAGGCGCTGATTGATTTTGAGGCGCGCCACCGTGGCGGCATTCCCGACGATATGCCTGAGGTTTCCGTGCAATCTGCCGATAACGTTATTGGCGTGACCCATCTGCTCAAACTGGCGGGCTTGACCGCGAGTGTTGGCGAGTCCGTTCGCATGATTGAGCAGGGCGGCGTTCGCCTCGATGGCGAAAAAATTACCGACAAGTTGTTGATGCTAAAAAAAGGTGCAAATGTCGTAGCACAAGTGGGCAAACGAAAGTTCGCCCGCGTGACAATTATTTGATAATTTTTGTGCGCAAAATCTTTTTGCAGAAACCTGTAAATATTTTGCAAAAAGGGGTTGACCGGCAATTTGCTGCACTGCATAATAGCAATCCTTCGAAACGTGTCGCAAAGCAGCAAGCGACGGAAAAAACGTTTCGAATCGTTCTTTAAAAACTAGACAATCGATTGAGGTGGGTGCTCTTGTGTATTGGGGCCTGCTGGTGATGGGTTGATTGGAGAGATTGGATTTGGGTGTTATAGCCTGGGTTTGGTGGATCTGATTGATACCGGTTGAAGGG